>SUUI01000020.1 GCA_015062605.1 Eggerthellaceae bacterium | reverse complement strand
GAGAGCACATGGTCGGGATTGTGGGTGGTCATAAGGATTCCGAATCCCTCTTGCGAGAGCTCTTTGACGAGTTTTAAGACGCGGATCTGGTTCCCGAAATCCAAGTGGCTCGTCGGCTCATCCAAGAGGATGAAGGCGGGTTTTTGCGTAAGTACGCGGGCGATGCTCACCTGCTGGCGCTCGCCACCAGAGATGCGTGCGTAGGATTGCTCGGCTAATCTCTCGATGCCCATGCGCTCAAGTGCATCCCATGCCTTCTCGTATTCGGCGTCACCCGGGCGCTTGAACCACTTAAGATGAGGTGCACAGCCGGTAACCACGTAATCAAGCACGGTGTAATCGAATGCCGCGACAATCTCTTGGGGAACATAGCCCAAGTATTTGGCGATATCGGCACCTGAGAGGCCCTCTGTATCCTGCCCGTCTATCAAGATCTTGCCCGAGGTGGGTTTATGGAGTCCGATGATGCAGTTGAGAAGCGTAGTCTTGCCGCAGCCGTTCGGTCCGAGCAAACAAAGCGTTTGACCCGGCTCGATAGTAAACGATACATCTGAGAATATCTGTCTGGCAGACGTGTACGAGAAACCGAGATGTTCGACAGTAAGGCTCATAGGAGATTCGCCTGCCTCTGCCTGTACAGAAGCCACGCATAGAAGGGCGCGCCGATGAGTCCTGTGAGGATGGATAGGGGTATGTCAGATGAGGTCAAGGTTCTAGCAAGCGTATCGATCACGAGCATGAACACGCCGCCGAGCAGAAGCGCTGTAGGCAGCGAGCGGCGATGGTCGCTTCCCACGAGCAGACGTGAAAGATGCGGAATGACAAGCCCCACCCAGCCGACTGTGCCGGAGATGCAAACCGTGGAGGCGGTAAGGCAGCTCGCGCATGCGATGATGATGCCGCGCATGAGCTTCACGTTCACACCGAGGGTCTTCGCCTCGACTTCGCCGAACGAAAGTATATTGAGCCTCCACGCAAGTGCGATAAGCACCACCACGCATATGATGGCTATGGGCGAGACGGCCACCACATCGATGCCGTCGACGGTGGTTAAGGACCCCATCTGCCAGAACACGATGGCGGAAAGCTCCGTCTCCTCATCGGCCACGAATTTCATGACACCAAGCACGCTTGACATGAATCCGCTCGTGATGATGCCCGCGAGCACGAGCATCAGGTTCGTGTTGTTACGGATGAGTTTGGGAATCGTCACCGAGATCGTCACGGCTATGATGCCGAACGCGAAGGCGAGCACCTGCTGCTGCACCATGCCAAGCCCCAGAAGCACTGCGGCGGCGGCACCCACGCACGCACCGCTCGAGACACCGAGCAAGTCGGGAGAGACGAGCGGGTTTTTAAACACGCCTTGGTATACCGCACCCGACAGTGAGAGCGCAGCCCCTACGAGCACAGCGGCGGCAACGCGCGGGATACGGATGTTGAAAAGCACCATGCCCATCGCGGGATCGGAAAGATCGCCTGGCGAGATGGTCTCCCAAAGCGTGCGGAGCACATCTCTCGGGTCATAGCTGTAATGGCCGATGGATAGGGCGATGAGCGCGAAGAAGACCAAAAGGATGCAAAGCACGGTGAAAACCATGCGATAACGATGCCGCCTCTTGGCGACTCCCTCTTTCCTATCCGGACCCATGTTTAAAAGCATGCGCCCCGCAGCCACATAGCTGCGGGGCGCATTCGCATTATTACTTGATGCCCAATTCGTCAGCCGTGAAGGTCTTGCCATAAACGAGCTTGTAGAACTCGTCGGCGGACTTCATGAGCTTATCCTTCGAATACAGGTCTGGATGCAGGTTGTATGCGGCCCAGCAGACGCCCAGGCACGTGGAGGCCGTCGGATAATCCCACGGCTCGAGAGCCGACGGGAACATGGCAACTTTGCCATTCTTCACGGCATTCACTTCGGAGAGCTTGGGGTCATTGAGAATGTCGTCGACCGTATACGTCGCATAGTTGGGAATCCAGATGACATCGGGATTGAACGAAGCGATGGTCTCAGCATCGACACTCGCGAACTCGCCGGCCTTATAGTCGCCCTTAACGGCATTTGTCGCACCGACGGCATCGATGATGTAGGTCTGAATCATCGAAGAGGAGGCGCACTCATACAAGTCGTCGCCCATGAAGAGCACGGAGGGCTTCTCCGTGGCCTTGGCGCAGGTGTCTTTGGCATCCTTGATAAGCTTATCGAATTCGGCATTGATCTCCTTGGCGCGAGCCTCCTTGCCGAACAGCGTCCCTACACGCAGAAGCGATTCCTTGATGGTGTCGAAGCTCTCCTGGTTGGGCAGCGCTACGAAGGTGTCAAGACCGACCTTCGCATACTCCTCGGCCATGGAGGCCTGGCGCTCGGGAACGAGAGCCATCTCGGGCGTGAGCTTGGCAACCGTCTCGAGGTTGATGTTCTTGCCCGTGCCGATGGACTCGATGGCATCCCAATTCTGGATGACCTTTGCATACAGGCCGTCAGCCTTCTGCTTGTTGCCGAAACCGGCCAGGTGCTGGCCGCCGCCTCCGATGACGACGACTGCGTTCAACGTCGGATTATGCGTGCCGATGACCTTGGTCAAGGGCTTCTCGAGGTTGAACTCCTTTCCCGTCACGTCGGTGACCTTGACAGGGCCGGTAGTCGCTTTGCTCGAGGACGAGCCGCCGGAGCACGCGATCATGCACGTTGCGAGCAACGCCGTGATCACGACCACGACAAGCGTCTTGAGAATACTTGTCTTCTTCATACTTGGTTCCTTCCCCCAGGAATTGATGTGAACCGCGAATCGGCAATCTTCTTCGTACCGTTTCGTCACGGTTCATTTTAATACGCGCGTAGCCGTGTCATTTGGGAAAATGTACATTTTATTGGGCAAATATGAGAATAATCGATGAAGAAAACTCCTACCTGCCCCATGAAAGAGCGGGCGCACCTAGGATGCGGAATCCTATGGCATCATCTTTCCCTCTGGTACAATTCCCCCGAGGTGAAATCTTTTGAGGCGATCTTGTTTTAATTCAGGCTGGGAATTCTCTCGCGACGACGGGCCGTTTGAGTCCGTCATCGTCCCCCATGACGCCATGCTCGGGAACAAACGGAGCAAGGATGCGCCCGCACAGAGCAACTCGGGCTACTATCATGGCGCATCCTATCGTTACCGTAAGGTCTTCGAGCTTGATGCGAGACAGGCGCAAGGTGCGCTGGCGCTCGAGTTCGAAGGCATCTACCGTGATGCGCGCATTCAGGTAAACGGCATCGAAGTAGATGCGCCTCCTTATGGCTTCATCCCCTTCTTCATCGATTTGGAAGGGATAGCTCGAAAAGGAACCAACACCATAGAAGTAGCCTGTGCAAACGAAGAGCAACCGGACTGCCGCTGGTATTCGGGTGCGGGCCTTTTCCGTCCGATATGGCTTTGGGAAGGACCCTACGAGCACATCGAACCCGAAGGTATTCGCATTACCACGCTTTCTATAAATCCAACCTCTATCCGCGTCGATGTAGCCTGTAAAGGCGGTACACCCCATATACAGATCATCAGCCCAAAGGGTGTACCTGTTGCAGCGGGCATGGGAAATAGCGTCGAGCTTGAGATCCCCGATGTAAAGCTCTGGAGCGCTGAAGCGCCCGCGCTCTATAGATGCGTAGTCGAGCTTCGCGAAGCAAAAGACCCCTCATCAGCTTTGCTCGATGCCGCCGAGACCTCTTTCGGGATAAGGCTCCTTTCATGGAGCCCGAATGGCTTCTTCGTCAATGGGAATAAGACCCTCCTTCAGGGCGGCTGCATCCATTGTGACAACGGCATCCTAGGCGCCGCCTCCTTCCCTGAAAGCGAGTATCGGCGCATCCGGCTATTGAAAAAAGCCGGATTCAACGCCGTGAGGATTGCGCATAACCCCGCACCGGCAGCTCTCCTCGATGCGTGTGATGAAGTGGGCATGTATGTTATAGATGAGGCGTGGGACATGTGGTTTTCGCGCAAGAGCATAGGAGATTATTCCCACCATTTCCTCGATTGGCTCGACTATGATCTTACCCGCATGGCATCTCGCGACTATAACCATCCGAGCGTTATCGCCTACTCCATCGGAAACGAGGTGGCAGATCCGCTTTTGCCCGAGGGCATCGCCATCGAGGAATCGATGGTCTCGCTTTTGCATTCCCTCGATGAGACGCGGCCTGTAACCTGCGGCCTTAACCTCGCCATGCTCGTGATGGAGAGATTCGGGTCGAGCTGGTATGAGGAAGGCACGGGCGTCTCCGAGTCCGCTGCCGAAACGGATGCCCCTAAATCAAGCCTCATGTTCAACCTCACGGCCCAGGCGATGGGACGCGGCATGACGCTTCTCGCGAACGTCCCCGGTGCGGATAAGCTCGTCTCCCCCGGCCTCGATGCGCTCGATATCGCAGGCTACAACTACGCATCTGCACGTTACGCAATCGATGCGAGAAAGCACCCGGACCGCATCATCGTGGGATCGGAGACCTTCCCCTTTGAGCTGCCTTCGAACTGGCGCAAATGCGAGAAGATCCCGAACCTTATCGGGGATTTCATGTGGGCAGCCTGGGATTATTTGGGCGAAGCGGGAGCGGGAGCCTGGGCGTATTCTGCAGAAGAGGCGGGATTCTCGAAACCCTGGCCGTGGCTCATTGCTGGCTCCGGCGCGCTTGATATCCTCGGCAACCCCAATGCGGCAGCCGCCTTGGCCGGCGCCGTATGGGATGCCCTCGATGGTCCTTCCATTCAGGTAAGACCTGTCAATCGCATGGCTGGGCGCACCTACAAGGCGACATGGAGGGGCACCGATGCCATCCCCAGCTGGTCATGGCGCGGATGCGCGGGCACCGATACCGAGGTGGAAGTCTACGATGCGCATGCGCATACGATCGAGCTTCGCCGAAATGGAGGACTTATAGGGAAAAAGCGTGTACGCGGCTATGTTGCGCGATTCAGCCTGACATACGAACCCGGCATACTCGAAGCGATATCCTTCGACGAGAGAGGCCTAGAGGTTGGCAGAAGCAGCCTCCAATCCGCTCGAGGGGAATTGAAGATCTCAGCGAAGGTCGAAGGGGGCCAGAAAATCATCGCAGGCGGCATCGCCTATGTATCGATCGATATATGCGACAAGACAGGATGCGTGGAATCGAATGCAGATGAGCGCATCTGCGTTGAGGTCGAGGGAGGAGTCCTCCTTGCATTCGGAAGCGCGAACCCCGCCCCTACCGAAAGCTTCCTTAAAGGCGCTTACACGACCTATCGCGGGCGCGCCCTTGCAATCGTTTACCGCACAGAGCCCGGCGTGGCAACTCTCACCGCATGCGGGGAGACGCTGTCCCCTGGAACCGTCAACATCGATTTCTCAAAATAGGAAGCCTTTATTAAAATCAGAAAGGCCGCGATCCGACTTGCTTTAGATCGCGGCCTTTTAGGATTATGAGAGATCAGAGAGAATGCTTAGGCGGCTCTCGGTTGGAACATGGAGCTGCGGACGATGCCCTTAGAGAGCAAATACGTCGCAAGCGTGTACACCGCATAGATTCCTACGATGGCAGCGGCAGCGATGCCGATGAGATTCGTCGGATCAACGCCGAGCTCGCTAAAGAGCGTACCTGAGATCACCACCACAGCACAGACCGTATGGCATGCCGCCAAGATAAGCGGTGCGCAGAAGTACACGACCGTTTGCACGCGCAACGAGCCAAAGATCTTAGGCAAGTCGCAACCTAGATCCGACAAGCGGCGATAACGGCCCAGGCTGTCCGCGGTTTCGGAGAGCTGCTGGATGGCGAGCACTGCAGCTGTTGCGACGAGCATGACGAAACCGATGTAGAGCGCCAAGAACGCGATGACCATACGTAAACCGCCTGCTTGATCAGCCATGGCGCGTCCCGTGTAGACTCTCGTCACCGGCCATGGGCCCGATTTTATCTGCTCATCGAGCTCTTCCGTTGCGGGGGTCACGCCTTCGTCCAGCGGCAGGGCTTCGATTAATGCCTGCTTCAAAGCCTCGTCGCCCTGTATACGGTCCGCGTGATACATCACATTGAGATAGCTATACGATGGGAATCCGATATTCTCACGCAAGTGCGCCACAGCCTCATCGGGCACGATAATAAGGAGTGCCTCAGCGCTTACGGCAGAAGTCTCAAGTGGTACATTCACCAACGACCCATGGCCATGCAGCGTCACGTCCGCCACCTTCAACGTGACGTTCGATGCGCTCATAGCGCTACCCAGTTCGTCATAGCTCGAGATCGCATTGTCAATCGCGAACTCGTCATCTGCCAACTGGATGCCAGGCTCGCCGATGAGCGCACAGCAGGCGTTGAACTGACTTGCGGGGATCACCTGCACCTCGGTCTTGCCGATTGCTTCGAGCATTCCGACATCCTTGAAGCTTTCGGCATTCGGGACCTGCTCGAGCAGCGCTTGATATGTCACGCCGGAGGCCCAATAATCGAGTTGCGCGCTTTCGCGAACGGCATCATCCCACCTCGCCGTACGGCTTTGTAGGCAGGCAGCGATACTTCCATCGAAACGCTGGCTTTCTTCCATCCACGCGCCGCTCGGATCGTCGAAGAATCGCGGCGATGCCTGTATGGTGGCATCGTAGCGCGTGGTCTGCTCGATGCTGCCGGCAAAAAGCTCGAGCAGCCCCATGCCGACCGAGGCTGTCGTAAGAGCAAGGAATAGCATCACGCACACCACGCTCACGCTTACGAAGGCGGTGTTCACCTTGCTGGCGATCTGACGCACCGTGAACATGCGGATGCCCTTAAGGTAGACGCCCTTGGCATGCATCAGGGCGAAAATGACGAATCCTGATACGGACCAAAAGAATAAAAACGTGCCCACCAGCATGAGAGCCGTTGCAGCCCAGAAGTGCGCATCGGGCATCTGCAGGCCATTGATGGCAAGCTGCCAGTATGCGCATGCAAGAGCAACAAGGGAAACGATGAAACCGCCCACGCGCAATGGCATGCGCTCAATGCCGGCGTGCTCGTTTGCCTCGTGTGCAGAAAGCAGGGTGACCAGCTTGCAACGGCGGACGTAGATGACGTCTATGATCGCGGACACCGCGAACACGACGACGAAGCAGAGCACCGTAAGGCCCAAGGCATCCGTTGATATGATGAAGCGGTACTTCATCATGGTCGTTCCCATGAGCGCGGCAGTGGCGAATGAAAGGCCTTGTGAAACCGCGATGCCGAGTACGAGCCCCACAACAAGCGATGCGATGCCGACCAACACGGTTTCGAACAGCAAAACACGGCTGACGCGGCCAGCGCTCATGCCAAGCAAAAGATACGTGCCGAACTCGCGCCTGCGGCGGCGGATGAGAAAGCGATTCGCGTAGACCACCAGAAAACCGAGAACGCACGCCACCACGACCGAGAACATCCCGATGAGCATGTTAAGCAAATCGAGCATGCGGATGCTATCGGCGGACATCGCATCGAACAGCACCGCTTGGCTATGGAGCGCGTTGAATGCATAGAAAAGCGCAACGCCTAAGGTAACTGTGATGAAGTAGATCGCATAGTCGCGACCCGCGCGCTTGACGTTACGGAAAGCCAGCTTAGCGAGCATCGATCTCACCGCCTAAGAAGGCCATGACATCCATGATCTTCTGATAGTACTCGGAGCGTGGATCGTTTCCGCGGCTGACTTCGTTGAACAAGCGGCCATCGCGCAAAAACACGGTTCGCGTCGAATATGATGCGGCAAAGGCATCATGCGTGACCATGAGGATGGTTGCGCCCATATTCGCATTCATGTTCTCGAGCACATCGAGAAGCACCGCGGAGCTTTTCGAATCAAGCGCGCCCGTTGGCTCATCAGCGAGAATGAGTTGAGGTTTCCCGACGATTGCCCGGGCTGCAGCTACACGTTGGCGCTGTCCACCGGACATCTGCTGGGGGTATTTCTGCAACACCTCCTCGATGCCCAGCGTGCGCGCGAGCTCGGTAACCGCCGACTCGATGATGCTCGGGCGTTCGCCCTTCAGCGTGAGGGCCAACGCGATGTTCTCGAAGCCGGTGAGGGTATCGAGCAGGTTGGAGTCCTGGAAGATGAAGCCCAATTCGTCGCGACGGAACTTCGAGAGCTCCGAACGACGTAGGCGGGTGATGTCTTTACCTGAAAGCGAGATGCGCCCGGACGTGGCCGAGTCGATGGTCGCCACGCAATTCAGGAGCGTGGACTTGCCAGAGCCCGATGGCCCCATGATGGCAACGAACTCCCCTCTCCTCACGCGAAGGGACACATCATCAAGCGCACGGGTGACTACACCCTTGCCGCCATACAGCTTGCCTACATGCTCGAGCTCGAGCAATGCCGCATCCGATCCGGCTATTGCTGTTGCTGCATCCTTCTCATTCATGTTGATGCTCCTTGTCTCTCTAACGTTTTGGCTATATGCCCATGTTAGAAAGACGTGTTTTTGCGTGCCATCGATTCTGCTTACGGCAACCTTACATCCCTGTCACATTCGACATCGAGGCGACGCCGATCGAGCGGGAAGGTGATTGTCGCACGCGTGCCCTCGCCATCGACAGAACAAATCGAAAGGCCTAGCCCCAGCTGCTCGCACAGCCGTGCGGAAAGATACAATCCCATGCCGGTCGAACGGGCGCCTTCACGGCCCCGCGTACCGGTGAACCCGCGCTCGAACACGCGGTTGATCTCGGAGGCAGGGATGCCGCGCCCGTTATCTTCCACGCAAAGGTCGACATGCCCCGATCCTGTGTCCGCATCATGCCATGATGCGTAAAACCGTATACGGGTCGCACCGTATTTGGCGGCGTTCTCGACGAGCTGAGAGACGATGAAAGCCGCCTGCTTCTTGTCGGTGAACACCACTACGTCATCATCGATGTCGATTTCGGGAATGCATCCATGCTCGATCAGGTACCTGGCATCATCCCGAAGCACCTTACGGGGGATGTCGGAGAGGACTGTCTCATGTATCGCATAATCCTGATTGGCGCAATCCGCGCGCGCATACCATAGAGCGGTGTCGACCTTGCGACCTATCCTGTCGAGCTCGGACGCCAGCAAAGCGCGTTCCGGCTCTTCGACGCGCTTGGCGATAAGCCCGCATGAGGCGAGCGGCGCTTTCACATCATGGACCCAACCCTCCACGAACTCACGATGTTCGTCTGCCTTGGCATTCGCAGAGGCGACCTCCTCAGCCGAGGCGGTTCCCATGGTCTTCAAGGCATCGAAGACGATGGCATGGTCGAAAGCGTAAGGCTCGCCGATAAACGAATGCAGCTGATAGGGATGCTCGAGATTCTCCGCAAGCTCCCCTAGCTCGCTATAAAAGCGCCTCGAATGCAGGTAAGCTGCCACGAAGGCGCAGGATGCGCACATGAAAAGCACGATCGCCATGAGCACGACCGCCTCGGTCGGACATCCACAAACCTTAGCGATCGTAATAGCAGAGATGATGCCTATGAACGCTGCAATGAGCGGGACGAGGCGTGCACGCACGTAACAAAGGAAGCTCATAACGAGTAGCCCCGTCCTCGATGCGTCTTGAGGGCATCTTCAGGCGCGCCCGCACGTTCGAGCGTGCGACGCAGGCGGTTCACGTTGACCGTCAGTGTATTGTCATCCACGAACTCATCGGTTTGCCACAATGCGACCATAAGGTCTTGACGTGTGACGATCGACCCACGCGCCCTGATGAGCTCGGCCAAGATGCACATCTCGTTGCGAGAAAGCTCGACTTCGCATCCATCGTATGTAGCTTTGGCGCGGGAGATGTCGAGGGCGATGCCGGCGTACTCTATGCGCGAGGAAGCGCTCGCATCAGCGCGCGCGAGAATGCGTGCGATATGCGCCAGGAGCACTGCCGGCCGATAGGGTTTGGCAAGGTAATCGTCTGCTCCCAACTTTAGGCTCATCACCTCGTCGAACTCGGCATCGGAAGAGGTGAGCACGAGAATGGGTACATCGCTTTCCTTGCGAATCTCCCTGCAAATGCTCAGGCCATCCGTACCCGGAAGCCTCAGATCCAAGATGACGGCATCGGGCTTAGCGTGCAAAACCTCATACGCCGCTTGCCCGAAATCCTCTACGGCAAGCACTTCGTATCCGTCGAGCTCGAGTATGCCCGAAAGCTCCCCTCTTAAGGATTCGTCGTCTTCGATGATAGCTATCCTGCTCATAACCTTCCCTCACAAGGCATGTTCACGCCGTATCATTCAAAACCTCTATTTAGCACCTGGTGACGGCGCAGCGCCGTTCACGATGGCCGCGTACTGCTCTTCGGGGATCATCGGCGTGCCGATCTTTGAGATGAGCACCCCGTCGACTTCGCCGTTCCTAGCGTACTGGCGTCCAGCTTCGCGCACCAGCTCAAGGCGCGGGACAGTTACGATCGCTGCTTCCAGCGCGTTGAACATCGGGCTTTCCGGAACGGTGATGATCGTGTGATCTTCGGGGAACATCAGCTTGAACGTGGTCACCATGCCCTCGAAATTATACGTGCTGTTTGGAAAACCGCAACCGCAAATCATGACGTAGCGCAAATGCGAGAAATCCGCCTGCCCGATATGCTCGTAGCGCTCGCCAACACGGCGCATATCCATACTTCCAAGCGGCAATGTGCGATCCATGAGCGCTTTGAGCGGAGCGGGCATGCTAAAGCCGTAGAGAGGGAAGCTGAACAGCAACAGATCGCTGCCTAGAATCTCATCCAAGATACCGCACATGTCATCATCATGGATGCAGGTGCCACCGTTGCGCATGCAGGTGAAGCAACCCGTGCAGTACTCGATGTGGCAATCGATGGCGTGGATCACGCGCACGTCTTGTTCTTCCACATCACGCATCCCGTCAAGGAAGGCACGTGTGATGTGCATCGTGTCGCTGCCGTGCCGTTTCGGGCTACCGTTTAAAACCAGTATCTTCATGCTTTTTCCCATCCTCGGCAGTGTGCTTATCGCCTTTTTCGAAGTCGAGCAGCCCGAATGCTATCCCCGTGCAGATGCCCAGGCAGATGCCGATAGTCACATCACCAAGCGCAGTAGCGTACACGATGCTAAAGAGGACGGTCATGCAGAGCGCGAATACCCAGTTCCTATCCATCGAATCCTTCTTATCTTCTTTTCTCGGTTTTCAGCAAACCCGTTTACGCCCGCTTGCGATACTCATCAAGTGGCGCCACTTCGCAGCCCTTGGATGCGTAGTAGGCATACATCTCACCCATCTTCTTCAGGTCATAACTCGTGACGCAATCTGAGATGACATGGACGGTATAGCCTGCCTTGCGCATGTTGAAGCACGTGGACTTCACGCAGGCGCACCCATCGGCTCCTGCGATGTAAAACTCATCGAATCCGTTCTCCTCGATGTATCGGGAGAACGCCTCGCTTGTGAGTGAATTCGTCTTCGACTTCGTGAAGACATCATCGGAAACCACCTTAAGCTCCTGCACGAACTGGGCGCCCTTCGTCCCCGGCTTGAACGTCTTTACGCCATCGGAGAGGTTGTTATGTTGGATGTAGGCTACCGGAATCCCGTTTTCTTGGGCCCAATCGATCGCCTCGTTGACCGTGTCGATGATATCCCGATAATGCTTCGTGATGTCGTTTTGGAGGTCGATCACCACCAGTGCGCTCTTGCTCACAGGCCATCCCCTTCTTTTTTCGGCGCCTCCCGCTCCTGG
Organism: Eggerthellaceae bacterium; assembly: GCA_015062605.1. GTDB lineage: Bacteria > Actinomycetota > Coriobacteriia > Coriobacteriales > Eggerthellaceae > SIG42. The sequence continues at coordinate 947 of SUUI01000020.1, read as the reverse complement.
CACTTCCTCCCTATGCACATAAAGCACACTGCCGCTGCGAATGCAGCTATGCCGAAGATGAGGCTATCACTTGCAATCAGAAACACTGCAGCTGCGAACAGAAACGTCGCAGCAAGAAAAGACAGCTTGGACTTCGTATCGGACATCTTTACTTCCTTTCAGTTTGGATGAGGGCCTCAAATAACGCGTCGCGATCGTAATCGCCTCGCGGCAGGCCGGGGATCTCCTTATACGCTTTGCAGACGGCTAGGCTGATCTCGGTGAAGATCGCGCTCATCTGCTCGTCAGAAAGCGGGTTATCGTTCGTCACGGTCATCGTGCAGAAGCTGAATGCGACAAGGAACAGGTTGCGGTAATAGCAGTCCGCCTCATAGGCGTCCATGTGATAGATGCGCATGATCGAATCGCGTACGAGATCTTGCGAGAACGCAAGGGCCTCTATCACGCCGCCATCCGCGCCCTCGGGCTTCAAAAGGAACAGAAGCTCGAAAAGATACGGTTCCTCCCGCGCGAAACGGATGGTGTTCTGCCCTACCCCAAGGAACGGGATGCGATTTTCAAGACCCGCTTCGATGTAGCCTTTGTAGATGCCCTTGGCAGCTTCGTGCACCTCATGCCGAAGGTCTTCCATCGTTTCGAAGTACGTGAACATCGGGCGCGTTGAAGCGCCGAGCTCGTTGGCAAGCGAGCGAGCCGTGAGCGATCCTATGCCTCCCTCGCGCGTCACACGCAAGGCGGCCTCGACGATCTCCTCTTTCGTGAATTTCACACGTGGAGGCATGTTTCCCGTCCTTTCCATCAGAAAACGGATTTTGCATAACAATTGTTGCGTAACATATGTTATATATAATGGGAACATGCGTCAAGCGATTTTTTGAAAGTTTTCCATGAGCGAGGCAAAGCCTTTGATGGCAAACGTGATAACGGTCTTCAGAATGGCGGCCAGT
>SUUI01000013.1 GCA_015062605.1 Eggerthellaceae bacterium | reverse complement strand
ATGATGCGATCATCAAGAAGATCATAAAGCTTTCGGACGTGGGCCCCGATGATTGCGTGCTCGAAGTCGGCCCCGGCATCGGTACGTTGACGGTCGCATTGCTCAAGCATGCAGGTTCGGTCATCTCTGTGGAGCGCGATAAGGATCTGCCGAGTGTGCTTGCCAAGACATGCGCGCCATGGGGTGATGCATTCACGCTTCTTTGCAAGGATGCGCTTGATCTCCAGGTCTTAGATTTCGAGGGGAAAGCGCCATCGCGCTTCGTGTCTAACCTGCCTTATGCGGTTGCCGCTACGCTTATCCTGGATTACTTCGAGCGTTTCGAGAGCATCCAAAGCGCAACGGTTATGGTGCAAAAGGAAGTCGCCGATCGCATTATGGCCAAGGTCAGCTCAAAGGATTATGGCGCGTACACGGTCAAACTCGGTATGTATGCCAAGCCACAGGGGCGTTTCGCGGTAAGTGCGGGGAACTTCTACCCGCCACCGCGTGTAGAGAGCGCCGTTGTGCGCCTTGATCGTGAAACCCCGTGCAATGCATCGGGCGATCCGCTTGAACAAAGGCTCGTGGAACTCACCTGCCGCATGGCGGACGCAGCGTTCGCAACCCGGCGCAAGACGATTTCCAATTCGTTCAAGACCTATCTATCGGGGGCACAAGGTCCGATTTCTGAGCTTACAGGGCGTACTGGGGAGTTGTTCGAACGTGCGAGCATAGATCCAAGGCGTCGCGGCGAGACGCTTTCGCACGAGGAATTCATCGCACTTGGCATGGCTGCTGATGCGATGATGCAAGCGTAAGAATCCACGTTGTCATGCTCGTCAGTCTCAATGGCTTTGCTTCTCGCGTCACACTTGACAAGGATGATAAAATAATCGGTTGGGAATATATGAGCTAAAGATTAAGGGAGTCGCATGGATTTAGAGAAGCAAGTCAAGATCATCGACACGATCCGCGAGACGCTCGAAGGTTATATGGGCCAGGAGTTGAAGGTTCGTGCGAACATGGGCCGTTCCAAAATCGTCGAGAGCGAGGGAACGCTCATGCAGATTCATCCGCAGCTTTTCATCATGGAGCTCAAGCGCAAGCGCGGTCGTACGTCGCGTCAGTCCTATCAATATGTCGATGTGCTGACGGGTACGGTCGAGCTTCTGCAGAATGGCGAGCCGATCTTCGCGCCATTCATCACCGAGACGCTTGAGGAATCGATTGAAATTGATTTGGAAGAGGCTTTGCAGGTTGATATGGGCGAAGCCGAGGAGGATACCGAGGAAGAGCACGTCGTTTTATAGCGCGCTCACGGAAGCGCGTTTGACAAAGCGCGCGAACACAGGCACAATGATGCCTGCTCGAAAAAAGGGGATGTAGCTCAGCTGGGAGAGCATTACGTTCGCAACGTAGGGGTCGGGGGTTCGAATCCCCTCATCTCCACCACTAAAACCGCAGGTCAGAGGGTTGTTCCTCTGGCCTGTTTTGTTTGTTTCGTCCGAAAAATGAGGGAAGGGGCCAAAAAGGGGCTAATATTTCTATTGTCCATGGAAAATCCACAGGATCGGAGAGGGCCAGCTGCCATTTCAATGGTCTTTGACAAGGCATGTATCTTAGTATCCTTCTTCTCATAACACACGTGACAGCTTTGAGAACCGAATACAGAATTTCTCACATTGCGGGGTAGAGCAGTCTGGTGGCTCCTCGGGCTCATAAACCAAAACGTTTCGGTTCACACTTAGTCAATTCGACATCGGTTCCTGCAGACAAAACGCTCGTTTGGCCTGCAGGAACCGATGTAAAACACAATTCCGACCAGGATTATCTTGTGCAGCGGATTTGCTGATTTACAAATTCGCTGTCGTAAAACTTAGTAGAACGTTTCATAACTATGCAATGAAGTGTGAAATTTGAAACTTCGCTGCTGCATAAATGTTACAGGCATCTCATAGTCCGAGTCTGTTATTGCGATTGACAATTGCAATGAATGTGATAATATCACATTGGATGCAATATGAAAGGGAGAGCAATGCTGTTGAATTTCGAGGTTGAGAATTGGATGTCGTACAGGGACGGCGCGGCTTTCAGTACGACGGGGTCCCTGGAGCGCCAGCACATGGAAACGCTCGCCAAAATACCGGGCTTTCGCAGTAAGAAGGCCTTGCCCGTTGTTGCCGTCTACGGAGGGAACGCTTCGGGAAAGACCGGCCTTTTCAAGGCGATAGCGGCGTTGAAGGTAATGGTGACTCAGGATCCCGGCGTGAACGGCATCCTGCCAATTGAGCCCTTCATGCTCGAGGATGGAGCAACTCTCCGTCCGACGACCTTCGACATCACCTTCCTGGCAGGAAAAAATGTGTATCGGCTGGTCGTCGAAGCGACCGTCGATGGGGTTTCCTACGAATCACTGGAAATCGTCAAGGAAAAAGGGTCAATCGACGTCTACGAGCGCGACATGGAAAAGAAGCCGGTCTTCAGCTTCAACGAGACGTTCTTTGCGGATTTGGCCCATGTAAACTACGTTGCAAAAAGCACGCGCGGTAACCAGTTGTTCCTCGGGCGCGCTATGGCGGATAACGTTACCGAGCTCGCAGATCCATTCCTTTGGTTTGCAAACGTCCTAGAGCTTGTTGGGGTTGGCTCGGACGCTTGGGCCTTTGCAACCGCCCTGGAAAAGAGGGAGGGATTCCTGGAGTTTGCCGGAGAAACGCTTGCGCGCCTGGACACAGGCATCTCGAGGTTGGAAGGCCAGCAGGTCGGAATGGACTCACTGCCACCGGATGCGGAACTGCGCCGCCATATCAACGAGCTCGGACAAAACGAAGCTGTGACAGTAGTCATCAATCAAATAAACGGAGACTATGGCTTCGAGATGTTCACTGCGCGATCTGTCAATGGGAAGCCCGACATTCAGCGATTGAGCACCGTGCATATTGGCCCTGATGGTGCCGAGCACAGATTCAGCTTGAGCATGGAGTCGTCTGGCACGCAGCGCCTCATGGTTCTCCTTCCGATGCTCTTCGATTTGTCGGGTTTAGGTGGCCAGGTTGGATCGAAGGTGTACGTCGTCGATGAACTTGATCGCTGCTTGCACACCATGCTCACGAGAAAACTGCTGGAGGACTTCCTGGAAACCTGCGGGCCAGACACCCGCAAGCAGATGCTTTTCACCACCCACGACCTTTTGCTCATGGACCAGTCGCTCATGCGCCGCGACGAGATGTACATCTCTCAGCGAGATGTACATGGCTGTTCAGAGCTGGTCGGACTTAGCGAATTCGAGGGCATAAGGTTCGACAAGGACCTCATCAGAAGCTATCTGGATGGCCGTTTCGGTGGCATTCCGATGCTGGGAGAGGCAATCGCCTATGGCTAAGAGGAAGAACGACACGCTCAGGCGCAATGTTTCGACGCGAAAGTACCGAGACGTCTGCTGGGTTTCCGCCGAAGGCAAGACGGAACAGGATTATCTGTCCATGGAGGCGTTTCGCGATGTGGGCGTGTCCATCAAGTTCCCGAAGAACACCCATCCATCACGGCGGAACCCAGCGGCGGTTCTCAAGCGTTTCGAGAAGGCGCTGCGCGAGAACGACTTCCGTAAGGGCGATGAGGCGTGGTTGATGATTGATGTGGACGAATGGGATGCCGACGAGTTTGCCGCCCTTTTGGAATGGGAGAGAAAAGACCGTCGGCATCACCTTGCCATCAGCAATCCTAAGTTTGAGCTGTTCCTCGTCATGCATTTCGAGAAGGGCAATGGATGCACAACTGCCCAACAGGTTGATTCCAAGCTGAAGCACTACATGCCGGACTACGACAAACGACTGAAGCCCGCACAATTCAGCATCGAGGAAATTGAGCGGGCGGTCGAGAACGCGAATGCAAAGCGTACGAGTTGCAATCGCGACATTCCCGATGCTGGGATGAGCGATGTCTACAAGCTGGTTAAACGATTACTCCCAGGCATAAACAGGGAGTGAAGAAAAACTTGTTTGCGTGCAACAGTGCTGAACACATCGTTCCTAGCACGGTGAAGTCTTGAATAGAAAGTGGCAAGGTTACTGCTTTGTTTTGCATCCAATACATCGATTGGAAAAATGTCTGCGAAATGTATCGTAGACAGAAAAAGCGCCATTGCTCGTATCTTCAGTGGTATCCGTTCGCAAAACTTTCCAAAGCAGACTGGGATTATATTGAGAGCCCGTTATTCTATGCTCGATACATAAGCGATGCTGCATTTATTCTGATGCCTGAATGTTCTCGGACGGCGAAATGCTTTATGCAAAAAGCTAACGCTGATTTACGGGTGTTTTACCTACTGCATCCAATAATGTTTCTTTACATCCAAGCATGTGGACTTGCGGTTTTCCGAAGGAAGTCTCTCGATTTGCAAGACTATCGCAGCGCTCATTACTCTGGCTCATACGAAAACGGTTCAGCACACTATAAAGGCGGGTATGACGAGTACTGTATCGAAGCGAAAAAGTGTTCTGAGAGGTACACATACTGCCTAAAGACGGATATTAGCAACTTCTTCAGTAACATTAATATCGAACAACTAATTGATTTGGTTGATAAAGCAACTGGCGGAACGATAGGATCGGTTGATCTGGCGATGTTGTCTGGACTCTTGTCCTATTGCGGTCGCGGCCAGTTTCCGATTATTCAAAACAGCGTCGCATCATCTTTTCTTGCTACGCAGATTCTCCTCGATCAAGTTGATCGGGATTTCGCAAATGCATTGTTGAAGAATAAATTCGTTACCGAATTCCGTTTCGTGAGATACGTCGATGATCTGCATATCTTCTTCAATATTGACGAAACACGGGCCGATAAAAGAATTGCGAAATGGATTATCAAGACATATGCGAGAGCGCTAGAGCCTTTTGGTTTGTCTCTGAATTACGAGAAGACTCACCTTGTGAGTAAAGAGGAACTTCCGAACTCGTTGGCCGGGGCATCGTTTGAGGAAGAGGAGCAGACCCCACGTGCCTTTTCGATTGAACCATGCAGAATTGCAGGGTTCTATGAAGCGATTGCCAAAAAACAGCTCGGTGGGAACTTTTCTGCCCCAATGTATCAAGAGCTATTGCTTGAGTTCTTTGGGGATATTGATACTTGTCTGGATGCAAGAGAGGTATATCGGGATTGCTACTACCACCGGTCAGATTTGTTCAAAGAGGGAACCGTGATAGCGGAATTGACCCAGATTCTCGATTCAGGTGCCGAGGTGTTGCTATACGACTGCGAAGGCACAATGAAGGCAATCTTAAACACTCATGATGAATACTTGAATAAGGGAGTGCTGAATAAGCTTTTTACCACCTCGAGAAGCAAGCAATGGACCGCTTATGAAACCATGCTTGCCACGACCTACCTTCGATATCGGGGGATGCGTCACCCTGATTTGCTTTCAACATTGAACAGCGAACAACCTGATTTGGGCAGCTATGTAGCGGACTATTGCTGTGGGCGTTTTCTCGATACCCTTGAAGACAATGCGACGTCGAGATTGCTTGGGCTTTTAGAAGGAGACCGGCCCTCACGTTTTCAGTACTTGATGTACTTGAAGCTCAGCTCAATCGGCAATCATTTTGAAGCAGCAACGTATTACCGATCATATTTCGATAGAGTGGCAACGCTTGCTTCAAGGGCCTTAAGGAAAAAGCAGGGAAAGAAGGTTCGCCGAGGGAAGTGGCTGTATGGGAAAGACTGCTCGAGTTTCTTTAGCTCTATTGAAGGCGCTGAGCAGATTGTTGAATCGAATGAGAGAATTCGCCGACAAAACCCCTTGGTTCATGCAGAGTCAACGTTGCTTGATGGATCGGCTCCTTTTGACGTCGTAAAGGAGTCAACGTTCGCGTTGCAAAAGCTTTTAAATGACTGCATCGAAAACGACCCTCTCGGGATATGGGACGAGTAGTTTGGGACATGGAATTGGGACACGACTGGGACACGAGAGCGGAAGTCCCAATAATCAACAATTACCTTGAGTTCCCTAGAGTTCACTATAATCGCAGGTCAAACGCCCGATAAGGCTTTACAAGGATTCGGATTTCCCTCAATCTAAGCGCCTCATAACCCGGAGGTCGTAGGTTCAAATCCTGCCCCCGCGACTGACATGCAGATGCCGCTCAGTTTTCCATGTAGTGACAGAGCAGAGCAGAGCAGGATAGAAGATGGGCCCTTTTGGACCCAGAAACGCTCTTTTGGCGTGCCAAAAGTCCAGGTCAGGAGTGCTTATCCGCTTGCGGTTAAACAGGGCCCGAAAAAATGGGCCTACGCTCACTGTGAAACTACCAGTTTCTTAGTGGCCTTGAGCGTGAAAAACAGGCGATGCCGGCAGGCTTTTACACCTTGTCGGCATCGTCTTTTCCAACTCCGCCCTTGATGATCGAAGGCTTGGCGGCTTATGTGCTTTCTTGCGTATGGAGTCGGTCCTGTATTCGCTTTTCAAGGTACGAGCTGAAGCGTCTAGAGCTTGCCCTCGAGACTCGCGAGGTGCTCGCGGAGGTTTCCCTCTTTGATCAAGATCCGGTTCCCTAAACGGAACGCCTTGCCGGATTCCCGCATGATCCTGGTTGCGGTCACGTTGCAAACGCCCAAGTAGGCTGCAACCTCCTTGGTGCAAAGTATCCGCTGCCTTTCGATAGGGTCGTAGGTGAAGTTGCGAATCTGCGGCGCCTTTCTCGCTGGCATTTTCTCATGGTTGACGGTTTCGTCCATGGCCAACCCCTTTCTTCGAAGATGCTGTCTTCAACGGGTTTTTCACAATGTGGCCTAAGCCCCTCAACTGAGGGGCCTGGTTCAAACGGCTTTATTCTTAAAAGCCGCGTTCAGCCTGGCCTCTTGCCAAGCGTTCCACCTATGAAATGCGTCGGATGCACAACGGATTTGTCGGCAGCGTTCGCCTTATCCGGTCAACTGGTGTATGGGCGGGATCGGTTGTCCTTTCGCGCTAACGCGATCGGGCATCCAAACCAATCTCCAGTAATAATGGTTCCGTTGATTGATCGGATAGGTATCAAGCGCTTGCCTAAAGATTCTCGCCTTCGAGGTGAGCATTGAAGGCTCGAAGGCTCGTCTGTATCCAGCGCATTATCAAAGTGCACCAAGACGATAACCCGAAAAATGCCCGAAAATGCCATTTTGGACGAAATCATGAGATGGACCTGAGCAATAATCTCCTGTATTACCGCAGGTCAGAGGGCATGTTTTTTGGATTTCTTAAAAAAAGGCAAAGAATAGCCTTTTTGGGGAAAATGCGAGGAGGCAAGACGGGCAATAGGGTTTTCGTTGCTCCTATCGACACCGCCTCCTTTCCCGTCCGAAGGGGAAGGAGGCGGTGCACGGCCGGCCTGGAAGGGATAGCCTCTAATCCGGTATCGGAGCTCCGTATTCCCTCTGCATGGCTTCGGCGGTAACGACCCATTGCTTTCCGTATTTGCGTGCGTCGACGCCGGATATTATCTTCCGATAGGAGATGGCTTTCCTCAAGGTTGATTCGCTTAATCCCCAAAGCTCGCTTGCATCGGAAAAGGAGATGAGGCCATCGAACGGCGTCGTCGTCTCAACGCCGTTATTCCAGAGCTCGTCGCATGATAGGTCGATGTCGTCATTCCATACGATGCCGTATCCCCCTTGATCGACTTCCACGGCAGAGAATAGCGTTTCGTCCTCCAAATCCCTGAAGACGGGGAATCTTTCCATCAGGGGCTTCACATCATAGGTCTTCGTCGTCCCGTTGGCGAAGACGACGGTGAGCTTCTTGTCCTCCTGCGTGGCGACATCCTTCACTTTATGGAATCTCATCGCCCCTACTCCTCTCAGTCAAGGGGTTCAAGCTTCTTGAACTCTTGCGTTTCCCACATCTCAAGCAGGTCCTGCTCGTTTAACCTCATCCATTCGCGAACCATCCCTGCCGCCCGTTTCGGGAAGTCCCCTTCTATGATCTCTCCTGTCCGTATCGCGAAGGCTGCCGTATCCTCTCCGTAGATGGCATGTATATGGGGAGGATTATGATCCGCACCAAGGAAATACATCCTGATGATTATCCCGTAGAATCTGGCTAGCGTCGGCATGACATCCTTCCCCCTTCGGTTCGTTGCAACAGTAATATTATCACGGTATCGTGATATAATCAAGTAGACTACCGTGTAGCCATGCAAGGCATCTGACCTATCGCCTTCAAGCTTTGCAGCGGCTTTGGCAAAGCCTGTACCTTGCATCCTTGCTCGTGCCGATCTTTTTGATGGCGCCCTCGTTTTGGAGCTCTCTTAAGGCAGTGGCCATCCTTTTTATGCTCTTGATATTGCAGGCTTCCATGGCCTGCCGCTTCGTGAAATCCTCTGTCTGGGCGAGGGCGAACTCTCGGACGGCTGCCGTCGCCTCGATCCCATTGTGGGGCCCTGCAGCCTCTACGATGACCTCGATTTCCTCTGCGGTTGACGGAGGTGATTCAATGCAGGGCTTGCGCTTCGGACGGGCTAGCAACCCCAGAACGCGGGATCTTGCGGAAGCTCCGCAAATGAGTCGCACACGAGCTCGGAGAATCGTCCGAGCTGCTCGTGCGTGCCGCATGCATCGAAAGAGTGCACTCCGACGTTGCGCATACCCGCCTTGCTTGCCGCCTCGAGCGCGTACCAGCTGTCATCGAAGAACCAGGTGTTCTGCGGTATCGTTCCGAGCATGCCGCACACGTGCGGATACAGCCTCGAGTCGCGCTTCTTGAAGGGCAGATCCTCGGCGGAGAGCACGGTGCCGATCAATCCTGAGAATCCTGCACGCGCAAGGCCGGGAACGAGGAACGATTGCGGAGAGCTCGAAAGCACGCAGAGAGGCGAACCGGTTTCTGCGAGCATCGTCACGAACGCGAGCGCGCCGAGCGTCTCCGAGGCGTCGTTCTCGTAGTATTCCAGCAAGAATCGCGTGAAGCGTGCCCCGACCTCTTCGACGGATTCGCCCACTCCGTAGTGGTTGTGGAAGTACGCTGCTGCCTCGAGGAGCGTGGAGGCGTTCAGGGCTTCACGGTCCTTCGCATCCATTGTGATACCCGCCTCGTCGGCCAGGCGTTGGTCGAGGGCATGCCACGCGCCGATCGAATCGAGAAGCACGCCGTCGCAGTCGAATATGAAAGCAGTCTTGGTTTCCATGGGTTAGAAGTGTAGCGCATGCGTGGTTCTGCCGTGCTGCGAAAACCCCAAAGCTGCGTAAATCGCCTGATACGGATATGACGCGTAGACGCAAGAAGGGCCTGCGGGTTAGGGACCTTCCGATTCTCTCGAGATGTGAATGGGGGCTATTCCCGTGAAAGAGCAGAATCGGCTCTATCTGTTTCGCTCAAACTCTGAGGGGGGGCTGAGCCGGATAGAAGATGGGCACTTTTTGACCCAAAAACGTTCTTTTGGCGTGCCAAAAGTCCAGGTCAAAGCCGCTTTTTTGTGTATGGCCAGATAAGGCCCTGAAAAAAGTCTACGCTCACTGTTATATCAAAAGCTTTGGGCGAGGCTTGAGCACAAATGACGATGCTTTTCGATAGGGTTGTAGGTGGAAAAACAGCCGAGGAGCTTGGCCCAGACAGGCTGGAACCCACATGCTCCGTTTCGAGCATTACTGCCGTTTGGGTGTGAGCGGTACGAAGCCTATCTCTTCCTGCAGCATGATGATGAACGGAATAGCGAAGCCGATGGGGAATAGCGCATCGTTGGCGATGACGGTGCCTGCGAACAGCGCGATGTCCACATCGGGGTAGAAAAGAGCTACGGCAGGGGAGATGAGGAGGGATTCTACGCATGCGACGATTACGACGGTAACAATGAACAGCCCGATGACGCGCCCACCGCGCAAATCAAACGGCTTTTTGCGCAGTTTGGTCCAGAATGCATACATCAGATACGGGCCAACGAAATTCGCGATGAATCCCGCGATCGAGGACCACCGCAGGCTATCTGAGACGATATCGCCGATAAGGTTGCCCACCGCGTTCGCAAGGCAACCCGGGATGCCGAAGAAGATGCCATATACGGGGAAGAGCATGCTCACGGGTCGGATGTCGGTGAAACCGGGGATGACCTCGAGCACCTTGAAGGGAAGGGCGATGACCAGGTACACGGCAAGGAGAATGGCGAACAGCGTGACCTTGCGTGCGGTCGGCCTTGGAATGCGGGAGAGCAGCCTTGTGACTAGATCGGTTGCTTGGGCCGAGAGGGCTTGAGCCTGCGGATGCTGCGTCGGCGGTACGCTGGCCTGCTGCGCATCGTCCCCAGGCAGTGCGCCATCGGCGACAGCTTGAATCTTTGGAACGCCTTCCGCCTTCTCTTTCCTCGACCCTACAGGCAAGACCTCCACCAAGTTGCCGATGATGATGAGCGCGCATCCGGCAATGATCGGCACTGACAGTTCCACGGGGTCAACGATCGAGGCGGGAAGGCAACAGGCCCAAATGGTCGAGAACACGATTTCGGTGGAGTACACGATGGTGGCTTGCGCGGGCGTTGCACGCCGCTGTGCCAGCATGTTGAGCGATATCGTGAAAGCGATGACGAAGTAACCGTAAATGAAGTATGCCGCCACCAGATCGTTCGACCAAGGAAGCGCTGCGAACGTGGTTGGCTGCATGATGAACCAGGGGACGAACGCGAACAAGGCGTTTAGACCCGACATGCCCGTTGCGAGCGTCAGGGGATCGTGCTCTTTCGCGTAATCGTTCAGTTTAACGATGTAGAGCGCACGAATGAGGCAACCTGCACCCATCACCGCAAGGCCCGCCGTCTGTGATGGTTCGTATGCGGGAAGCATGACCACGATGATGCCGGCAAGTACGCAAATCGCTGAGATCCACGTGCGCACCTCGACACCGCGCCGCATGACAAGAAGCATCACGGGGAGCACCACCGCGGTAATCGAGATTGTGAACGCACCCGTGGACACGTTGAAGTAATCGAGGCCTACGAGGAAGAGCACGCTGTAGGCGGTGTTCATGGCGCTGAGCGCAGCGATCTTGCGCATCAAAAGCCAGCGGTCCTGACGAAACGCCGTGACGATCCTTTTGGCGAAGCATGCGCCTAACAACACCGCGCCGATGAGCGACGTAATGCACGTGGTGGCAAAGGGGTTCACATCATCGGGGATGATCGAGAAGATGACGACTTCGCATGACCAGCAGAACGTGACTGCCAAAAGACAGATATTCGCCTGCAGGTTGTTCATGCCACGCATCAGCAGCGCCCCTTTCGCCGCATAAGACGATTGGGTTCATGATCCGTTGCGGTCGCCGTCCAGATTCCGACGTCTGCGCTGTGGTCATCGTCCCAATCGAGAAACCTCACGGGTCACCGCCGCTTGCTCGCGTAACCGTTTGCTTTTCATGATAGCGGATGGGGGAAGCTTAGCTGAACAATCTTTGTCTCATTGAATCCCCTGATTCGTGGGATAATCCATTTGCGAGAGTGGGAATACCGAAAAACATGGAGCACAAGGTATTCACTCTCGAGGATGACTTTGCTGCCAGTATGTCGGAGAGCTACACGGTCGACGGGGCGAGCGAGGTCTTTAAGGCTCATAAAGCAAGTGCCGTAATCGTCCATTCCGTCAAAAGGCGAAATACAGGAGACACGATGAATACATCTGCCAAGAAGCCTGCACGCAGGCACGTGGTCGCGCTTGTCATAAGCATCATCATTGCCATCATGGAGCCTGCAACATGGTGCATGATGCTATTCTCGCGCTCCGATATGCCCCTTACCTCGATCGGGTTGTTGAGCCTTCGGTATTTCACGGTGCTTTCGAACCTGCTTCTCGGTTTAGCTTCGCTTATCTATGCCATCTGCCTTATACGCGTTTTACGCGGAAGCGTTGAGCATGCACCCATCTGGGCGCACCGCCTCAAGTTCGCCGCTACGACGGCGGTTACCGTTACGCTGATGACCGTGCTATTGTTCCTAGGCCCAACGCTCGGATATGGGGCGATGTTCGCAGGCGTCAACTTCTGGTTCCATTTGGCGCTGCCTGTGCTCGGAATAGTCGAGTTCATCCTGTTCGATGTGAGCGAGCCGGTCTCGTTCAAAGGAACGCTGCTTGGGGTGCTACCGACGTTTATCTACGGCATCTTCTATTGCGGTAACATCCTCATCAACGGAGTGGGGGAAGGTCGTGCGACGAACGATTGGTACGGTTTTGCTATGTGGGGCGTTGAGTATATGCCTGTGGTGTTCGCAATTATGCTGCTTGCCACATGGGTGTTCGCTATAGCGCTTCGCGCGCTGAATCGGCGATTCGCGAAGTGACGGGATTCCCGAACGTTATCCGCGATTCCAGCAGGGCCGCCCGTGAGGTAGAGCCAAAACGGACAGATACGCTATACTGTCTCTGTTCAAAATGAATCGACGCTATCAAACGTATAGGCGAGGATGAAAAACATAACCTGGAAAACATGTGCGAGGCTCGGAGCGACCGCTCTGATCGTGTATCTGTGCATCAGATACTGGGGCGGTATCGAGAGCTTCCTTGCCATCTTGCTCAATGGCGTCACGGCGATTCTGGCAGGCATCATCATCGCTTATGTCGTGAACATCCCCATGCGCTTTTTTGAGCGCGTGCTTCCTGGAGAAACTGGCGATGGCACCCGAAACCGTGTCTTTTCGCTGCTCCTTGCGATTGTATGCATCGTCATCGTGGCGCTTTTCGTCATTTTGTTGATCGTTCCAGCTCTCGTGGATGCCGTCATCACATTGGCGCATGATTTGCCTGGCATCATCAATACTATCGTGAGTTCCGATTTCGTTAAGACCGTCTTGCCTGCGAGCATACTCGATAAGGTCTCTGGAATCGATTGGGGGCAGATTGTTGGCAGCATCGCGACATGGTTGCAGTCGGGTATCACGAGCATCCTTCCCGGAATCGCCTCGTTCCTCGGTGTGGCGGCCGCATGGATCGTGGGCATTCTTTTCGCATTCTGGTACCTTGCAGAGAAAGATAAGCTGAGCACGCAGTGCCACAGAATGGTGAGAAGTTACTTAAGCCCCGCGCTCGATGAGAAGATGACCCGTTTGCTCGGCATTATCGATGATCGCTTCCATCGCTTCATCGTGGCTCAATCCCTTGAAGCTCTGATCTTCGGGACGATTATCACCGTGGTCGCCCTTTTACTTGGGCTTCCCTATGCCACCATGCTGGGCGTGCTCATCGGAGTCATGTCGCTTATTCCCATGTATGGCGCCTACATCGGTGCGATTTTCGGCGCATTCATCATTTTGGCGACATCGTGGCAGCAAGCCCTTGTTTTCCTCATTGCGTTTATCGTGGTGGCGCAGGTCGAATCCAATTTCGTGTATAACCGCGTTGTGGGCAGGCGCGTTGGTCTGACTGGGATGTGGCCCTTCATCGGAGTCACTCTTGGAACGGTGCTTTTTGGAATTCCCGGAGCTTTCGTCGGCGTGCCTATCATGTCCGTGATCTTCCAAATCGTTCACGAGGACCTTACGAAGAGGGAGAGTTTACCAAAGGATGCGTTGACACCTTTGGAGCGCGTGCAACAAAAGCTTTCTGACTGATGATTCTTGGCAGATGATGATGCTTCATGAGGACGGGGCAGCATTCGCATGAACAACTTTGAACGAATAGGCAATAAGCTTTACGCCCTCGCAGCTGGCAAGAAAAGCTCGCGCGCGCATCAATCCCTTTCGAAGGCCACATTGGTTGAATTGTTCTTCGATTTGGTGCTCGTATTCTGCATCCGAACCATTGGAGGCGTCCTTACCGACGTTGAAGGCTCGAACATCGATTGGTATACGTACTACACCTTTTGCTTTACGTTCGTCCTTTTGATTCAGATATGGTTCAACAGCACGGTGTTCATGAACCGCCTTGGTGTTGGTGGACTACCGGATATCGTCTTTTTGTTCACGACGATGTTCTTGCTGATCGTCATGACGCAGGCTATCAGCACCAGCTGGGAACACTATGCCATTTACAACATATGCTGGGTGCTGATAACCGTCAACATGGCTGTGCACTGGTTGATTCGCTATCGCCATATGGCGCATCCGACGGAGCAGATGAAGCGCGATACGCGCATGGTGATGGTGGCGCTGGGAATCCAAGCGATTCTGGTGCTGGCTTCTCATGCGCTGCCCAAGAATCCAGCGCAAATAGTCTGCCTGGTCGCATTGCTCTCTGGTTTCTCGTTCTGGAACGTTGGCGGCAAAGACGAGTTGAACGAAGAGAACCGGGAGCACCTGACAGAGCGCTGCGCGCTTTTGATGGTCATCATGTTCGGCGAGACGCTGATCAACTTCGGAGCTAAGGTGGGCACCGACCTCGATCTTTTCCGTCCCATCATGCACTTTTTGATCATTGCGGGAATGTTCCTCATATATATCAACGAGATTGCCAATCTCTTTGATACCGATTCGTTGCATGGCGGCAGATTGTACATGGCGATTTCCGCATGGTTGACGTTTTGCGTTGCGAACCTATCAGTTGGGTACGAGTTGGCAACCGATGGTTTTTCGTTGATGGGCTTGGGTGGCAATGCATTCTTCTGCTTGTGTATCGCGGTCTATCTTTTAAGCTTCCTTCTGTTTCTGCCTTTCAACAAATACAAGCATCCCTCGAAAAAATGGATTGTGGCGCGCATCATTGCGAGCTTGCTCGTCTTCATGCAGACGTCTACCGTCGTGTCAGCTGCTCAGAGCTTTTTGACGGAGACCGGTTTTCTCGGCGTGACTGCCGAAACTGCCGAAATCGTAATGATGCGCGTGATGATGATCGTTGCCGTCATCGCTGTGTATGCCGTTGTGGTAATCGACCGGATCGCGCTGCGTCGTGCGAAGGCAAAAGCCGCACTCGAAGCTTCCGAAGAATGTGAAATGGCAGAATCGGCATTGACTGAAGAATGAGTTACTCTTGGCATTCTATTTCACGATAATCGACGATATGGCATGATGGCTTGCATCTCGTTAATTCTCGCGCTTTCATGTCGTACAATGTCACAATCGGATTCAGTTCCGTCTTTTGAGCTTTACCATTTACAAGGCAGCGCATACGCAGCATTTTTAAGGAGGTCAAATGGCAAAGAAGAATATTCCCTATGATCAGAAGTACTACGATGAGGTTGAAACCTGGCCGCGCGAGCAACTCGAAGAGTTGCAGCTTGAGAGGCTAAAGGACGAACTCATCTGGTCCTATGAGAACAGCCCGTACTACAAGCGCACTTGGGATGAGGCCGGTATCGATCCGCACATCGAAACGCTTGCCGATTTGCAGAAGTTCCCCTTCATCAACAAGCAGACCGAACGCGATTGCCAAGGCGTTGGCAGCTTCTTTGGCGAGCTGTGCTGCGTACCCGAGGACGATGTCGTCTATATGGCCACAAGCTCGGGCTCCACGGGCGTTCCCACGATGAGCCCGTTTTCTCAGCATGATTTCGATGAGTTCATGAAGGCCGAAGCGCGTCTGTTCTGGCAGGTCAACATGCGCCCGAACAGCCGCTATCTGCATGGCATGAACTTCGCGCTCTACGTCGGCGGTCCGTGCGTCATCGGCGCGCAGGAACTCGGTGCGCTCGGTATTTGGGTCGGTGCTGTGCCCTCAGACCGTCTGCTGTGGGCGATGAAGCAGTATCAGCCTACGCACTTCTGGTCTTCGCCTTCCTATGCATGGCTGCTAGGCCAGAAGGCCATCGAGAAGGGCTATGACCCCAAGGTCGACTTCGCGAGCCTGAAGACCATCATCATCTCCGGTGAGCCGGGCGGTTCCATCGAGACCACGCGCAAGGCCATCGAGGATATCTGGGACGCAAGCGTCTACGACTTCTTCGGTCTGTCGGACATCTACGGTGCATGCGCCGGTATGTGCGAGTACAAAGACGGCCTGCACATCATCGAGGATCAGATCCTTGTCGAGGTCGTCGATCCCGTTACCGGTGAAGTGCTCCCCGATGGCGAGAAGGGCGAGCTCGTGTATACGACGCTGACCAAGCGCTCCCGTCCGATGATTCGTTTCGCCACGGGCGACATCGGCTGGGTCGATCGCACGCCGTGCAAGTGCGGGCGCACGCATGCGCGCATCCATATCTCCGGCCGCAAGGACGAGATGTTCATCGTGAGCGCCGTCAACGTGTTCCCAAGCGATATCGAGTACGTCGTGCGCAAGGATGCTGGCCTATCCGGCGAGTATCGCATCCGCGCCTATGATGAGAAGCACACCACGAAGTACGAAGTGAGCGTCGAGCGCGTGTTCGGATCCGACGAACCCTTCGATCAGATCGCAGCTCGCGTTGAGAACGCGCTCAAGACGCACACGGGTGTCCGTCCAGCGCGTGTGCTCGTATTCGACACCGATAAGTTGGGTGTTTCTGCCGAGCACAAGGCGAAGCGTTTCATCGATGAGCGCACATCGACAGCAGAGGCAGTAGAAGTGCTGCACGAGGCGCAAGCGCATGCAGCAGCGGCTCAGGCTGCAGAGAACAAGGAGGCCTAGCATGACGCAATTCGCAGTTTCCGGTCAGCACTATTTGTTCAACGTGCAGACCTTCGCATCCATCGTTCTTTCCAACGGTGGCGATGATTACCAATATGCTTTGCGCGACCGTACGACGCATGGCGTCATCGCCGATGTGGCCGACGGCGTCAGCGAGCTTGGCGTTCTGGTGCAGACTACGCAAACCGCTGCTGACCTGGACGCGGCATTTGCCGAGTGCGGTGTTGAGTTCGTCGAGTTGATTCAGTCCGCGCCGCGTGTTGCGCTGCCGGCTACGCATCCTTTAGTGAATGCGGCGAGTTTGACGCTCGATCAACTGGACGATTACCCCTACATCTACTTCGAGCAGGAGCCCGAAGCACCCGTCTTCCTGGCGGAAGAGGCGCTTGCCGGCGCACCACGCAGGAAGGCAATCGCATGCACCGACCGTGCATCGCTTTCCGAGCTCATCGTGGCGCTGAATGGCTATACGGTGACGAGCGGCATCCTCGTCGGCATTTCCGACGGCAAGGGTTTGGCGACCGTGCCGTTGGATACCGATGTGAAGCTTCACCTTGGTTACATTGCCAAGAAGGGTGCGGATCTTTCCGAGACCGCGCAGAAGTTCATCGCGAAGCTTGAGAGCAATCTGAAGAGGTACGCAAGGTTCTAAGTCGCCGTCTGAACGTCGTTTCGCTACAACCACGTAATAACTGCCCGTGATGCGTATGCGCGCATCGCGGGCAGCTTGCGTGTATGGTCAGCTTGCCCATACGGGAAGTTTACCCTTCCTTGCGCTTTCGCACCCTGCAACATGTACGGTTGCGTGCAAGCGATTCCCGCCATCGTGCGGGATAGCCAATCACCGCCTCGCGCACGACAATGTCAACCGTAAGCTCGACGAGACGAGCACAACAGGCAATTAGCAGCAGAAGCGCGCAGTCTTGCGCCGCGAAAAAGAGAAGGAGGCCATCATGGCGTTTTCCGTTGACGACAAGTGCAAGAAACTTGCGAAGAATCCCGAGGCAGCAGCTATCATTTCCGAGTATTCACCTGGTTTCACCACCGACCCTCAGATGAAGATGGTTATGGGCCTGACGCTGCGCAAGCTCGCGAGCTTCCCGCAGGCTAAGGAGCTGGCCGATGCCCTCGACGAGATCGATGCACGTTTGAAGGCAATCGAGGAGTAACCCAACCCTACAAACACATTAAGAAGGCCGGGGTCGGCAATACCTCCGGCCTTCGTTTCTTATGAGCGCTTCGTATCTTGTGCAGATCGAAGCTCGTCACGCGCTTGCATTGCCTGTAGCAGGATGCGCAGACGCAGTTGCTCATCGGGGTCCTCGAAGTCTAGGTCGAGTTCGCGCTTGATGCGGGAGAGGCGCTCCATTAAAGTGGAACGATGGACGTACAGCTCGTTAGCGGTCTTCGCGATGCTCAAGTTGTTCTCAAGATACGTGCGGAGCGTTTCAATATAGCTTGTTGGTGACGCTTTGTCGTGCGCGATGAGCTTTCGCAGGCCCTCTGGGAACAAAAGTTCCAGACGCATGTCGCTTACCGAATTCATAACGAGCTGGCGAAGCGCGTAGTCCTCGAAGAAGTAGAGGCCTTCACCTGGGTCAAAGAGCAATCCGATATCCAATGCGTGGTTGGCTTGGAAGAAGAGGTATCGAGCGGCACGCAGATCATCGAAGGGATTCGAGACGCCGGCGTTCATCTCCATCGAGCCCGTAAATGGTTCGATGCCCTTTGTGATCGATTCGCGATAATCGTCATTGCCAAGGGTGTCGATATCCATTATCGCGACGATCGAGTTGTGGTGGTATTCGAATACGACGCAGTCCGAGAATGTTCCTTCAATCGCATTACGCACATAGCCCAAAGGCAGTTGTTCGAGCTGATTCGAAAGCTTCAGCCTCAAACACACGAAACGATGCCCGCTGTTCGCCGCATCGATGACGTCACGTTCAAGCGCATCGAGTGGGCGCTCCTCGACAAGCGCTTGCAGAGCCTGTCGCAATGACCCTATACCCTCAGGGGCATGCGCGGCGAGCTGCTGCATCGATTCGAGCACATGCTTGCCTAAAATCCTGATAAGAGGCTTGTCGCTCGGTCGATACGGACGTCCTGCGTAGTGAACAGTGAGGCAGCCTGCGTATACGTCCGCCTCGAAAAGGTTGAAGTTCAGCGTGGTTTGATCGAGCAATGTGAGCACGAGAGGCTCTTTCTCACTCATCGAGAGGTCGTGGACTTCAAGGAATTGATCGAAAGCTCCAAGGCTTAAGGATCTTCCGTCAGAGGAACCCGCTGCAGGGTTGCTGCTTAGCGTCGCAGCTTTCGATGACGTTCCCAGAACCATGAAGTCTCCGTCGATGACATACAGGGGATTGTCGAAAACCTGCTCGCTTGCCGTGAGCAGTTCCCCGATATCGTCATGGCGCTCGACGATATCGCGTAGATTGTTTTCCCATGCATCGTATTCGTCGAAGATACGCTGAAGAACATTGAACGTTCGGTAAAAGTCCGCATCGCGTGCGACCGAGATGACGCAGCAACGCTTGCGATAGCGCTCGAGCAGGGGGGAGTCGCCTATGCAGACGATGGTGCACCCTCGCTCTGTGTGTTCGCGCGGGGGTATGCGTTCCGAATTTAGCAGGTAGAGGCGATTTGCCTCGAACGGGCCCTTTCCCGTATAGAGCACAGGACGTTGCAAGGCAAGATCCATCGTCTTCGGGCCCGCCATGCTCGCATTCAGATCGGACGGGAGATTGTCGAATACTATATCGGCGTTCAGAAGCATCGGAAACCCCTCCTTTTTGCGGTTTGAGCAAAGCAGTGTTTCTGAAAAAGTGCTCTTTGCATGTGCGGTTCGGCATGAAAACAGGCTTACCAGTACCCTTCACATTATAGGGGTTCGATGCTGAATTGGGCAACGGTTTGCAGTCTATGAAGCGAAAGCCGAACGAATCAAACTGTCGTCAAGTCTATAAGGCGGGGCAGACCCGCCACAACGCGAAGGGAAAGGAGAGGCTATGGCATTGCTCGAACACGTTGACACGCACCGTGGCGTCGAAACCGCTTTCGGCAAGATCATTCCTGAGAAAGAAGCGTACAGCTACTGCTTGCGCACCATCGCCGGGTTCTCGGCGAATATCTTCCAAGTCATGCGCATATTAAACGATGACTGGGAGGATCGTACATCGCAGATCTGCGAGATTGCGAACATGATGAACTGCGCGGCCTGTTCTGGTAGCGAGGAGGAGCTGTTCGACTACCTGAACGCTTTCTACGACGAGTGGAACATCCCCGAGCTCGTGAAGCGTGCGGCATGGATCGGTGCGATCTGGGGCGATTACGGTGATGAGGCCGAGGACATGGCCGGCCGCGTCATCCAGTTCACCGAGGATCGCGTGGAGAAGGAACTCGATACCTGTCCGTGGGATATCGTCGGGTCCGAAATGTGCAACATGACGACGGCGATGTTCACGGCGAACTTCGATATCGCCGCCGGTGGCGAGCATGGCGAGATCACCAACGATGTTGCGCTCAATATGTGCGAGGCGCGCGGATGCGGTAATCCCCATTGCCGTGTGGTCGCCGAGCGTCGCGATACGTTCGGTTTGGAGCAGCAAGGTTGGCTCGACCACCGCGGGGCTGCCCATCTGCCTGTGCATGACACACCGCCCGAGCGTCGCGTGAAACACGCCCAGGGTCTGCGCAACGGTCAATACACGAACGCGTTCGGCGAGGAGAATTCGCTTGAATGGCAGTACAACTGGGTTGCCCAAATGGGATGGGTGTGGTCCATCAGCTTCCCGCTGATCGCCATCCGCGACATGGCCGATGACGATGACGAATTCGAGCGCATCCTTCGCATCGTGTTCGCCACCGCTGGCAAGAATTCCTTTATCGACCCATTTGCTCGAGAGGGCCTGCGCAATTGGTTGGACATTCCGCGCGAGATTGGCGACAACGATCCGCGTGTCATGGGTGTTTACATCCAAGCGATGCTCGGTTGCCAGCTCGTTCCGTACGAATTCGAGGCCTTCGATGCTGACGGTGTTGAGATTCGCGTCGATCAGGAGACTTTCACTGGCCGCTTTGAGATGGCTCCGCTTGATGAAATCACTATCGGTTACGAGGCGCAGTGGAACGGCGCATGCCATGCGCTCGTTTCGCCCGAATGGTCGGTATGGATCGACGAGGATGACGATGATTTCATCATCACCGTTGGTCGCAAGGTCGATGACCGAGCCCTGTAAGGAGGAATCGAGATGTTGTTCAAAGAAGATGAGATTGCGCGTGCTGAAGCGAATGCTGTACGCACGAATGTTGGCTGGTATCGTTGGACGCATGACCTTGTGAAGATGACCGGTACGGATGCCGAGAAGTTCCTCGACTGGATCATGGTCAACAAGATTGCTGGTCTTGCGATTGGCAGAGGCAAGTACACGACTATGCTCGATGAGAACGGTGGGATTATCGATGATTTGATGGTCATCCACAAAGAAGAGGGTGTGTGGTGGCTTTCCACATTGTACGGGCCGCACATGGTGAAATGGTTCGATGACCATGCGGAGGGCTATGACATCGCATACGAGGACATTACGCAAGAAATCGACATGTTCGCAGTCCAGGGACCGAATTCCGCCGCAATCATGAACGATCTTGCTGCTGATTCCGTCGATGATTTGAAGCGTTTCCAGATGATTGAGACCACTATCGATGATATCGCTGTGTCGGTTGACCGTGGCGGATTCACGGGTGAGCTGGGCTATGAGATCTACTGCGCACGCGAGGATTCCGATGCCATCACCGATGCCATCGCCGCTGCTGCGGAAAAACATGACGCTACGCGCCTTAAGACGCTTGAAGTTTACGTGCGCTCTCTTCCCATGGAGAAGGGCATGGCGCTGCGTCAGGATTACCGAGGCCTGACGCCGTTCGAGGCGAACCTTGGCTGGTCGGTGCATATGGATAAGGATTTCTTCGGCAAAGAGGCTCTTGAGGCTTCACAGGCCGAAGATCCCAAGCACGCATTCGTGGGACTCGAGATCGAGCGCGAGAGCTATGAGGACATCGCGCAAAACGAGATTATTCGCAAGCGCGGAGTACCGGTTGGCATCTGCCGCCAGATGATTTATGGCTACACGGTCGAAAAGAACATCGGCTTCGGAATCGTCGATGCACGCAAGGTGCCGATCGGCACGCGCGTGACCATCGGTCCGAACGATTCTCCGGCAGTGGTCGTCGAACCCAAGTGGTGCTAGGAAAGGGGAGTGCATCATGAGCACGAATGAAGGTAAGAAAATCCTGGTCGTCGGCGGCGCTTGCGGCATGGGCGCAGCGACGGTATGCGAATTGTATCGTCAGGGTGCGGACCTGATCGTCCTCGATATCAACGAGGAGGCGATGGAGGAGCTCATCGAGGATGAGGAGCTCGAAGACGGTCCCGGTACGCTGCATTTCGTGGCAGGAGATGTGAACGACCCGACTGTGCGTCAAGCGGCTATCGACTACGCGAAGGCGGAGTTTGGAACACTCGATTCGCTGCTATACATCGCGGGCGTTCTAGATCTGATGTGCCCGGCGCATAAAACCGATGACGAGTTGTGGGATTACGTCATGGACGTGAACGTGAACTCGACGTTCCGCATGTGCCGAGACTGTCTGCCGCTGCTGTGGGATCATGAAGGCCTGCCTGCGAACATCGTCATCGTGGGCTCGGTCGGCGGTCAGGTGGGTTCGAGCGCAGGCGCGGCCTACATCACTTCGAAGCATGCGGTGCTCGGCTTGGCGCGCAACCTCGCGCATTCGTATCGCTTCCGCAATGTGCGTACGAACGTTGTGAACCCTGGTGCGTGCGTTACCGATATCCTGTCTAACGCTATGGAGAAGTGGCCGGATCGCGACATCATGGATTTGGAAGGTAACGAGTTGTACAACGTGCGCGGTGCAGTTTCGCTCGGTGTCGATTACGATGGCAACAATATGACGGGCTATCCAGAGGATATCGCTAATGCGATTCTTTATCTGATCAGTGACGAAGCGCACTATGTGAACGGCGCGCAGCTGAACGTTGATGGAGGTTGGACGAGCTTCTAAGCCTTATGGAAGTATGTTTGACGGACGCGGCCTCGTGAGGCTGCGTCCGTCGTGCGTTCACGACTCCTTTTCCAGCAGTTCCTTCACGATTCCGAATGCGATGTCGTAGATTCCCGGGTACTCGCTTGCGCGCGGACCGCCGAAACCGAGCACGATCGCATCGTCGTTGAGGCTGTCAAGCCATGCATATGCCCGTTCAGTTTGTGCCTCGATGGATTCTTGCCCATCGACATAGATTTCGAAATGTGGGATGCCGTACTTCTCGTAGAAGACGAAGCCGGCATCGGTTCCGGGCGATGTGCCTTCCTGGTACGTGTTGAGCGTTATGCAGCAGGTCGATTCGCGGATGTTCCATTCGGTTCGCTGCAGCACGTTGCCCGAGGGCGTTTCGACCATTTGGGGATAGAGCGTAAGCACCCCCGGCGGGTCAGGGTAATCCTCGGCCCATCCTCCCTTGGGGCACCATCCTGATATGGGGAAGCCCATCGAGAGCGCGGCGTCCATAGCTCCACGGTCGGCTCCCGATTGCCCGCCACTTCTCACTTCGATTATCCTGCTCATGTTTTACTCCAGACACGTTATCGCATGGCGGATGCCATGGCAAAATGATACTCCCAGTGCATAGATCTGCAAATCAAGATTTCCTCAAGAAAGGCTTTCGGGGAATGTCTTGACATTGCTCTATAATAATATAATAATATGCGCATAATACAAAAGATAAAGGAGAGCGAATATGAGGGAACGTGGTTTGGTCGAAAGATTTTGCGCGTATAGCAAAGCTGTTGGGGAGCATAACCGCATGAAGATGATTAAGATACTGGGTTCTCATGAGCCCGAGACGCTCAACGTATCAGACATCGCCGAAATCCTGCATCTTTCCCAGCCTGCCACGACGCGTCATCTCAAAGTGCTCGAGGAGGTTGGCATGCTCGACCGCACAAGGGTAGGTACAAACGTGTTTTATTCGCTGAACGAGGATGCGCTTAAAGAGTATTACGAGCTCATCGGGTATGCGTTCGAACATGCTCACACTAAATGCGAATACGAATACGATTGCAAGGTATGTCCGCATGCCGATACGTGCATGTAGGGTTAAGACGGTTTTTCGTACGAGTGATTCGAAGGGAATGATATGAGTTACAGCGAAAGAATCGATGGATATCGCTATACGCGGCTCGAGGAGGCTGGATTCATCCTTCTCGGCTTTCTGTTCGGCATCCCAGGCATCTTGATCGACTGGGCGGTCGCGCGCAAGAAGAACATGATGGAATGCTCGGCTGAGGGCATCTGGCTTGGCATCATCGGCTGGGCGTTCGGCTATTTCTGCTGGTACATCCTCACTGCGTCGGGCGTGTGGGCGCCCGGGGCGAGCGTCTGGTGCATACTCGGATTCTCGTTTGGTGGTGCGCTTTTAGGTTTGTTTGGGATCACGCTGGGTTCTGCATACACTGCTCCCGGCAATTTAAGCACACTTTGGTTCGTCGGGTCGATTCTGTTCATCTGCCTTGCCGACATGTGGGTTTATGGCATGAAATACAAGATGACCCCGAAGGAGAAGGCAACGCCCATCATGGGCGATGATTGGGTCAAGCCCGATGAACCGCATCTGCGTTATGACTCCGCCATCACCATTGATGCGCCCGCTGAGAAGGTGTGGGCATATGTCCAGCAGTCCGGTCAGACGAAGGCCGGCTGGTACAGTTTCGATTGGCTCGAGCGTCTGTTCACGTTTAAGATCTACAACCACTACGACATCCATCCCGAGTGGCAGAACCTCCAAGCGGGGGAGTTCCAGTGGTTTCATCAAGCACCGCTTTCGATTGGTGAATGGGTGACAGAGGTCTCGCAGGAAGAGCCCTATGGATGGGCTGCGCATTCCGATACGGCGACCGACCCTGGCTACAAGAATCCAGGTCCCAATCAGGAGAAGGCCTTAAAACTTTGGTTCAAGCGTTTTTGCTGGACGTGGAACTGGGAGATCCGCGCCCTTAAACCGACGCGCAATCATCCCGAGCGCTGTCGTCTGCGCTGGCGTTGCGACTGCGCGTTCGAGCGCTATCATCGCCTGAACAAGTACTTCGTCGTGTTCATCTTAGGAACGGCATCCATCGTGATGGGCCGCCGTTACATGGATGTGATGAAGATGCTGGCTGAAGGTCGGTTCTCATATCCTGAGTCGAAGCGTTAGGTCGCATTCTCGAACGATCCGATACGCAAAAGGAGACGGCATGAACGCCGTCTCCTTCTGCTTCGCATGCTATGGTTTCCCGCGAGCGATTGTCACGGCTATTGTTTCACAAGGTCGCTGAGGCGTTTTCCGTAGAAGTAGTCGTGCTTGAGTTTGTCGAAGTCCGACCATAAGGCGAGCGTTTCACAGGTGTCTGCGCGAGGGCAGGGGGCTGCGCCATCTGCAAGGCAAGCAACGGTTGCAAGCGATCCTTCCATCAGCTCGATGACCTCGCCGACTGTATAATCCTCAGGCTTCCTTAGAAGCTTGTATCCGCCGCCTTTGCCGCTTGCTCCCTTGATAAGCCCGCCAGCGACCATGTCTTTCACGATGATCTCCAAGTACTTCTTAGAGATTTCCTGCCTGGCAGCGATGTCTTTTAAGGGGATGTAGGTGCCGTTATCGTGCTCTGCAAGGTCGATCATGACCCGAATCGCATAACGCCCTTTCGTTGATATCATGGAGGGCTCCTTTCCGTGCATATACCTATTATACGGTAGGCGAATAGGTAATTCAAGGCAACAAAGGATCCTTCGGAGGATAATGAGACTAATAACCTATTGACTCGATAGGTAAATAGGAATAAGGTGTGCTCGTACAACAAGGGGAAAGGGGGCACATCGACATGATTTACGCTGACAACGCTGCAACAACGAAAATGAGCAAAACCGCCATCGATACGATGGTCGCATTGATGAACGAGGAGTGGGGGAACCCTTCAAGCCTGTATTCGCGCGGGCAAAAGGCCAAGGAAGCGCTTGAGGCCGCGCGCGAGACCGTAGCGGGTCTCATCGGCGCTCAGCCGAACGAGATTCTCTTCACCTCAGGTGGAAGCGAGGCGGACAACCAAGTCATCCGCTCGGCTGCGGAGCTTGGCAAAAAGAAAGGCAAAATGCATATCATCTCGACTGCTTTCGAGCACCACGCCGTCCTGCACACCTTGGCGAAGCTCGAGAAGGAGGGATTCGAGGTCACGCTGCTCGATGTTCACGAAGACGGCTTAGTCGTTCCTAGCGAGGTGAAAGATGCCATCAGGGATGATACCTGCCTCGTGACGATCATGTTCGCCAACAACGAGATCGGTACGATCCAGCCCATTCGCGAAATCGGCGCAATTTGCCGTGAGAAGGGCGTGTTGTTCCATACGGATGCCGTGCAGGCAATCGGTCATGTTCCTGTGAGTGTCGTTGATGACAACATTGATTTTCTTTCTGCCTCGGCGCACAAGTTCCACGGCCCGAAGGGCGTGGGTTTTCTGTATGCGAAAAAGGGAATCCGTCTCACCAACCTCATCGAAGGCGGCGCGCAAGAGCGCGGTAAGCGCGCAGGCACCGAAAACGTGCCTGGAATCGTTGCCGCTGCCGCTGCTATGAAGGAGGCGTGCGAGTCGATGGACGAGCATGCTAAGCATCTCGTCGCCGCACGCGACAAGATTATCGCCGGCCTGGAAGAAATCCCGCATTCTGCTTTGAATGGAGACCCTATCCGCAGATTGCCGAGCAATGTGAATTTCTGCTTCGAGGGAATCGAGGGCGAATCGTTGCTGCTGTTGCTGGACCAAAAGGGCATCCAGGCTTCTTCTGGAAGCGCATGCACGTCAGGCTCCCTCGATCCGAGCCATGTGCTGTTGGCCATCGGTCGCATACACGACGTAGCCCATGGGTCTTTGCGCCTAAGCATCGGCGAGGACATTACTGATGCGGAGGTGGACGAGATCATCGAAGCGGTTAAGGACGTAGTGGCATATCTGCGCGGCTTCTCGCCAATTTGGCGCGATCTTATGGCAGGCAAGAAGGAATTCATTCTGTAAAGCACCATTCGTTAAAGAAATAACAAGGAGGCATTTCTCATGGCTTTGTATAGTGAAAAGGTTATGGACCATTTCTTACATCCACGCAATGTCGGCATCATCGAGGATGCGAACGCAATCGGTGAGGTTGGCAACGCGAAGTGCGGCGACATCATGAAGATGTATCTGAAGATCGAGGACGACATCGTCCAGGACGTGAAATTCGAGACCTTCGGTTGCGGAAGCGCAATCGCATCGAGCTCCATGGCAACGGAGCTCATCAAAGGGCAACCGCTCGATGAGGTGCGCAAGCTGACGAACAAGGCAGTTGCAGAAGCGCTCGATGGCCTGCCCGACTACAAGATGCACTGCAGCGTGCTGGCGGAAGAGGCCATCCAATCGGCGCTCGAGGACTATTCGAAGCGCTCGGGAAGGGCTGTATAACCGCTCACGCCTCTAAATGGCACGAAACGGTGCTATCAAATAATTACCTATTGACTTAGTAGGTGAATGGTTTTATAACATGCACATAGCTCGTGCAAACGATGAGATGAACGGACATCCGAGAGGAGGAAAAAATGAAGGCTTCGTATTCGAATCGCTTCATGATGTGGTGTCGAATGCCTTACTCTCGGATGTGCCGGAAGTTGATTGAGCATGGTCTGAAGGGACTTGAAACGTTCTAAGACGAGCAATCATCGCAGGCATGTCCGGGAGCTTATCTAGCTCCCTTTTTTGTGGCTGGGTGCGGAATGAGCAAGCGCTCGCCGAAAAGAGGGAAGCAAGAGGGGACTCAACGTTGCGCGAGCACCGAATCGCGCGAAAATGCAGGAAAAGAACTTACATGCAAAGGAGACACCACCATGGCTGATTATAAATTCGAAACCCTCCAACTTCACGTTGGTCAAGAGCAAGCAGATCCCACCACCGATTCTCGTGCGGTGCCGATTTACCAAACGACTTCGTATGTATTCCATAGCGCGGCGCACGCTGCGGCACGCTTCGATTTGAGCGATGCCGGCAATATCTACGGACGTTTGACGAATTCCACGCAGGACGTTCTTGAGAAGCGCGTCGCCGCCCTCGAAGGCGGCGTGGCGGCACTTGCCGTTGCGTCAGGTGCTGCGGCCATCACCTATACCGTCCAAGCGCTTGCGCAAAAAGGTGACCACATCGTGGCTCAGAAGACCATCTACGGCGGAAGCTTCAATCTGCTCGAGCACACGTTGCCGTCATACGGCATCGAGACGACTTTCGTCGATACGCGCAACCTCGAAGAGGTTGAGGAAGCCATTCAGGAGAACACGAAGGCGCTCTATATCGAAACGCTTGGCAATCCAACATCCGACATTCCCGACATCGATGCGATTGCAGCTATCGCGCATGCGCACGGTCTGCCGCTCGTTGTCGACAATACTTTCGGTGCTGCCTATTGGGTTCGCCCGATCGAGCACGGTGCTGATATCGTCGTACATTCCGCTACCAAATTCTTCGGTGGACACGGTACAACGCTTGGCGGCATCATCGTCGATGCTGGCACCTTCGACTGGAAAGCAAGCGGCAACTATGCGGCAATCGCCGATCCGAATCCGAGCTATCACGGCGTCTCGTTCGTCGATGCAGCAGGTCCAGCTGCATTCGTGACTTACGTTCGGGCAATCCTATTGCGCGATATGGGCGCGTGTATCTCGCCGTTCAACGCGTTTCTGCTTTTGCAGGGCATCGAGACGCTTTCGCTACGCCTTGATCGTCACGCGGAGAACACGGCGAAGGTCGTCGAATATCTGGCGAATCACCCGCTCGTCGAAAGCGTCAGCCATCCGAGCCTGCCGGATCACCCAGATCATGGGGTGTACGGACGGCTCTTCCCGAAAGGCGGCGGCTCAATCTTCACCTTCGACATCAAGGGCGGTAAGGACGAAGCATGGGTGTTCATCGATGCGCTCGAGATCTTCAGCAATCTGGCGAACGTGGCTGATGTGAAGAGCCTCATCATCCATCCGGCATCCACGACGCATGGTCAGCTCACCGATGCCGAGCTAGCGGCTGTTGGCATCCATCGGAACACGATCCGTCTTTCTGTCGGTACGGAGCACATCGATGACATCATCGCTGATTTGGAAAAGGGCTTTAAAGCGGTTAAAGCGCTTCAATAGGAAACAGGACTTGTATATACCCAGTTACTGATTGGCAAGGAATAAAAAGGAGATTATCATGACTCAACCAAAGGGTTTAGATACGAATATCGCGCAAAGCGTCATTGAACTTATCGGCAACACTCCGCTTCTGCAGGTGAACCGTTACGCTAAGAAGCATGATCTGGTTGGTACCGTGCTCGCAAAGCTCGAGTATCGCAATCCAGCCGGTTCCGTGAAGGACCGCATCGGCTACTCGCTCATCGCGCAGGCTGAAGCTGACGGAATCCTCAAGCCAGGCGGTACCATCATCGAGCCGACGAGCGGCAATACCGGCATCGCGCTTGCAGCTTATGGTACTGCGCTCGGATATAAAGTCATCATCGTGCTGCCCGACTCTCTTTCCGTTGAGCGTCGCGCGCTCATCCGCCAGTACGGCGCCGAACTCGTGCTTACGCCAGGTGCTCAAGGCATGAAAGGCTCAATCGCGAAGGCCGAAGAGATTCATGCCGCCACGCCGAATTCGATCATTCCACAGCAATTCGAGAATCCGGCGAATCCTGCAATTCACGAGAAGACGACTGCCGAGGAGATTTGGCGCGACACTGCCGGTCAGGTCGATTTCATCGTTGGGGGCGTCGGCACAGGTGGAACCATTTCGGGCATCGCCCATGCGCTTAAGCCGCGCAAGGCTGACTTGAAGATCGTGGCAGTGCAGCCTGCCGAATCCCCGATGCTTACAGGTGGAGCAGCTGGTACGCACGGCATCCAAGGCATCATGGGCGGATTCGTGCCCAAGAACTACGATGCGGATTTCATCGATGAGGTTATCTCGGTAACGACTGTTGACGCCATCGCCGCCTCGCAGGAACTTGCCCGCACCGAGGGCGTGAACGTGGGCATTTCATCGGGCGCTTCGCTTGCAGCTGCCACTGTTTTGGCATCGCGTCCCGAGAATGCTGGCAAGAATATCGTCGCCATCCTTCCCGACACGGGCGAGCGTTATCTTTCCACCGCCCTGTTCCCGAAGGACGATGAATAACCAATAGTTTTCCCTCCTCTCTTTTTCTCTTCTTGTAATGCGAAAGGGGCCGCCCGAAAAGGACGGTCCCTTTCGCGTGTGCTATACTCCACGTAGCCAAGTGTTGCCTGCGTGTCCTTCGAGACCAATCCGTCGTGCAGCGGAGCGCAGGAAGATTATCCTTGCACCGGGCGCAATGAGGTGGCAGCCATTGCGTCGACCTTAAATAGAAAGGTGCAACGGATGAGCGAAGAAGCTTCCGTCCGCACGGACGAACAAATCATCATCAACGAAACCGCGAAAGCTTTGGCCGAGGATCTAGGTATTGACAACCCACTCATGATCTCAGATCAGGGTCCGGCTCCTTCCTTAGGCGATACGGGCATTGTGAAATCGGTGAACATCTCCCCGAAGAAGGGCATGCGGAAAGCTCCCGCAAAGGAGGGTTTCATCACGCTTGTCGCTGATTTTGGCGTAGCTGAAGACGCACATGCAGGTGACTGGCATCGGCAGGTGTCGTTTTTAGCTGAGGAGTCCATACACGTTGCACGTGAGCATGGTCTTGATGTGTGGTACGGCGATTTCGCGGAGAACGTCACGACGAGCGGCATCAACATCAAAGAAATGCCTCTGGGCACCTTGGTCCGCGTTGGCGAGGCGCTCGTCGAGGTCTCGCAGATAGGCAAGGTCTGCCATACGCGCTGTGCGATTTACTATCTAGCGGGGGATTGCATCTTCCCGCGTGAGGGCATCTTCGGCTGGGTCGTCGAACCAGGGAAGGTATCTGTGGGCGATGAGATCCGCGTGGAGAAGGTCGGCGATGGCATCGTGAACCGGGAGCTGTCCGATAAACCGCGTTAGAAGTTTTTCGTACGTGATAGAATGGGCGGGCGATTCTGAAAGGAGCCTCCCATCGGTATTTTCGGCATCATAATGATCCTGCTCTTCGCGTTCATCGTCTACATCGCGGTGCGTCTCGTTTCGTGGCTTTCGACATGGACGCATCCTGCCGTCCGCGTTTTTGCGGTCGTGGTGTATGCGGCATTGACGTTGTCCATCTTCTTCCTGATCTTCACCTTCGATGGAGCATGGGCGGCAATCGGTCGCACGATAGGGGCCTATTGGCTGGGGATCTTCCTTTACCTGTCTTTGAGCGTGGTGCTCATCGACGTGATCCTTCTCATCGCACGCCTAATCACGCGGCCCGAAAAGGAGAAATGGAAACGGGTGAGGTTCGCTTCAGGTTGGGTGGTCGTCTGCCTGACCGCGTGTATCTCGATCTACGGCTTTATAAACGCGGATAACCCGCGTGTTGTATCCTATGAGGTCGATCTCTCATCGAACGCAACCGAAACGAGTCTTATTGATGCCGAGCAGGATCGAACGGGCGTTGAGCCGATGCGCATCGTGCTCATCGCCGATACGCATCTCGGCGCGCAAGGAACGGAGGCGCGCCTTCCGCGTATCGTCGAGATGATCAATGCGCAAGATCCTGATATGGTCTTAATTGCGGGAGACGTGTTCAATGGCAGCATTCTTACCATCGATTCCCCTGAAACAATCGCCGAGAACCTGCGGGCCATTAACGCCCCGAAAGGCGTGTTCGCCTGTTTGGGCAATCATGATGGCGGTTACGGCTTCGATGAGACGCTCGAGGTGCTCAAGCAGGGGAACGTGACGTTGTTGCGTGAGGACTTCGCCGTCGTCGATGATACATGCGTCATCGTCGGCAGGGAGGATGGCAATGTGATCTCGTACGGCGATGGGCTCCGTCGCGGAACCTATGATGCAATCTTCAATCGCATGGGAACCCAGGATTTGCCCATCATCGTCATCGACCACAATCCCATCCACATAGACGAATACGCTTCTGATGTGTCCTTGGTTGTCTGCGGGCATACGCATGATGGCCAGGTGTTCCCGCTCACGCTTGTGACGGATGCCATGTACGTTTGCGATTACGGGCTCTACCAACGCGATGCAAACAGCCCCTTCCTCATCGTCACCTCTGGAGTGGATTATTGGGGCACTCCGATGCGTGTGGGCTCCACTCCCGAGATCGCCGTCATCGACGCACGCCTGTAGCTTCCCCTCATCCCGCCATTCCCTGATTCGCTTCGCGGGCGTGATACACTATCCCTTAAGTGTTTTTCGCAACAAAAGGAGATGCGCGCATGAAGGTATTGATTCCCGCTGCGGGTCTGGGCACCCGCTTTCTTCCAGCCACGAAAGCCCAGCCTAAGGAGATGCTCCTTGTCGTTGACAGGCCTGTCATCCAGTACGTGGTAGAGGAAGGCCTTGCCAGTGCGGCCGATGAGGTCGTTATTATCAACAGCCACGAAAAGAAAGCCATCGAAGACCATTTCTCACCCGATCCAGACCTGGTCGCTTTGCTGCGAGCCCGCGGCAAGGATGCGTACGCCGATGCGGTCGAGCAGGTCGGCAACTACAACGTGAGCTACGTGTATCAGGAAGAGGCGCTGGGACTCGGTCATGCGATCTATTGCGCGCACGAGAAGACGGCGGGTGAGCCGTTCTACGTTCTGCTCGGCGATGTGATCGTGCCCGGCAATCAGATGCTTCCGGCGATGCAGCGTGTGTCGGACGAGCATGGGGGAGCGAGCGTCATCGCGGTCATCCCCGTGCCCGACGAGCAGGTAAGCCGCTTTGGCATCATTGCGGGCGAGGCTGTCAGCGATGACGTATGGAAGATCGATAAGCTCGTCGAGAAGCCGAAGCTTGAGGAAGCGCCGAGCAATCTCGCTGTATTCGGTCGCTACCTGCTCAGCCCGCGCGTGATGGAGCTTCTGGCCGACGCGAAGCCGACCGTTGGAGGCGAGATCCAGCTGACCGATGCGCTCGATGCCGTGCTCGCCGAGGAGGAGATGTACGCGCTCATCGTCGATCCCGCGGACGGCTTCGACACAGGCACGGTCGAAAGCTGGCTCGATACGAACAACGTGCTGTATAAGCGCGCACACGGGTAATCGCGCTGCAGCAGCGGGGCGCCGTAAAAGGGTGGCTTCGCAACTGCAATAGGGCGAGTGCGCTGCGACAATCAGCA
The DNA here is from genome assembly GCA_015062605.1 of Eggerthellaceae bacterium. Classification (GTDB taxonomy): domain Bacteria; phylum Actinomycetota; class Coriobacteriia; order Coriobacteriales; family Eggerthellaceae; genus SIG42. Next base: position 20,173 of record SUUI01000013.1, on the reverse strand, counting down.
ACCGCAATCGGGCGGGCGCATTGCGACAATCATTAGCGCTTCAGTGATCATGCTGCGATGCGGCGATCATGCAGCGTTGTGACAATCACGCAAACGAAAAGGGACGCGGTATGATGCCGCGTCCCTTGCTTGTGGAATCGTATGTGGCCGAACGCCTACTCGGCAGTTTCGGTTGCTTCGGTTGCCTCGGCGGGGAGCTTCTTCTCGGGGATGCCGGCGATCTTCTCCGGGCACTTCTTGCGCAGGATGCCCAGCACGACGAACAGGATGATCGAGAGGGCGAGGCACAACGGCGCGGTCGTCATGAAGCCCGAAAGGGCGGGCACTTCGGGAGCAATACCGAAGACGCTCGCGAAGAATCCCAGGATGTAGGGGCTCGCGAACTGCCCGAGGTTCTGCGAGATGCCGATGATGGAGATGGCCATCGTCGCGCTCTCGCGGGGGACGAGCTTGCAAGCCTGGATCATGAGCGGCGGGAAGAAGCTGCCAAAGCCCAAGCCGAACAGGATGGCACCCACGAAGTAGCCGGGAACGGTGAGCCATTGCGTCAGGACGAAGAAGCCTGCCGTCATGATGAGCATGGCGATCGCCATGTCGAAACCGCCGAGCCGACCCTTGAGGACGGCACCATACAGGAATCCGCCGACAGCCGTCGCGCAGGTGACGCCGGAAAGGATGGTGCCGCTCGTTGCGGAGTTGCCGATGCCGAGGCCGGCAACGCACAGCGACATGTTCGTGAAGACGCAGAAGACGAAGGCATTCACAAGGAATGCGAGCGCGATGACGATCCAGATGGATCCACCGAGCTGCTTGTTGCCGGACTTGATCGGCAGCGGCTTGACATCGGGCTCGGGGAGGCCGACGGCGATGATGATGATCGGAATGATGCAGATGATGTAGCCGAGGAACGCATAGCGCCACGACAGTGCGGCCAGGAAGCCGCCGATGAGCATGAAGGCGATGCCCCACACGCCACCGGCAGCGGTACGGAAACCGAGCATGCGGTCACGCGTCTCGCCTGTGAACAGGTCGGCGATGAACGAGGCCGACATGGGGAAGACGATGCCACGGGCGATTCCGAGGACGGCGCGGCATGCGAGGATGCCATAGAAGCCGGCGAGCGTTTCGGGCATGAGGCCGCAGATGACGCCAGAAGCGGCCGTGCCGATCATGGCGATCCACAGGATGCTCTTCTTCTTCATGACGCGCTCGAGCACGATGACGAGCAGGGAGCCGGGGATGGCGAGCAGCGAGGGGATCGTCTCGACGAGCTTGACGTCGGTCGCGCTGACCATCGGGTATGCTGCGGCGATATCGGCGATTGCCGGCGTGGAGAACGCCTTCGCGTACTGGAATGCCAGGATGCACAAAACGGCGATCTTGACGATGAGGCCGAATTCACCCTTCGCGTTTTTGAGGTTGACCATGGGGTTCTCTTTCTTCTTTGTGAAACATGCTATTCAATATAACCTCGCATATTCTACGACTAAGAGCGTTCAGCTGCCATAATGGTTTTTCGAGATTTATCAACAAATGCGCTGCGCGGTAGCATTTGTTTCGTGTACGATACGCAGGTTGCGTCCTCGACCTGCGCGGACGCGGCGAATCGTTTAACTGTGCGTCTGCTTGAAGGTTGGGATGGATAGGCACTTCACCATAAAGGATCTGCTCGTTTTCACGGGCCCTTCCATCGCTACCTTGATATTCACGTCGATCTACGACATCGTTGACGGCTTCTTCGTGTCGAACTTCGTCGGGTCGACGTCTTTCGCGGCGGTCAACTTCATCATGCCCTTCATCATGATCTTGGGCTCATTCGGCTTCATGGTGGGCACGGGCGGTGCGGCCATCGTATCGAAAGTGCGCGGCGAAGGCGACGGCGAACGTGCGAACAGGTATTTCTCGTTGATGATCGCGTTCCTTGCGATTATGGGCATCGCGTTTGCCGTCATCGGCTTCTTTCTGATGGAACCCATCGCCCGGGTGCTCGGCGCTTCGGACGACATGCTCGGCATTTGCGTGCTGTACGGGCGGATTTCCATGATATCCCTGCCTGCGTTCATGCTGCAGTCCTCATTCCAGGCGTTCTTCCCGGCGGCCGACAAGCCGCGGCTCGGTTTCGCGTTCACGCTCGCGGCAGGTTGCACGAACATCGTGCTCGACGCGTTGTTCGTCGGTCTGCTCGGATGGGGCGTTGCAGGTGCCGCTTCGGCGACGGTCATCACCGAGTTCATCGGGGGTGCCGGCCCGCTCGTGTATTTCGCCCGACAGAACACGAGCTGCCTGCGCCTATGCCGTCCGAGCGGGGGATGGCGCATCATCGGAAGGACCTGCGTCAACGGCTCGTCCGAGATGATGACGAACATCTCCTTGTCGCTCGTCGCGATGCTCTACAACTGGCAGCTCATGCGCTTCCTCGGCGAAGACGGCGTCGCGGCATACGGCGTGATATCGTACGTGTTCCTCATCTTCGGCGCGGTGCTCATCGGATACAGCATGGGTTCGGCGCCCCTGATGAGCTATCAGTTCGGCGCGCGGAATACGGTTGAGATGCGCAGCCTTTTCACGAAGAGCCTGAAGGTCATGGCCGTTGCGAACGTTGCGATGTTCATCGCGGCAGAACTTGCGGCTCCGCTGGTCGCGGGCATCTTCGTGAGCTACGACGAGGCGCTCACGGAGCTCACCATGCACGCATTCCGCCTGTTCGCGTTCGCGTTTTTGATCATGGGCTTCAGCGTTTACGGTTCGGCGCTCTTCACGGCGCTCAACAACGGTCTCATTTCGGCGCTCATCTCGTTCTTGCGCACATTGGTGTTCGAGAGCCTGTCCGTCATCTTCCTGCCGCTTCTTCTCGGCGTCGACGGCATCTGGTTGAGCGGGGTTGTGGCAGAGGTCATTTCCGCCGTGCTGACGTTCACGTTCATATATCGGTTCGCACCGCGCTACGGTCTGCGTGGAGACAAGGACGCCTAAAGCGGAATCGCCCAGAAGGCGCAATGATTGTCGCTACTCGACGGTGCCGTAGCGCTGCCCCCACGCATGCCCGCCGATGGCGGAGTTGAGCTGGGTGCATAACCGATGGCGCGTGAATGTGCCGGGCGGGAGCAGGTTCACGATCTCGAGGAGTTCACCCGGCAGGTCGAGCGATTCGGCGGCGATGATGACGTCGAGCCTTCTCACCTTTGCGGGATGCAGCACGCGCTCGGCGATCTGCTCGGCAGTGAGCGTATCGGCATCTTCCCGATCGAAAAGCGAATCGACCAGTTTTTGCAAAGCCCCGTAATGCGGGCTTTTCGTGCGCATGTCGGACGAAGGGCTCATCGGGCGATCACTCGTCAAGCTGCGCATCGGGGCGGATGGCATCGAAGCCGCTGACCGTTGCCGCGAGCACGCCCGTGTATGCGGGTGTCGCCTGACCGGAGGCGCGCAGGAACTGCGCTCCCGCAGCGCGCAACGACGCGGCTGCCTGCACCATGATGTCGGGGCAGTAATACGGATTGAGCTCGGTCGATTCGCCCTGCTTGGGATTATGCTCGGCCACTTCGAGCTCGACGATGAGCGGCAAGGGACTTGCGGCGATTGCGCGTTTGGCGAGCGCGGCAGCCTGGGCGATGCCCGCCGTGGTGGAAAAGCCCGCCACCTGGGCTCCGAACTCCGCGGCACATGCGATTGCGGCTTCGAGCGTTTCACGGGGATTGAGCATGCCATCCCCATTGACGACGACTTGAGCGAATATGGGCCTGTCGTCGACTTTGCGTATGCCCATCAGCGCGCATTTGAGCGCTGCGACGGAGCGGAAGCCGCGCAGGTAGTACGCATCGAACCCGCGAGCTGCGATGCAACGGGCCACGCGCGTGTACTGGTCACGGTTCTCCACAAGCGACTGCTTGCTCGCCGCATCGAGGGGGAGCCTGCACGGGCCGATCTCGAACAGGATGTGCTGCGGCTTCATCGCGCTTGCCACATCGAGCGCCGCTTTGGCGAGCTCTTCCATGCGGTCTTCCATATTGTGGTGCGTAAGCCGTGCTGTAGTGATGCCCTCGGTGTTCGTGACGAGAATCTGCGCGCCGGCGACCATTTCGAGGCGCAGGATGTCGTGGATGGACTCGGGTTCGATGAGCGTGATGAACTCCAAATCCGTCTCAACATCGACACCGCGCTGCGCGAGCGCCGAGGCGGTCGGCGAGGAGAGCACGAGCATATCCTTGTGGAATCTGAGGGCGATATCGGCCATGGCGAACCTCTTCGGAACCGTGTTTTCGATTGCAGCGACAATGATAGCGCGCATCTCCTTCACAAAGGCATCACATACGCATGTTTTTTGTCGAAAAATCGAATCTTCTCTTGTCTTAGCAAACGGGGTCAGATACCATATATATACAGATTTATCCAGGGTATACACAATATGTTGTGGAAAACCCTGGCAAACATAGTGGAAAAAGTCTTCAAAAGCACAGTTGGTACGCATAGTTTCCACGGCGATTGAGCACGCTGTGGATTCGATATCTAGTGCGGCAAACGGGTACGGGACGAAAGGAAAAAGAGAAACATGGTCACCACAATCATCAAGCGCGATGGGCGCACAGCAGATTTCAAGATCGACAAGATCACCGATGCGGTTGAGAAAGCGTTCCAGGCAAGTGGTGCCATGCAAGACCGCGGCGTTGCCCAAGAAATTGCCGAGAAGGTCGTCGCCAAAATCGAAGCCGGTGCCATCGAAGGCATCCCGACTGTCGAGGGTATCCAGGACCTCGTCGAGGAAACGCTCATTCAGGAAGGCTTCGCTCGTACCGCTAAAGCCTACATCCTGTATCGCGCAGAGAGAAGCCGCATCCGTGATGTGAACAGCCGTCTCATCCAAACGCTCAAGGACATCACGTTCTCGAAGGCCTCCGACTCCGACATGAAGCGCGAGAATGCCAACATCGATGCTGATACCGCTATGGGAACCATGCTCAAATACGGTTCCGAATCTGCCAAGCAATTCTATGAGATGTGCGTCATCGAGCCCCGCTTCGCCCGTGCCCACAGCGAAGGCGACATCCACATCCATGACATGGATTTCTACACGTTGACCACCACGTGCTGCCAGATCGACCTGCGCAAGCTTTTCAAGGGCGGCTTCTCCACAGGCCACGGCGTCCTTCGCGAGCCGAATGACATCGCGAGCTATGCAGCGCTTGCCTGCATCGCCATCCAGTCCAACCAGAATGACCAGCATGGCGGCCAGTCCATCTGCGACTTCGACTATGGTCTGGCTGATGGTGTCCGCAAGACCTATCGCCGCCTGTACAAGAAGCATCTGTCCGAGGCCGTGAGCATGCTCTCCGACATCGAGGACTCCCGCTCCTTCGCGCAGGATGCATGCGACAATGCCGAGAAGAAAAGCGGCGTGTGGGCGGCTCTCGAGCTTTCCGATGAGTACGAAGCCGCGATTCGTGCATCACTTAAGGATGCCGGCGTGGACGAGAAGGCGACGGAGAAGATTTGCGAGTATGCGAAGAAGCAGGCCACAGATGACACCGATCGTGCGACCTTCCAGGCCATGGAGGCGCTCATCCACAACTTGAACACCATGCACAGCCGTGCGGGCGCGCAGACGCCGTTCAGCTCGGTGAATTACGGAATGGATACGAGCGCTGAGGGCCGCATGGTCGTCAAGAACACGTTGCTCGCGACCGAGGATGGTCTCGGCCATGGCGAGACGCCGATCTTCCCGGTTCAGATCTTCCGTGTCAAGGAAGGCATCAACTACAATCCAGGCGATCCGAACTACGATCTGTTCAAGCTTGCGATGCACTGCTCCGCCAAGAGGCTGTTCCCGAACTTCAGCTTCCAGGACGCGCCGTTCAACATCAAGTACTACAAGGGTACTCCCGAAACCGAGATCGGCTACATGGGCTGCCGCACGCGCGTCATGGCGAACGTGTTCGACCCTGACAATGAGGTCGTTCCCGGTCGTGGCAACCTCTCCTTCACGTCCATCAATCTTCCACGCCTTGCCATCCGCGCCAAGGGCGACGTCGATTTGTTCTTCGATCTGCTCGACTCCAAGCTGGCGCTCGTGGTCGGCCAGCTTGACGAGCGCTTCGAGATCCAGGCCCGCAAGCATGTGTACAATGCTCCGTTCTTGATGGGCCAGGGCGTGTGGATCAATTCCGAGAACCTCAAGAGCGATGACGAGCAGAGAAGCGTCCTTCTGCACGGAACCTTATCCGTCGGTTTCATCGGCTTGGCAGAGACGCTCGTCGCGCTTATCGGTGAGCATCATGGCCAGTCCGAGAGGGCCCAGAAGCTCGGCCTGGAGATCGTCGGCCATATGCGTTCGTATCTCGATAGGCTCTCTCAGGAGCGAAAGCGCAACTACACACTGCTCGCCACGCCTGCAGAAGGCCTTTCCGGTCGTTTCGTCCGCATGGATCGCGCCCGCTATGGCTCCATCCCCGGCGTGACCGATCGCGATTACTACACCAACAGCTTCCATGTGCCGGTGTACTTCCCAATCGATGCGTTCAAGAAGATCGAGATCGAGGCACCGTATCACACGCTCACCAACGCGGGTCATATCTCCTACGTCGAGCTTGACGGCGACCCGACCGAGAACCTTGAGGCCTTCGAGGCGATCATCCGCCACATGAAGGAATGCGGTATCGGTTACGGTTCGGTCAACCATCCCGTTGACCGCGACCCGGTATGCGGCTACAACGGCATCATCGGCGATGTGTGCCCGAAGTGCGGTCGCACTGAGGAGGAGCACGGCGTCAAGTTCGAGCGCATCCGCCGCATCACGGGTTATCTTGTCGGCACGCTCGACCGCTTCAACGATGCGAAACGCTCCGAGGAGCATGACCGCGTCAAGCATGAGGTGCCTGCAAAGTAATGGTTGAGAACGAAAAAGAACCTCAAACGATCAGCCTGTTCGGGACCGTCAACGACTCCATCGTTGACGGTCCTGGTCTGCGTTTCGCTGTCTTCGTCCAGGGATGCAGCCACCATTGCCCCGGTTGTCACAACCCCGAAAGCCAACCGAAGGAAGGCGGCATCGAAACGTCGATCGATGAGCTGGTCGAGACCATCGTGTCGAATGCATCCGTGCATGATGTGACGCTTTCGGGCGGAGAGCCTTTCGAGCAGGCAGAGGCGTGTGCGGTGCTCGCGAGAAAACTCAAGGCGCGCGGCTATGGGCTGTGGGCATATTCCGGTTATCTGTACGAGCAGCTTAAAGGGCGAGCCGATGCAGGCGATGAAGCCGTTGCCGAGCTTCTCGAGATCATCGATGTCTTGGTCGATGGCCCGTTCGTTGAGGCCCTCAAGTCCTATGATCTCGAATGGAAGGGCTCGTCCAACCAACGCGTGATCGATATGAAGAAAACGCGTCAGCGGGGAGAGATCGTTTTGTGGTCCAACCGCTATGAGCCGCCTGCGCGGCCTGCATCTTGGTAAGAAGGTCGCATGATGGGGGGCGCTTTGAGCGCCCTTTGCTTTCTATACGAGAAGCGCCGCTTAGGAAAGCGGCGCATAAAACAACCCTACCCCCGGCCTCAAGGATGAATCCACCTTAAAAAGGTGGGTGTCCGCAGCCTCTGGTCTGGCTTTCGCATCGACAGATGCGAATCCCCATAACAAAAGCAATCTTGGACTCCCTGAATGAGAACTGTCGGTCCATCGCTTAGGTTGGCCTTAGGGGCAAGGCGTACTGTAAGTATAGAAGCGAGATTTACGCAATAAAAGCCTTGACTTTGGGGTCTCGCTGTAGTTTCCTTAAAAATTGGAGTGAATCCCATGTCCAAACATTTGTTCGTATGATACAATCTTCCCATGGACACCCTCTTCTCCGAAATCGAACTTGAAGCGCGCTCGAGTGTAGCGCCGCTCGCTGTGCGTATGCGCCCGCGTACGCTCGATGATTTCGTGGGGCAAACCGAATGCGTGGGTCCTGGCAGTTGGCTTCGCACCGCGATCGAACAGGATGCCCTAAGCTCTGTGATCCTCTTTGGCCCAGCAGGTACGGGCAAGACCTCTTTAGCACATGTCATTGCCGCATCGACGAAGGCGACGTTCGTCGAGGTGTCCGCCATCGGCGGAACCGTTTCGGATCTGCGTCGCGAGATCGAGGCTGCCTCGCAGCGGCTCTCTTTATATGGGACGCGCACGATACTTTTCGTTGATGAGATCCATCGCTTTAACCGCAGCCAGCAGGATGCGCTTCTCCATGCAGTCGAGGACCGTACCGTCATCTTAGTCGGTGCCACGACCGAAAACCCCTTCTTCGAGGTCAATTCCGCCCTGATCTCCCGTTCGCGCATCGTCGAGCTGAAAAGCCTCACTGATTCAGAGATCGGAGATTTGATCGACCGCGCTTTAAAGGATACGCGTGGCTTAGGTGGTGCCTATAAGCTCACGAAAGATGCGCGCGATTCGATCATCTTGCTTGCAGGAGGCGATGGTCGTGCTGCACTGACCACCTTGGAGTTGGCCGCTGGCATGGTCAAGGCGGGTACAACCAAAAAGCCCGCGAAGATCGATGCCGAGGTGGTACGAAGCGCAGCGCCGCATCGTGCAGTTCCTTATGACAAGAACAAGGATATGCACTATGACATCATTTCCGCGTTCATCAAGTCCATGCGCGGAAGCGATCCCGATGCTGCCTTGTATTGGCTCGCTCGCATGATCGATGGTGGGGAGGATCCCAAGTTCATCGCACGGCGCATGTTCATCTTGGCATCCGAGGACATCGGCAATGCCGATCCGCAGGCGTTGCTTATCGCCGAGGCTGCATTCCGCTCCGCAGAGGTCATAGGTTATCCGGAATGCCAGATCAACCTTGCGCAAGCTGCGACGTATCTGGCGCTCGCCCCGAAGAGCAATGCGGCGGTCGATGGGATCTATGCCGCGCTCGATGAAGTGCGAAAGGGCCCCGTGCGTGCAGTGCCCGACCACTTGCGTGATCGTCACCGCCCAGGCTCGGAGAATTATGGCGCGTATCTGTACCCGCATAACTATCCAGGTGGCTGGGTCGATCAGCAGTATTTGCCTGACGGACTATCCAAAGGCTGCTTCTATCATCCGAGCGAACGCGGTTGGGAAGCGTATCGCATGGATGCTGCAACACGCGATCGTAAGCCTCCGAAAAAGCCCGATTCCTCCGAATAGCGCCACTTTCCTCTAAAAATGCTGCTCGAATCACCGCAAACGCTGCGCAATGTGGTGTCAAGTACGTGCCTCCATGATAAAATTACAGGTTAGGGAAAAAGGAGGCCTTCATGAAACAGCTGACTCAAATACTTGACATCGCTACGCCTATCCTCATAGCGATTCTCATCATCGTAGCGATCATCCTTGTCATCGCACTTGTGCGGATGGTTAACAAGCTGGGAAAGACGCTCGATGAGGTCAACAAGAGCATCGAGCCCCTTGTTGGCAACGTGAACATCATCTTGGAGAATGCCCAGCCCGTCGTCGCGAGCGTAGAGCCCTTGATCGAGCACGCGACGCTCACCGTCGATGCCGTGAATCTCGAGATCTTACGTCTCGATCCCGTCATCGAGGATCTGGGCGACATGACCGGCTCGCTCACGGGAGCTATCGATGGTATTTCCAATGCGCCTTCAAAGCTGGCAAATTCCATCTATGGAAAGCTGGGCAGCATCAACGTTCCCGGCAAGGAAAAAGCCGCTGCTGTGATCGCAAACGTGAAGAACAAGGTTGCATCGCGTAGTGCTGCTGAGGACAAGGCTGAGGTTAAGACCTATACGACGGTTGCCTCTGATCCCGAACCTGCAAGCGAGGACATCACCAAGCGCGCTGCCCATGCCAAGGACGAGAGCGCCGACGATCTCAAGGACGCGCTCGAAGTCAAGATCTCCGAACTCGGAGCTGACATCGATGCTGTTGACGGACTCGTCGAGGACGAGCTTGCGGATATCATCGAAGCAGCGAAGGCCGCCGAAGCCTAAACTCTTGTTTCATCAGGGTTCTTGGGCGTGTCGCGAGGGAAATGCCCGCAGTGCGCTCAAGAACCATGACTTTTTAAGCAGCTATTTCATCTTCCTGATAACGTAAAGACGATACAGGGCAAAAAGCCCAGGAGAGCACCATGGAGTATATGACCACCGCACAGATCCGCGAGAAGTACCTTGCATATTTCGAGGAAAAGGGCTGCAAGCGCATGCCGTCCTCGTCACTCATCCCCGATGATCCATCGCTGCTTCTCACCAGTGCTGGCATGGTTCAATTCAAGCCTTACTTTTTGCAGCAGAAGCATCTCGAAGCTCCCTATATCGGAACCACTACGGTGCAGAAGTGCGTACGCACGAACGACATCGACATCATCGGCACCACAGGTCGCCACTTAAGCTTCTTCGAGATGCTCGGAAACTTCTCTTTCGGCGAGTACTTCAAGAAGGAAATGTGCGAGTGGGCATACGACTTCTCCGTGAACGTGCTGGGGCTTCCCGCCGAGCGTCTGTACTTCACCGTGTTCGAAGACGATGACGAGACCATCGAGATCTGGAAATCCCTTGGCGTACCTGACAATCATATCTCGCGCTTGGGCGAGGATGACAACTTCTGGCGTGCCGGCCCGACAGGCCCATGCGGTCCTTGCTCGGAGCTGTATTTCGATCAAGGTCCCGAAGTCGGTTGCGGCCGTCCCGATTGCGCGCCTGGATGCGACTGCGATCGCTTCCTGGAGTACTGGAACTGCGTGTTCACGCAATTCGATGGCCAAGAGGATGGCTCGCTCGTTCCGCTTCCGAAGAAGAACATCGATACGGGCATGGGCCTTGAGCGCATGGCCGCCATCATGCAGGGCGTAACGAACAACTACGATACCGATATCCTGCGAAGCCTCGTCGGCGTCGGCGAGAAGCTGTGTGGAGTGACTTACGGTGAGGATGCGTCCGCCGATTTGGCGCTGCGCATCATGGCAGACCACAGCCGTTCGGTGACCTTCATGATCGCCGATGGCATCCTGCCAAGCAACGAGGGCAGAGGATACGTGCTGCGCCGTCTGCTGCGCCGTGCTGTCATGAAGGCGCACCTTTTAGGCGTAGACAGGCCGTTCTTGAATGATTACACCGACGAGATCGTCAACCTCATGGGTTCGGTTTATCCCGAGATCGTTGAGAACCGCGAGCTCATTCGCCGCGTGATCTTATCCGAAGAAGAGCGCTTCGGCGCAACGCTTCGCCAAGGCAAGGCGTATTTGGAAGACGCGCTTGCCTCCCTTTCTGGGACCGTGCTTTCCGGCCAGACGGCGTTCACGCTGCATGACACATACGGCTTCCCCGTCGAAGTCACCGTCGAGATGTGCGCCGAGCGTGGCATCTCGGTCGATGAGGACGAATTCGCCGTATGCATGGAAGAGCAAAGGGAGCGCGCCCGCGCTGCGAACAAGAACGATGCCGAGGCCGCATGGAGCACCTATGATGGAACCATGTCGTCTGTCCTTGAGACATGCGGCGCGACGCAGTTTGCGGGCTACGGCAAGGATGAGCTTGACGCGCATATCGTCGCGATTCTCAAAGACGGCGAGCCTGCAAGCGAACTTGCCTTAGGCGAAGAGGGCATGATCTTTACGGATGAAACGCCGTTCTACGCTGAGATGGGCGGACAGGTTGGCGATACGGGCACGATGACGGGCGAGGGCGTCTATGCTCTCGTCACCGATACCAAGCAGCCCGAGAAGGGCCTTAGCGCCCATTACGCTACCGTCAAGGAAGGTACTGTCAAGCTTGGCGATACCTTGCATCTCGCTATCGATACACGTCGTAGAAATCGCATCCGCCGCAACCATACGGCGACGCATATCCTGCACTGGGCTTTGCGCGAGGTGCTTGGCGACCACGTCAAGCAAGCGGGTAGCCTTGTCGCTCCCGAGAGACTGCGCTTCGACTTCACGCACTTCGAGGCGATGACGCCCGAGCAGATAGCAAAGGTCGAACAGCTCGCGAATGACAGGATTATGGAGGCATATCCTGTACATACCTATGAGACCTCGCTTGCAAGCGCACGCGAGGCTGGCGTGACGGCGCTTTTCGGGGAGAAGTACGGCGAGTTCGTGCGCGTCGTCGATGCGGGTGGATTCTCCCGTGAGCTGTGTGGTGGAACGCATGTCGCCAATACTGCTGAGATCGGCCTTGTGAAGATCACGTCCGAGAGCTCTGTCGGTGCGAACTTGCGCCGTATCGAGGCCATCACCAGCTATGATGCTCTCGCATACTTAAATGATGCCGAAGCTCAACTTAAGTCCATCGCAGATGCGGTGAAAGCCAAACCGCTTGAGGCGTTCGAGCGCGTGAGCGCGAACCTCAAGACCTTAAAAGAGCTCCAGACCGCTGCCAAGCGTGCCAAGCAAGGCGCCTCAGATGACGGCGTTGCCAAGCTTTTAGATGGTACTGCAGTAGGCAAAGGCGGATATCCTGTCGTCATCGGCTTCGTGGGGAAGACGGATGTCGGTGGCTTGCGTAATGCATGGGATGTGCTGCGCGCACGCATGCAGGCTCCAGGCGCGGTCGTCATCGCTGCCGACAATGGTGGCAAGCCGCTCATTATCGCCGCAGGTACCGATGAAGCCGTCGCAGCTGGATTCGATGCGCTTTCCATCATCAAGTCGATCGGCTCGCATATCAAAGGCGGCGGTGGTGGAAAGCCGACGATGGCCCAGGCAGGCGGCAAGGACCTTTCGGGTATCGATGATGCCCTCAATGCTGCAAAGGAGCTGCTGCTGTAAGGCAGATAAGCCTTTCAGCGGGGGATATCCATGCGCGTCATGGCGCTCGACATCGGTGAGAAGCGCATCGGAATCGCGATCAGCGATCCGGATGAGCGCGTCGCCACACCGCTTTCCGTGCTCGATGCCAGTCAGGTCGAGCGTGGCGAGAAGGCTTTCAAGCGGCTGCTCGAAGATTGGGAACCCGAGCTGTTCTTAGTGGGCTTGCCGCTTACGCTTCATGGGGAAGAGGGCCCGCAATCCCTTCGCATAAGAAGCGTTGCGAGTGGGATTTCTGCACGTTTCGGTATTCCTGTCGAGTATTCCGACGAGCGCTTAAGCTCGCGCGAAGCCAAGCGGATATTACGTGAAGAGGGTCTCAGCGAGCGGGAGATGCGCGGCAAAATAGATATGATAGCTGCAAATGTTTTTTTGCAAGCGTGGCTCGACGAGAAGGCGAGCGATAACGCAGACGCCTCCGCTAAGTTTGCGGGCGCAGGTACCACGATTGAATAGGGGATAGCATATGTCCAACTATCGGCAGCAGCCGCGAGGACGACATTCGACCATACAGCCTCAGGTGTATTCCAACTACCCGCGAGAATCGCGGGCAACCCGTCAGGCCCACGCGAAGGGGTATCGCGAGTTCCAAAGTTACGATACCTCTGCGATCAGGCCGCCTAAGAAGCGCTGGCCGAGGGTGCTTGCTGCCATCATCGCGCTCATCGTTGTCGCAGGTCTGTTCGCCGGCGCATTCTTCTTCTTCAAGTCGTGCACTAACGATGGCGATACGGGCGGAACGCTAGCCGAGGGCAAGGAAGTCGCTTTCGTCATCGAAGAGGGCTCGCTCGCATCCACGGTTTCGAATAACCTGGTCAAGGCGGGGCTGATCGGTGATGCCAATAAATTCACGAAGCGCCTCACCGAGCGCAAGGCCGATACGGCGCTTGCTGCGGGCACCTATACGCTTAAGGGCGGTATGTCGATGGATGAGATCATCGATATATTCATAAAAGGCCCGGGAATGAGCGTCTATACGGTGACGGTGCCCGAAGGGTCCAGGCTAACGGAGATAGCCGCTGCGGTCGAGAAGACGACGGGCGGTAAGGTGACCGCTGCGCAATTCCTCGAGCAAGCTTCCGATGCGAGCAAGTATGCGAGCGCGTATCCCTTCCTTTCGGAAGCGGGAACCAATTCGCTCGAAGGCTTCTTGTTCCCCAAGACCTACGATGTTGGTCAGAACGGTACGGCCGATAGCATCATCAAGATGATGCTTACGCAGTACCAAAAGGAAACCGAGACCCTAAATTACAGCTATCCGGAATCGCAGGGCCTCAACAAATACCAAGCCTTGATCTTGGCTTCCATCGTCGAGAAGGAAGGCTCTCCCAATACGAAGCGAAAGATTGCATCGGTGTTCTACAATCGCCTTGCAATCGATATGGCCTTGCAGTCGGACGCGACGACCATGTATGAGGTCGGTCGCGAGCCGACGGCAGAGGAAGTGCATGCTGACACGCCGTACGGCACCTACACGCGTACGGGCCTGACCCCGACGCCGATCTGCTCGCCAAGCCTCGATGCCATCCAGGCGGTGTGCGATCCTGAGAAGACCAATTATCTGTACTTTGTCTTCAAGGTTGACGGAGACGGTGTGCTGCAGTGCTACTTCAGCGAGACCTACGACGAGCATCTGGCCGCAATCGGCTAGGATGAGCTAAGGCGCATAACGGGCGGGGCAGCGATGTTCTTCAAGCCGGACAGGTACTTTTCCCGCATATCCCGTATCGATATCGATAGGGATGTGCTTGGCTGCGGCTTCACGCACATCCTGTGCGATGTCGATAACACCATACTGACGCGCGATGACCATACGGTACCTGCCGACGTTATGGCATGGATTGACAAGGCACGTGCAAAAGGGGTGTCGATCTGCCTGCTTTCCAACAACTTCCATCATGGCGTGCAGGATTTGGCCGCACGTCTTGAGCTGCCCGTCGTTGCAAAGGCGGTCAAGCCCCTACCTCATGGCTTCATCCGCGCAAAGAGGAAGCTAGGCGGAACGCGCAAGGATACGCTCGTCATCGGCGATCAGCTGATCACGGATGTGATAGGCGCGCATATCTGCGGGCTCAAGGCTTACATGCTCGTACCGCTTGTCGAGAAGGATCTATGGCATACCTTGCTTTTGCGCCATCTGGAACGCGCCATCTTGGGAAAGCTCCGTCCCGAAGACGAAGCTGCAGCTTTTCCCGAAGATGCAACCGATGGTGTTCCCGCGATGGGGTAAGCCATGGAAGCTGCATCGTATAAGCCTGCCACAGAGAAAAACCCCTCCGATAGGCTGTTTTTGGTCGGGTGCGACATCGCGCATTCGCTTTCGCCTGTCCTGCACAATGCTGCATGCAAAGCGGTCGGCCTTCCCTGGACTTATGAACTTATAGACGAGAGTAAAAAAGAGAGCGCACGCGCATTCATCGAGTCGCGTGCGTATCGTGCAATCAACGTCACGACGCCGTATAAGCACCTAGCGAAGGCATGCGCAACACGTCTCGTTGACGCTTGCGACCTGCCAGGCATCAACGTTTTGATCAACGATTGCGGGGAGCTTGTCGGTTATAACACGGATGGCGAGGGCGCGATCTCATTCCTTGCAAGCGAAGGCGTTATCGTCGATTCGGCAGATGTGCTTATATGCGGAACAGGCGCGAGCGCTCATGCGATTGCGAAAGCGGCGCGTCGCGCAGGTGCGTCAAGAGCACGTTTGCTCAGCCGAACGGAAAGCTCAAAGGACATCGTTAGATACGATGATGCCCAACTTTTATTCAAAGGTGCTGACATCATCGTGAATGCGACCCCTGTCGGCATGCATGCAGATGATGAGCTGCCATTCGATCCATGTTGGCTTGATGCTCGCCATGTCGTGCTCGATGCGGTGTACGGACATGGAGAGACGCCGTATGCGAAAGCGGCATCGCAGGCCGGATGCGCCTTTTATGATGGCTTGGGCATGCTTGTGGGCCAGGCGGCGCTCACGCTGGAATTGGTGATTGAGCATGCAGGGGATCCGCGAGCATCGCACGATGAGATAGTCGCGGTCATGAAGGAAGCTTTGCACGGCTGCCTTAAGACAGCTCATGCGCTACAATAGAGCAAAACGAAACAGAGGGGACGGAGCGTAACATGCATTACATTACCGCAGGTGAAAGCCATGGTTCCTCGTTGATGACCATCGTTTACGATGTTCCGGCAGGCCTATCGATTCCCCAAGAGCTCATCGATGCGGACCTGATGCGCCGCCAGTCGGGCTATGGACGGTCCAGCCGTCAGGAAAACAAGGATTCGGCATTTATCGCCTCAGGTCTTTCTAATGGGAAGACGACAGGCGCGCCCATTGCGATGGTTGTGACCAACGAGCATCAAAGCCCCGATGGGGCCGACCCTGATGCGATCATCGCTCCTAGACCAGGGCACGCCGACTTAGTCGGTGCGCTCAAGATGAATTTCGATGAATGCAGAAACGTTGCCGAGCGTGCATCTGCCCGCGAGACGGCAGCACGCGTCGCGGCAGCGAGCATCGCGCGCGAGTTCCTCGCCGTGCTCGGTGTCGAGGTGAATTCCTATGTGACATCGATTGGCGATGTGGTCATGGAAGAGGACGACCCGATGGGTGCGGCTCCTTTGTACAAGCCGCTCGATGTCGAGATGAGCGCCGTACGCTGTCCGAGTGCTGAGGCATCCGAAAAGATGCTTGGCGCAATCGATCGAGCTCGTGCGACGGGTGATACGCTCGGCGGTACTTTCCGCGTGGTGGTCACGGGTCTTCTTCCCGGTCTCGGCAGCTATGTCAACCCTTCCGATCGCCTGACAGCACGTCTCGGTGCAGCGATTCTTTCGGTTCCCGCCATCAAGGGCGTGGAGTTCGGCATCGGCTTCGATGCCGCGCAACGCCCAGGCTCTTCGGTTCACGATCCGATTGCCATCGAGCCCGTTTCCGGCTTCACGCGTAAAAGCAATAATGCTGGCGGCCTCGAAGGCGGTATGACGACGGGCATGCCCCTTATCATCACAGCGGCGATGAAGCCGATTCCCACACTTTCTAAACCGCTGGATACCATCGACATGGAAACGCTCGAGCCCACGAAAGCATATACGGGCCGCTCAGATGTGTGTGCCGTTCCCGCTGCCGCGGTCGTCGCCGAAGCCGAAGTGGCATTCGTGTTGGCAAGCGCCTATACCGAGAAATTCGGCTGTGACAACATGGCCGATATCCAAGCGAGCATCAAGGCATATGTAAATCGCCTGAGGACGGTCTCAAGATGACATATGAGCCACCGCTCTATCAACTTGTGCGCACGACCTTCTTCGTAGGGTTCATGGGCGCGGGGAAGACGAGCGTCGTACGCCGTCTTGCGCGCCTTTGCGGCGCTACCGCCATCGATACCGACCGCTACGTTGAACGCCGAGAGGGCGCAAGCGTTGCCGCGCTTTTTGCTCATGATGGCGAGGAGGGCTTCCGTAGGTTCGAAGAAGCTGCGCTTGCCGATATCGCGCAGATGGATCCAGTGCTCGTCGCATGTGGCGGCGGTATCGTGATGAGCGAGAACAGCCGCAAGATCATCTCCGAGAACGGGTTCGTCGTCCATTTGCGCGTGAGCGCCGATGAGGCGCGAGAACGCATCAGCAATTACTCGAGGCGTCCGCTCTTCTCGTCCATAGAAGCGGCTCGCGAGCTGTGCGAGGCTCGCGAGCCTATATACGAGGAGCTTGCGGATCTGACGGTGGATACCGCAGGAAAAGGTACGGCCAGACTGGCACGTGAATTGATAACCGAGTTGGCGAATCGAGGCGTGTTGTGCAAACGAGAAGAATAGTCGCATCGCTGCCCGGTCATGATCCATACGATATCCGAGTAGGCGAAGGAGTGCTTGACCGTTTCGGGCAGGATGTCCGCTCGCTTACCCGGATAGCGCATGTGACACAAGCGGTGATCATCACCGATAAGAATGTCGGACCCTTGTATGCGAAGCGCACCGCCTCTTCTCTTCGTCAGGCGGGATATCGCGCGCATATCCTCACCATTCCCGCTGGCGAGGGCTCGAAGACGATCGACGTCGCTTCGGAACTTTTCCAAGCACTTGCACAGCTTGGATGCGCGCGCGATACGCTTATCGTCTCTTTGGGCGGCGGGGTTGTAGGCGACATCGCCGGTTTTGTGGGAGCGACCTATATGCGCGGCGTTCCCGTCATCCATGTGCCGACCACCTTGCTTGCTATGATCGACGCGAGCGTAGGAGGCAAGACAGCGCTCGATCTTCCCCAAGGGAAGAACCTTGTTGGAGCGTTCAAACAGCCAGAGTACGTATGCGCCGACCTTACAGTGCTTTCCACGCTTGACGCAGAGCAATGGGCAAGCGGGCTTGCCGAGCTTGCCAAGATGGCGATCATCACCTCTGATGAGTTCTTCTTCTGGCTTTCCGACCACGCATCCATTCTCGCCGATTGCGATGCTGCATGCTCTGCGCATGCAGAGATTCTGGCAGAAGCGCTGACGCGTGCGATACGTGCGAAAGTCGACCTCGTTGCAAAAGACGAATTCGACACGAAAGGTGTTCGCGCACTCCTCAATTACGGTCATACGCTCGGGCATGCGCTCGAAGCCTTAAGTGGATACGCCGTTTTGCACGGTCTTGCGGTTGCGGAGGGCATGCGCTTTTCCGTGCGCTTGGCGTGTGCGGTGTGCGGCGCCTCGCTCGATATGGTCAAAGCACAGGATGATCTGCTCGATGCGTTGAAGATTCCTTCTGTTCCTCTGACGCCTACGGCGAATAAGCTTTTAGTTAGCATGCATGCCGACAAGAAAGCCACATCACAGAAGATCCGTTTCGTGCTGCCGACCGATATCGCCCATCTTGGGCTTTTCGAGGTTGACGACGAGACCCTATCCATCCACCTGAAGGCATGGGTTTCTCAAAGAAGGCCGAAGCGGACATCGCAACGACGTACGAAGCAAATAGCAGAAGATGCGCAAGTCGAAGAACCGAAGAAAACGGCCACGCGCACCCGCAAGAAGACGGCTACTCAAACTGAAGAGAAGGAAGCCGCGCAACCGAAGACGAGCACAAGGCGCAAGGCTCAAGGGGCAACCGAAAAGAAACCTGCTGCGAAGGCATCCACGCGTTCACGCAAGAAACCCGAAAGTGTGGCGCAGCAATCGACAGAGGCGCAGCCTCAGGAGACAAAGAAGCGCCGTACGCAGAGAAAGGCTTAAAGAGTATGGCTAGGATGAAGGCGGTATTGCTTCTCAACGGGCCGAATCTGAATCTGCTCGGCAAACGCAACCCAGACGTGTACGGTACGAAGACGCTTGCAGAGATCGAGCGCATGGTGCACGAGCATGCACGCGAGAAGGGGTGTGCGTGCATATGCCGTCAAAGCAATCATGAAGGTGAGCTCATCGATATGATTCATGCGGCAGATGGTTCGTATCAGGGAATAGTGTACAATCCAGGGGCGCATGCGCATTACTCCTATGCGATCCGGGATGCCATCGAAGCGGTTTCGATTCCGGTGGTCGAGGTGCACATAAGCGATATCCATGCACGTGAGGCGTTCCGCGCGATATCGGTTATCGAGGATGTGTGCGTAGCGAGTGTATGCGGTAAGGGGCCGCAAGGCTACATCGAGGCCTTCGATATGCTCCTTGAGTTTATGTAAGCAGCATGCATGTGCATGTTTATATTTGTGAACCTGCAAGCAGGGAGGATGTGTAAATGACAGAAGAAACCATCGGGGTGCAAGCTTCCAACCCCGTAAAGACGGCCGAGGAGATCGAAGCGATCAAGGCAGCCCAGGCAATCACCGATGCGGCATACGCTCACATCATCTGGTTCATCAAGCCTGGTGTGACCGAGAAGGATGTTGCGGAAGAGCTCGACCGCTTCATGCTCGAGCAGGGAGCCGATGATGTATCATTCCCGACGATCGTGGCGTTCGGCCCTCATGCGGTCGACTGGCATCATGAGCCTATCGATCAGCCGTTGTTCGCGGGCATGCAACTCGTCATGGATTTCGGTGCGAAGAAGGACGGCTGGTGCTCTGATATGACGCGCACCATCTTCATCGGCGATGCGAACCCGTTCTACAAGTACGCATACGAGGCGCTCTGCGCCGCGAACGAAGCAGTCGTGGCTATGCTCAAACCAGGCGTGACGGGCAGAGAGGCCCACGAGCTCGCCGAATCCATCCTTGCTGACTGGGGTTTTGCGAACCTGATGGGTCATGGTCTCGGTCATGGCGTCGGCACCTTGGTTCATGAGGAGCCGCGCTTGCATCCCGACAACGACAAGCCGCTTGAGGTCGGTAACGTGCTGACGGTCGAGCCGGGCATCTACATCCCCATGGGCTTCGAGCTCTATGCGCCGAACCATGGGCTTAATTTCAGTATCCCTCTGCCGAAGT
>SUUI01000012.1 GCA_015062605.1 Eggerthellaceae bacterium | reverse complement strand
CCGATTAAGTTCGACGAGTCCGACGCCGGCAAGACCTACACCTACACGGTCTCCGAGGGCGACGGCTTCGGCGGCGCCTGGACCAAGTCCGGCGACGTCACCGCTAAGATCACCGTGACCGACAAGGGCGACGGCACGCTCGACACCTCCGTCGAGTACACGCCCGAGAACGCGACCATCATCAACACCTACGAGGCCGAGGGCGAGGAGTCCATCACCGTGACCAAGGCGCTCGCTGGCGCCGCATGGCCCACTGGCAAGACCCTGACCCTCACCCTGACCGGCGAAGACGACGAGACCCCGATGCCGGAGACCACGACCGCGACGCTTACCGCCGCGGGTGACGTCACCTTCGGCCCGATTAAGTTCGACGAGTCCGACGCCGGCAAGACCTACACCTACACGGTCTCCGAGGGCGACGGCTTCGGCGGCGCATGGACCGGCTCGCCTGACTCCATCACTGCTAAGGTCACCGTGACCGACAACGGCGACGGCACGCTCGGCACCTCCGTCGAGTACACGCCCGAGGATGCGACCATCATCAACACCTATAAGGCCGAGGGCTCCGTTGCTCTGGAAGCTTCCAAGGAGCTGATTGGCCGCGAGTGGAAGGAAGGCGAGTCCTTCACCTTCACGCTGCTTGACGACAAGGGCGCGAAGTACGACGAGCAGACCGTCTCCTCCAACACGTCCGTGACCTTCAAGGCGTTCAAGTACACCGAGGCTGATGCGGGCAAGACCTACACCTACACCATCAGCGAGACCGGCACGCTGCCCGACGGCGTCAATAAATCCGGTGACATCACCGCGACGGTTGAGGTCAGCGACAACGGCGACGGCACGCTTGGCACCAAGGTGACCTACACTGCAGAGGACAAGATCATCAACACCTATGTCGCCGAGCCGGTGAAGGCCAAGATCAACGTTTCCAAGACGATCGATGGCTACATCTCCGGTGAGGATCCGAACGGCAACGTCGTCGACCGTACCTTTACGGTGACCATGGCCGGTCCGAAGATCGAAGGTGAGATGACCGTCAACATCACCACCGTGGGTGGTACCGGCTCTGCCGAGTTCGGCGAGATCGAGTACACCTTCGCTGATATGGTCGATGATGAGGGCAAGCAGCTCACGAAGAAGGAATTCACCTACACCGTGAAGGAGACCGCGGGCACCGACGCCGGCTTCACCTACGATGACAACGAGTACGAGGTCGTCGTGACCGTCGAGGATAACCTCAACGGCCAGCTCGAGGTCACCGACATCACCAAGCTCGGCGCAGAGACGAACGTCGAGATCGTGAACGTGTTCAAGGAGGAGGGCGTCGATGTCGTCCTGACGGTGAACAAGGAGATCGAGGACCTGTCCGATAGCGCCGAGGATGCGACATTCACGTTCCAGCTCAAGAATTCCGCGGGTGAGGTCATCGATGAGAAGGAGATCACTACGGTCGACTTCAAGGGCAGCGTCAGCTTTGATAAGCTCTCGTTCGATAAGGCCGGCGAGTACGCCTATACCATCATCGAGTCCAAGGGCGGCGAGGGCGATGCGTGGACCAACGACACCACCGAGCATCATGTCACCATCGTAGTCAATGACAACTTCGAGACCGCGGTCCTCACCGAGACGACCTCCATCGACGGTGAGAGCACCACCGAGGTGACCTTCACCAACATCTACAAGGCCGCCTCCACCACGTCGACCCTCCAGGTGACGAAGAAGGTCGAGGACAAGTCCGGTAGCGCCCCCGACGTCACCTTCGAGTTCACGCTGGCTCCTGACGGCGACGTCCCGATGCCCGAGTCCGACACCACGGTGTCCATCAAGGATGGCGAGACCGGCTCCTTCGGCGAGATCACCTACGAGAAGCAGGGCGAGTTCGCCTACACCATCACTGAGACCAAGGGCGGCGAGGGCGATGCCTGGACCAACGACATGAAGGCCTACAAGGTCGTCGTGACCGTCGCCGATGAGGCCGGCAAGCTCGCCGCGACCGTCGTGTACGAGGGCGACGACCCGACCAAGCTCACGGTCACCAACATCTACGAGCCGAAGCCCGCGACGGCAACCCCGCAGGCCCGCAAGGTCATCGAGGAGGTCGCCGGCACCGCTCCCGATGACGTCGAGTTCACCTTCGACCTGCTCGATCCCGACGGCAAGGTCGTCGAGACCGTGACCATCACGGGCGGCGGCTACGTGAACTTCAGCGAGCTGACGTTCGACAAGGTCGGCGACTACAAGTACCAGATCAAGGAGAAGGAAGGCTCCGCGTACGGCTTCACGTACGACACTTCGGCCCATGACGTGGTCATCTCCGTGACCGATCCGGGCACCGGCCAACTGAAGGCCGAGATCAATTACGGTGAGACCGGCGAGTGCGTAATCACCAACCCGTTCGAGGTCGACCCCGTATCGATCGACCCGCCGGTCCAGAAGATTGTCAAGGGCAACCCGTCCACTGCCGAGACCTTCACCTTCCAGCTGAAGGCCGTCACGGCGGATGCCCCGATGCCCGATGATCAGGTCGGCGGCACCAAGACCATCACGATCGCGGGCTCCGGCAGCAAGGAATTCGGCGAGATCAACTACTACGAGGCCGCCGAGTACACCTACGAGATCACCGAGATCGCCGGCAGCGCCAAGGGTTACACCTATGACGATACGAAGTACTTCCTCGCGGTTGTGATCACTGCCGACAAGGAAGGCCGTCTGAGTGTGTCTGAGGCGATCGTCGATGGCTCCGGCAACTCTGTCGACAAGGCCGTGTTCACGAACACCTACGAGGAAGAGCCTCCGACCATCCCGACGACTGGTGACGACCTGGCTGGCGTTATGACGCCGCTCGCGCTCGTTGCCCTGGCTTCCGGCCTCGTGACGCTGGGCCTCGGCCGCAAGCTCCGCAAGGAGGATTAAGCCTTAACGCGCGCAAGCGCTGACAAAGCTTGAATCGAGGGGCTGCATCGGAAGATGCAGCCCCTCTTGCTTCTTGCAGGTATAAGCGGCATATATATAGACATACGCGCGCGTACGCGTACGCGCGCGCGAGAGCCCATCTAAGGCGTGCTAAATTGTTGGAGCGATATTATTACATCGCAAGCAGAAGAGCGTTGTAGGCGCCATCGTAGGTGCCGCGTTCGGCCTCTACACGGATGTTCTGGTCCATGAAATCGATAAGCTCGCGTTCTTCTTGGAAGCAATCGATCATCGTGCAGATCTCGGGAAGCGCTTGCATCTCGTACGTGCCATCGCCAAGCTCTGCTGCGCGAATCGCGCCCCATGCTTCATGACCGCCCACACGACGAATCATAAGCTTGGGAACGGGGTAGTACGCAAGCTCGCTCGGTTTGGTTATAAGCACATCGCATGCGCGCATGAGCAGGTTCGTCGAATACACTGCTGCGAAGATATCAGCATCATAGAACGCATGGATGCCTTCAAGCGGCCCATCGAGCGCGGTTGTCGCAAATGCCTCCACTTCATCGAAATCCTCGAAGTGGCATGTTGCATGCGCAAGCACGGGAATCGCGGATGCGAGCTTGTCCCAGACGCCCTTATGATCGCCCACATTCACCATAAGCGCTGCCTCATTGCGCTGCACGAGTGGGATGAGGTGCTCGATGATGCCTTTGAACAGATCGTATTGTGCACCCGCTCCGCCGACGGTTAAGAGGTAGCGGATCGGTTCGCCATCCATCACGCGGCGGCTGCGGCGCTCGCAGTCATCCTCGATGTTGGCGACCAATTCGTGGTCGATGTAGTGGCCGACATCGAAAAGAGAGCCTTTCGGCATGGGTTTCAAGATCCGCGGCGTGCCGAACAGGGGTTTTCTGCCCATGCCGCGAAGCATCTTGTAGCCATAGTATGCGGATGGTGTTTGCACCGTGTGGATAGCGCCTTCGGCCAAATGGAGCGCCATCGGCCAATTGTCTGGAATCGCGTTCACCACGTGCGTCAACCCTGCATGCACGGCGGCCTGTGCGGTCCATGCATGCGTTCCCACGAAGGGAACATCGCTCGGAAGGTCCGCAAACGGCGCGACGAAAAGCTCGGCGGTCTTCTGGTCCTTGGCGTTATAGGTAAGCTGGCGGAAGCCTTCGGAGTTCAGCGGCTCCCAGTACAGCTTGTTGAACAGCTTCGATTGCTGTGAAAGCCTTGATCCCATCGAATAGAGGTCGTTTTGGCTTTTGATGATCTTTGATGCGATGGTATTGGGAAAGCCGCACAGATCCATCCAATAGGGGGTGAAACCCATGGCATGCGCGCAGCTTGCGAATGCCATGGCGATGCGATAGTGCCCGAAGCCCATTCGGATGTTGCCGATGACGACGGGCTTGCCTGCAGCACCGAGTAGCGTGCGGCCGGTTTCGGGGAAGGGGGGTTGGATGAGGGCATCCTCGGTGATGGAGAACGTGCCATCTGCTTCGCCGCGTTCGACAAGCTGGCGTACGCCTAATCGATCGCCGATGATCGGCGCATCGATTGCGTCGATATGGCATACCCCTCCATCATCTCCGAAGCGCTTGAGGAAGCCTTCCTTACCGCGCATGGCCTGTCTTTGCGTACGCTCATCGATGTCGTTTCCGAAGATTCGCTTGGATTTGTCGGTAAGCATATCGGGCATCCTCCCCATTTATCGCGCTTTTATGCATTATGATACTAGAACAGTGCTTTTTGTGCTGAAAGAGAATTGTCGAATCATTCCAAAGATAGGTACATCATGTCCGCAAAAGAAATCGCCGCCCAAGCGGCAAGCATCGCGTCATCTACTCCGGAACCCGTAAAAAAGCTCGCCACCAACAAGATTCTTTGGCTGTTCGCCATCGGCCAGTTGGGGTGGTCGACGCTTTCGGGCATCATCAGCAACTGGCTGGTGTACTTCTACATGCCGGGTGAGTCGCTTCTCGCGAAGGGACACACGCTGTTCATCACGCAGACTGCGGTCTTTTTGGGTTTCGTCACCGTCATCGGCGGCGTGACCGCCTTAGGTCGTGTGTTCGATGCGTTCACCGACCCCTGGATCGCGAGTAAGTCCGACCGCTGCAAGCATCGCCTTGGCCGCCGTATCCCGTTTCTGCGTTTCGCGGCGATTCCGTTCGGCATCATTACCGTGCTCGTGTTCTGCGCGCCGGTTGAGGGCGTCAGCGTCCTAAACAACATCTGGCTTCTTGTTTTCGTGCTTTTGTTCTATCTGTCGATGACCTGCTATTGCACGCCGTATAACGCGCTCATCCCCGAGCTCGGGCGTACGCAGAATCTGCGCATCAACGTGAGCACCTACATCTCGATCACGTATTTCGTGGGCACGGCGTTCGCATATGCCATTCCCACGGTTGCGGGCTTTTTGGAGCCCTCGCTCGGATCGGTCGGCTCCTTCCGCGTCACCATCGCGATTCTGGCGGTCATCGCGGTTATCTGCATGCTGGTGCCCGCTTTCGGCATCAATGAGAAGATGTATGCCGATACCACGCCGTCTGCCACGCCGACGTTCGCGAGCTTGAAGAAGACCTTCAAGAACAAGCATTTCCAGACCTTTGTGTGCTCCGATGTCCTGTATTGGATCGCGCTCACGATGTTCCAAACGGGCCTTCCGTTCTACATCACGGAGTTGATGGGACTCGATGCCTCGTGGACGACGCTGTTGTTCATAGCGATGACTGGCATGAGTTTTCTGTGCTATCCGATCGTCAACGTGCTCGCCAAGCGTTTAGGTAAGAAGAAGATGGTATCGTTTGCATTCATCTTCTTCGCTTGCGTGTTCGCCATCACCACGATGGTGGGCACGATGGGCATCCCCGGCGTCGCTTGGGGCTTCATCGTCGCCATCCTCGCTGCCATCCCGATGGCGATCTTAGGCGTTTTGCCACAGGCCGTCGTTGCCGACATCGCCGAGGCTGACGCCATCACCACAGGCGAGGCACGCCAAGGCATGTTCTACGCGACTCGCACCTTCGCATTCAAGCTGGGCCAGTCCATCAGCATGCTCGCATTCACGTCCATCGCGCTCATCGGTACGGGTGGCTTCGGGTATCGTTTGACGGCTGTCGTTGCCGCCGTGTTCTGCTTAGCGGGCGGTCTTGTGTTCCTGCGCTATCGCGAGAAGGATGTTTTTGCTATTCTGGGTGAGAAGGAAACCGTCGCCGAGGAGCGTGCAGCTGAGAAGGCCGCCGAGGCGCAAGCCGTCGGGGCGGGCGCCGTCGTTTCCGCGGAAATCGGTTCTGAGCTCGCTGATGCGTTAGAGATCGCAGACGATCAAGCCGATACCGTTGTGATAAACGAGCTTTTGCACTAAATCATATGGTCAACCCGTTATTCCAAGGAGGTAATCGACATGTCCGATTTCATAGAGGATGTACGTAAGATCGTCAATTCCATGCTCGACGACGTTGCCAAGGCGGCAGACGAGTTCGAAGATGCGGGCAAGCAATTCGATGATCTGCTCGATCCGCTTGTGGATGCCGTGGCCAAGAATCTCGAAGCAGCCGATGCAACCGCCGATGAAGCACGGAAGATCATCGACGGCGTGTTCGACGATTTCGTAAAGATGGCCGATTCGCTCGAGGAAGCAGGCAAGGAGCTGAGTGATCTGGCAGAGCCGCTCGTGGAGAAGATCGTCGAGGACATCAAGGAGGCCAACGCGGTTCACGAGGCCGTTGACGAGACGCTTAAGGAAGTCCTTACGAGCGATCCCGTCACCGCGGAGGATGCCGAGGCTGCCGCCGAAGAGGCATCTGAAATCGCTGCGCTCGATATTGATGCAGATGAAGATGCTTGCGGTTGTGATGAGCCCGAGGATGACACGGCTGCCGATTCGAACGAGTAAGCGTAAATGAGCGATATCTTTTAGGTAGTCCATGAAGCCGCAGAGCTTAACTGTCGCCTATCGAACCGATGATGGGCTGAAAACAACGATCCAGCGAGGGGGATTCTCCTCGTTCGGATGCCAAGACTTCGCGCTTTCCGTCGAATGGACGGGCGAGGAGCTTGCAGTTGCCATCGAGGCGATAAACCGTATCGAGGTAAGCGAGCTTGCAATCATATTCTCGCGCGATTTCTCGCGCGAGGGCATACTCATGAACGGCTATCAGAGCTGGACCGATACGCGCGAGTACTCATCGCTCTCTTCGATGCCGGGGCTTTCACGTACGCCGAAGGCGATCATCGACCGATACGTGCTCGATGGAGGCGGCGATTACCGTTTCGTCGAATATATAAACAGGCCGGGCTATCTGCATGGATTCACCTATGCTGTGTTCAACCGATATGATGAGCTTACGCTTGTGGGGTCTTTAGATGAGAGCCGCGGATTCACGCTCATTCGCACCGATCCCCAGAAAAAGACGGTAACGCTTATACCCGAGATGCCTGCACGCCCGCTTGAAGCAGGAGAGCGTGCGATCCTCGGACATTTCGCGGTCATCACGATGCAGGGAGCGGATGTGCGCGATCGCGCATACGATCGCTGGTTCGAACTATCGGGTATTACGCCACGTCCCATAAAGCCGCTTGTAGGCTATTCCAGCTGGTATCGTCATTACGACGATATCGATGCAGGCAAGATCGTAGGGGATTTGGCAGGCGTGTTCGAGGCGATTTCCTCGCCAGAGCTTGCAGAGCTATGTGGATCGGTGAGCGTCTCTCCCGACCCGACGCAAGTTGCTGCGATTGCGGATGCGGACAGAATCGCTGCGGATTCAGCTGTGACATGGTGCGTTCAGGTCGATGATGGATGGTGCACGGTTGGTGACTGGCTCCTCCCACACGAAAACCGTTTCCCTGATGGCATGCAGCCTGTTGCGAAGGCGGTCCGAAAAATCGGCTTCATGCCGGGATTGTGGCTGGCGCCTTTCGTGTGCTCGAAGGACTCACGGCTATTCTTGGAGCATCCCGATTGGCTGTTGCGTGATGCGTCTGGCGAGACGGTTATGACGGGCAGTCACTGGAACGGCGCCTTCGCGCTTGATTCGCTCAACCTCGAGGTTCGCGACTACGTACGCCGATCGATCCACACCGCGGTTGACGAGTGGGGATTCGGTCTGCTCAAACTCGACTTCTTGTACGCCGCCTGCATGATTCCGCATGGCGGGCTTAACCGTGGACAGCTCATGGCGGACGCGATCGATCTAGTGCGCGATGCGGCGCCAGATGCGCTTTTACTCGCATGCGGTGTGCCGTTGGCAAGCGTGTTCGGCAAAGTGGAGTACTGCCGTGTCGGTTGCGATGTCGGGCTTGATTGGAACGATAAGGCCCCGATGCGTCTGTTGCACCGCGAGCGCGTGAGCACCAAGAACTCGCTTTTATGCGCGCGGGCGCGTTCTCCGCTTGACGGACGCGCATTCGGATCAGATCCGGACGTCGTATTCTTGCGTGAAGATGTTAAGCTATCCAAAGACCAACGTAAGGAGATGCATACGACCGCTGCGCGTTGCGGCAGCGTGCTGATGACATCTGACGATATGGGCGCTTGGACGCCTGAGCAACGTAAACGTTTCGCACGTATGGCGAAGACCATCATCGAGAGGAAACGAACATGAGCAAAGCGACTGGAAAGGTAATCAAGATCAAGAAGGGCGCAGCGGTAGGCAAAGCGAAGGATGCACGCCCGGATACGCGCGTGCAGGAGAGCTCCCGCAGCGTGTTCGTACGGATGCCCGGCCGCATCGAGGTGGCGGGCAATCATGTCGATCACCAAGGCGGCCGTGCGCTGACGGCTACGATCGACCGTTTCATCACGATCCATGCTGCTCCGAACGATACATCGACCATCCATATCGCAAGCCCTGGTTTCCCAGACACGATCATCGATGCGAACGATGTCGAACCGCATCCTGAGGAGCGTTTCACATCGGCTGCCATCGTCCGCGGCGTTGTTGCCGCACTGAAAGCGCAGGGGATCTGTGTGGGCGGCTTCGATGCCGATGTGACGAGCACGATTCCTGTCGGCCGTGGTCTGTCTTCCTCGGCTGCGTACGAATTGGCGCTGGTATCGACCATCGCGAAGCTGTTCGGTGGCGAGACCCTAGATCCCGAGGTCCGCGTCAAAGCGGCATTTATGGCTGAGCAGGAATTCTTCGGGAAACCGTGTGGAGCCATGGATCAGCGCGCCATCGCATATCGCGGTCTTGTAGAGCACGATTTCTCGTATGCAGCACTCGATGAAGGGAAGATGGTCAGAAGGCTCGACGTCGACTTCTCAGAATTCGGCTACTATATCTGCCTTATCGATACCCACTGCGACCATAGCCTGTATCCGGATGAGTATTCGCTGGTCGTTTCCGACATGAATGCGGTCGCGAAGTTCTTCGGCGAGTCCCGCTTAGGCGAACTTGATGAGCAGCGTTTCTTAGAAGGATTCAGCGATGCACGCCGCGTTCTCGGCGATCAGCCGGTGCTGCGTGCGATGCATTTCTACAACGAGGTCAAATTGGTCGATGCACGTGTCGCAGCGCTTGAGGCGGGGGATATGGAGGCGTTCCTTACGGCAACGCGTCTTTCCGGAGCATCTTCAGCAGCGTTCTTACAGAACGTGAGCACCACCGAACGCCACATGCAGCCGGCGATGATCGCCCTTGCTGCAGTGCAAAGCGCATTGGGCATGGATGGGGCTTGCCGCATCCATGGCGGTGGTTTCGGAGGAACGATTCTGGCCTTCGTGCATAAAGACCGTTACGACGATGTTGCCAAGAACGTCAACGCGCTATTGGGTGAAGGATCTTGTCTGAGGTTTAAGATCTCCCAATGAGCGCATGCGATAACAACGATTGCATCCGCACGTCAAGTGACATAGAACGTATCGACACCGATGCGTTCTATCGCGATTCCATCACGAAAGGATTCGTGAAGGTTGAAGACATCGCTCGCAATATCGAGTGGGTTACGCCGACTGTCTGGGGCGATATCCAAGTTACCATCAACCTAAGCAAGCCCGAGAAAGACCCCGCGGCAATCGCCGCCGCGGCAAAGCAGAAGGACCCGGACAAGCTATGCGACCTTTGCGTCACGCAAGGCGATATCGACTCGGGTTATGCGAAAAACATCCAGCTTTGCGATGAGCCATGGGCATTGTGGTATAGCCCCTATGCATATTTCAATGAGCACT
This sequence comes from Eggerthellaceae bacterium, assembly GCA_015062605.1. Lineage (GTDB taxonomy): Bacteria > Actinomycetota > Coriobacteriia > Coriobacteriales > Eggerthellaceae > SIG42. The sequence continues at coordinate 45,083 of SUUI01000012.1, read as the reverse complement.
GCATAGCGATGAGTTGGGAGCATCGCCCCATGCACATCGACCGCGCGGCTTTCGTAGGGCTTTGCGACTTCGTTGACCAATTCCCGCAATACTTCATCGGAAGCAATGCCGATCTGCCTATCGTAGGCGGTTCGATCCTTTCACATGATCACTTCCAAGGCGGTCGCCATACATTCCCGCTCCATAAGGCACCGATTGATCGCACATTCACGATGAGCGCGTTTCCCCACGTGAATGCGGGTGTTGTGAAATGGCCGCTTACGGTGCTTAGGCTGGAAACAACCGACCGTGAGGCGCTTATCGATTCCGCATGCCACATCCTTGATGCATGGCGTGCTTATACCAACGAAGAGCTTGGGATCATCGCCGTGACGTACGAGGGAAAGCAGGCGATACGGCATAACACCATTACGCCGATGCTGCGCAAGAAGGATGCGACCTACACGCTTGACTTGGCTCTTCGCTGCAACATCACAAGCGAGAAGCATCCGCTGGGTGCTTTCCATGTGCATGACCATCTGCACCATATCAAGAAGGAGAACATCGGACTGATCGAAGTGATGGGCCGTGCGATACTTCCACCACGTCTGACGCGCGAGATGGCGGTCGATGACGCATCCGTACGTACGGAGATTGGCGAGCGCTTCGCTGAGGCGCTTTGCTGCTGTGGTGTCTTTGCGTGGGACGGCGAAGGCCAAGCCGCGCTCGATGTGTTTCTTGGCACATTCGCTTCGCGTTAATCGGTCGCGATCTTGTCGTAAGCTTCCTCTGAAAGCAACACGAGACGATCATCCAGCCCGAATCGGTAGTTCTTGATAGATCCGTTCGAATACTTCGGTGGATTGATCTGAGGTTCCATAAAGACGGTGCCGCTTCGCTGTTGGATGCCGATGAGCATCTCTCCACGTGCGGCGACGATATCGACCAAAGAGAATAGATCGATGTCGTAATTCATCGGGACGTAATTTCGCGCTGGCTTCATGTAGACCTCGAAGCCTTCAGGTGAAAGCAGGCATTCGAAGAAGCTTCGGACGTTGCGGTCGAGTGCGATTTGGGCCATGAGCAAGCCCGAAAGATGCTTCCCGATGATGAAGTCGTCCGAACTGGTATTAGCGGCGATTTCTCGATTCTTACCGAGGCACATTTCGCTTGTAATGCTGAACGTGGCGCCGCGAAGATCGCGATAGTCGCGTAGATAGAGCACAAGTGCGATGGTTTTCGCGTCTTCGGCATCGGGCGTCGACGATGCATGATTGCTGAGCACGACGACCGAATCGGGTCGCGCTTCGTCAAGCATGGCGAACACCTCCTCGCGGGAGATTTCAGGAACGTTTTCCATACGCAGCGTTATGGAAGCCCTATCGAGCGCTTCTTGCGTTGCATGTCGAATCGGACGGCGCAGACGAGCCTCTTCGGTGACAACCGTTACCGTTGATCCTGGCTGCAGATAGCGTGCGTACTCGATGAGCATGTCGTTCAGAATCGGCTGACCGCCGAATACAAGGCAGCGCATCGTCGCCAATGGGCTGTTTCGGTTCACGCCGAGTTCCTTTGGCGCGATAGGCTTTGGGGCCAGATGAAGGTCATGATCGTCTTCTGCTACCACGATGAGCGACTGGCCCGCCTCGAGGACGACTTCGTTCGGATTGGAGAGGACGATGCCGCGGTTCTCATCGAGTATGCCGATTGCAATGGAGTCCTTGAGTTGGAGATTAATCTCACGCAATGTGCGGTTATGCAACGTGGCAGGCACATGGGCAGCCTCGATCGTGTACACCTCATTTCCCTTGAAGTTGAAGAGCTCGTCGAACACACGTGAGAGCCCTGGCTGACGCGAGGTATGTACGATGATGCGCGCAAGGATCTCCTGCAAGGGCAATAGCTCTAAACGATCACCTTCGCGGCCGTCATGTCCCGCGATTTCTGCTGCGGCGACACTATCTTCCTCATGGATGACGGCAACCGCGAACGCATCAGGCGAAGCTTCGCCGGAATTCAGAAGATAGGCGCAAGCCATGATTGCCTTGATGGTCTCGAAATCGCTTGATGCACCGACTATGACGGAGCGGCATGTTGCAATCGAACAACGCTCGAGGCTTGCAAGATCGTAAATCGATCCCTTGCGGCAGACGATCCGGGTTTTCGGATGGTCAGATTGCTTGCCGAACCGCGCTGCAATGGCATCGTCCATATCCTCCTTGCTTGTCTCGTCAAGCACGACCACGACCTGCGTTTTCTGCATATTGCGGTTCGCCTCTATGAGTTCACCGAGCAACACGTAGGTCGTCTCGTTGAATCCAAGGATGATGATATGGTCCGACTCCACCACGTTGCCCGTGCCCTTGGCGAGGCTGTTCACTTTATCGCGGATGCTTCCCGCGATAAAGCCGATGAGCATAGACGAGAAGAACATGCCGTAGATCATCGCGATGATCATGAGTGCGATATAGACGACAGGGCCGTCATTCTGTCCTGGCGTGTTCTTGCCAAGCGATGTCATGACCGTTTTCCACCAAACCCATGGGAGCATCTGCTCGCCATCTCCGTAAGCTATTGCGGCGATGATGCCCATGATGGCGATGAAGATGACGGTGACAAGTGCCAAAAAACCGATCTTGGCCCACAGGCCGCGGCTCATGAAATTGTCGAACCAATACGAGAGACGTGTTTTGAGGGATGCCTGCTTAACCATGATCGCACCTTTCGGGTTGGCGTGAACTGAGGGGGTGCTCCTTTAAACCATCCGCTTTTCGAAGCGGAACATGCCGTCGCGGGAATCTGCGTCCTGTGTCTTGTAGGCATCAGGATCATTCGGGTCGGGATGATGGCTGTTGAAGAACTCCACGATGTGGAACCCGCAGCGATTGACGTAGAAATGGATGTTGCGCGTCTCGAAATACGGCGTGACCAATCCCCAGACCTTCACGTCGGGGTACATCTTCTCGATTGCGCACCAGGCAGCGTACCCGATGCCTTTGCTGTGAACATGCGGGCTGACGAACAGGATTTCCAGCTCTCCTTTGTCGCCTTCTACATTGACGATGGCGCCACCGACTATTCTTTCGCCGAGCATGATGCGGTACGCATCGCCTGCATCTATGCTCTGCTCTATGGTCGCTCGCGAGATGATCTGCCCATCTTCCTCGAAACGGTCGTCACGGCGCCCGAATTCCTCTAAGGCGCCGAAATTGAACGCTTCCTGATTGTCGAGGATGAATCGATCCTTATCTTCTGGACGCAATGGGACAAGCGTCACATTCAGATTAGTCGGTTCCATCCGGGCTTCCTTTCGGGGAAGGCGCATGCTTCGCATGCAAAATCTTCTCGTCGCCGTCCTCGTCAGGCGCGCTCGCTGCATCCGATTTCTCTGATGATGTTTGCGCCAAAAGTTCTGCTTCCTTGGAAAGCAGGTAATCGACGATCCTTACCGCAGCTTCGCCACGATGCGCCCACCCTTCATCGCGAGCCTGTTTGCGGCCTTGCTCGAAACGTGGGTTGTTCAGGCAATCGTCGATGATCTCCTTGAGCTTGTCGAGGGCGGCCATATCGAGTTGCGCTCCGATATGGGGCAATACGTTGAATGTCCATAGGTCCTCATCGAGCCACCATGCGTCGTAAGGTCCTTTGTCGTATGCGGGTTCGGTGTAGATGACCGGGCGATCGAATATGAGTGCGAAATCATAGATGACACCCGAGAAATCGGAGATCATGATGTCTGATCTGCGTAGTACATCGAAGTTGTCGTTGTCGCGATTCCACTCGAGCGTATCGGAGGCGGGGAACTCCTTCATAAGCCGCTCCATCAAGTCGCTTTCGGACTCGAACGATTGCGGATGCGGTCGGACGATGACGTGATAGCCCGTCTTAAGCAGGCTTTCGATGATGCGTCCGCCATAGCGGCTCAATATAGCGCTCGCTCCCCAGGAAGGCGCAAGGAGGACCGTGGTCGGATGAGGAGGGAGCGCAGGAGCGCTCTGCAGGCGTTCTTGCATGGCATCCAAATGGGGGAGTCCCACCGTGACGAGCTCTTTTTCAGGGAGCTTGCGCAGATTCTCGAGCGCCCGTATCTGTTCTGTCTGGCACGGTCCCGCGAGCAATACCGCATCGTAGTAGTCCAAACCGAACATGCGGTACATGGTGGCATCTCCGAGGGCGTGGAACACATGCGCGTACCAAGAGACATCGCGTGAGCGCTTCCATTGATACACATCGAGTCCTGGGGTCGTAGAGAGCACGATGTTGGATTTGAGCATATTCAGATAAGCGAATGCCTTGTTGCCTTCGCCGATGAACGCGCATTTCACATGCGAGTAGGTCTTATTGAGTGCAGGATCGTCTGGCGATGCCGTCAGATAGCTCGCAGGGACCTCACGGCGTTCGAGTTCGTCGCAGATTGGTTCGAACACGTTCCAATAGCGTTTGCTATCGGAGAAGATCGCGATACGTTCCTTCTCCACGCCGGATTTCTCCTGCTTGCCGCCACCGAGGATGAATCTCGCCTTCACAAGGGCCTTCCTGAGCCCATAGATACCCGCGCTGATGACGCCGATAAGGATCGTGAACAGCATGCTCCCCGTGCCAGGATCGATATATAGAAGCATATCGTGCATAAAACCCCTTATCGGTGCCTAGTAGTATCCAAGGTAACGCCATCTATCGCCATCTAAGACATCATCTCCTGAAAGAGAGAACCAATGGCCTGGCAAAAACGTTGTTCCGTTATTCACATCTGTCGACCATTCACTAGGCCATTGGACGTGATGCTCAAGGGCATATTTCTCCGCGTTATCGAGAGGTGTTCCCGTCGATGGGTTCACTGGATCGCTGATGATGTCCGCGAGCGCTAAAAGCGGCGTGTCTGCGTTGGTCATGAACTGTCCATCGACCGTGAAGCCCGTCGCGTTGAAATCCTTGACCATGAGCAGGCAATTGAAGATCTGGGTATCCCAGTGCTCGACTCCATCTGTGCCCATCCGTTCGATGATCAGGTCGTCGTGGAGCGAAAGGTGCTGTCCGTGATCCGAAACGATGATGATGCGCGTATTATCGTAAACGCCTTGCTCGCGGAGATAATCGAACCAGTTTCCCAGTTCACGCCATGCAGCGGTGTTGATCTCGTAATGGATGTGCTTTGACATGACGGGCTGGTCGGAATCGTTCGAGAGGTCGAGGATGTTGCCATCCGCATCTGTGCGGGTTTCGTGCTCAAGGTCGTACTCGGTATTGTCGACCGTAAAGGCGGGGATGTATTCGGGTTCCTTAAGGATCGTGGGGGAATGCGTCGTATCGTTCGACATCATCAAGAACCCGCCCGGACCCGCATCGGCGATCTCGGTCATCTCGGGGAGATTCTGCAATATCGCATATGCCTTCAAAAAGGTGTTGTCCAATCCTTGGCCCACTGAGGCGTTTGTGATGATTTGCCGACCTGCTGACTCATCGACCGTCACTGTAACCGACGGGTCTGAGGTGAGCATCATGGTAGTGTGATAGCGTCCTTCATCGTACAGTGCGGGATGGACGAACTGCGGAGCGACTTTGAAGATGCTGTAGCAGAAGAAGTTGCGGGATTGCAGGGCTTCTCCGAGGTCCGACTCGACAATCGGGCCGAACTCATCAGTCTCGAATTCCTCTGCCATGGTGACATATGCGGAGATCTCAGGCGTGTCGCTATAGATGCTCAAATCGGGAGTCCACGTATATCCTGCATAGGTAGGGTCGAAAACCGTGACGTCATAGCCGGCCTCGACGAATAAAAGCGGCATGACGCGAAGCGCTTCGTTTTGCTTGTCGACGAGGAGGACATCGTCGCGTTCGTTCATGTTTTCGGGAATGTATTCATAGCCTCCGTACAAACCAGGCGATCCGGTGATCGTCAGAGAGCCGTACGACATAGCATTGGGGTAGTACGTGAACCCGTCGAGCTGCTGTCCGATCTTCGGATTCTCCTCGACGATGTAAGGGACGTAATCCGAGACCGCCCTATCCATCATGATGACGACGACGTTTTGCCCGCTGCGGCTTAGCGTGAAATGCGGTCTGCCGTTGTTCCATCTTAAAGAGGAACCGAGCGCATTGTCGAGTGTGGTGTTAATCTGTACCATGCCGAAGATGGATACGGCCGCTAAGGCAACGCACATGCAGGCGTAAGCAACGCCTGCAGCATCTCTCCATTTGTGCCAGATGAGCAACAGTATCACCGTGAGCGCTACGATCGCGGCGAGGTTGGTAAGCCCAGCCTCAAGCGTCACCGTAGGTGGCACATCGAATTCCAGCAACGGAGAGAGATTGCCGTAATCCGTCCCGAAGAACAGATAGTCGATCAAGAAGATGCCGCATGCAGCCAACAGGATCGCGCCGAAAATGCTTCGGCCCTTCGGGGAGGCGAGGCGGTAGAAGATGCCGAACCATACAACGAAGGTGCCGAAGGCGATCAGCGCGGAGTCGAGCACGAACCTAAGCGGCGTCTTGTAGTTGGCGAGATTCACGAATTCGCTTGGCGAAGCTTGGATGACCGTTACCGGGATGAGCACGCCCGTAAGCAGCGCCAAGAACAAACAGCCCAAGAAGAATGCCCGATCATCCTTTTTCGTGGCCTCACGGATGTTCGGGAGCTTGGAGCCGCGCCTTAACAGACTCACTGAAATGGGGATTTGCAAAAGCACGGCGCATACGATGAAGAACACCTGTGTCTCCACCGAAAGAGCAGGAAGCGCGAACGCGAGGACGAGAAGCGCGATGCCTGCAATCGATGCCATGACTGCCAGCACCTTCCCAGGATGCGCAAGCTTGTAAAACAGATTCTTAATTAAAGAGAAGATGTTGTTCAGTGTCCAGTAAAACACCAATCCAGCGGGGGAGTTGTACAAAAGCACCAAGAAGATGGCTGCGATACCGTACATCTGGATCTTGCTCGAGAGCGGAAAGCCCTTCATGTATACGGCGGCGGATACCACATTGATCGCAGTCATGAGCAAAGGGAGCACATTGATCGTTATGCTGCCGATGGTCAATAACGCATCAGGCGCACCTAAATCGGGAATGGGTCCGAACGAAACGCCGTTTAAGAGCGCAAGCTCGGATAGGTAGTAATAGGCTGCGATGAAGAACGGGATTTCCAGGAGAAGCGAGATCGAGCCTTTGAGGGCATCGGTTTGCTTGTAGTTATTTTGGCGGTAGTAGGTCTGGAGCATCATGAAGCGCTCGTCGCCTGTAAATGTCTTCTTGATATGATCGACGGCGGGCTTCATGCGCATGGACCGATCCCGTTCGGCCTCTTGCATGGCGTCGGCACGCCGGTACAGAGGCAGAACGAGGAAATTCATCGCCAAGCTCAAAAACACGATGGCAAAACCAGGATCGCCTATCAGCTGATAGGCGAAAGAGTAAACGACCTCGAAGAACAGTTCGAGTGGGCCGATGAGGACCTGATAGATGCTTGACAGAATGATCATTCGATTTACTATCGTGCCTTTGCAATTGGATTGGATTCCACTATACCAATCTGGCAAGGTCGCGTACATGAACAGGACGGTATTCGGGCAACCATCACGCAAAGTGCGCAATCAGAAAGCTTTTCGGTGGCACAATGAAGCGGGGCGCCCGAAGGCGCCCCGCTTGGGCTCATGTGATGAAGCGCGTTATTTGCAGCAAGGCTTATGATGGCCGCAGCGCTTGACTTTCTTATCCTTGTAATCTTTGCCGAAGATGGTGACATCCTCGTCCTTCGCAGCGACGATGACCTTGTCGAGCAGTGCGCCCAGTTGTTCCTGCTCCTCATCGGAAAGCGCAGCGAACAGCTTATCGGCGGCTGCCGCATTCGCCTCTTCGCGTTTGGCGAGCACTTCGGCGCCTTCTTCTGTCAGCATAACGGCATAGCCCTCATCCGCCTCGATGATCGTGGCCAAACCGCTCTTCTCGGCCTTCTTCACGATGTTTTTAAGATGCTTGCGGCTGAACCCGAAATGCTCGATGAGCTCATCGCGCGTTACGGCCTTTTCCGTATCCAGTGCACGGAGCAGCGAACCGACGCCGCGGCGGAAGCTCTTCGGGCCGTTCTTGTGCATGGTGAGGCAAGCGAGCTTCGAGGCCTTCTTCAGTTGCTTGAAAGTGGTGATGGAGTCTGTCATGGTGATCATCCTTTTCTTCTTGGCGAAGCGCATATGCGCAGCGCATACGTGTCTTACATCATTTCAATGCCGGCAAAAGACCTTAAACGAGTTTGCATGGAAATGCAAGAGAATTATTCACTTTCTTTTGCTTGAAATATATAAACTACATAATTTTACCTGATAAATAGGCATAATTTTTCTTTATTAAATTATTCATGAATAAGTATTTAATACAGGATATCGCTTGTTTGTCTCATGTCTTCGAGACGCTTCGAAAAGATCGAAGGGTATTGCGTACAACGGATGGGCTCCTTGCCGTTTGCTATAATCGATTACATTAGATCAGAACAAAAGAAGAGGTGCAGACCCATGGAAGTTGCCGAGCGCGTCGCGCGGATTGCGGAGATGGAAGAGGCATTCGACAAAGCGGCGGTTGCCATCTTAGGCTTTGCGCAGGATCTCGATGATTTCGAGGAGGCGCAGGATGCCATCACAAAGCTTGCCCGTTACTATGGCAGCGAGGAGTGGTTCGATGATCGCGATGCCGATGAGGCGGGACAGTTGCCGGAAGGCCTTTCGCGTGGTGTACTTAATGAGGACCTGCCCTACGATGTGCTCGTTGATTATCACGACTTGGCTATCCGTATGCTGAAAGTTGCCACACGCGCTTTAGAGGAATAGGCGCCCCTTTACGCGCATAGCGATTTTCGCTGCAATCCAACCATATCTTTGGAAATATGAATGGTGCCTCGCACGTGTCAGCTGCTCTTTCTGCTACTCTTTACCATGACGATTAGGAACATGATTTGTGCGCGTATGATCGTGCACGAGGCTTTTGGAAGGTGAACATGAACACCAAGACGAAGCGTCGGATGATCGTGGTGACGGGCATCATTGTCATCGTCGCTGTCATCGTGTTGGCCGTGGTCGGCGGATCGTCTGCTGCGAAGACGGTTTCGGTTGCCGAGGCACGTACCATCGCATCCGACACCAAGATCCAAGTCACGGGTAATGTCGTCGATAATTCTTTCGAAATCGGCAACAGCACGCTTACCTTCGATATCTACGATTCCGCGGCCGACCCTGCGGCTACAAGCACGCTGCACGTCCGCTATGACGGCGGTGTTTCGGCGACTTTCGGCAACGAGGTGACGGCTATCTGTACGGGCAAGAAGGATGCATCGGGTGTGCTCGTATGCTCAGAGCTCGTCACGAAGTGCCCTTCCAAGTATGAATCCGCTGACGGATCCCTTTCCATTGCCGATTTGCTCGGCTATGGCGATGCGGTCATCGATAAGCCTGTGAAGGTGCATGGCATCGTTAAAACCGGTTCCATCGGCACGGTCGATGCCGATCAGCGCTTCATCGTGCAGGACCAAGAGAGCGGCCAAGAATTGCGCATTATGTTCCAAGATGCCCTTGCCAATGAGATTGCAGACGGCTCCGAGGTCGTGCTGACCGGTTCGCTTTCCGCGAACGGATCGTTTGCGGCAACGGTCGTCGCGCTGGAGGCATAGCCCATGGCGATATCGGGATTCGTACTCCTCGTAATTGCGTTCATTGCGTCCGTTGCATCGGTTGCGGCGTTTGCGCTAGCCCATCCGATGCACAAAGAGGTGCTCACCCGTTGGGGGACGCTTGGCGTGGTAGTGACGTTTTTCGCTCTTCTTGCAGCGTGCTGCGTCCTCGTCGTGGCTTTTATGACGGGCGATACGTCCATCCTCTACGTTCTCGAGGAACGTTCGCTTTCCACTGATGGATTCGCATGGCTGTACAAGCTTGCCGGGTTGTGGGCGGGGCGTGCGGGCTCCCTTCTGTTCTGGGTGTTCTTGATCTCACTTTTCAACGTTCTGATTCTGGCGCGTTGGAGCAAAACGAAAGATCGGGAAGACGGCGAAGACGCGAATGCTGCCTCTGAAAATGGCGTTGCGGCACGTGCCCGCGCACTCGATGCCATCGCCATGGCCATCGTGCAGATCGTCATCGCCATATTCTGTGCGCTGCTCTTGTTCGCTGCCGACAACATGCCGTTCACACCGACGCCGGATAACTTCTTCAACGCCGATGGCTCGCTTACCGCTGCTGCCTCGCTCTACTCTATGAACCAGTTGCTCGAGCATTGGGCGATGGCTATTCATCCGCCGTTGCTCTTCATAGGCTATGCTGGGCTTACGGTGCCCTTCGCTTACGGGATGGCTGCACTCGTGGTGAACGATCCATCTAAGCTATGGGTTGAGCGGACGACGCGCTTCGTCCTCGCGAGCTGGCTCTTCTTAGGAGCTGGCATCGGACTTGGCGCCGTTTGGGCCTACGTCGTGTTGGGCTGGGGTGGCTATTGGGGATGGGATCCCGTCGAGAACGCGAGCTTGCTCTCATGGCTGGTGTGCGTTGCGCTCGTGCATACGTTTACGGTGTATCGCCAGCGTGGTCAGTTCAAGCGTTGGGCGGTTCTGTGCGCATGCCTTGCGTTCACGTTCGTCATCGTCGCGACCTTCATCACGCGGTCGGGCATCGTGCAATCGGTGCATGCGTTCGCAGGTGATCCGGTCTCCCTTGCCCTGTTCGGCGGTCTTATCGCCGTAAGCCTTATCTGCCCGATCGCCGGTCTCATCATCCGCAAGACATCCTTCGGTCCAACAGATAAGGAATCCGAGGACATCGAGAGCATGGTCAGCAAGGATGCGGCGTACTACTTCAACAATGTTGTCATGATGGTGTTCGTCGTGTTGCTCACTTACATGACCGTAAGTTCTGCATTGCCGAGTTTCTTGCCGTTTGGCGGCGAGTCGCTTAGCGCTACAGCCTACGAGGCAATAGCAAGGCCTCTCGGCATCATCTACCTATTCATCTTGGCGGTCTGCCCGTTGCTTTCGTGGGGAATGACCGATCGGGATGCATTCTTGCGCCAGGCAAAAGTGCCTGCCATCTGCGCCGCGGTGTTGGCCATCTCGCTCATCGCATGGTGGGCGACGAACTTAAAACCCGCATATGATGCGGTCATCGCGGACGGAGGTTCGAACGCGATGACCCTGTTTGAGGCAGGTCCCTCTGTCTACTATCATGCGCTTGCGATTGTCGGCATCCTCGTGGCGAGCCTGCTCTTCTTCAATGCGCTGTTCATGTTCGTGCGCAACATCCGCTTGCAAAAGAAGCGTCCGGCGGCAATCGGTGGTGGATTCGCGCATATCGCCATGGCGGTCTTGCTGGTGGGCCTTGTCGGTTCATCCATGTATGTCTACGAGAAGACGGGGTATCTGCAAATCGATGCAGAAACACATCAGAGCACGCCGTTTACAGTGCAGGAATATACGCTTGATTATGCTTCCGACCGCATCATCGATGATTCCGAAGCATCGAACACCATCGTGTATGAGGTCACTTTCGACGTGTTCCGCGATGGCACGAAGGTCGGCCAGGTGAGCCCATCGGTGCAAGTCAATGTCGCAACGCAGCAACGCAAGCTCAATGCCGCGGTTCTAGGTTTCCCGGAAGAGGATTTGTTCGTGGTCTATCAGGGAGTGAACCAAGCAGGATGGTTCTCGCTTGATGTGCGTATAAACCCCCTGATCAATCTCGTGTGGATAGGCTTTGCGATGCTGATGATCGGTACGGCGTTCGCGTGTTTCGGGAGACGAAGAAGCGCATGACGGCAGGGCATGCTCGCATAGCGGCGCCGCCTCCATCGACGCCTCCCGTACCTTCCCCGGCGATTTCTGTGCGTGGTGTCTCGAAGGTTTTCGGGACAAGACGCGCGCTCGATGATATCTCCTTCGATGTTCCCGAAGGTGCGTTCGTTTCGATTTTCGGTCCTAATGGTGCAGGCAAGACCACGCTTTTGCGCGTGCTGGCGACGCTTGCGCGTCCGACGAGTGGGCAGGTAGTGCTTCAAGGCGTCGATACGAAGGAGGAGCCTGATCAGGCGCGTTCTCTTTTAGGGCTCATCTCCCATGCGCCCATGGTATATCCCGACCTGACGGCCGAGGAGAACCTTTTGTTCTATGCGGAGATGTACGGTGTGCAAGATCCGAAGGCTCGTGTGGATGAGCTCTTGGATGCGGTCGGCCTCGCTCACAGGCGCCATGATGCGGTGCGCACGTTCTCGCGTGGCATGACGCAGCGCGTTGCCATCGCCCGTGCGTTAATCCACGATCCGCGCATCGTGCTTCTAGATGAACCGTATTCCGGTCTCGATCCGTATGCGGTCGATGTGTTCGATAGCTTGCTTTCCGACTTACAAGGCGGGCGTACGTTCGTCATGGTGAGCCATGATCTCAAAAAAGGACTCGCGATGTGCTCGCATGCGCTCGTCATGGCACAAGGTCAGTTGGTGTCGTTCCAGGCGAAGGACGAGATCGATGCTGTGGCATTCGAGCGCTTGTACCGCCAAGTCGTTGGCATGGGGGTGGCATGATGCAATACGCACGGCCGAAGAAACCCTCTACCTGGCAGCATTTCTGCATCCTTCTGCGCAAGGATCTGCGTCGTGAGTTCCGTACCCGCGAGATGCTCACATCGATGGGTTTGTACGCACTGCTCGTCATCATCGTGTTCGGTGCTGCGCTTGCGCTGACGGCACGCGATATCGACATCGTCAGCATGGGCGGCGGACTTATCTGGGTGCTCATCGTATTCACCTCGCTTTTGGGCCTCGGACGTTCGTTTTCCTATGAAAAGGACCAAGGCTGCATCGAGGGCGTCCTGCTCGTTCCCATGGACCGCTCGGTCATCTTCTTGGCGAAGGCGGTCGCGAACATGCTGTTCATGCTAGTCGTTGAAGTCATCGCGGTTCCTCTGTTCTATTTCTTCTTCATGACCGGCTCCGAAACCTCATCGACGTTTCTATGGATCATCGCCCCGCTTGTGCTAGGAACCATCGGCATGGCGGGCATCGGGACGATGCTCTCGACTATCACCATGCATACCCGTGCGGCCGATGTCATGCTCGCCGTTTTGTTCGTGCCCATCATCTTCCCGTTGCTGTATGCGTGCACGACCGCCACCACTGCGTCCATCCTAGGCTCAGTGGCGTGGATGGATTATTACGTGATCCCGCTCGTCATTGCGGCAGGTTTCGACATCATCATGCTGCTCGTGTGTTGGGTGCTCTACGATTTCGTGATATCGTCTTAAAAGAAGAAAACGTCGCTAAGCTTTGCAAGAAAGGATGAGCGAATGTCGCGAACTGGCGGAAGCGCGATGGCCCGAAGCAAGGATAAGTCCGTGAAGCTGCCCGATGCGGGCGGTTGGCAGGACGCAATCGCCGTGCCTGCTGCCATAGCGGGTGCGATACTCACGACCGCGGGGTTTTTGATGGCGTTTCTATGGGCTGCGCCAGTGAACGGTGCTGCGGTCAACGGTTTCGAGATGATCGGCGATACGGTTGTGACGCATCAGCAGCTCATCTCGCAGAAGATCTTCTATTTCCATATGCCTGCAGCCATCGTGAGTTTCTTCTCGTTGGCAATGGCGGCGTTTTACGGCATCCGCTTTCTTATGACCCATGAACAGCGTTTCGATACCTGCTCGCGCGCCCTCATGGAAATCGCCTTGCTCTTCGTGATAATGACGATGATCACAGGCGATTTGTGGACGCGTTTCGAATGGGGCGTGTGGTGGACATGGGAGCCTCGTCTTACCACCTATCTCATCCTCATGCTCATCGTCATCGCGTATTTCGTGCTGAGAAATGCTGTCGACGAGCCCGAGAAGCGAGCGACCTTTGCGAGCGTCGTGAGCATCATCGCGCTTGTGGATGTTCCCATCTGCTTCATGGTGACGAGGATGATTCCCTCGAGCGTGCATCCCGTGGTCTTGCGCGAGGGAGGGATGTCTTTCGATATGGGAGTGACCGTTTTGGTGGTGCTCATCGGCATGCTGTGCTTAGGGCATGCGCTCTATCGCTTGCGTTTCCGCTCTCTTCGCTTGCGTGAGCGTCTGGAGGCGCTGAAGGAGATCCTCGATGAGCGTCCGATGGATAATCCTTTTTCTGGAGGATTGCCTGCCGCCGTTTCGCCGGTAGCTGTCCATGAAGCGCGTGAGACGGGACCCAAAACCGTATTGCGTCCGAACGGAGAGCCACGTCCGAATAAGGGCAAAATCAGAAGCGAATACCCGACCTGCTTATTACGATAAGCATATGCGATAAAAAGGAGAAACAGATGAATCCGATCCTTGCCGATATCTACAGCACCGTTATTCCGTCTGCACCTTATCTCATCGCAGCGTATGCGCTTATCTGGGTTGCGCTTTTAGTGTATGTCGTGTTCGTCGTGAAGGGCATCAAGAAGACGGAACGTCAAATGGCAGCGCTCGAAGCTGCATACGAACGCGATAGCAGGGCAACCGATTAACGCCCTTTGAGCTTTGCCACCTGCGCTTTCGTAGGGGAGACAAATATGCGGCTACGAATATTACCCATCCAGGTGCTTCATCATAATGGGAGAAAAAGTTCGGCACATTGTAACCTAGCCTAACTTTTATACATTTTCATCAGGCATTTCTTTTTTTCTTAAACTGAGAAAAAATCTCGTTTTCATCTCTTGAACCCGCGAATCCTTTGATACACTTACCGTGTACGAGTCTAGCATTTAAAGGGGGACTCATATGAAGAAAAAGAAAGCGATGATTCTGGTGGGCGTGCTCGCGGTGGTAGCAGTCGTCGCTATCGCGGCATGCGCTCCGAAAGCGGCGCTGTCGGGATATGGCAATCCTACGCCCACGGTAGCTCAGGCCACCGTGACGCCCGAGGTCGACAAGTACGGTCTCGTTAAGGCGACGCAGTGGGCTGAGGCGTATCCTTACGAGTATCAGTCGTATCTGGAGAACTCCAGCAACACTCCGCCATCCTCAGACTACCTTGGGAATACGTATATCGCGCAAGGTTACGCCTCCAAAACCGAGGACGTGACCTCGACATTGCCTGAGGGATGGAAGTACGTGGATGCCAAGAAGGCCGATTATCTGGAGACCAATCCTGAAATCAAGATACTCGGCCTAGGTTATGGTTATGCCAAGTACTACACTGAGCCTGCCAGCCATGTTTTCTCGTTGTGGACGGTAGCGCATAATGGTCGTGTTGGAGATGGCACCAAGACCAAGGCCGCCTGCATCACATGCAAGTCCCCGCAGTATTCCAATCTCGTTGACATGGAAGGCGAATCGGTCCATCTCCGTCCGTTCAACGAGGTCATCACCGATCTCGATGAGAATATCAGTTGCGCTTCCTGCCACGCGAACACCCCGATGAAGGATGGCGAGGTTTACCTCGAGGTCGACCGTGCCGAGTGGATACGCGCCATGGGCAGCGATGCCGGCAACACCATCAACGGCGAAGTATGCGGCCAGTGCCATTGCGATTATTCGATGGCTCCGGGTACCAGCATTCCGACGAGTCCTTATGATAACGGCCGCGTTGACATGGTTCCCGAAAAGGCGCTGCAGTGGTATGACGACCACAATTATGCTGACTGGACCTACGAGTCCACCGGTGCCAAGATGCTCGCTATCCGCCATGCGGAATACGAGTTCATCTATGGTGGCGACAACGAGATCCTGCCACAAGGTTCCCACATGCAGAACCTGGGCTATGACTGCAACGATTGCCATATGCCCACCAAGACTGCTGTCGATGGAACCGTGTATGCAGATCATAACTGGACATCACCTACCGAAAATGATGCGCTCATCAAGCGCGATTGCAGCACCTGCCATAAGGACCTCAAGGCAGAGGTGAAGGCTTGGCAGACCGAAATCGATGGTGCGACCACGCTGCTTGGAAACCGTTGCGTGAAGTTCATCCAGAATTTCGAGGCCGCAATCGCCAATGGAAACCTGACAGACGCCGAGCTCGACCGTCTGCGTTGGATCCAGCGCGCATCGTGCTACTACTGGAATCTCGCTGCAGCCGAGAACAGCGAAGGCGCACATAACCCGACTTACTATCGCCATACGCTTGAGATGGGGAACACGGTGTTAGACGAGGGCGACTCGATTTTGAACGTGCCCTCGAAAACCCAGGCAGGGAACTAGCGCGGTGATGCGATATGACTGAAGAGAAGGTCACGCACTCGCTCGATGCGGTAGATTCCGCCGTCGATGACGTTGCGGCGGGTGCGCAAAAGAAAAAGAAGAAGCCACGCAAGCCGTTTTCCAAGCGTGCGAAGATCATCTGCACGGTTATAGCGGTGGTGATCGTCGCAGGCGGCATCGGCATGTGGAAATGGCACGAGATGCCTTCATTCTGCGCGACGCTCTGCCATGTCGAGGAAACATATGTCAACAACCTCTCCCAAGAGCAGGGCGTTGTCGGAACTGACAAATACGGCAATACCGTGACGAATTCCAACGCCATGATGGCGGTGCTGCACAGCAAGACCCAAACGACTGCTAAACCCGAGATCGTCTGTGTCGATTGCCATATCCCCAACATGCTTGAGCTTGCGCATGACGGCGTCAATTACGTGACCGGCAATTATACGGTGCCCCGTAATGAGAGAACCGCTTCGCAACTCGAGGAATGGGACAAGAAGGAAGGCAGCCAGTTCTGCGCGAACGAGAACTGCCATGTGTATCTGCTCGGTAACGATGGACTGGTAAGCCCTGAGAAGCTGGCGGCTGCTACGGCCGATATGGCATTCAATCCGCATGAGCAGCACCATGCGAATCTCAATCCCGATTGCACGGCGTGTCATAAGGGCCACCGCGCATCCACAATCGTGTGCACGGCATGCCACCAGCATCAAGACGTTGCCTTGCCCGACGGCTGGGTCAATTGGGATACATCCCAGCAGATTATGGTTACCGCATTCAACGGCTAGCGTTAAGGCGAAGCAAGGTTATAGCAAAGGGCCCTCGATCGAGGGCCCTTCCTATTGCGCGAATATGAGGCGAAGACTAATTCAAGTCATCGTTCGAAAGCAGCGCAATGCCCGCCTTGGCGAGCGCTTCCATGCAGGCTTCGTTATCTGACGTCTGCATGACGATAGCCGCTTGGTCGGCATCGCCGCTGATGATCGAATAGGCGTACTCGATTTGCTGGCCGCTTCCACGGACGGTTGCGAGAACCTTTGCAAGGCCGCCGGGTTTGTTCTCGACGCCGATGCCGACGACATCGTTGATGCGTGCGAACATATCGTGCGCGGCAAGCTCATCCATCAGAATCGCCTGATCCTCGGTCGCGACGACCAAGCGCGCGATGCCGAAATCGGTCGTATCGGCGATGCACATGGCGAGCAGGTTGACCCCCTTCGCTCCAACGATCTCGAGCAAGTTCACGAGGGTACCCTCTTTGTTTTCCAGATACACGGAAACCTGTTGAATGCACTTGTAATCACTCATGATAGTCATCCTCTCGAATCCTAGAGCTTACGGTTGTCGATGACGCGCTTGGCCTTGCCCTCGGAGCGTGCGATGCTCTTCGGAGCAACCAGTTGGACCTTCGCCTTAATGCCGACGACGCTCTTGATCTGGTCAGCAATAGTATTGCGCAAATTCTCGATGCTGGAAATAGCATCGACGGCCATATCCGGCGCCATCTCCACTTTGACGGTCAAAGCATCGGTGGAATTGATGCGATCGACCTCGAGGAGGTAATGCGGGGACGCTCCCTTGACGCCGACGAGGATGGACTCGATCTGGCTCGGGAAGACGTTCACGCCGCGGATGACGAGCATGTCGTCCGTACGGCCAGTGATCCTGCCCATGCGGACAGTGGTGCGGCCGCATGCACAGGGGCTATCGTCGAGCGTGCAGATATCGTGGGTGCGATAGCGGATCGCAGGCTGGCCCTTTTTCGTGATCGTCGTGAATACGAGCTCGCCGGGCGTTCCTGCGGGCTGGTGCTTGCCCGTGACAGGATCGATGCACTCGATGATGACATGGTCCTCATTAACATGCATACCGTGCTTTTCGGGACACTCGAATGCAACGCCGGGACCCGCGATCTCGGTAAGGCCGTAGATGTCGTAGGCATCGATGCCCAAGACATCCTCAAGCTTGGCACGCATCTCTTCGGTCCATGGCTCTGCGCCGAACACACCGCTTTTGAGCTTGAGGTCGACTCCAGGTACAAGACCCATTTCACGTGCGGTCTCTCCTAGGTAGATGGCGTAGGAGGGAGTGCAGCACAGCATCGTTGCGCCCAGTTCACGCATCATCATGATCTGGCGCTGCGTATTGCCGCTTGACATCGGGATAACCATGGCACCAATTTCCGTCGCACCCTGGTGCGCTCCGAGGCCGCCTGTGAACAGGCCATAGCCGTAGGCGACTTGGACGATATCCTCTTTTGTCGCACCTGCGGCGCACATTGCGCGTGCAACCATCTCGCTCCACACATCAACGTCGCCTTCCGTGTAGCCGACGACGATCGGATGGCCTGTGGTACCCGAAGAACCCTGGATGCGCACGATTTCCTCACGCGGAACGGCGAGCAAGCCGAAAGGGAATTCCTTGCGCAGATCCTCTTTCTCTGTGAAGGGAAGCTTGGTGATGTCGTCGAAGGTTTTAATGTCCTCGGGCGAAACTCCTGCTTCATCCATGCGCTCACGATAGAGGGCGACGTGGTCGTACTCCCAGCGCACGGTTTCCTTGAGACGCTCTGTTTGCAGCGCGCGACGCTCATCACGCGACATGCATTCCAACTCCGGTTGGTAGATCATCTGGTGCTCCTTTCGATTGCCTGCTCGAGTCTTGAAACTTCTGCCGCAACTGTTCCAGGTCGCCAAGCCCAACAAAAAACCACCCGAGGCTTGCGACCCCGGGTGGTTTTGGCGATTCATTTCTTCGTTAAACCATGTCTTGCTTGAAACCGGGCATCGCGAATTACTCCTCCGTAAAGAAGAAGTTAAACGCGAACCAAAAGTATCCAGCGGTCTTTGCCAAGTCATAGTCCTTTCCGTTGGCAGGGATTATAGGTGAAGCGCATCGGCTTTTCCGCACAAGAATTCCGCTTACGTGTAATCGCGGGGTGAACGGCGGTTTGAACGCGGGTGAATGGTCGCTTTAGCGAAGCAAAGTGAATTAAGCCTTGCACCTATTCGTTTTTTTCGATACATTGCGGGCAATCAATCGATGAGGTTGATTAAACCGTTGAAGCGGAGTAGTAGTCGCCGACGCGCGCACAGCGAGCCTGGGGTGGTGTGAGCCAGGACGAAATGCGAGACGATGAGTGGACCGCTGAGGGCGCACCGAACGTAAAAACCAGTAGGCTGCGACGTGGGGGCATACGTTAGTTGCCGGGAGATTGCAGGATCTCCGCTAAGTGCACGGAGTCAAATCCGTGAATCAAGGTGGTACCGCGAGCATCGATTTCGAAGCCCGTCCTTGAATCCGAAAGAAGGATCGAGGGCGGTTTTTTTATTCTCTCACCTCTCTCGATCCGAGCCGCACCTGCAAGTGGCTCGCCAACGGTCAGGGCGAAAGGACGCCCGGAAAGGAGAGCAGAGAGATGGCAAACGAGGTAGCAAAGAACGCCGAGAAGAATCCGTATCGCGTGTATCTGAAAGAGGATCAGATCCCTACGCAGTATTACAATCTGCGTGCAGATATGCCCGAGAAACCCGACCCCATGCGTCTGCCGAACGGCGTTGTCGCCGAATTCGAGCACATCGCACCCGTGTTCGCTGATGAGCTCGTACGCCAAGAGCTCGATGATGACACGCAGTATTTCGATATTCCCGAGGGCATCCGCGAGATGTACAAGGTGTATCGTCCGTCGCCGTTGTGCCGTGCTTACAATCTTGAGAAGGCACTCGGCACGCCCGCGAAGATCTATTACAAGTTCGAAGGCAACAACACGAGTGGTTCTCACAAGCTCAATTCCGCGCTCGCGCAGGCTTACTATGCGCATCAGCAAGGACTGTCGACGATCACGACCGAGACGGGTGCAGGTCAATGGGGCACCGCCCTTTCCGAGGCAGCCGCTCACTACGGACTCGAGTGCGACGTGTTCATGGTCCGTGCAAGCTACGAGCAGAAGCCCTTCCGCCGCACGATCATGCAGACCTTCGGCGCTCAGGTAACACCGTCTCCCTCGCAGGAAACCGAGATCGGCCGCAAGATGTATGCTGACGAAGCCAACCGTTCCGGTTCGCTCGGCACCGCGATCTCCGAAGCAGTCGAGCGTGCGCTCCATGTGCCCGAGAACAAGGGTCGCTACCAGCTTGGCAGCGTGCTCAACCAGGTGCTTTTGCATCAATCGATCATCGGCCTTGAGAGTTATGAAGCGCTCAAAGAGCTCGGCGATTATCCGGATATCGTCATCGGTTGCGCCGGTGGCGGTTCGAACCTCGGCGGACTCATCGCACCATTCATGCGCGATAAGCTTACGGGCGAGCGTCCTGATACCCAGTTCATCGCCGTCGAGCCGGCGAGCTGCCCTTCGCTCACGCGCGGTCGCTTCGCATATGATTTCGCTGATACCGGCCAAACCTGCCCGCTCGTGAAGATGTACACGCTCGGCAACGGCTTCATTCCGAGCCCCGATCATGCTGGTGGTCTTCGCTACCACGGCATGAGCCCGATCATCTCCAAGCTTAAGGCAGACGGCTATCTGGATGCCGTTGCTGTGAAGCAGACGGCTGTATTCGATGCCGCGGAAATGTTCGCCAAGCTCGAGACGATCCTTCCCGCTCCGGAGAGCTCGCATGCTATCCTCGTCGCCATCGAAGAGGCGAAGAAGTGCGCCGAGACGGGCGAGGAGAAGGTCATCCTGTTCGGTTTGACCGGCACGGGTTACTTCGATATGACCGCGTATGAGGCGCATCGTGCAGGCGAGATGGTCGACCATGTTCCGACCGATGAGGAACTCGAGCGCGGCTTCGCGACGATTCCAGCTGTTCCAGGCATCCAGGCAGCTGGTGGTTTGCCGATAGAATAAGGGAGTCACGATACGTGCTTGCATGAGCATCCAGTCAATCACACAGCATGGAAAAAGAGCTTCGGGCGCTTCATTGAAGCGCCCGAAGCTCGATTAAGCTCAATGTCAATCGGCGATTGACCTATCGTCAGTCCTTTCTCCCTATGCTGTTTCCAGAAACAGTTATCCGACAGAAAGGACGCATCATGAAAAAGGGACTGACTGAACTGGTATTCATCGTCGATCGCAGCGGTTCTATGGGAGGACTTGAGACCGACACCATCGGCGGCATCAACGCAACGCTCGCGAAGAACCGCGAAGCGGAGGGCGAGGCGAACGTTTCCATCATCTTGTTCGATAACACCGCTGAAGTGCTTGTCGACCGAAAGCCCATCGCCGAGGTTAAAGACCTTACCGAGAAGGATTATTCCGTGCGCGGCTGCACGGCATTGCTCGACTGCCTTGGCGATGCGATGCGCCAAACGGCGCGCGTGCAAGGCTATATGCCTGATGAATACAAGGCCGAGCGCGTCATCTACGTCATCACGACCGATGGGTACGAGAACGCAAGCCGTCACTTTTCCTACGAAGACGTAAGGAAAGCCATCGAGATGCACAAGGAAGAGGGTTGGGAGTTCTTGTTCCTCGGTGCGAACATCGATGCAGCGAAGGAGGCGGGACGTATCGGTATCGCGGAGGATTATGCGGCAACGTATGTGCCCGACTCGACGGGCAGCGCGGTGATGTACGAAGCAGTGGCACAGGCATGTTGTACCATGCGTGCCCCGAAAGCCAAGCGCGGAGGTCTGGGGTCTTTATGGAAGAAGGCGGTGGAAGCCGACCATGAGGCTCGCGGCTAGAGCGAACGGGTTTGTAAGACTTACGGTAGAATAGTGCCATGCATATTCGCAAAGGAGATCCGTTGACAGCTGACGAGAACATAAGGAACAACGCAGTCGAGCCCGAGAGCTACCGTATCGGGCTTGATGCCGCGCTGAAAGAGGCAATCCAGTCTTTCATAGACGTGCGTTTTGTGGAAGAGGACGATCTTGAATACGTGGCATCCGAGGGAGTCGAAACGCCGGAGGCGTATGGTTTATATGCACCTGCTGCGATGCCCCAACTAGAGCCGCAGGCATCGGCGCCCGTGTTCGCTAGGAACATGCTTACTAAAACTGCTCCTCCCGAGCCAAAGTCGAGCTCCCGAGGCGGCGTGCTCGGCTCACTTAGCAAGGCGATAGGCGGCCTCGCGAAAAAAGGCAAGCATGCGAAGTCTTCCAAAGAGGAGTTTGTGGAAGACGAGCCATGCTTGGAGGAAATGGAGCTCTTTGAAGAATCGGCTGCCATTGAGGATTCGTATGATTTTGGAGCGGTGTATCCAGCATATGGCGCCTCGACGGCAAAAAGGAGCGTCTGCCGCGATGCTGAGCCAGCGATTGCTGGAGCGCCTTCGTACGAGGGCTTTAACCAAGCGGGTCTCAAGCAATGGCTCGATGCGGTCGATGCGCCGTTCTCGACGACTCTGCTGCGCTTAATCGATGAACGCGGCTTCGACGACGTGGAGGTGTACAAACGTGCAGGCATGAGTCGCCAGTTGTTCAGCCGTATCCGAAGCGATGCGGAGTACCGTCCCGCAAAAAAGACCGTGCTCGCGCTTGCGGTGGCGCTTCGGCTGAACGTGGACGAAGCACGGGATCTGCTCGAACGCGCCGGCTTCGCGCTCTCGCATTCTGATAGGCGCGATTTGGTGGTGGAGTACTTCCTCGAAACAGGTAAACATGATCTGATGGCTGTGAACCAAGCGCTCTACGAATTCGATCAGCCGCTGCTGTAACAAGTGCTTTCTTCATCCAATATAGGGAAAGCGCCCGTATCACGCGGGCGCTTTCTTGTATCGCTATAGCTTAGATGAAACGAAGCGTTACGAGATCTTGACGACCCAACCTTCGGGGCCTTCGATCTTGCCTTCCTGGATGCCCGTCAAGGTTTCGCGGAGCTTTTTCATGACAGGACCGACTTCCTTCATGCCGCTTGCGAAAACGTACTCGACTCCATTGTCATCGACCTGGCCGACAGGGGAGATGACGGCTGCAGTGCCGCACATGCCGCACTCGGTGAATTCGCCGGCTTTGACTTCCTCGAACTTGACCGGGCGCTCGATGACTTCCATGCCGAGAATGTCTTGCGCCACCACGACGAGTGAGCGGCGTGTGATGGAGGGAAGGATCGAGTCGGTGAAGGACTGCGGGACGACGAGGGCCCCATTCTTGTCGACGAACAGGAAGTTCGCGCCGCCGGCCTCTTCGACATAAGTGCGCGTCTGAGGATCGAGATACATGTTATCGGCATAACCGCCGTTGTGCGCCTCGACGCCGGCCTTGATCGACATCGCGTAATTCAAACCAGCCTTGATGTTGCCCGTGCCATGCGGTGCTGCACGGTCGTACATGGTGGTGCGCAGCTTCACAGGCTTCACGCCGCCGGAATAATACGGACCGACGGGCGTGACGAGGATACGGAACTGATACTCCGGTGCGGGGGCGACGCCGATGACTTCGCCGGTTGCGACCATGAAGGGACGGATGTAGAGCGTGGCGCCGCTGCCGAATGGCGGAACCCAATCCTCATTCGCTTTCACGACGGCCTTGACGGCCTCCACGAAGCGGTCCTTCGGGAAGGAGGGCATCTCGAGACGGGCTGCGGAGTCATACATGCGCTCGGCGTTGAGGTCGGGGCGGAAGCAGACGATGCTGCCGTCTTCGGTCGTGTATGCCTTCAGGCCTTCGAAGACCTCTTGGCAATAATGGAAGATGCCAGCGCATTCGCTCAAGGTGAGCGTGTGGTCGGTGGTAAGCGCGCCCTCGTCCCACTCACCGTCCTTCCAGTTGCTGACATAGCTATAGTCGGTCTTCATATATCCGAAGCCGAGGCTGCCCCAATCGATATCCTTCTTCGCCATAGCATTCATCTCCTTTTAAGATCGTATGGTGTTCGAAGCTTTTGTAGTTAGCATCCTACACTTTAGTATAGAAATGCGCCCCGAATGTAACTTTTTGTTTCTTCGTGAAAAAACGCACATCAACGGCACGGTAGTGTACGCGAAAGCAGACTTGTCGAGGAATTGTGATGAGAGGCGGCCTTTCAGAGTGATTTCAGGAACCATCTTTAGGATGAGCGCATCCAATCAAGATCACGTATCCGAAAACAGACGGAAGGTTACGCTGTGCATACTTTGAAAAACCGATTGCGCCTCGACATTTTCATGACCGCGCTGCTTGCGTTCGAGATGTTTTTTGAATTCACGGGCGACACCCTTCATGAAATCGTGGGCTTCGCCTTCTTCGTCACCATCGCGGTGCACTTGGCGCTTTCCGCGAGATGGGCTCGCAGCATGTCGCGTTCGATCAGCGCAGGTCGAGCGAGCAAGCGAGGTATCGCACATGCGATCTTTGCAATCTTGCTTTTGTTTGCGTTCGTTCCGCTGGTCGTAAGCTCGATTGCCTTAAGCCACATCCTTTCGGGGATGGGACTGTCGTTCGAACTTTGGTTCTCATATATGACCTGGAGCATGATCCACTCGTTTTCGGCATACGCGCTGTGCGCGTTGACGGTCGTGCATTTAGCGATGCATTGGAAGAGCTTTGCGAAAGCCTGCCACGTACCGTACGATCCTTCGAGGCGTGCTGCGATCAGCACATGCGTGGGTGTTACTGCAGGACTCGCCACCGTCGCTATCGGTATTGCCGGTGCGAACGCGATGCGGGCATTCGCATTGCCGGCCGCAGATGCGGACGAGGGGACCGAAAACCCGTCAGCGGGGCTTGACGCCTCGACGATAAACGACAAGGCCCTGAAAAGCGAGCCGGAAAGCAGTTCGGGTAGCACGCAAAGCGAGCAGCCGAGCGCCTCTTCGAGCGGGAGTTCGTCTTCCGAAAGCACCGTGACGGGGACCTGCAACCTATGCAAGAAGCGCTGCCCGCTCAGTGCACCTCGATGTGACAAGCCGTATGAGGCGGGATTGATCTAGCGACTGCAACCCCTTCTTTTCGCCATAACCCCATTTTCGCCGAAAGCGCCGTGTACCTGGCGCTTTCGGTGCTGTTGGAGGGTTGACATACCATGCAAGAGGGCTATTGTCGTTTTTCGTTTATGAGAGCAATTGTTGTAACGGCCGAAGGGAATCGTTAGCATGCCGAAACCGCAGCCAATCCTTGTAATCGGACACAAAAACCCAGATAACGACGCCATCTGCTCAGCAATCGGCTATGCCTATCTGAAAAACGAGCTCGCAAAGCGCGAAGCCAAAGATGGTGAAGAGCCGCAAACCTATCAGGCGGTTCGCTTAGGTCCCCTTCCTCCCGAGACGGCCGGGGTGCTCGAGAGGTGGGGCGTTGAAGCGCCTGTGGTCATCAACAACGTATTCGCGCGCATCTCAGACGTTATGACTTCGGATGTCATCTGCACGACACCCGATGCCAAGATCATAGATGCTGGTCGCATTCTCCGAAAGCACAACATCCAGGCTGTGGTTGTGACTGACGAAGAGGGCACCTACCGAGGCATCGTCTCGACGCGCATGATAGCGAATCGTTATATCTCCGCAACAGATGTGCTTGACGAAGGCGCGAGCCATATGGCTGTAGCGGCGGATCTGATCGCGTCACTCGAGCAGACGGTCGATTCCATCATGGAGGCGCAGATACTTACGGTCGATAAAGACGATCGCCTTTCCGAGGCGCGCGTCGATATCCTTGCCCAGCCGTGGCGTGAAGCGGTCGTGCTCGATGAGGCGCATCGCCCCATCGGCATCGTCACGAGGTCCGATCTTGCCTTCCATCCGCATCGCAAGGTGATCCTCGTCGACCATAATGAGGTGCGTCAGGCCGTCAATGGCATCAAGGAAGCCGAGGTCGTAGAGATCATCGACCATCATCGCATCGGCGATGTTTCCACGGTCAATCCCATCAAGTTTTTGAACATGCCGGTCGGCTCCACATCGACCATCGTCGCGTTGGAATTCAAAAAGCATGGCATCGAGATTCCCAAACCGATTGCAGGAGTGCTTTTGTCTGCCGTGATGACAGATACCGTCGTGCTGAAATCGCCGACGACCACCGCCATCGATGAAGAGATTGCAGGATATCTTGCGGATATCATCGGCGCCGATCCGCTTATGTACGGTCTTAAGGTGTTCTCGTTCAGGGGGGACGATGACGACATGCCCATTGACAAGCTTGTCGGGGCCGATTCCAAGGAGTTCCAGATATCCGATGGCACAGTGCTCATCGCGCAGCATGAGACGACGAATCTCGAGTCGGTTATGATGCGCGAGCAGGAGATGCGCACATACATGCGCAGTCTGGTGGAAACGGGCGGGTATGTGTTCGTGCTGCTCATGGTGACCGACATCATCGCAGGTGGCAGCCAGTTTCTATGCGAAGGCAACCGCAAGATCATCAACCGAGCGTTCGATATCGAATGTACGGGCGAGGGCGGTACATGGATGCCCGGAGTGCTTTCACGCAAGAAGCAAGTGGCTGCACGGATCCTCGAAGCGTAAGAGGTTTTTGCGCGGTGTGAAACCCGCGTCACCATATCTTTTTCCATCTATAGGAAAGCCCGCCATAAGGCGGGCTTTCCTATGCGTTGCCTGAAGGTAAAAAGTTGCGCCCTGAGCAAAATTGTGTGCAAATTGTGAAGCCAAACTCCTTACAATGTAAGCGGGCATATTCAGGCTCGCGAAAAGGAGATGCAGGTGGAAAAAATATTCAAATTTAAGGAGAACGGCACTTCGGTACGTACCGAGATAATCGCCGGTCTCACCACGTTCATGACGATGGCCTACATCATCGCCTTGAACCCGAATCTGCTTACCAACTTCGGTGCTGGTGGGCAAGATCTCTGGAATGCCGTTTTCTTGGCCACGTGCTTGGCTTCCGGCATCGCCATGATCTGCATGGCGTTCTTAGCCAATAAGCCGTTCTGCTTGGCTCCTGGCATGGGTCTGAACAGCTTCTTCGCTGTCGTTGTCGGTCAGATCGCGGTCATCACGGGTGCGACGTATGTGGCGTCATTCCAAGCTGCACTCATCATCATCCTCGCCGAAGGTATCGTCTTCCTCATTTTGACGATACTCAACATCCGCGAGAAGATCGTCGAAGCCATTCCGTATGGCGTGCGTATGGGTATCGCGCCGGCAATCGGCATCATGCTTTTGAATATCGGTCTTGGCTCAAATGCCGGCATCTACAGTGAAGCTGGCGGTCCCTTCTACGTGATGCGCGACTTCTTCGGTTCGCTTACTGCTTCAAGCGCGTCAACCGCAATGGGCTCTGGCTATGCGCCCATGGTGCTTACCGTTGTGACCATGTTCGTTGGTCTATTCGTGATCATCTTCCTGGCGCACAAAGGCGTGCGTGCCTCCGTCATCATCGGTATGCTGGTCGCATCTATCGTGTACTGGGCTGGCGAATACTTATTCCTCGACACTGATCCGTTCGCTGCACTTGCCACCGCGAGCTGGTTGCCGCCATTCAGCGATATGGTGAATCTCACGTTCTTCAAGTTCAATCTTGCGGGCTTTTTAGAGCTCGGATGGTTCACGGTTATCACGTTGATCATCACGTTCTGCATGATCGATATGTTCGACACCATCGGAACACTGGTCGGTACTGCAGCCCGTGCAGGCATGCTCGATGAAGAGGGCAAGATGCCCCAGATGAAGCAGGCCATGCTCTCTGACTCGATTGGCACCGTGGTGGGTGCGTGCACCGGTACGTCAACCGTTACGACCTTCGTCGAATCTGCCTCGGGTGTTGAGGCGGGAGGACGTACGGGCCTGACGGCTTTGACGTGCGGCATCGTGTTCTTGCTCTGCATGTTCATCGCTCCGATTGCGGCGATCATCCCGGCTGCAGCTACCTCTTCGGCGCTCATCTACGTCGGCGTCATCATGCTCGCCGGTCTGAAGAACGTCGACCTGAGCAACTTAGAGCAGGTCGTTCCTGTGGCGCTCATGCTCATCGCCATGCCGATCTCCGGCTCCATCGGACATGCCATCGGCATCGGGTTGATCACCTTCTCCGTCATCAACATCACGACGGGCAAGGCGTCCAAGCAATATATTCTCACATATATCTTGGCGCTCATCTTCCTCGTGAAGTTCTTCTTGGTCGTCTAGGGCGTACTGTAAGACGTGAATCGATTGAAAGGGAATCAGATGGCATCATTCGATTTCGAGAAACTGATCATCGACATCCCCGATTATCCGCAACCAGGAGTTGTGTTCAAGGACATCACGCCGCTTCTGGCCGATGCCGAGGGTTTTGCAGCATGCGTCCGCGAGCTTGCAGAGCCATTCCGCGGAATGGGCGTCACGAAGGTGGTTGGTGCTGAGGCGCGCGGCTTCATGATGGGCGCTCCGGTGGCAGTCGAGCTGGGTGCGGGCTTCGTGCCGGCACGCAAGCCGAACAAGCTGCCGCGTGAGACGGTCGGGCAAGAGTACGATCTGGAATACGGAACGGCGGAATTGCAGTTGCACAAAGATGCGCTTTCGCCAGATGATAAGGTCCTTTTGGTGGACGATCTTGCTGCTACGGGCGGAACGCTTGTAGCGCAGGTCAAGCTGATAGAGAAGCTCGGGGCGAAGCTCGTTGGCATCGCTTGCTTCATGGAGCTTGAGTTCCTGAATCCGCGCGAACTGTTGGCAAAGGCCACCGATGTACCGCTTCACTCATTGGTGAAAGTGTCATAAGGTTATTTGCATATATAACTAAAGGATGCCGCTCGGATTACCGGGCGGCATCTTAGGTTTTGCGTTTGATTCGTCAGGCGCTATTCTTGCATGCGCCCAACATCCAATCGTTTCAGCGCTTCGAAGGTCTCATCGCTGATGTAATGCTCTATACGGCATGCGTCTTCGCGTGCAGTCTCATCCGAAACGCCTACCGCGAGCAATAGGTTGGTCAGCACCAAATGGCGTGCGTAGATCTTCTCGGCGATCTCCATCCCTTTTTGCGTGAGCTCTATGTATTTGGAGTCTTTGTAGCCGATATAGCCGTCACGGGCCAATTCTTTAAGGGCGTTGGATACGGAGGGGCGGGAGAAGCCGAGCTTGCGGGCGACATCGATCGCACGAACAGACGCGCCTCCTTCCGATAGGACGAGGATGGTTTCCAAATACATCTCAGCTGATTCTTGCATGCGCATGACATAACCGCTTTCTTAATGCAATCGGGTATGAATATGCCCGAAAGGGGAGTGGTTCAAGGGTTCAGATCCCGTTGGAAAAAATTTTATCAAAAAACTCTTGCATTTTTGTTAGGAATTGCTAACATATAGTTGTGTTAGGAATGACTAACAAATGTGCTAAAGCCCCCGACTGAAACGAGGCGATCGCCAGGAAAAAACAACTCCTCTCCCTTTTTCTTCTCTTCTCTTGTGATGAGCGCTGCCGATATGGCAGCGCTCATCTGCGTTTATGTGGATTTTTGGAATCTATCCGCCCGCGAATTTTTTTTGAATAAAGCTCTTGATATGTCATTATGATATCGTATATAGTGTAATACACACTATAAATGCTATACAAATACAATACAAACGCACCATAAACGCACTAGGAAATACACCATGATGAAGTCGACAACCATTCGAATGGATGACGATTTGAAAAAGCAAGCTACGGCGAAGCTTGAGGCATTGGGCTTGAGCTTCAACACGTTTGTGGTTATGGCGACGGTGCAGCTGGTTTCACAAGATCGCGTTCCATTTGATTTAGTTGTTCCCGATTCATCGCCGGGTATTTCCGGTGACAGAGGTATCGCTTGAAAAATGGGTGTGGGGTTACGGGCACGCGACTGATTGGGTGATAGGCATGTGGCTTCTGAGACTCTTGGGATTCAGGGACAAACCCATTTACGTGAAAAAGAACTGGATCTTCTATAACAATCGGAGATCTGCCAATCGCACATTCAACCCGCAAGCACCACGTTCAACGCGTACAAGAGTGTTCTGGTAATAGACCTCGACCTCTCATAGCAGCGCCTTCTCCTTCAATCGTCCCCCGAATTGCCGCATGAAGGAGAGGGCGGCTTGCTTTTTTAAGACCGCCCTTTTGGGCGGTTTTCCATCCAAGGTATCGATCCATGAAATAAGAAGGCTTCCATGCAGAGTGGAAGCCTTCTTCGCGTATATGCGCCTGCGGAAAGGGGTGAAGGGAACAAAGGAGTCTATGGCTGGATGATGGATATACGCAGGCGGCACTGCCTTATGATGGCGCGGATGCTTATGCGCACGACTCATCGCGCTTGCGGGCATCCTTGATATAGATGCCGATGCGCACTTGCTGCCATGGATCCGCCTCGCGGTCGACTTGCAGAATCCGGCACTCGAGTACATCCTCGTGACCGTAGAATGCCATCAGGCTCATCATGTAGTTCTTCTCTTTGGGGATGTAGCCCAGCATGACACCTTTGCGTTCGACGCGCATGGCGTAAGGGTCGTAGGGGTTATCTGGTTCGGGAACTAGGTCGAGTCGCTTGCCGACCTTCAGTTTCTTGAGTGCATATGCGCCGTCGAAGTTCTTGAATCCCTTGACATAGAAGCTATCGATCAATCTGCTTGGCTCGTACATACCTGCTCCTCTCGTTACGGAGTATCTGTTTTATCCAAGATCATAATAGGATTCCATAAAAGACTGCCTGGGGTATTTTTTGGACAGCGACTAAATGTAAAAGATCGTTTTTCGGATGCTGGGTGACCGTATGATGCATGTATGCATGCATTGAAGAAGGCCCGAGCGGTTTCGCTCGGGCCTTCCTGGCTAATCCTTCGTTTTCCCTACTCGTCCTTAACGATGATGCGGCCTTCGATGTGGGCATCGGTAAGCTGATGCGAGCTAAGCCATTCGTCGATGATGTCGTTTCCCGAGGTCGCGCACATATTCGCTTTCTTATTGGCATCGATTTCCTTGTGCGTCAGCGTGAAAACGTCTTCTAAGTTGTCATAGTGGAACGACTGGATGCCAACGCTGTAGACACGATCGTCCTCGATGGGCTCGTCATTAAGGCTGAATTCTTCGAGCTCATGCGTCGCGCGATTATAAACCGTTTTCATGCCTTTCGAGAGCTGATAGTACTCGCAGTGCGCACCCTGCCACACTTCGTCGCGGTTGATGAACTTCCATGCTTGCTTGAGCTGCGCGCCTGTTACGTAGATACAATACCAACCGTTATCGTAGGGCAAGAGCTCGACGAGGTCCTGGAAAAGCACCAAAGGCCCGAACTTCTCGTTGCGGATGGAGCCCGAGCCGAACATGACGATATCGGTTCCAAGCCCTTCGAGTGCGATATCGGCCATGAGGTTGCCGATTTCGGTTTCCTGCTCGCGTGCAGGATGGGTGAGTTGGCGCGCGAGGCGTGTGATGAAGCGCCCGTATTTCTTATCGGTCTGGGATTTAAGCGATTCGATGAGGCGTTCCATCTCGGTGTCGCGCGGGCAGTGCGTCTCATCGATGGGCACGGCCTGCCAAGACCAGCTATCGACGGCGTTTCTGTCGGTGTCGACCATGATGTCGAAGCGACCGATCTGGTCGGTGCCCGTGCCCGCCTGCACGATGTAGATGCCGTTCACGAGGTCGGGCTTCTCGATGAACGTGTGGCTATGCCCGCCGATGATGACATCGACGCCGCATGCAGGGTCGATAAGCTTGGCGAGCTTATGATCCTCTTCCCAGCCGATATGCGTGAGCAATACCGTGAAATCGATATCTATCGCATGATGGGAGTTGCAGATTCGCTCGACTTCCTTGGCGGCGTCCTCGACGCTGATCATCGTTCCGATGAGCCCGTCTTTCTTCGTCTGGCCGATGACCTCTTCGGTCAGGATGCCGATGAAGAGGACCTTCATGCCATCGATCTCCTTAATGAGATGGGGCTTGAACAGGCGAACGTTGTTCGTTGTGATGTGGAGGTTCGCGTTGATGATGGGGAAGTTGGCGCATTTCTCGATGAAGAGCAGGTGCGCGAGGCCGTAATCGGTTTCGTGATTGCCGAGCGTGACGACATCCGGTGCGAGCATGTTCATGATCTCGATCGTCGATAAACCCAGAAATTCGCTATCGATGACCGAGCCGCGGAACATGTCTCCCGCAACGCAGTACAGGACGTTCTCTTCTTCGCGACGGCACTTATCGATATAGCCCGAAAGCATCGATACGCCGCCGATGAGCGTGCCGTTGATGTCTTCTTCGAGGAAATCGCCATGCATGTCGTTGGAGTGCAGAAGCGTCAGCTTCTTCAGATTCTTTTGCGGACGTGAGCGCATCAGCTTCTTCAATGATTTCGTCGTACGCATGAACGGAAGCTTATCCAGGTTCTTCATCGCAGTCCTCCTATTTCGTGTATGGCGGGCCGTGGTGAACCGAGCGGTTCGCGGGGAGAGAATCTCTGATTTGGAGTATATGGGAAATTCCCTGCAGATTTCAGGAGAATCGTCGAAAAGGCAGCTCGTTTTTTTAGATGCTGCTATTCGCCTGTTTGCTCGCCTGCGACCTCGGTCTGCCCGGCTTTGGCAGCTGCCGCCGCTTCGGCTTCCTTAAGGTCATCCTTCGCACGCCAGCGAACATAGAACGCGAGCGTGATGACCCAAATCACAGCAACAGCGAAGTTCGCCCATATCATGATTTCGGACGTGGCGACTTCGAGGATGATGCCCGAGATCAAAGGACCGATGAACATGCCGATATCGGCACCTAGATACAGGGTGTTCATCGCCATGGCGGATTCTTGCGTGGAACGTCCGCGAACAGCTTCGGATTGCGCGCTGGGATACAGTGCGCCCTGGCCCGCTCCGAACACTGCTGCCGAGATGATGAACGTTGCCACGGAGTCAGCGTACACGAGGATGATGATGCCTGCGCACATGAGGATGCCTTCAGGCAAGAACACCTTTGCGAAGCCGTATTTGTCATACAGGCGCGTTGTGAGGGGCCTTAAGAGCAGGCACACGATGACGTAGACGGCGAAGAAGAATGCGCCGCCAGTGGTGCCGCGTTCTTCCGATACCAGCAACACAAACATGAGGATCGTGCCGTAAGGGAAGGCTTCGCAGATGAATGTGAGGGCCAGCGGCACGGTCTTTAAGTGGAACATGCTCGAAAGGCGCGTTTCGGCCTTGACGATCTCGCGGGTGGACTTCTTGGCGTTTTCTTCCCGAAGCTTAGCAAACGTTTCTTCCTGTTCTGCTTCGTGAGGATCTTTCACCATGGTGATGATGATGAATTGGATGATGAAGAATGCAACGCCCACGCCACAGGTGAATGGGTAGCCCATCGCGTTGGAGACGAAGGATGCGACGACCGGGCCGAGTGCTGCACCTAAGACGTTCGCAAGGCCGATATATCCTACGCCCTGCCCGAGCTTTTCTTTGGGGACGACAGATGAGGCGAAGGCAACGACAAGGGCTGATTTGAATACGAACGCCGCGCCGAACACGACGCGCTGGACGCCCAACGTGATCAGAGAGGCGAAGACGGTGCACAGGATGGCAGATGCGACGAATGCGATTGTCGCTACCAAAAGGATCTTCCTACGCAAAAAGCGGCGCAGGAAGATGCCAGCTAAAGGGCGCACGGCAAACGATACGAATGCGTTGATGCCTGCCAAAAAGCCTGCGATCGCATATGAGGCGCCCAACCATACGGCGTAATTCGAAACGATGGGATTGATGGTGTTCGCACCGATTTGGGCGAACATCTCGAATGCGAAGAGCAAGATAAAGGTTTTATTCCAAACCCTCGTTTCCATGAATCTCCTTACCTGCGTTTTAATTTGCTAGGTGGTGCTCGAATATGTGGTGCTCAGTTTTGCTTACTTGGCGTCTGTGTTGGAGTCGGCGTCGAAGACGTCCTCGGTCTTCTCTTTGAGGTCATCGATAGTGTTCTCGATCTTATCCTCTAAGCCATCGAGTTTCTCCTCGATAGAATCCTTAAGGTCATCGATCTTCTCTTCGATTTGATCGCCCAGATCATCGTCCTCTTCGATTTCCTCATCGAGTTGATCTTCGGCCCCATCTTCCGCTTCTTTCATGGCCATGATCTTCGCGTAGGTCCTCTTACGCTGTTCTTCCGGCGTCAATTGCTCTTCCCTGGGATCGAGCATCTTCTCATACGACAGGATGATCGGCGTCGTGTCTCCTTCAGTGGGGGTGAGGACGAGATTCTCGAAGCGGGCAAGCTCGAAGAGCATGGTCTTCTGACCCTCGATTTCAAACGGCACGGAAGACTGGAACTTGATCGTGTTGTTCTTGATTTGGATGACTTTCACCATCCCACCTAAGAAGGTGTCGAGTGGATGCAGCTCGACGATATCGCCGGTTCCCTCCGGCCAAGCCCAAGCCTCTTCGTCGAATGCGTCCATGCCGCCGCGCACGATTCTGATTCTCTCGACGGTGACCTCACGTCTCTTCTTGTTGTTTATAAGTGCGAGCACGAAGGCTGCCACGATGACAACGACGATGATGATGATATCAAACATGGTGATACGCTCCTTCTTTTGATAAGCGACGGGGTGCACATCGCCACCTGAAATGCATGTTAGCCAACTACGTATTATAGGAAGGTTTTCTGCTTGGTGCACGTGAACTTCGACTATGTGCCCGTATTCGAGAAAAACTGTGTTCCCAATGTAAATTTACAGTCTTTTGAGAGCGAATTAACGAGTGGGAAAAGGTACACTAAGACACGGCGGAAACTTTTCTATGTTGGCAACCGAATACGAACAAGTAAGGAATGATCATGGCTGGCAACTCGAATGGAAAACTCCGAATCCTCTTCATCATGCAAATGCTCCAAGACGAAACCGATGATGAGCACGGTTTGTCGATGTCGGATATCATCAGCCGCCTATCTGAATTGGGCATATCCGCCGATCGCAAGACCATCTATACCGACCTCGATGCGCTTCGCGAATTCGGCATGTCCATCGGCACGGTGCAGCGCAGCCCTGTGGAGTATTACCTCGAGCGGCGCGAGTTCTCTTTAGATGAGCTCATGCTCATGGTCGATGCCGTGCAGAGCTGCCCGTTCATCACCCAGAGCCAAGCGGATCGATTGGGCCGCAATATCAGGCGGCTTGCCACCGATTCCCAACGCGAGAAGCTCGAGCGCCGCATCCATGTTGACAGCCGTGTGCGCGGGCACAATGATGCCATGCTATCGTGCGTGGATAAGATCCATGATGCCATGCATGCCAAAAAGAAGGTCTCGTTCACGTATTGGAAGATCGGTCTCGACGGGAAGGCCCATGCGGAGCACGACGGGGAGCGTTACGTGGTTTCTCCGATGCGCATCTCGTTCAGCGACAGCAGGTATTACCTTACCGCTTGGTCGGATAAGCATAATGAGGTCCGCGAATACCGCGTCGACCGCATGCAAGGGCTTCGCCAACTCGATGAGAAGGCGGTACGCAACGATTTGATGGCGGACTACGAATACCAAGTGCGCGATTCGCTGTATTTCGGGCACTTCGATGGGCCGGTGACCAGCGTGACGCTTCGGGTTGAGCGTGACCTCATGCCTGCGGTCATCGACCGATTCGGAAAGGATGCGGTCGTGAACGCACGCGACGATGATGCCGCCGACGTGCGCGCATCGGTTCGCGTGAGCCCGCAGTTCTTCGGTTGGGTTTCGGGCATGAACGGGCTGGTAACCATCGTCAAGCCGAGCAAACTCGCCGAAGAGTATCGCGACTACCTGCGAAAGCTCCTCGACGAATAAGCGCCTTTCACACCGATAGCCTTTTCATACGCTTCCATTGCCAGCATTTCTGTTCGCAATCCGCTGTATCGCGTGATGAGAGCACACGGCCACGTGTATCTATCGCGCCGCGCCATGCACACATGCCCGATTCGCTTCGGCGTATCGCCAAGTCGAAGTTCTCGAACCTGTGCACGGTAAGGTCGAAGTCCGCCCAATTGTTCTCGTAACAATCCCAGATACGCCATGTCTCCACATAGGCATCATCTGCGAGCAAAGAGTCGATGTCATCTTCGAGCTCGGCGGTGTTGCGGATCTTCGCAAAGTCGCAAAAGCTTTCATTTAAGATGAGCCGTCCGTCATCGGAATACACGGGACCGGTGAGGTCGAAGTTTGAAAGAAGCGCACGAGGGACGCTGCCGGAATCATTCGTTGTTCCATACAGCGTATGCAGTGCGCTAGACATGCCCATCGCTCCTTTCGGCTTGTTTTTTACGTTTGAAAGCATCCTAATCGGGGCGTGGGCACGCGTATGGGGTGATATTCGGACACGTGATGGGCAAAGCGAATCGCCATCGTTTTCGCCCGATGGTTTTGATGGAATCGTTATGGGGAAAGCGTTAATCGATAGACATATTCAGGAAGCGCTCGGCATTGCGCCACGTGATCTTCTCGAAGTCGGCGGCAGGCAATTCCAGGCTTTTCAGGAAGTCGAACTCGCGTTTCGGGTCCCACATGGGAAAATCGCTTCCGAACATCACACGGTCGGGTCCGTAAAGCTCGATTAGCTCGCGAACACGGCGGCGTCCCAGATACATCATCGCGCTCGATGTATCCACAAAGCAGCGCTCATCCTCCAAGAATTCGGTAGCGAGGTCGTAAATCGACCAGCCTCCGAAGTGCGCGGCATCGACGACGAGGTTCGGGAACTCATGCAAGACGCGCTTCATCCTGCGCGGATGGCTGAAATCGTAACGGTAATCGCCCGTGTGCATGATGATGGGAAGGCCCTTTTTCTCCGCGATTTCGTATACGCGCATGAGGCGATCATCGTCAAGGTTCACCTGTTGGATGTCGGGGTGGATCTTGATGCCCTTGAGACCCAGCGCGATGCCTTCCTCGATGGCAGCCTCCGGATCTTTCACATCCTGCTGCATGGCCATCAGCCCGAAAAGCGTCGGGTTGTCTTCGCATGAACTAGAGATGAAGGTGTTGATGCTTGCGACCTGCTTGGGCGTGGTCGCCACAGAGCAGATGAGGGTATGGGTGATCGGCGTGGTGCGATTCACTTCGGCGAGGAATTCGGGAGCGCCATTGCCGGACATCTCGACGTTATAGAAACGGCCTGTTGCAGCTACGGCCTTCTCGGAGATCTTCTCGGGATATACGTGCGCATGGATATCGACGATAGCCATAAGGGCGATCCTTTCAGACGGTAACGCACCGGATATTTGCCGCAGTCATTGTAGCGTATTCAATTGTGCGAGACCGTCTCGCATTGTACAATCGGACTAACAGATTCGGTTTCTTTTCAAGGGGAATTGAAGCGCGAGAGAATAGGGGGAGAAGCGAGATGAAAGATCAATGGAAGTGGGGTACTGACAACGATTATTGGGTGAGGACATGCGCCTGGTCAGCCCCTGGATGCCATCCGGTCGGATGCGGCCTGAAATTGCATGTGGTCGACAACAAACTGGTAAATGTCGACGGCGACGAGGAGCACCCGGTGACCAATGGCCGTCTGTGCGTTCGTTGCCTGACTTTGCCCGAGTATCTCAACCATCCTCAGCGCATTACCACGCCGCTTAAGCGTGCAGGCGAGCGCGGTGAGAACAAATGGGAGCCCATCACGTGGGATGATGCGCTTGATTTGATCGCCGAGAAGGCGCGCGAGATCCAAGGCAAGTACGGCATGGACTCGATCGTCGTCATCCAGGGTACTGGTCGTCAGGCCGCGCTGTATGCGCCGCCTTTGGCGTTCGGCGTGTTCCGTACATCGACGACGCTTATGGGCATCAGCGGTTATTCCTGCTATGGCCCGCGTTGCGCAGTCGCCGAGTTCGTGTTCGGTACGGGCTATCCGGAGCTTGACTTCGCATCGTATTTCCCGGATAGCTATGATCATCCCGGTTACGAGGTGCCCAAATACATCATCAGCTGGGGCAAGATGCCCTTAACCTCCAACGGCGACGGCTTCTTCGGCCACTCGCTGATCGATTTGATGAAGCGCGGTTCCAAGATCATCACGATCGATCCGCGCATCACATGGCTCGGCGCCCATGCCGATACGGCGATTCGCTTACGTCCCGGCACCGATGCGGCGCTCGCGCTTGCCTTCCTCAACGTCATCATCGAGGAGGACCTCTATGATCACGATTTCGTCGACAAGTGGTGCTACGGCTTCGAGCAGTTCGCAGAGCGCTGCCGCGAGTATCCGCCTTCACGCGCTGCCGAGATCTGCGAGATTCCCGAGCATCTCATCTATCGGGTTGCCCGCCAGTTCGCGACCAACAAGCCGTCCTCTCTCATGTGGGGCTTGACATTCGATCAGACCACGACGGGTGGCCAGGCAAGCCATGCGGCGCTCGCCATGCTCGCCATCTGCGGCTATGTCGACGTCCCCGGCGGCGTTACCGTCGGCCAGCCTTCTACGTTCTTGGGCAAGTGGCGCGTCGATACGCGTTCGAATCTGGCTCCAGGCCAATTCGAGAACCGCCTTGGTGCGAAGAACTTCCCGGCTGCCGATCGTTCGCAGTGGGTATGCAATCCCGATATCACGCTCGAGTGCCTCGAGACCGATGAGCCGATCAAGCTGCGTATGGCGGTGCTCCAGAGCACGAACATCATCTCGCCGACGAACAACGTGCAGCCGCAGCGTTGGTACGCGGGCCTCAAGAAGATGGAATTCACGGTGTGCCGCGATTTGTTCCTCACACCGACCGCGGTCGCTTTGGCAGATGTCTTTTTGCCTGTGGCGACCTTCCCCGAGCTTGACGGCGTGGTGCTGCCGCACTACGGACGCAATCCGTTCTTCGTCGCAGCTATCAACAAGGCGATTGACAATCCGGGCGTCCGTTCCGACATCGAGTTCTGCATCCAGCTTGGCAAGAGGTTGAATCCTGACGCATGGGATTACAAGGATGCCGTCGACTTCTTCGACAGGCAGCTGCACGCCTCGTATGATTTCGGGTTCGATGAGCTGCGCCATATGGGCGTGTACCAGGGTGAGTATACCTATAAGAAGTACGAGAAGGGACTTTCCCGCGGTGATGGGAAACCGGGCTTCAACACCCCGTCTGGGCGTATCGAGCTGTACTCTCTTCTCTACCCGATGTGGGGCGAGGATCCGTTGCCGTACTATCACGAGCCCTATTACAGCAAGTACAGCCATCCGGAGTTGGCGGAGGAGTATCCGCTGATCTTGACCACCGGCGGTCGCAAGTACACGTCGTTCCATTCCGAGCATCGCATGATCGCATCTTTGCGCGAGATCGATCCGTGGGCGAAGGTCACCATCCATCCTGCCGATGCCGAGAAATACGGCATCCAGAATGGCGATTGGGTCACGATCGAGAACTGGCTCGGCAAATGCCAGATGAAGGCATGGGTTTCCGAGGTTATCAAAGAGGGCGTCGTCCATTGCGAGCATGGTTGGTGGTATCCGGAGCAGGAGGGCGCAGAGCCGAACCTGTTCGGCGTATGGAAGTCCAATGTCAACTTGCTCCTGCCTCACTTCTGCGTGAACCCTCTGGGCTTCGGCTCGATTTACAAAGAGATGATGTGCAAGATCTACAAGGCCCAAGGCCTCGATGGCTAATCGGATGCGCAAGGAGGAAGCAAAATGACTAAACCAGCATTGCTTATCAATTACGAATATTGCACGGGTTGCCATAGCTGCGAGATCGCCTGCCGCAACGAGCATGGCATCGGCTTGGGCAAGTGGGGCATCAAGATGCTCGAAGTGCCGCCGTTCCAAATCGACGAAGAGCACTGGAATTGGGACAATGCGCCCATCCTCACGTCTTTGTGCGACATGTGCGCCGACCGTATCGCGGCTGGCGGTGACGCCGCATGCGCGCATGTATGCTTGGCGCAGTGCATCGAGTACGGTGATTTCCTAGAGCTGGCACGTAAGGCTAGCGAGAT
Source organism: Eggerthellaceae bacterium (assembly GCA_015062605.1). Classification (GTDB taxonomy): domain Bacteria; phylum Actinomycetota; class Coriobacteriia; order Coriobacteriales; family Eggerthellaceae; genus SIG42. The sequence continues at coordinate 5,218 of SUUI01000012.1, read as the reverse complement.
GACGGGTAAGGTCTACGTCATCTCGAACCAATAATCCGCCTTTTCGCAATCAAGAAGAAAGGGGTTGCCTATGAGCGAGAACATGACAGAGACAATCAGCGCATACGTGGTTTCGACGAAGTTCGAGGACCTTGACGATTTCACGGTTTCGAGGTTGAAGGTACGCCTGCTCGATGGCATCGGCTGCATGGCCATTGGCACGGGCGCTCCGATGTGCGATGAGCTCTTCGATTTGGTGAAGGGTTACGAGGATCGAGAGAACGGTGCGACCGCACTGTTCCGCGGCAAGAAGCTATCGGCTGCTGAAGCAGCGTTCATCAACAGCTTCGAGATGCGTTCCTGGGATTTCGAGGCGGTGCAGTGCGAGAACAAGGGCAAGCTCTGCAGTGCAGGCCACATTTCTGGCACGACGGTGCCTGCCGCGCTGGCTGCGGCAGAGCGCGTGGGCGCAAGCGGCAAAGATTTCATCACGGCGCTAGCGCTTGGCGATGACGTGACGGCGCGTCTGGGTGCATCGAGCGGTTTCAACGTATATGCGGGTTGGGATAACACGAATACAATCAATGGCCTTGGCGCCACGACGATCGTCGGCAAGCTTTCGGGTTTGGATGAGAAGCAGATGCGCAACGCATACGGCATCGACCTGAACACGCTTGGCAGCTCGATGGACAACGTCAATGACAAGACGCTGGCGTTCAAATTCCCCATGGCGTTCGCGGCACGCAACGCATTCCTGTCCGTTGATTTGGCGAAGCGCGGGCTCACAGCCGCATACGATGCATTCGGTGGCAAGAAGGGCTACTTCTTCCTATTCTGCGGTGATGCCCAGAAACCTGAGCTTCTCTGCGAGGACTTGGGCAAGGTGTTCTATGCCGATATCGTCATCAAGCCGTGGAGCTCATGCCGCGTGACACATCCTTATATCGATGCGACGATGGAGATTGTCAAAGAGCACAATCCCGATCCCGCCAAGATCAAAAAGATCATCGCGCATACCACGCCGAAGACCGCTGCGGGCTTCTGCTGCACGCCGTGGGAAGTCACGGAAGACTTCCAGCCCTCTGCTGCGTTCAGCATCTTTTTCACGGTAGCGTGCGCCTTAGCGAAGCACGATGTGCGTCCCGAGCACATGGCAAGCCTTGAGGCTGTCAAAGACCCGGTGATCGCCGACCTCATCGATAAGATCGAGATCTCGCCGAGTCTGCCGCCCGATGAGTACGTCACCGGCAATGTCGAGGTCATCATGGAAGATGGAAGCGTGTACTTCGCACGTTCGGAGAACGTGAAGGGCAACATCTATCACAACCCGATGACTGAGGAGGAGATCCTCGACAAGTTCTATAAGAACGTCGCGGGCAAGCTTACGCGCGAGCAGGCCGACAAGGTCATAGAGACTGTCAATCGTCTGGAGGAACTCGAGTCGATTACCGAGTTGACGAATCTTTTGGCGTAATCGCTCAAATCGAAGCGTTATTTCGGTTCAAGCAAAGACCCTCGGGATCGTCCCGAGGGTCTTTTGCGTGATGTGAGGTACGGTTTGCGGCACGTGAGTGGAAACGCCGCGTGAAGTGGCGTATCATAACATCGTTTACGGACAAATACCTCAAGGAGAAGCAATGGGCAAGCCAACGTATACTTTCACAACGCCTATCTACTACGTGAATGCGTCCCCGCACCTGGGCACAGCATACACGACAACAGCTGCCGATACCGTCGCGCGCTATCAGCGCATGAATGGCTGCGACGTCGGGTTCGTGACCGGCATGGACGAGCACGGCCAAAAGGTCGCCGATACGGCCGCAGCGCACGGCATGGAGCCGCAGGAGTGGTGCGACTCGATGGAGCCGGCGTTTCGTGATGCGTGGGATTTGCTCAATATCACCTATACCGATTTCGTGCGTACGACAGAAGACCGTCAGACGCGTTCGGTCCAGAAGTTCTGGGGCGATCTTTATGACAAGGGCTATCTGTACAAGGGCGCCTATGAGGGCTGGTATTGCGTGCATGAGGAAACCTACTATGCCGAAAGCGACCTCGAGAAGAACGAGGACGGCGTGTTCGTGTGCCCCGACTGCAAGCGTCCGGTGCAGAAGGCCGGTGGTGAGGAGAACTGGTTCTTCAAGCTGTCCGAGTTCGAAGACAAGCTGCTTGAATACTACGATGCTCATCCTGATTTCATCCGTCCCGAGATTCGCAAGAACGAGGTCGTCTCGTTTGTGAAGAGCGGATTGAAGGATCTCTCGATTTCGCGTTCGACCTTCGACTGGGGCGTTCCCCTGCCGTTCGACGAAGGCCACGTGGCCTATGTGTGGGCCGATGCGCTGCTCGCATATCTCACGGGCATCGGCTATGCCGATCCCGATCGCCCTGGCGAGTTCGATGCGCGCTGGCCGATGCAGTACCACTTCGTCGGCAAGGACATCATCCGCTTCCATTGCGTGATCTGGCCCGCCATGCTCATGGCTGCTGGTCTGCCTCTTCCGCATACCATCTTCGGTCATGGGTTCTTGCTCACCAAGGGCGAGAAGATGAGCAAGTCCAAGGGCAACGGCGTTATGCCCGCCGACCTCGTGAAGATCTTCGGCGTGGACGCATACCGTTACTACTTCATGACCGATGTTCGCTTCGGCTATGACGGCGACATCTCGATGGAGCGCATGGTGCAGGTATACAACGCCGATTTGGCGAATACCTGGGGTAATCTTGCGAGCCGTGTTCCTGGCATGAACTCCAAGTATTTCGATGGCGTGGTTCCCGAGGTGCCGGAAAGCGCGAAAGGGATCGTGGAAGACAATCCGCTCAAGGAAATCGCCGATGGGCTCTATGAGGAATACGATGCATGCATGGCGCGCGTCGATTTCACGGGCGCCGCGCAAGCGGTTCAGAAGCTTGCGCACCGTGCGAACCTCTACATCGACGAGACCGAGCCGTTCCGCATGGCGAAAGATCCCGACAAGCGCGATGAGCTGGCGGCCGTACTTTACAATCTGCTTGAGGCCATCCGCGTCATCGCCCTGTACATGGCTCCATTCATGCCGAACACGTCGGCAGAGGTGTTCAAGCGTCTGGGCTTAGGTGACATCACCGAAATCGAAGACATCAAAGCCGCGAGTGCATGGGGGCAGTTGCCTGCGGGCAATCCGGTCGAAAAGGGCGAACCGCTCTTCCCGCGCCTCGACATCGCCGAGACCACGCTGTAAGCATACCGCTGTGGATTATACCGAGCCGACCTTTAACGACGCGCTGTTCTACCAGAAGCGCAAGCATGGCAAATACCGTGTGGTTGCCGCACCTTCGATAGGTGCGGCGATCGCCGATACGCATGCGCACATCCAGATGCTTCCCAACCCGGCGCTCGCTTTGGCGAAAGCGCTTGTGTGGGGCGTCGATTTCGTGTGCGATATCTGCGATGTATGCGAGGATGCCGAAACGGCATTCGAGAATCTTTCCACGTACCAGGCTGACGCTATCCCTCTCGCGCATGATCTGGTCGCATCGACGCTTCTTTTGCCCGATGACGATCCGGTCGTCGCGGCGACGAAGGATCAGATCCGCGAGCGCGTATCGCATGAGGGATGGGACGATGGCGTGCGTATAAGGATCGCCGTAGGCTGCCATCCGCATAATGCGAAGGATTTCGATGGGGAAGCGCTTTCGCGCTTAAGAACCTTGCTTTCTGATCCACGCGTATGCGCGATAGGGGAGATCGGACTCGATTACCACTACGATTTCTCTCCACGGCCCGTGCAAGTCGAGGTGTTCCGGACGCAAATCCGAATGGCGCACGAACTCGGATTGCCGATCAGCCTGCATATCCGCGAGGCACACGATGAGGCGCTTCGCATCCTTACTGAAGAGGGGTTTCCCACATCTGGCGTGCTCTTGCATTGCTTCAACCTCGATCCTCAAACGCTTGAGCCGTGGCTTGAGCATGACTGCTTCGTGGCATTCGGCGGTCCTTTAACCTTCAAGCCGAGCGATTACGTGCGCGCCTCCGCGCGCTTAGTGCCCAAAGACAGGCTTCTGACCGAGACTGATGCGCCGTACATGGCACCTGAACCTATGCGCGGTGTGGTATGCGGTCCCCAACACACCGTGTATACTGCAGATGTGCTTGCACGTACGCTCGGCTATGAGGCTTCGGATGCGCGTGCAGAGCTGTTTGGGCAGCTTATGGATAATGCCAAGGGATTGCTGGATCGCGGTCCGCTTGATTGGCAATGCATCCCAGCCAAGCTTATCGAAAAGGATTGATGAGGAGCCACGCATGGGTAACCAGAAGAGCAAAGGCCAGAAGGCGAAGCAGACCATGCCGCCGAAGCGCAAGAACGTCAAAGCTTCTGACGTGAAGGCATCCGTACCCGAAGAAGAGGCCTACAACCGCTTGATCATCGTGGGTTCCTCGCGTGTAAACGGTCGCAGTGCCTCTCTTGCCCAGCAGCTGTTCGATACATGTTTTGAGGAATACCCAGACGATGCTGTCACCATCGCTTCGGTTGCGAGCTTAGATATCGATCCATGCATCGGATGCAGCGCTTGCGAAAACGGCGATTGCGTCATCAATGACGACATGGCCTCGGTGCTCGACTTGATCGCGGCGGCTGATGAGATCATCGTGGTGAGCCCTGTGTACTTCGCAGGTCCGCCGGCTCAATTCAAGGCGCTGCTCGATCGCTTGCAGCCATTCTTCTTCACCGATGCGCGTCATCAGGAAACCCGTCCGTTAACTCTGCATATCATCGGAGAAGGTCACGACCCGTTCGGCTATGACCCGCTCGTAACGTGCGTGAGCTCTGCATTCTATTGCGCGGGCTTCGTTCTTGACCAGATCCTTGATTGGGTCGGCAAGATCGATGCATCGGGCGAGATCATCGATGATCCCGATATCTTCGTTTTAAGCGAAGGGGATGCCGATGGCGATGAGCAAGACGGCCTAGAGGAATTCATCGATGAAGATTTCGATGGTCTGCACGATGTTGATGAGGAGCTCAAGGAGTTCTAATGGGCGACTCTTCAAAGCCCGAATCGCCCCTCGCAGCGCTTGGCGTAACGCGAAGCGTGCTCGCCGAGTTCGGTTTGGAGACCAAGCATGCGCTTGGGCAGAACTTCCTTATCAATGACGCGATCATCAAGAAGATTATCAAGCTTTCGGACGTGGGCCCCGATGATTGCGTGCTCGAAGTCGGCCCCGGCATCGGTACGTTGACGGTCGCATTGC
>SUUI01000030.1 GCA_015062605.1 Eggerthellaceae bacterium | reverse complement strand
CCGTTCTTCCTGATGAGCAATACGAAGAAAACCGCGGTTAACACCAAAGCCGGCAGCGCATTCAACCGCATGAGACATACCACGCACGTCATAGCGGCCATGATGATAAGAGCACGCCGCTTGCTGCATCCGATACCACTTTTCAGCCACTGGGCCAGAAGGACGCAAAGCATCACGACGAACGTCGAGAACAAGGAATCCTTCGTCGTGCTGAGGGCAAGCATCCCGACTATCGGATCCAAAGCGTAGAACGCAGTCGACAATGCAATCCCGATGCGCCCCATCCCCATCTGGGACAGCCTACGCAGCGACCACATGAGCAACACGGCAATTGCCGCGCCCTGCAGAAGCGAATACAAGAAGACGCCTCCCCAGAAATCCCCAACAATCGCCCTACCTACCGATATGATGGCGCTCAGGATAATCGTGTGCACAACGGGATGATGATCGGTTATCTCCCCGCTCGTGAACTGGTTCCATTGAGAAATGCCATCATAATTCGAAAAGCCAGGAAATCCTGCAAGCAGGATGACGAACCAGCACGCAAATATGACGATTCCGCATGCGAAGAAGAAGTGAAAGCCCGGCGGCTCGGACGTTGAGCCACCGTCGGCCAATCGAGCTTGAACGGCGTCCAAGATACGCCAAAGCACTTTGAGCAACGCAAACGCACCCGCCAAGATGAGAAGTGCTGAACACACTAGCGCAATAGCGGGCGCACCTTTCACAGCACCGCCATCTAACCAAGAGCCGAGAATAATAGCAGCGAAAAACAGAACTGCCAAAACGATAGTGACAATGGTTTCCCGCGTCGATGAGGCATCTGCCCAGGCATCCACATGCTGCGAAATGCCAGGTCGTTCCAGAATAGTCGCTGTAGGTTTCGAAATCATCGCAGGCTCCTTCTATGATACGTTAATGATCCTCCGCCATAGCGCCCGAATATAACGGAGACGAAGAAGGGCAAGACGAAGACGGTTTGAAACAAGTAACGGGCAACGAAGTTACATGGACCGGTGAGAACCACGATGAGTATAAGAACGAGAAGCATAAGCGGAACGGCATCTGCACTCCTCCGGTGCAATGCGTAAACCAGGCATACAAGCAGTAACCAATCCCATGTGCAAGCCTGCGTGAGCATGTTGAAAGGAGGCACGCTGTCCCATACGGTGAAGGCTGCTTGATACGCCCCGTCCATCGGGTTCGTTAAGAAGCTAGGCTTGTTTTCAATCACTACCGAACCGTTTGTGGCAGTTGCCATACGTTCGCCCTGTTTCTCGCTCAGCGCAAGACCGTAATGAATATACGATTCCATTGGATAAAACCATCCATAGTAATTCTTTGCAGTCGCCGCAAAAGCACTGCCTGGATGCTCGGATACAAGCTCAACCCACGTTTCCAGAAATGCCCTCAACTCCTCAGACGTGCATTCCTTGCGATATGTGTTCTTTACTCTATCGGAAAGCGAAGGGTCGTAATCCTCGAGCATCGCTTGGTAACTGAACACCTTATCTATGGCGTCGCGTTGCTCAGCCATCACATCTCCCTCATGCTCGCGCACGCACCGTGCCGTCTGCTGAGCGGGTATGCTCAGCGCTTCGCGGATGCTACCCGACGTTATGTGCAATGCGGGATACACAGCCCACGACAACACGAGGCAAAGCGTGATTGGCCCAAGCATGCAAAGAACAGCTTGCACACGCCTCCCCCGCATGGCCAAGCCAATCACCACGACTCCCACGAGAGCGAGCAGCATGAAGAACCCTTTTTTGAATAGGCAGAAACCGAGAGCCCCCACAATGAGCGCCGAGTAATCTCGGCTGCCCATTACTCTATGACTGTCAAGAAGGCGCGCCATCGAAACCAATAGTAGAAGGCATGAGCATGCGAAGAGGGTGTCCTTGGTGCCGAGCATGGCAAACTCCGGATACCAGGGAAACACGACGAAAAACAACAGCAAACTCAACCGAAAAATCGGACCGACCCCCCTTTCTTTAAGAAACGCCATGCCGAAGCCCACCGAAAAAGCCACGCTGACATACTGCAGAAAGGTGTACATGAAATAGCCGATCTCTTTCGATCCGAACAGCGAATCGCCAAGAAGGACCAGCCCACCCATAAGAACAGTATGAGGTATAGGATGATGACCGTTAAGGGTCACGGACGAGTCGATCAATACGATCGATTGGGCTGTCGTATCCTCAAACCCGTAGAACTGCATTATCTGATTGCCGGTATCGCCGGGGGCAATAAGGCCAGGGTAAAACGCAATGAGTAACGGAGACCACACAACCGCCAATAGCAAAGCCGACGCAAGCATCGGTCGCCCATCGAAAAGCGACACGATCTTCCACAACGGCAAGAAACGACCATCGGGAAAGCGCATTGGCTTCCGCCTGTCAAGCCAGACGAAAAGAACCGCAGCAACCAAGTAAGCCGAGACGAGCGCCGATGCGAACACCCAGACAACCTTAAAAAGCTCAAAACCCCCATGGAGGATGCGCCAGGGGTCCTCGAGATAACGGCATGCCCATCCAAGCACGAACGAAGGAGCGAACAGCAAAGCCAAGGCAAGAGGACCTGGCTGCACGGGCCAGGCGACGAAAGCTTTACCCGTGCATAGGAATAAAACGATGACCTCAATGATTGCTAGCACAGCTTGGCTAGGAGAAACGAGCATGGCGAATTCAAGCCCCGTCTTCGGATCAAGATTGACGTTGATTCCCAGTACCAGCACAGCGACAATGACAACCCTGCCAAGGGTCAGCTTCAAAAAAATAGGTGTTTGACTTTCTCTCAAATGAATTCCTGGAACGAGATTAAACCCTCTTGAACAATAGCAGAAACCCGATTCGACGCTAGCCTTTCTTCGACGTCGGATGGATTCGCGCCACAGCTTCGTACACCCTCCGGGCGCCAAGCCCATCGACGACCGTTCGGGCTTTTCGCGATAACTCTCTTCGCAGATCTTCAGATTTCCCCAAAAGCCCAACAGCCCGCGCAACATCATCGGTCGCCCATCGAGTATCATCTAAAGAGAGTCCAACACCCAATTCGCGAACGCCCCTTGCATTTGCTGCCTGATTCTCGACCACGGGCACCGCCACCATCGGCACCCCGATTGCCGAAAGCTCATAGAGTGTCGTGCCC
>SUUI01000003.1 GCA_015062605.1 Eggerthellaceae bacterium | reverse complement strand
TACCAGGAAATGAGAATGCACCGTCAGCCACGATACCGCCCATGCGCATCGCCTTTCCGCAGATGGGACATTTCATACTCATATCATCGCTCCTTACGTTTGCAAAACGTATGAATACATCATTTAAGCGCCGGCACGGTTGTTCAATAGAGGCGTTTGATTGTATACCTCGCCTTCAGCAACCGTCGGTTCATCTCTGAATCCGCGTAGCAATCGTTCAAACCAAATTCCCAGTCGTTCGAGCATCGAGGGAGCCTCGACTTCTTCGCAAGAAATCATATCGACTTTCGCTATCTCAACGTTGCGTTGGAAAAACGTGATCGTACCGACTTTATCGCCAACATGGACATCGTTCTCGATCTCATCGAAATCGACTTGCTGGCTCACGTTCCCCTCGATATCGAATAAGTTAATTGACTGGGTTGGATCTGCGACCGTTGCGTAGAACGTACGATCCGTCCAGGCAGCATGCGGAACGCTTGCAACAACGGGAACCGTCTTTGTTGTTCCATCAACGGTTATACGCGTTGTCGTCATGCTCTGGATGAGCTTGTACTCTACTCGATGTGCGAAACCCCAGTTCATAAGGTCTCTCGTATCGTAGAAGCGCTCTGAGGGATCATCGGATCCCAAAACAGCCGAATAAAGGCTCACAGTACCGCTGGTTGCCGACCCTGCAAAGCAATATCCTGCCTCGTCCGTGCTGCCGGTTTTAAGGCCCGTGCATGGCGCATAGAAATCTAAGAGTTGATTTGTTGACTCCAGACCAAGAGAGATGTTCTCTCCATAACGGATTACGTCTGCGTAATTGTTCCCTGCTTCAGCCACCGATGCTAAGAACTCGTTTTGCATGGCGTATCGGCTCATGACGGCAACGTCATGGGCCGTGCTATGCGCGTCACTTGCAAAATCACCATCATCGAGGCCGTGAGGATTCGTGAATAGCGTATCCTCGCACCCAATTTCTTTGGCCTTCTTATTCATAGCCTCGATGAAAGCCGCCTCGGGATCAGTCAACTCCGTCTTCTTATCAGCAATCAATCGCGCCCCGACATATTCCATGATTGCATGTGCAGCATCGTTTCCAGAAGGGACGATCATAGCTTTGATGACATTCTCCATCGTGATGATGTCACCCGCCTCGAGGCCCGAACTCGACTCTCCTACATCGATAGCTCTTTCGCTAACGGTAAGACTATCGTTGAGCGAGGTGTTTTCGAGAGCGATGATCGCGGTCATGACCTTCGTTATAGAGGCGATCTTTGTAGGGGTATGGGCATCGCGTTCGAAAAGGATGTTCCCTTCTTCATCGATGAGACATGCACGTTCGCAGAAGATATTCGGGCAACGAGATACATCAAGATCACGTTCTTCGACTGTCTTACCGAGTATTATGTCGGTTTTGTATACGTCAGCATACGCAATGCCTGGTGCGCAGCATAAGCCCATTAATAAGGCGATGCATGCTAAAAGAGAAGCAACCTTAACCCTCATAGAATAAGAGGTGACATCGCATTTATGTGAGTTACTCAATCCCATGAAAGCAATTTCCTTCAAAACCTATCATGCTTCAGGTCCGACTAAGACGATTTCGTTCTTAGGATCATATGTGGACCTGAAGTAATCTTCCCTTACTAGCTCGCCATTGCCGTCATAGACCCTGCGTATAACAGTAATCTTGCGGCCGTCAGCGGGTTTTTGCTTAACGACCTTCTCGCCTGGAGCAAGAGTAGGATCCTTCACTTCTTGTGTTTCGGCTTTTTCTCCTTCTTCCCACTCTCCCACTTCGCTCTTCACGACGTAGCCCGGGCTTACACCGTACAGGGTGCAAGTGAAGGTTGTGTCAGTATAGGAAGTGGTTAGCAGGATATCGGAGGTGCTGTCGTTCTCCCATACCAGATCAAGGTCTGGATAATTTACTGCAGCATCTCGTCCTGCAGGATAGCTTGCGATATACAGGGAATGGTTATGGCGGACAAGAACTGGATAACCAGCCTCGTATACCGCATTGAAGACCGTTGTGGCTGTCTGGCAGATGCCGCCGCCAACATCTTCAGTATACTCGCCATCTAAGATGATTCCAGCGCCTACGAAGCCAGCTTCAGCATTACTCTCGCCCGCAGTATCATGGAACGACCAGGTGCCGCCATCTGCACTAACGATGGAATTGTTGAGCAAGTCACCCATAAGATGGATGTTGTGGTTGCGTGCCTCGTCGGAAATCTCATTCGTATACTCTGTGGTATATGTCGATATGATGCCGATGACGCCGGTTTTGTATGCATCCTCGAAATCCATCTGTTCAGGAGCTTGGATGTATTCGATGGTGATCTGCGGTGCTTCGCTCGGTGCTGAGTTTGACTCGAACAGAGACTTCGTAAGCTCATCGATTGCATCGTCGATAAGAGGGATTTTGAACGATCCGTCAGTTAGCACTTCTAGTTTGCCATTATCCTTCGTGAATTGAATGCGGACCGGCGTTTGATCGCCCCACGTCCTCGTTTGTGCAAGGATGGATGATCGAGCCCAATTTGCATTCACATACGGAGTAAGCTTCCAACTACTCCCATCCTTCTCGATAGAAGTGGTAATCCATGAACCGAGCAATGTCGGCTTCACTTCCCAACCGACCCCGAAGTAATAGAAAATGCATCCGTTAGCTATCGAAGCATTCACGCGGTCGCATACAGCCTGCGCCTTTTCCTGGGAGATGCGTTGCGGCGTATTGACAGCCTTCACGGCGAAAACAGGGTTTTCGGTCCCCTCATCTAAGAAGGAGCTCTCAAGCTTTTTCGTGAACGAATCGCGGTTGATTTCCATTCCGTCTACGCCGGCTTCAACATAGGCAACGCCATCTTCGATATAGATATCTGAATCTACGTGAGGACTGCCGATTGAATGGTCGATAGTGGATGCGAACGCTTCTATCCCCTTCTCGCTGATTGTCATTCGAGGTTCAATGTCAATCCCGAACAACGCAGCGAAGATGCGCTTGAATACGAATCCGTCGCCGCGCCCCTTCTCGAATGCTTCTTCAGCGAGACCTTGAGCGGCGATAGAGGCATCAAGCTCCGTGGAGTTCGTGTTCCATTGTTTGAGTAGCTTATCAGCTTCGTCTTCATCTTCGACGTCTTCGTAGCTTTCCGCCAAGGCTAATAGCTGCTCAGGGGTGGGATTATCGTTCTCGATCGTGTTAAGGGCTTCGCCTGCAAAAATTGTAATGGTCTTATCTGAGATTTGTGTTGAGTAAGCATTGGATATGCTCGCAGCAGCTTCATCCAAAGTCATACCAGACACATCTACCTTGCCTACGGTAATTCCTCCGAAAATCTTATCTCGATGGATGAAATAATCTATCCCCGTAATTAGAGCAAGGCAAATGACGATAACCGCGATGAAGCGGAATTTCCTGTTATAGAGGAATGCAGGGCCATTCTTCCTGCGCCTGCGTTTCTTCTTATTTGCGACAGCATTTTGGCCATTAACGTTCTGGGAAGGTTTCTTCTTAGGTTTCTGATTCGTCTTGGATTGCGAAGCATTCTTGGAAACGCTTTTCTTCGTTCTAATACGCCGTGAATCTTGAACGTCAACAGGTAAGCTAGACTGGCGCGATCCGGAAGTGCGTGTTTTAGCGGTGCTGCGCGGACGAGGCGCATTCGAAGAAGACGGATTGGACCTATGATGTTGGGGAGATTCGTAGCGATCCATGATGTGCTACTCCGCTTCCCTGATAAATGACGAAGTTGCGAGCTTCGACTTATTGACTTCTTTTACAGCCCAACGGCAATAATGCACGGTGGTTATGACAGCGAGTAGCAGGCCGATGTAGACGGGCCAGATAGCCCAAGAGAACATCATCGCATTAAAACCTGGAAGCCATGAGGCCGTGACGATGCCCAATCCGGGGATGAGAGGATCGTTAAGCAAAAGACCTGCGAACCCTACATACAGAAACGTGGTTGCGATCTTACCAAGATAGATGACGCGAACACGAAGCTTCCATTTGTTAAGGATGTATACCCCACCTAAGAGCATGAGCACATCTCGCGCTACGACGAGGATAAAGATCCACAGAGGAAGCCTCCCTACGATGAGCAGGCCAATACCACCTGAGATCATAAGCAACCTGTCGATAAACGGATCGAGAACCTGTCCAAGTTTCGTAACGGAATTCGTGGCGCGAGCAATCTTACCGTCGACCCAATCCGTCGCGGCAGCAACCGCAAACAATATCGTTGCAGCAATGTTGTATTCGTTTACGATCAAGACGAAGAATACAGGGATGCAGCACAAGCGAACAAAAGAGATCATGTTCGGGATCGTGAGAATCCTATTGCTCACGCCTTCTTCATCTGACGTGCTTCCCAACAGGTTCTTTATGTTCTCGCCTAAGGCCATTCCCCTACCTTGAAAAGGTCGAATCAACACTTCAATGAAACCGGGCCCTGTGCGTTATGGCCCGGTTTTTTGCATCAAATAATTATATCAGCTTTCCAATTAATACCAGGAAGCTTCATGGTAAAACCGCTATTCGGAGTTAGGAGCCTTCTTCTCTTGTTCAGGAACGGAAACGACCTCTTCTTCGATTTTCGTTGAAGGTGCCGTATAGTGCGGAAGCATCGTTAACGAACCCTTCGGGCACGTCCTTGCGCAGTACTGGCATTGTATGCACATGAAATGATTTATCGACCATGTACGTGTAGCCTTGTCGACCCTGATAGCAGAGCAGGGGCAATTGCGCATACACATGCCGCAGAGAATGCAAGTAGACGGATCAAGCTTGATAGAACCTTTAAGACCTTGAGGGGGTTCTTTCGTCTCAGCAGGATATAGAAGTGTCTCAGGCTTACCGAACATACTCGATAAAGTCATCTTTCCAAGCTGGAAAACACCCATGACGACACCTACCTTTCCGTGCAGCTGATGCAGGGGTCGATCGTCAACACGATCATGTTTACATCCGCCAAATCGCATCCCGCCAAAGCAGCGGTCATTCCCGCAAGGTTCTGCGAGGTAGGAGTACGCATGCGCATGCGCTCAAGATATTTTGTGCCGTTGCCGCGTGCATAGTAATAGCATTCACCTCGGGGTTGCTCGAGTACGTTGCAATACTCAGCACCATCGGCAGGAGAGCCTTTCACAGAAACGCTGATATCTCCTTCAGGTAGTTTGCTTAATAGCTCTTCGATTATCTCGATCGATTGGATGACCTCAAGCGCACGCACCTTTGCGCGTGCATAGCAATCGCCTTGGCCATCTAGGATCGGATCGAAGGAATCAAGGTACTTATATCCGCCCTTGCCGAGCATTCGGACATCATAATTAACGTTGGATGCGCGGGCGAAGGGGCCGACGACGCTGTAATCGATGGCATCCTCGTAGCTTAGATAGCCGACGTCTACGAGTCGTGTTTGCACTGAAGTGTCGTTAAGGAAAGCTTTGCAGAGCTGGTTATACTCGTCTTTTATTCCCGCGAGCGCATCGAGGATGACGTGGGATTGGAATTGCGTGATGTCGCGCTCAACGCCACCAACTTTGATAACCGAGAAGATGACGCGACCGCCAGTCGTTTTCTCGAAGACATCCAAGACGCGTTCGCGTAAGCGCCAGCAATGCATGAACAGGCTCTCGAAGCCGAATGCATCAGCGGCCAACCCTAGCCACAGGATATGGGAATGCACACGCGAGAGCTCATGCCAGATAACGCGTAAGTATTCAGCTCTCTTTGGAACCTCAATGCCCATTAGGCCCTCGACGGTCTCGGCATATCCTAAGGAATGTCCGAGTGCGCAGATGCCGCAAATACGTTCCGCGACATAGATGAATTGGTTGTAGTCGCGGGTTTCAACGAGTTTCTCAAGGCCTCTATGGACGAATCCTATCTGTGGGACGGCTTGGATAACGCGCTCATCCTCCACCACGAGGTCGAGGTGCAAAGGCTCGGGAAGTACGGGGTGTTGCGGACCGAATGGGATGATAGTTGATTTTCCCATGGCTACTCCCCCTTCCCTTCCTTGGTGGCTTTGGCGGCCTTAGCCGCCTTTGCTGCGGCGATTTTCTTTGCCTTCTCGCGAGCCTCTAACTGCGCCTGAGAAATGATCGTCATCGGTTCGTTTTGCTTCAACGTATAGAAGTTGCCTTTGAAGTCGATTGCGATGCCGACGATTTGAACGCCAAAAAGTTCATGTATCTCGTTTTCGAAGACAAAGGCTTCGAGATAGTAATCCGTAATTGAGCGGATGGTCATCTCTTTGTTTACTTTCGTGACCTTATAGTTCACGATCTCGGCTTTTGAGGGCTTATCATCGAAAGGCACCATGAAGCTGTAGATTAAGTCGATGCCTTCTTCCGTATTCACGGCGAGCATTTGCACAAATCGCCATCCGGCGTTCTTGCACGTCTGGGCTTGCTCGAGGATATCGGCTGCATCCAAAGGGATATATGATTGCTTGTATTCCATCGATTACGCTCCCCTCTTCGATGCTTTCAGAGCCTCGGCCTTCTCCTCAAGGATACCGATTCCTTGAACGACGGCATCGATGATAGCCTCTGGGCGCACGGCGCATCCAGGTGCGTATACATCGACGGGGATAGCCTTATCGACACCGCCAATGACGTTATAGCAATCATGGAAGATGCCACCCGTGCATGCGCAGATGCCGCATGCGATGACGACCTTTGGTTCGACCATTTGGTCGTAAATCTCTTTAACGACATCGATGTTGCGTTCGTTAACGCTGCCAGTCACCAAAAAGATATCCGCATGCTTTGGATTGCCGGTGTTTATGACACCGAAACGTTCCGCATCGAAACCAGGGCACAAAGTTGCGAGCACTTCGATATCGCATCCATTACAGCTTGATCCGTCATAATGGATGACCCACGGGGATTTTGACGCATAGCCCATATCCCTCTCCTTACACGAACATGAGAACGATGACGTTGAGGCCACCGCAAACCAAGGCGATGAACCATGCACTTCCAAGCATCACTTGCCATTTGGTGCGTGCGAAGTTGTTGTCAATCCAAATCTCAAGGAAGTAGACAAGAACGGCCACGATGATGGCAAGCACCAAAGACAGCGGATTCAACCAGATGAAGAACATGCCGATCCAACCTAAGAACAACACTGTTTCGCACCAGTGCATAATCTCGATCTTAGCAAGCGTCGGACCGCTCATCTCGGTCGTCATTCCACGGACGATTTCCTGATGCGCATGATGCGACATCGAAAGGTCGAAGGGCGATTTGCGTAACTTGATAGTCAGAACGAACAATAGTCCAAAAAATGCAAGCCAGGTGCATCCGATGATCGGGATAGAGATATTGAAAAGATTCGAGACGTCGAAGGAACCGGAAGCCTGATAAAACACTACTGTCATGAGGACGATCATCGGCTCATAAGACATGACCTGCAAAGTCTCGCGATGCGCGCCAATCTCTGAATATGGAGAACAAGATGAATACGCAGCGACGATGAAGAACAGGCTTGATAGCGTAATCACGAAAACGCACATAAGCAAGTTACCGCCCGAGAAGAAGATGCCTCCTGCAAGCAGAGCGAACACCAAAGCTGCAACCACATAAGCTGATTCCGTAGTATTGACGGACACCCTCTCCTTCCCGAACAGCTTTCGGACGTCATAGTATGGCTGAAGGAGCGGCGGTCCCACACGGCCCTGCATTCGAGCAGTGATCTTTCGATCGAGTCCAGCAAGCAAGCATCCGATGACAGGACCTAATACCGCAAACACCAGGGTGCCGATTAATGCATATACGATAGACATAATCACACCCCTTTCTAAAAGATACCTAAGGTCACGCAGCCAACGATGAAGAATCCTACTTCCAAGATCCCGCACACTATCGTACCAAGCCACGAGAGCCTGTCCTCATTGAATGCTTCAGTCATATACCAATTTCGCGATGTAGCCATCGTTTCTCCGCTCATAGAGTCACGGAAAACTCGATTCGCATTGTCAGCGCTAACTCCAGCCAAATAAACTCCGACTTGCTTGGTTTTCGTGCGGCCAAGGCCGGCGAACATGACAATGAAGGCGAATACACACGCTATCGATGCAAGCCATAGATCATCGGCGTCGACTGTTCCATCAAAGGCCGAAGAGACCATTCCACCTGCAACTCCTGCATTTGAATATGAAGAGATGATATAAGGGTCAACCATGAAGATGGAGATAAGCGGCAAGCATATGCAGCATAATGCGATAAGCGCCGCCATTAGGCCTATTGATGCCCATTCGGAAGCAGACACGTTTCCTTCGATGTTCTCCCGAGTGCCAGCGATACCCGCAAGCTTACCGAGCCATTTCGCCCAGAACATGAACGTTGCAGCAGACCCGAAAGCTAAAAGAATAAGAAGTACTCCTTGATGCATGTCGATGAGGGCTACAAGCGCACCCCATTTAGCTATGAGCATGCCGAACGGTGCGATGAACATGCACATGATACCGAGCATCATAAAACGTGAGAGCTTGGGCATGCGTTGGAAGAGTTGGTCCATATCCTCGATATCGCGGCTTCCAATATGGTGCTCCGCCGTGCCAACGCACAAGAAAAGCAGAGATTTCGCTATAGCATGGAACAAGATGAGGAGCATTGCTGCCCAAACTGCCTCAGGGGTTCCAACACCCGCACATGCTGTAATAAGTCCGAGATTCGCGATGGTCGAGTAAGCGAGGACGCGCTTTGCGTTCGTTTGGGAAATCGCCATGAAGGAGCAAAACATGAAGGTGAATCCGCCGACCAATATCACAAGAGCCGAAGCTATCGGGCAAACAACGAAGATCGGGGCAAGCTTGACGAGCAAGAATACGCCCGCTTTGACCATGGTTGAGGAATGGAGCAGTGCGCTCGTGGGCGTTGGAGCAACCATCGCACCCAATAACCATGTATGGAAGGGCATCTGAGCAGCCTTCGTTATACCGGCGATCGCCAAAGCGATAACGGGCAAAATTACTATATTGGGGCGAGAAGAGCCAATTTCTAAGAAGTCTTTGAAGGATAACGTATCAAAACTGATTGAGCAGACATACAAGGCTATCAGAAATGCTATACCGCCAAGTAGGTTCATGTTGATTTGGCGGAACGCATTGTTGATTGCTTCTTCGGTTTTCGTATATCCAATGAGTAGGAAAGAACATAATGTCGTTATTTCCCAACCTGCGAACATCCATGACATGTTGTTTGATAAAACGATGACATACATTGCAGAGAGGAACAAAAACATCAAAGCAAAGAAGATGGGCCTTCTATCTGGTGCCCCATCGGGCTCATGCTCCTGAAAGTCCCGCATATAACCGAGGGCATACACGCATATGCCCGAACCGACAATACCGATTATTAGAACCATAAGAAGGCTTAAACCATCGACGTAAAGCCCTTGGCTGACGTCGATTTTATGACCGATTGCGAAATCGAAGATAAGAGATGCTACTAACTGTAAAGCGCCAAGGACGATTGGGAGAATGCGTTTGTACTTGAAACCATAGATTAGGATGACTGCGCCGATTGCAATGCTTACGATGACGCAGATAATGTCAACAATCGATGAGGAAAAGATGAAATAGGAACCACCCTGCGACCCGTACATCACGTAGAGCGCAATCGAAGCGCAACCGATGATGACGGCGGGTATCGTGACTAAATACTTGCGTGCAGCATCCGAGCGAACGAACAGTAGGAGAACTGCGATGACGAGAGGAAAGGCTATTAAGAATCCTATAAGCTCCATCAAGGATCATCCCCGTTGGTATCTTTTGCCGATAAATGTATGTGAAGTAACTTAGCTAATCAATCTTAGCATATAGCATCATCATCGATTGCAGGCGTAAAGCTATGATAAGTAATTGGCGGCAAGTTTAGGATTTGGGAGACAATTACTAGCGTTGGTGAAGACTATTTCTTGATTAATCCTTGCCAAGGAAATCCATGAGCTTTCCCCAATCGCGCTTTATCTGCGCACGACCGCTCTCGTAATTCCTGCAGAGTTCATCGTAGTCGCGCTCTGTTCCTGAAAGGGTTAAGTCATCGCAATAGAAGACATAGGCTTTCCCCTGATCTTCCCACATATCAAGTAAGTCGCAGGCTTCGTTATAGCGAAGATTTCGTGTAAGCACCGCATCGCGCATATACGGGCGTCTCCAGAAGAATTTCCTGGCCCAGTGGTTTCCGCCAGATTTTCTGTATCCCCTCTTCCTTGTGCGTACGACGAAGACGCGTTCGAATCCGTCTGCTTGGATCTGGCGAAGCGGTAATCCCCCACCTACTGCAAATCCACCATCATAACAATACTTCCCATTAATCTTTGGAGGAGGCATGAATACCGGAATCGTTGAGCTTGCACGAACGCGTATCATCAAATTGTCGAGTGACGTCATCTCGCTCTTGCGAAAGAAGAGATCTCGGCCAGTATCTCTCTCGAAGGCAACAATGGTTGCTTTTGCAGGATTGTTGGCGAACGTTTCGAAATCAAATGGCATGGCTCCATCAGGCTTCCCGGCTTCCTGATAGATATAGGGAGCGTTCCAAAGCCCCTTATGCGCCACTAAGGTTTTCCAGTCTCCGATGTTTTCCATCTGCACGAATGAGGTGAACGAAGCAATCGTCCGATCGATATCGCGAGAGACGTAGTTCACTGTGTTCGAACTACCCGCACTAACACCGTAGACATTATCGAAGTAAACTCCTTGATCTAGGAGTTCCGCAGCAACAGCGCAGGTGTAAGCTGCACGCATGCTTCCGCCTTCGAAGAGAAGCGCGGTATTAAATACATTGCTAGATAGTGTAGTCTCCATGTTCAAGGATTATATCGAATTGAAAAGCCCGCGCATATGTATGCGCGGGCGAAAAGCAACACAGCGAACTGTAAAACTTCATCTAAGAATGCATGAATGTTTGCTTAGGCGTCCTTGTACCTTTCAGCGATCTTCTCAACTTCCTCGTCAGCAAAGGTCTTTAGCGGCTGATTGAGTAAATCCTCTGTCAGTTTCTCCTGTGCTTTACGATCCATCTCTTCCTTATATTTCTTTGAGTTTGAAGCATAGAGAATCAACGGGATTACGGTGAGAATTCCGCATATTAAGCTCACAACTGCAGATGGGTTGTTGTAGCTCATATAGAACATGTAGGCATTAAAGAAATACGCTACGACGGAAATTATCGACCACACGATTCCAAACGTGCGAAAACCAGAAGATACATCGGGGCGAATCAATTTATAACCACTTATAAACGGAAGGAAAATGTGCAAGATTAACCATCCGATTGGCCTATTAAGTTCGGGCTGAGCTTGAGGGACCATATTTCCGTACGGAGCGCCACCCGGACGGCCTTGCTGGCCGTAAGGATTCTGCGCAGCTTTATTTACAGCTGTGAACTCGTTGTGACCGCAATTCGAGCAGAACTGAGCATCGTCTGTTTCGGCATAACCGCAGATATTACACTTCTTCACGTCAAACCTCCTTCTCGCTTTTGATGTAAGTATACGCGAAATCAGGTATCGTTTGTCGAATCGATTTCTTCAGTTTCTTCCTTCGGCGCAGAAATATTTACATTCATGATCTTATCGTCTTCATAGTAATACAAATACAGGTCATACCCATCGGAATTGTAAGCGGAAAATGAGTGAGGATTGGCATGATAATCAACAGTGAATCCAGCTATAAGGCATGCGTCAACGTAGTCGTTGAACATCTCGGCTGTATAATCGCCAACATCGATATCGAAACCGTTGCTTGATTCCCAATACGTATAACCGCGTGCTGAATCTGGCTTGGGAATAAGATTAGCAATATCGCTATTGGGCCACCTAAGCGCAGAGAGCTCGACCTTATCGTCGTATGGATCAATGACGTTCTCTTGGACAAGGTATTTTACGACTGAGCCGCCTATAAACACAACGATAAGCGCTATCGCCGCAATAATGTATCCGATAGGTTTTCGATAACTTGAAGCGCTCATGATCTTAATGTTGTTTGCCTAAATAACCACATATTATCTACTGGTACTTTACTGGTATCTTCTTGCAATGTCTTCAACTTCTCTGTCTGCGTAGGTTTGAAGAGGGGTGTTGAGGATATCTTCGGTTCGTCTGGCTTCTGCTTCCTCCCGCATTGCTTTCTCAAAAGAATATTTACGGAATAGGTACACGATCACTGGGGCGATGCAAAGCGCAGCGCTGACAATGTTGTACAGGACAGAAATATCGGTCTCCCCTGCCAGCAAGCTTACCGCGCATAAAGAGCACCATACGATGCCGAAATTACGAAGACCCGGGGAAACATCTGGCTTTATAAGGAAGTATCCTCCGATGAACGGTAAGAAAAACGTCAGCACAGCCATGCCGATGGGCTTCTTATCCATGTCATCGGAATCGTATTTGCGAGCATACTGACGATATGAGCTACCGTTAGAATACGTGGAAGCGTAGCGGGGAATGGTTTCCTCGTAAAAGGAATTGTGCCCGCAGTTCGAGCAGAATCTTGCATCATCCGTCTCCGCGAAACCGCAGTTTGCGCACTTCTTCATGACAATCCCCCACAAACTAGATTTAAGCGCTATCGAAGCAAGTTTTGCACGCTATCACACGAACTTCACTGCGGTTCCGTACGCGAGAAAATCAACTGTACCCTCCATTACGGAAGAGGTATCGAAACGCATGTTTACGATCGCATCGGCTCCCAACCTCTGGGCTTCAGATATCATCCTGCTCTCTGCGATGTCACGCCCTTCGACCATCAAATCCGTGTAGCTTCTGATTTCACCGCCGGCAAGGTTCTTAAAACTAGCCATGATGTCGCGTCCGATATGCTTTGCGAAGACAACGTTTCCACGTACGAGTCCGAGAATCTGCACTTTCTGGCCAGGAACGATGTCTGCTGTTGTAACTATCATGCCAAAACTCCTTTCACTAATCTCAAACATCGCAATTCTACCGCAATAACGATGCGCATCTTCTGCTCGTTTGCATCAAGACCAAACAAACTGCATGCAAGCTTGCACGTGCCATAGATTCATGATTAATAACTTCTATTTGTGGGCTTGAGGAATAATATGAGTATACTGTTAAGCGATGGAAGCGTTTGGTTCGCTCATTCGATTCAGATTGGACAGGAGATATCCCATGAGCTTTCGTCTTGCTTTGGCGCAATGCATGTATGCTCCCGACAACGATAATGCCAAAATGGCGCGCACATACTTCGATCTTGCTAAAAATGCCCATGCCGATTTAATCGTATTCCCTGAGGCATTCATGGGACCATATGATGATGAGCGCATGTGCTACGTGAACGAACCAGAGCCGCTTGAAGGCACGTTTTCTAAGACAATCGACTCCATGGCAGCCGAGTATGGAATATGGGTTGTATACACCATTACAGAGTCCCATCCCCAAGGATGCTCTCCTTTCAACACCGCGATCCTCACCGATCCGGAAGGCAATAAGCAAGGAATATATCGAAAGATCCATTTGTTCGATGCGCAAGGATACCGTGAATCCGACCGACTGTCGGCTGGTGATCGCATTGTTTCCCCTATAGAAACGACCTTAGGATCGATAGGGCTAGGCATCTGCTATGACGTGCGATTTCCCGAATTGTCTCGCATTGAAGCGCTTAACGGATGTCAACTGATGCTCTTCCCTTCTGCATGGGTAAGCGGGCAGGGTAAGGTAAGCCAGTGGGAGACGCTGCTACGCGCGCGTGCTATCGAGAACGGCATGTTCGTAGCCGGAGTTTCACGTTCAGATCCGGGATACATCGGCGACAGTTGCGTATTCGCGCCAGATGGCACCCTGCTCGCACGTGGAGAGAAAACTCCTTGGGCGGATATGCCGAAAGTCATGATCGATCCCGAAATGCATAAACCAACCGTTGGATCAGAAACTTGCGACTACGAAGCGCTCATAATCGCCGATATAGACCTGGATCGCATAAACACTGTAAGAGAAAGTACGCCTGCACTACAGCACAGGCGTACCGATTGCTATTGACCTGCCATTCGGGCGTTCTATTTATGCTGCCAACTCCATGTACTGTCATGAAGCTCGTCAGTATAGAGATGCTTCACCTCATCCCAGGAAACGGGCTTTGAGGGTATGAGATCGCCGGTAATGGCGTAAATCGTCGCATAGCGACCTGCATTGAAACAATGCCCTGACGAAACGCCTGCGCCCATTGCCCAGTCAGCATTTCCGCACAGGTCTCCGCCTGTGGTACCCACCGCGAAAAGTCCGGGGATCGGACGATGGTTCCCATCGACAACCTGGTAGTGGCCATTAACCTCAACACCCGCGTCGATACATGTGACTCGAACCCACTGACGAATTCCCCAGAATGGCGGTTTTTTGATCGGGAACAACCATTTCGCCTCTTTACCGAAGTCTGTATCCGATCCTTGCTCACATAGCTTGTTATATCGCTCGATTGACGCCTTCATCTTTTCAGGATCAAGACCCAACTCCCCCGCAAGCTCATTAAGCGTATCGCAGCAATGCAAGCCAATCCACTTGATGTAGACATCCTGCGGGTCCTCAACAGCACCGGGAATGTATTTCTGCAACGCCTCAGGAGAAGGAGCATTAGGATAGTTTTTCTGATAGTCACCATCGAAGAAGCGGAAGAACACACCAGGGTCTTCCTGATCGTAGAGCTTACGCAACTCGTTAACCCAGAAAGGCATCGATGTATCCTGCTCATTCATGAAACGATTGCAGTTAGCGTCAAGGGCGAGAAGAGGGATTGCCGCAAAGCCGTTTCCTGCCGCATCCGCGTCGTGTACCTGCTTCGCATGCCCTGGTGGAACCATATGCGCACCGGCTGCGATAGCCATCAAATGGCCGTCGGCAGTCTTGCCGCGCTGCTTCCTATCGAAACGCGAGATATCACCAAGATAGTGGTCTACCATGGCATTATTATTAGAGTAATCCCCTGTCGCCAGGATTACGGCAATGTTCGCATTGAACTTGATGTACTCGCCCTCTTGGGTCTTTCCGAAAATGCCAGTCACACGTCCGTTTTCCAGAATGAGTTGTACGCCGGGGGTTTTATAGAAGAAATCCGCACCTCGTTCCTCAGCGAGTTTCGCGAGCTTGCAGATAAGCTGGTGGTTGCTTTGCGGCTTATATCCGAATTGGTGACCTGCAAGGATGCATCTATCGCCATTCTCGTAGAAGATGGATGTTGCTGTAGAGTGTGATACAGCAGGATACCCAACGATGTCGGCAAGCTTATCGAGCCAGCATACGGTCTCGCCGGAATGGAACGCATAGAACCGAAACAGTTCGTTATTGACTCGGAAATTGTTTCGGACTCGAATGCCTTGTATCCAGCGCAAAACGCCAGGCAACGTGGACTCAGACATGATAACGCCTGAGGAGCCGTTACCTTGAGAGATTGGTGTAGCCTCCTTTTGCAAACAGCATACAGAAACCCCCTCCTCTAGAGCGGTAAGTACCGCGGGAACTCCTGCAGTACCTGCTCCAACCACAACGATGTCGTAGGTCTTCTCATCGGTATACGAGGTAATAGGTTCCAACTCAGCCGCTGATTCGGCATATTCTGCTGCTGTCGTGAAGGAGGGATATTGACGCTCATTTTTATCCATACTGGCCTCTTCCAATCGTGCATCAGGATCATGCAAAAATATAAATGCGCGTTAATGGCAACGCGGTAAAAGAACCCGTCAATTATAGTCTATAACCGTTCGGAAACCCGAGATTGGGCTATTTATGCGATTACTTTAAGAATGGCCATGCTGTGTAATCGATAAAGTGGAGCATCGCAAGGAACAGATACATGCCGAGTAGACCGAACGCGACAGCGTTCACGATGCCTTCTGGGGAACGTCTGATCCATCTGTCCAAAAGCGGATAGAATACCCACACGATCAACGTAGCTGCAATAGTGTAGACAAGCGAGTTTTGAAGGCAAACCTGCCCCATGAAATTGAACGGTATCTCTCGATAGTCCCAAAGGGAATAATCCTGGTTCACCGCCATACCTGTTGCGAAGTCGATGGATGTGCAAACCAAGAAATTCAAAAGGAAACTCAAGAGAACGGCAAGCCAAAGCTTATTCCCTGTTTTCTCCAAAATCTTCCTAGCTGCCGGGTGCAATAGAAAGACGATAGCGACAGCAGCTGCACCTTCTGCAGTAAACGGGAACAACCATTGATCCCAGAGCATCGCATTCGTAGGATCGTAATCTCCCATAAAGACGCCTGCGATGATAAGCTCGCAGAACAGCATTTCCAGCCAATGTCCAAGTATGGAGAAAGAGATGAAGTAAATGAGAAGGTCTCGCCAGAAATATCTATGCTTTATCCTCTTTTTTAAGGGGATGTCCCAGCTATGCCCACCTGGTCCTGGTGTGAGATTGGGATCTTCTGCCAATTGGCTTTTTGCGCTTGGTGCAAATGCCATGTAAAGGACAACGTAGGCAGAACCAACGCACTCTAAAACGTAAAGGGCCACGGCAAGAACGCTTCCGAAACGATCTGCGATTTCCTGTTGCGCGCCATAAAAGAACATATCAACTGTTGTAAGAGCGATAAATGCGAATGCTGTTATAGCTCCGACAGGACGGGCGTTCTTACCACCGCGAGACATGAGCCACAGTGTCACTGTGCCTCCTACCATCAGAATAAGTACGCGCAACAAACTGATATCGTATTCGAATCGCGCAGGCGGACAGGCGGCACCGAAAGCGAGCGCAGTTGCCATCAATATGATGAAATAGGACTGGCAGAACCTAAACCCAATGGAATGTGAGGTTTTATGTACCACTGTCCTCCTATTGGATATCAAAACAACCAAGCGATGTCGTGAATGATTTCGGTGTTCATCTTACCAATGGCGTGCATTCCTGCTCTCTTTGAGAAATTCACAACAAATGAAATTCACATTCATTACGAAGATATACGAGACGCTACTCAATCTGTCATCTTGTAAGGGAATAACTATCCTCGAGAAGGTGAAAAACCTCATTGTCGTTTAACGTGTCATCCAAGACCACCGAGATCCAATTCTTATGGTTCATATGATAAGCGGGATAGATGCCAACGTTACTGCAGAGGGATAAGCTCATATTCGGCTTGATTTTGAGGTTGACGATGTCAATGGTGTCCTCGCAACCGTTCTTCAAGAGTGCATGCCATTTCACATTCATAACCAGTGCGAACCATTTTCCATTCTCTGCGTGCCTGAACGTTCCATAGTTTTGGTATTGGCTTTGTCCAAACGGAAAATCAGGTTTGATTTCGTATTGCATAAAGATATGGTCAGTGAGGCGATTTGCCTGGTCTGATGCGAATAGCACATCGACGCAACAACCCTTTGCAACCCATTCAAGGAATTCAGTGTATGCAGAGCGGACGGAGCTCACATACGAGCCTTTGAAACTCTCAAAACGAAGCGGGGCATATTCTTCATCATTCATCTTGTCAATGACCATGCCAGAATACGAACCATCATCGTAGACTGATAGCACTGCCTCAAACTCCCCATCCATGAAATCAGATGTTAATGTGTAGCAAGTCTCACCCTTTACGAACCCAAAAGGTTCAAGATTGCCTATCAGAAACCTCTTTCGAGCAAATACCGTATCCTCTATCGTTGACATGGTGAATCTCGATTATCCAGGAATTTTTGATACGTTGACCCATTCGCATGGTGCGCACGCAAAAGAAAGCTCATCTGGAGATAAACGCACCGCCGAGGCGGGTGTTCCTGCTGCAGGATAAACTACATCGAACCTTTTCAAGGATTCATCTAGATAGACGTCACACCCTTCATTCACCCCGAAGGGACAAACGCCCCCTACCCCGTGCCCGATTAAAGGTTCCGCTTCGTCTGCAGATAGCATTTTCGCCTTTGTATGAAAGCGATCTTTGAATTTTCGATTGTCTATGCGAACGTCACCAGCGAACAATATGAGCGCGACGCGGTCATCAATATGAAATGAAAGGGTTTTGGCAATGCGCGCCGGTTCGCACCCTACAGCGAGAGCTGCGAGCTCCACTGTAGCGCTCGATTGCTCAAATTCCATGATCCGATCTGCTAAACCTAATGCTTCAAGATGCGCGCGTGCTTTCTCAATCGACATTATTAACTCCTCGAAAATGGCATGCAGGCTATCAGGCCTTGTTAATATCCGTTAGATTGAACTTCGGGATACGACGCATTGCAATGGCACTCATAACGAATGCTAAGATGGCACTGCCCGCAATTCCAGCAACAACGGCTACCCAGTCGATACTCTTTACAAACGTTGCCGTCGATGGCTCGACGGAACCTACGGTTATAGATCCCATGATACACCCGAGGATAAGCCCGAAAACGATACCTATGGCTGTAAGAACAATGGAGTCGTTATAAATGTAGCGCTTGGCATCTTTAACTGAGAAACCATTGATCATCAATACGATGAGCTCGCGCTTCTTTTCCTCGATGAACATTACATTAAGGTTCAGTAGCACAACCATTGCCATCAAGACAGCAAGCGCTAGATAAATGCCAACAACTGCCGTTGAGACATTAGAGAAGGTTTTGAAATTCCCTCCTTGAGAAAGCTTATCATTGGCAATCGAATCGATGCTAGCGACCTCGGAAACCATCTCACGGAGTTCGGAAACGGAATAATTGCCCGAATCGGTTAGGAGAACATTCGCAGATGGTGTTCCGAATTCCTTTTCGTAGTAAGAGTTGCCCATAACCATCTCGAACTGCACTAACCAATATTCGTAGAACCCTAAGATGGGGACATGATGCACCATGCCATCGCTTCCATTTACTACGATGTCATCGCCAATCTTCGCGCCGTAGTGCTTGGCATATGCTTGGCTAACCCACGCACCGTCTTTCGTAAGATCAATGGGATCGTCAGTAATGGAACGAATTCTGTAAAGCTGGCCGAACGATTCTGAATCCAACGGGACTATCGAACGTATGGTGCCGCGCTCACTTTCCGGAAGCTGAACGACAAAGCTCTTACGCAATACGGGAGCGTATCTTACGCCGAGCTCGGAATATGCGTTTTCAGAAGCTTTTAAAGCGTCATCCGTAGAAGAGTTCATATATGTGATTGCATTGAACCCATATACGTCCTCATACTGCTTGTCATAGCTTTTCATGACATCGTTGTTAAGCGTGATGGCAGTGACTATGAGCGCAGTACATCCCGCAACTCCCACAATCGTGCTGAACACACGGCGTTTGTCGTTCACGCAATTGTTCACGATGGTCTGCGTAAGCAATGGCAGACGATCCCAGACCTCCCACTTCTCGTAAAAGCGGGTTTTGCCTTCTGGAGGCTTCTCTCCCTTTAGAAGCTCGACAGCGTTTTCTTTCAAGATCTTATGGCATGCAAGCCAAGTGGCGCCGAGAACCAAAATGAGTTCAAGAGCTGTCACTAAAAGGAAGCTGACGATGTCAAAGTAAGGGGCGTAATCCCCGAATACGAACATGCCTCCGACCACATGCCCGATAATACCTTCTACCAAGGTAACGCCTACGGCAGTGCCGATGATCGCTCCTGAGATAACTGCAAGTGCCGAATAAGCCAGGAAGCTCACCGTTATCTCGCGCGCATAGAGCCCGAGCGCCTTCTTCGTTCCGATTTGCGTGATCTGCTCGTGAACGATACGGCTTACCGCAGAGTAGCTTACAAGCAAGCCAACGATAATGAATAATGCCGCCATCGAGAAGCTCAGGTTACCCATCACGTTGCTCAGGAGAACTGCTTGCGCAACACCGCCGTTATACGAACGGGGCAATACCGTCCAGCTGTAGCGCTGCATAGCGGCAAGCTGTCCTTTGATGGCAGCAAGCTGATCCTCGCCTTCTGCGAGTTGCGCTTCGGCGTCTAAAACACGGGAAGCTAGTTCATTTCTAGCAGCGTAATATGCATTCCATCCCTCATTCAACTGAGCAATCTTATCGTTAAGCTCAGCCTCGGCATCAGAAAGCGTTTGCTTCGCCTCGTCGAGTAGTTCCCGAACAGTATGAACGGTTATCGTGCGTCCTTCATACGTTACAGATAGATTCTCGAAATCATCGATCAATTCTTGGGCCTGAGTAATCCTATCGAAATAATTATCATGATCGATTACGGGAACCGGACGCTCAAGGCGTTCTGCATATGGGGCGATCTTTTGCATGATCTCTGCACCGTAAGCGTCAAGCGCATCATCGTATTGTTGCTTATCTTGGGCAGTTTTATCGCTCGCCTCATATATATCTTTAGCTTTTTCGCCCTTAGCTTTGTATTCTGCCAAACCATTAACGACGCTATCCCTCAGTGCTTCTGCCTCAGTAAGAGCCTCGTCTGCAAGGGACGCAAACTCCTTAGCATTTGCAATCGTTTCCTCAGCTTCAGCTTTTAGCGCTTCGTACTCCTGCAATTGTCGATAACCATCGGCAAGCTTGCTTTCGGCATCGGCGCGCATCGAGTTTAAAGTAGCCCATCCCTCGTTAAGTTGGCCCTCCCCTTCTTCGATCTTGCCGAGTGCTTGATCGTGAAGATCGTCATAACGAGCGGTACCAAGCGCATCCCCTAATGAGGTGATTCTGGGTTCGATTGAAGAAACCTTATCTTTGTATGAATCGGAGAACGTAGAAAGGCCACGCAAGCTGTCACATCGTA
The DNA here is from genome assembly GCA_015062605.1 of Eggerthellaceae bacterium. Classification (GTDB taxonomy): domain Bacteria; phylum Actinomycetota; class Coriobacteriia; order Coriobacteriales; family Eggerthellaceae; genus SIG42. The sequence continues at coordinate 144,695 of SUUI01000003.1, read as the reverse complement.
CATTCACTACTGGATAGGCGTCTAAAAACGCCGAAGGATCAAAAGAATCGATTGAAACCCACGAAAGCGCATCGACGCTTCCGGAAGAAGAAACCGAAAGTCCGAACGTTGAAGTGGAGTTCGCAATATACTCTGGACTATCCACTAGTGCGGTAACCGTAAACGTATCAGAGACAAGGTATGCTTTACCACTTGCTGGCGACACGTTACCGCCTTGGAAGGTTACAACATCTCCTATGCCTAAACCGAGTCGATTAGCAGAGGCTTTTTGCAACGCTATCTCGCCAGGTCCTCGCGGCAAGGAACCATCTGCAACGATGGGGATATCGATCTCGTTTCCAATCGAATGAACCTTCACCGTATATGCGACCGAGTCAATGATAAGGCTTTCGAAAGACTGCCTTGCAACCTCAACCTTCGATACGCCTTCAACTTGGGAAAGCTTATCGATGTCATCTTCTGTCAAACCATAAAGATACTGGATTTGGATATCGTGGAACGTGCCCTCATCAAGAACCTTATCTGCGGCGTTGTGCAGGGCAGGTGCGGTCCAAGTGATGCCAAGGAAGATGCCGACGCCTAAGGCCACGAACATCAGAATCGAGAAAAAAGAGACGAACGTTTTCTTCGTGTTCGCGAAGAGTTCCGCAATTTGTGTCGGCTTCATGCCGCACCTTACCAAACTAAATCGGTCGCATGGGCCGGATGACGATTGACTGTGACCTCATACATACGACCGCCCCTCATGCGGACGATGCGATCGGCCATGCGTGTAATCTCCTCGTTATGCGTGACCATCACCATTGTCGTGCCATTGCGCACAACCTCTTCAAGGACCCCTAGCACCTCGATACTCGTTGCATAATCAAGCGCAGCAGTCGGTTCATCAGCCAAGATGATACGAGGATTCTTCACGAGAGCGCGAGCGATGGAAACCCGTTGCTGCTGGCCTCCTGAGAGCTGCGAGGGATAATTCTTCTTCTTATCGTCTAATCCGACGATGTCAAGCGCCTCGTCTGCATTCATAGGCTCATCTACGAGCTCGGCAATGAGCTTAAGATTTTGCGTCGCAGTAAGGTTCGGCATAAGGTTATAGCTTTGAAAAATGAAACCTATGTTGTCACGACGAAAATCGGTCAGCTCTTCCTGCGTTGCATTGCTTAAATCTTGGCCTAGATAGGTAAAAGTCCCCGAGGTCGCTTTATCCATACCGCCGATGATGTTGAGCAACGTGGACTTGCCGCATCCCGATTCCCCCAAGAGAACCAAAAACTCACCTTCGTAAACATCAAGGTTGACACCCTTTAAAACCTTCGTAAGGATATCACCGTTTTGAAACTCCCTCGTAATGTTGCGCATGCTCATGACGATCTCGCCTGGCTGCCATGGCTCAGCTAAGGCATCGTTCTCATCAATGGCTATCGCGGCCATCATGGCCATGATTTCCATGACATCCGCACCTTCATCGGTGAACAGAGAACCGTCTGTTTTATTCACGAACTGGATAGCACCTAGTTCTTCGTATTTATTCGAGAAAGGAACGCAAACCATTGAATCGACGCGCATACCCTCGAAATCGCGAACGGTCTCCGGGTCTCGATCCGCATTGAAGTCGAGCTTCCTCTCGGCGACCTGCGTTGCGTATACGCGCCCGACACTCCCCTCTCCGGAAGCGTGTGATTTGCTGGTTAGATCAATAGGGCCTATCCAAAAGTAAGGATGCAAACGGCCATCGCCTGCTTTATCCGCATACCAGATGACAGCACATTCAGCACCTGCATTATCAATAATCGCCTTAAGGCCACCTTGCAAAGCCTCATCAAGTGTAACAGCATTGGAGATGGCGCTTTGAACGGCACCAATGGTCTTAAAAGATGCAAGTAGCGAACTATCCATAGAGTGCGCATCCTTTATTCAGAAGAAGCTTCTGGCGTCTGCACCGAAGGGATGAGCTCTTCTGGTAATTCGCTGTTTAGAACATTCTCGATAGCGCTGATGCGCACGTTAATCCCATCAATTTCAGCGAGAATCGCCTCACGCTCAGAATCGGTGATCCCCTTATTCTCGCGTACACCCTCTGCTAACGATTCGGATGATGTCCCAAGTAAGGCCGCATAGGTGCTAAGCTTGCCCCTCTCATCCTGTATCGCTTGCAAATCTTGCTCTTGGGCAAGCTGGGCGAGTTCTTGAGGAGTTTTGTTCTCATTGCTAATCCAAGGTGGAACGATGATGTAAAGGGACCAGATAATCGTGTTGAACATCAGAATGAAAGCAAATGCGATGTTCATTATGTCATTCGGAACGCGGGCAAGCAGTTTCTCAAGAAGCGGATAGACCCACCAATTGATGATTGATGCCGCTGCGCCGAACGCAATGGTGTTCTGCAGGCACACCTGTCCCATGATGTTGCCGAACTGATTGCTGTAATCCCAGTTTTGCAGATCGGCATTAAAGATAAGTCCAGCACAGAATTCGGTGGTTGCGCAGAGAAGCGCACTCGTTACGAAACTGATAAGGTAGGCGAAGAAGACAGGCTTCAACTTCTTCTTCAGCCAGGTATAGAACGGATAGAGGAACAACGCGATGATGACGACAACCGCGCCCTCCATGGGGAACGGGAACATCAAATCGCGATACAGCATCGTGTTAGTCGTATCGACTTCGCCTTCCACCAGCCCCATGATGATGAATTGGCACATGCCGATTTCCATGAAGTGGCCGAGCGTTGAAAACACGAGGAAGAAGATGATGAGATTCCGGATGAAAGGCCAGCCTCGGCGATTGATGACGAAATTCTCAGGCTCGTACTCGCCTTTCCGGAAGCTCAGGTCGTTGACGAGGGTCGCTTTTACGCGCCTCGAGAACAAGAAGTAGAAGAACAGGAAGATGTACCATGCGCCATTCGTTAGAAGGACGATGAGGCTGAAGTTGCCCGATGCAACACTGGCGATCGTTGGAACGATTATCCCTACTAAGGCCACGCCGATGACGAACGGACGACCGGCCTTGTAGCGATTGATGAAGAAGAAGAACGAAACGCCCTCTAGAACGACCATGATCCAATCCATGATGTTGGCAAATGAATAGCTGACGGTATCACGAGACGTGAGAATGAGCAGGATGAGCGTTGAAGCGATATGGATGGCGAAGACTATCTGCACAAAGCGCATGAAACCCATGGAATTGGGATCGCTGAATTTGATGGCATCGTATGCTTGTTTCGCCGATTCGGTTGCTGCCTTATGGTCGGCTTTCGCCTTCTTGCGAATCTCGCGCTCCTTCTTCCGCGCCGTTTTAATGCGCTCGCGATCTCCGCTACCCTCGGCGATAGCGGTGATGCGCCTAGCTTCATCAGCGGCAACGTCGGACTCGAACGCGATACCCACCATGGCAACAGCCTCAGCTGCATCGAGCTGGGCTTCTTGCGTAACTTTTGCGCGTTCCTTCTTCCCCGAATTGAACGCACCGTCTATGGCCTTCTCAACCTTCTCCAAAGAATCAAGGCGCGCTTGGATGTCTTCGCCATCATCGGCGAGAACGTCCTTCACCTCTTCAGCCATTGAAGTAACCCTCCGTTTATAACGTTCTACTCGATCGTAAGAATCTTGTCGAAGCCGGTCATGCTGAACACGTCCATGACTTCCGGAACAACGTTCTTGAAAACAAGAGAACCCTTAACTGCGGCACGCTTCTGCATTGCAACGATAACGCGCAATCCGGCCGAAGAGACGAACACGCATTCCGACATGTCCACAACAAGGTCTACGATGCCCTTCTTATACAGATCGGATGCGTAATCATCAAGCTGAGGTGACGTGTTCGTATCAAGGCGACCCACCAAAGAGAAGACGAGGGGTGTCCCTTCTTCCTTAACGATGATCTCCATTTATAGGTCCTTTCACTCGTGCATGCATTGCAATGTTATCAAGCCGTATTATACCCGACGGCTCTACCACTTCTTCACTATCGTGACGATATTGTTACCGTCTGTACGTTCATACCGAATCTCGTCGACGGACTTCTTTGCCATGAGTATGCCCAGTCCCCCGATGGGAACATCTTTGATATCGTCCGGCGTTACTGCGTCAGGCTTAGCTAGCGGGTCGAACGGGATGCCCTTATCGATGATATCGACCGTAATAGAGGACGGATCGGCGCTGTATGTTCGATGTATCCGGACCGTACGCGGAACATCCGGTCCGCTTTCCGCATACGCGTATTTGCACACATTCACGAACAGCTCTTCGACGGCGATGTCGAGCTGGCTTTGGACGCGATGGGGGCAGAATCTGTTATCGAGCTCGGCATGTAAGAACTCGTTGACGGTATCGAGTTCTGTAAGCTCGGCAGGGACTTCGAGAACGGCAGTTGCTTCAGGAGGAACGCCGACTTCGAGCGCGAGTATCGTGATGTCGTCGGATTGCTCAGCGCCTTCGGCGTACTGCGCAACATCCGCTTTGACGGATTCGAGCAAAGCGCTTGGGTGTAAGCGATAACCCTTCTCAGCCACAGCTAGCAACCTTTCTTCGCCATAGAGCTCCGCATTCACATCGAAAGCCTCCGTTACACCATCAGTGTAAAGCAAGAGCATATCTCCCGTATTACATTCCACCTCATGTGCACTATACGGAACCTCGAAAAGACCCAGCACGGGACCGGACTTCTCTCGCATCCAACGCCAACCATCGTCGTTTTGCCAAAGGAGCGGAGGATTATGGCCCGCATTGACATAGTCGACATGCCCTGTCCCATAATCGAGCACGCCGACCCATGCGGTAACGAACATGCTCTCGTCGTTTCCATCAACGAGCTGGCGATTCACTTCGGAGATGGCTTCTCCAAGCTCCATCCCACTCGAGACATAGTCACGGAGCAGAGCCTTCGCTTTCATCATGAACAAAGCGGCAGGCACGCCCTTTCCTGAAACGTCTGCAACGAGGAATCCAAGCTTTCCCTTCATCTGCCCGCAATCGTCACCGATAAGGAAGAAATCATAGAAATCGCCGCCAACCTGTTTGGCAGGATTCATGGATGCATAAATGTCGAAACGCGGTATGTTCGGGAACGGCGGGAACGTTTGCGGAAGCGCAGATTCCTGTATGGCTCGAGCTGTGGCCAGCTCCTCGTCCATACGCGTCTCAGCTTCAACAATCAAGTTCTTCAATGAGTCGACCGTCGTATTCACGCCTTCGGAAAGCGATTCGAACTCCCGCGTATCCTGGACCTCAACCCGTGCGTCCAAGTCCCCTGCAGTAACACGTGCGAGAACCTCATTCGTTTCATCGATACGCCGTGCAACGACGCGGTTCAACAGAAGGGAGATGAGAACGAATACAGCCGCGAAGAGCACGAGAGACGATAACGTCGTCCAGCCCATAACGGAATTCCTGTTTGCGAAGACCATGCTAGACGGGCGGATCATGATAATTGCTTGCTCGTAATCCAAACCGGAGTCCGAGGGGCTGATTGTCTGAGAATACAAGTAGGCAAGCTGGGGATTGTAGACGAAGTCTTCGAAGCCAGATAAGGAATATGACGCGTCTTGCGCTTCAGAAGATACGCCCCCTTCTCCGGCGTTTTGTGCATTCTCGGCATTTTCACCGGAACTAAGCCCCGGTTCCCCATCACCTTGTGGCTGGACATCGCCTTGAACGATGGCCATTCCCGTTTGGGACTTAATGGCATTGGAATAAACGAAACGCTGGATCTGACCGGTTTCCTGACTTCTCTTTGCGGCGAGCAGAAGATCCGCATCGAGGTATTCCTCTAAGCTTGAACCGAGCTCGTACCTGTCGTCATTGGTTGAATAGATCAGATTATTAAAGGTTATGAAGATGGTTCCATCCTCTTCGACCGTATATCCGTCAAGCAGCGGGTGATCCGACAATGCGGTAGCACGCTCCTCGTCGAAATAGGAAGCGACCGCTTCATCGTCTGGTTGCAGAGTTGAGATAAAACCGCCTAACACCTGGTCGCGATACTCACCAGCCGATATTTGAACGGCAAGATAATTGACTTCGCTTGCCATATCCTTTTCTGCTTCAGCGGTAAGCCTCAATGTGGTAACAGCGAAGCTCGATGCAGAAAGTGCCAAGAAAGCCAGAATCATGACAACGGAAAGCCACGATAGGAATACCGTGCGCAATCCGAGTGCCCCCCGATGCGCTAAAGTAAAACGAGCGATCTTGTCGCCTACGCAGCACACGACGATCATCATCGCAGCGGTAATAAAAATCCCTGACCCTATATCGCCTAGGCTAAGAACCGCTTCGATAGTGCGCGATGTAAGAATATCGGACGAAACATCCGCTCCTAACGTATCAACTATATCAGCGAATAGCAGGATTATGCTATTAACCGCAAAACCTATGCTATAGAGAAAAGACACGATCAGGCAAGCAATCGCGATATAAACGATGCGGCGTATGCCTTGCGGATTATTCTTCAGTGCTATAGCGAAGAACAATCCCAACAAAAGACCGCACACGCAAAGCATGACTATGGATGTCAGGGGGTTGACGAACAGAAGCTCATAATGATCGAGAGGCATGAATAAGGAATGCAGATAGAGCACAACGCCGGCAAAAAGACCCATCGCCATGCTCGATACGGTTCCAAGCAGCAAGGCCGAAAGCGCAACGATGATGAGCATGCTCGTGATGTACACAGACGGACCGTTCGGCATCGGAATGCCTATGAAACCTAGCTGCGTGAACGTGAATGCAGCGCTAGCGACCGCGAGGACGAGTCCAATGAGCCGACGCAACATGGGCTTGGAATCGCAGAGGACACCACGCCAACGCAGTTTACTGACCCGTTTCCGCGTATGTATGCCGCTATTTGCCACGCGACTCCTCTTACAGTGAGCTTTGAGCTAGGTTTTCGTCAATTCAATAGTAGATCATACCGTCAAATAATGAATACGATCGACCTGCGGGAATGCATATTCAGTGTTAACTGAATTACTCGTATTTTATCGCAACAATACATGACGATGTCACAGAGCGATGAGATGGTGGATATAAGATCGGGGCGAAGACTTTTTCTAAGGATAACTGAATGCTACGACACGGTGCCAGTACGCGAAAGAATCTGCTTGTCGGCATCCAAGAACATAATGTTCATGTCAACGGATCCATCGATACCATTTACGTAAGCTGATGATGTGTACTGCCACATCGTTATGTCGAAAGCAGCAGTTGGTTGATTCGCATCATATTGTGCGAACCAAATCGGATACGACTCGAGTTTATCGAGCTCATAACGTTTGCTGTCTTTTAGATTCATGTAGACCATCGGCCGATAACCTGCAGCTTCAATGCGCTTGCAAAACGCAATAGCGCAAGAAGTGAGCGTCGAAGGTGTTACATTGTCTGTTCGCGCCGTTGCCTCAGCAATCGATTCCCAGTCGAATACGATAGGCAACTCGAGCGCGCGACCGGCTAAAAGCCCCAAGATGAAATCAGCTTCCTCGATTGCCTCTTCTTCGGAGGTTGCCTGGGAGAAGATGTAGACGCCTACCGCAAGCCCATTCGCACGTGCTCGCGTGTAATTCCCTTCGAATTGTTCATCCTCGTATAACCAACCCTCGGTATAGCCTCGATTACCTGCGCGTACGAAAGCGAAATCGATTCCGTCAAGAGTGACAGATCGCCAATCGATGTAATGATTATGGTCGCTTACATCGATGCCAGTTAAGAATTGCTCTTTTCCATCGACGATGTAGGTGAACCTTCCATTCTCGTAAGCAAGGTTTTCCCATTTGCTCGCACACCCAGAAAGAAAGACCGCAGTTGATAGAAGCAACGTAAGGACAAGAACAACAGAGGCGATTCCCCTAGGAATGGGCCTCGTTTCGCGTTGATCCGTATGCAGCATCGCGCTTTCACCCATAGGCTATCGCTTACTCTCAGTAATACGTGAGTACGTGCGTGTAATAAGGGATATTATCGTAAATCCACTTTGCATTATCTGTGGCAAGGCGAACGCAACCATGAGAAACCGACTCGCCTAAGGTAGCATCTTGAACGTTCCACGTTCCTTGATGATATGGAACGGAATGGAATAGATAGTCACCATAGAACTGCGTATAGTAATAGCAAGTGTAAGGATCGCCGCCTAAGGCTCCATCAAAAGAGTATCCCTTACCTGTCACTTCATAATCGCCGAGCACGGTAGGCGACCAGGGTGCGCCTGTTGAGCACGTCCAATTATAGATAGGTTCCCACTCCCCGCTCGTCCATTCGAAAATGATCGTACGATTATTCGTGAGGTCTACCAAGATGAGGTAATCCGTACGGCTTCCCTCGGATTGCGCGATTTCGAGCGCACGTGCGAGGACAGGTTCTGGAGTATACGATGTAGCCTCCAACAACCATGTACGGTTACTCGGCTGTGTAGCATCAGACGAGATAACGTTGGATCCTGCGCTTCCATCTCCTTCGCTTGCCAAATGCCTTCCGGAAGCTACGTTCACGAATTCGAGCGCGCCATCATAATCTATGCGTGCATACCAAAGTTGGGCATCAGCTGTATTCTTCCACCATTGTCGGACGTTCGTGCCGTTTGCAGTCGAACCACTCGCAACATCGAGAGCTTTGCCAGTCATAGATGAAGTAATGAGATATGCATCATCACGCGCTAAAACGACATCGAAGATCTGATTGCCTCCCCCGTTTGGCGTATACACCAACGCGTTGGCACCAGCAAGCCAACTAGCACCCGAAATGTCAATAACGACGTTTTGGCTCGTGCTCTTAATCAGATACGTACCGTCTTGGATAAGCTGGACGTCGCTTACAGTCAGATGTTGGCTTACGCTTGCAGAATCGAATGCATTCACGGATACAGAACCGTTCGATACCGAGAGCGCCATTCCAGTAGCATTGTTGGAGATAATCACACCACCATCCCAAGTCACATTCCAAAGCTGATTGGGATTGCCATCCGAAAAGGCATCGAAAGATAAAGCCCCGCCATTGTCTGTAAGGAATCTGCCGTTATCCACAGATTGAATCGAATAGGCATTCGCGCCCTCGTCTCGGATGTAGAACTTCTGCTTTTGCTCTACAGGATTCCATGTAGTAGCGAACGTACCGTCATCTCTGACAGAGACAATGGTTTCTGCGTTGTCGGCACAGGAGACAAGGTACGTCCCTTCAGGAAGGATGAAAAGCCCTTTCCGAATAAGGTTGATGCGTAAGGCCTCTATGCGCTTTGCTTCCCCGCTCGTACCCGAGGTAGCCCCGTTGACAACCCAGGGCTGCCATCCGACATTCTGAACATGAGCGCGATAGACGACATCATAGCGGGCAGCGATTTCGCCAGTGAGGACAATCTGGAAAGCTTCCATACGAAGGGCCTCGCCTGAGGTGCCTGCAAGCTCACCGCTGCCGACCCAGTCCTGCCAGCCGATATTCTGCACATGGGCGCGATACGAAAGAGAACCGTCAAGTGCAGCATTGTCGAGATAGATGACTATCGCTTCCATACGGAGAGCTTCGCCCGAAGTGCCTGCCGTCTCGCCTGCGGCCTTCTGGCTTTGCCATCCATAGTTCTGGACGTGCGTATAATACACAACTCCAGGACCACCATCCGACTCTTCAGTTGTAGCGCTTTTTGCAACGAGCATGATCTCGAGGGCCTCTACGCGAAGCGCTTGCCCGCTCGTACCAGCCAACTCGCCATTTTGAACCCAGTCCTGCCAGCCGATGTTCTGCACATGGGCGCGGTAAACGATGTCATAGTATCGAGAAACCTCACCGGCAATTGTGAATTTGAATGCCTCGACACGAAGCGATTGACCACTCGTGCCAATCATTGCAGCTTCTTCGCCAACAGATGTTCCCTCAAGGCGTTGCCAGCCGACATTCTGTACATGAGCCTGGCAGAAGATCTCTCCATCGTACGGGCCATCCAGCTTGAACTCAACAGCCTCCATACGAAGCGCTTCACCTGAAGTACCGGTCATCTCGCCATCCTGAACCCAGTCCTGCCAGCCGATGTTCTGCACATGGGCACGGTATGCGACGCTCTCAGAAGAAGGTTCGAACGAATCGAGACGATTCTGCTCTTCTTCATGAGTATCCGAAGCAACGGTTTCTTCTATAAGGTTTTCATGTATTAGTCCATCGGAATCATTTTCAATGGCATCAGATGTCACGGTGTCGGATTCGTCATCGGGGAACTCGTAAAACGCTTCATCAGCCTCTAACTGTTGATAATCGATACCATCTTGCCCCGAAAGCGATGAATCTATACTGCCTTCACCTGAATCGGATGCAAAGGCAATCGAGGGGAATAAAAAGGCAAGAAAAAGCCCGAATGAAGCCAAAAGAAGCGGTAAACGCACAGAAACTCTCATTGATTCTCCAACAAATATTAGGTGTCGATATGGTTAATCTCCATTAGTTTCAAATAATTGTATATCAAGTTAAAGCGCGGATGCTTTCGCTCATTGGTCTTTGCAAAACCTCTCGATGATGAAAGCCTCCCCTTTCGAAATGCACGTATCCCGCAAGGAAGCATCTGGCACCGCCTTGCAAAAACAATCATATTCATCGAGAGCACCTTGGCCGTGGAGCACGCCAACTGCGCCAGCATCGCTTCCAACAGCGATCAAGCATCCAGCCTCAATAGCAGAGGCAATCATTGCTTTCGAAGATGCCCAGATGCGTGAAAGCACCTCATCATCGAAAAGGCCACGACCCATAAGATTGCGAGCCACTGTGGCTGTTGGGACAAAACAGGTATTCGATTCGGACAACGCTCTAATGCACTCTTGATCTATGTAGTTTGCATGCTCGATGCTATCTACCCCAGCTTCCAAAGCATTAAGGAATGCCCGCTTGCCGTTGGTATGGGACATGACAGCAAAACCCTGTTCATGTGCGATATGCACCATCTCTCGAACTTCATCTCCATCAAGGTCGAAATGCGTTATACGACCGAATTCGTTGAAGTCCATTATGCCGGTGGTCATAATTTTGATGAAGTCCGCACCTCGAGAAGCCGCCTCATCGACCAAAACGGCATATTCTTTCATGTTCTCGAACGCGCGCCCGACAATGGAGCCATATCCGCCCTTGCGGTGTATTGCGAATACCGGCGTGCGATAGTCGATGCCATATTCAGTTGCAATTCTTTTTGCAAGTTGAGAGACGCCGTACTTATCGCCTCCGTCACGAACGAACGATATACCCTGCTTACGATATGAATCAAGACAAGCACGGACATGCGCTTCATCTGGACCATGCACATGATGCCTCATGCAATTCGAATAGTTGATCCCATCCATTGAGATATGTGCGTGGCATTCACCGAACAAAAATACCCTCCATTAATAGCAACATTGCAGCGATTGTGCTAGAAGACCCAAGAAGGACATTGTAACCAAATACCTAGGAATGTACTTTCGAAGAATAGGTTAGAAAAACAGGCCAGACATGATATCTGGCCTGAACGATGCTGGTCGGGTGGACAAGATTTGAACTTGCGACCCCTTGACCCCCAGTCAAGTGCGCTACCAAGCTGCGCCACCACCCGGAATATGTCCTCTCGTTTCCGAGAGCTTGTATATCTTAGCGACTCCTAACTGCAAATTCAAGCGAAAAGCCGCATAATTGCCGACGAATAGCCTTTTTGCATTAGGAAGACGAAATCGCATTACGCTTCAAGAGAATTGATTGCATCGAAGATGGCATGAGCGAATCTAACCTTGCTCATCGAAGGAACTTCAATAAGATTGTTTGCTGTGATGAGGATGCCCTCGTTATCATCAGTTCCAAAACCCTTACCATCCCCCACTTTGTTCGCAACGATCATGTCGGCGTGTTTGCGAGCAAGCTTCGCCTTACCGTTCTCAACGAGATCGTCGGTTTCAGCTGCAAAGCCGACGACGAGCTGATCCTCTCGCTTCATAACGCAGAGCTTTGCCAAAATATCCGGATTCTCAACGAGAGCAATAGTCGAAAGTTGCGCATCATCCGAACCTTTCTTCAGCTTTCGGTCCGATGCATGAAGGGGGCGCATATCGGCAACAGCTGCACTGCAAATAGCAACATCGGCTTCCTCGAAGTTCTCCTCGCACGCAGCGAGCATCTCACGAGCTGTTTTAACGTAAACCATCTTCGCGCCATCAACGGGCTCTAATGCAACGGGACCGCTCACGAGTGTCACTTGCGCACCCCGCTGAATCGCTGCCTTGGCAAGCGCATATCCCATCTTTCCTGAAGAATGGTTCGATATGAAGCGCACCGCATCAATGGGTTCCACCGTTGGACCAGCGGTGATGAGTACGGATATATCCTCCATATCACGCTTAAGACCTAGAGCATTAAGCGTTGCGGCTACAATGACCTCGACGGACTCAAGCGCGCCTTTCCCCGTCTCACCGCATGCAAGCCAGCCTACCTTTGGCTCGATTACCTGGACACCGCGGCTTTTAAGCATACGGAGGTTCTCCTGAGTAGTTGCATCCTCATACATATGCACATTCATAGCGGGAGCAACGAGAATCGGAGCTTCGCAAGCAACGGCCGTCGTGGTCAGAAGATCGTCTGCAACGCCATTAGCCAGCTTTGCAAGAACGTTTGCCGTGCATGGAGCGATAAGGAATACATCACATTCCTGAGCAAGCGAGACATGGTGAACAGGTGCTCCCGCCTCATCGAACAAATCGACCGCAACGGGCTCATGAGTAAGCGCGCGGAAAGTCGTAGGACCTACGAATTCAGTAGCATGCTGCGTCATGACAACCTTGACGCGCACACTCGCCTTCTGAAGCTGACGAACGATCTCGCAAGTCTTATATGCTGCTATGCAGCCGGTGACGCCGATGAGTACCGTAGGTTGATTGCTATTGGTTTCCATGCGATCCACTTCCTTTGCTTGGCTATTCCTCGCACAGGGGCTTTTGAGCATTCAATATTTTCTCCAAAGCCATCTCACCAATTTCTGTTCTGCCCATACTACGCCCGTTAAGGCGCGCTAAGGCATCAGCTAGGCTTTGGGGCATATTATCAACAAATTGCATGTTAGAAGACGTCACAGGATGCGTAAATGCCAAATGGCACGAGTGAAGGAACTGGCGATTGAGTCCGAGGTTCGCTTTCGGATTCTTTGGAGCATTCGCACAATAAGCTGTATCACCTACGATCGGATGCTTTATATATTCCATATGCACACGTATCTGATGCGTACGTCCCGTGAACAGTTTGCACACCACAAGGGTGTATCCATTGTCATTGTGCTCCGCCTCGAAGCGCTCGAGAACGTTGAATGTGGTGATGGCCTCGCGCGCTTGCGGGGTGTCCCTAACGCTCATCTTGATGCGGTCGTTGGCGCTGCGCGTGATCGGCGCATCTATCATGCCGCTATTCGGCGAGATGATTCCATGAACAAGGGCAAGATAATGACGGTCCACGAAACGCGATTTAATGTCTTCCATGAGCGCTTCGCCCGCTTCGTTCGTCTTTGCAGCGAGCATAAGTCCACTCGTATCCTTGTCAAGACGATGTACGATGCCGAGGCGCTCCTCGTCTCCCTGAACGTTGCATAGGTTTCCTGCACCGCAATGGTAAATGAGCGCATTGACGAGCGTGCCATCTCGGTGGTCTATCGAAGGGTGACACACAAGGCCGATCTGCTTAGAGATGACAAGGATGTCATCGTCTTCATATCGTATGTCAAGGGGTATCGGCTGACCAATCACATGAGTGGGTGCTGTATCTATTGTTTCGTAAACGATGAGGTCATCGGCGCAAACTGGATATTTCTTGGTAGGTACTGAACCGTTGACGAACACCATGCCCCCTTGGATTGCATGTGCTGCCGCGCTTCGGCTCGGATAACAAGAGTGCTGCGCAAGTAAGACGTCGATGCGCGTTCCAGCTTCGTCCGCGTTCACACGTAAGGACATCACTTTAGTCATTGCCGATCACCTCCTTACAATCTTCAACTTGATTTTTATCGCGCAGCGTCGATATTTTTTCGATCTTCTCTTCGGATTTCTCGACCAAAGCTTCTGCATGTTCAACTTCGAAATCCGCCTTGCTTATGATCCTTTCAGCAGATTTTTCATCGCTAATCATGCTCACGTATCCGCATCTTCTATGACGAGAATAATAGATAATCGAGATTATCACGATTGCGAATCCACATGTCACACCGATATCCGCGATGTTGAACACAGGGAAATCAATAAATGTAGTCTCAATGAAATCAATGACATAGCCAAAGCTTAAACGATCTACGAGATTACCGATGCCGCCAGCAACTACGAGTGCGAACCCGAAATGGATGGATGCGGGGTCCGTTCGAAAGATCGTGAATACGAATATGACGATCAAAAGGCAGATGACGATAGAGATGACGGCAAGAGCTATCGTCGAATCTCCGAAAATACCCCATGCAGCACCAGTATTGTGAACGAGCCTGAAATCGATGATGCCCAAAAACGGACCAGCGAACACATCTCCGAGAGCATAGCCCCCGTTGATGATAAGCCGCTTTGTCAAGATATCGAATAAAAGCCACACGAAGGTGACGACAATGAACAATCCCGCATGGGGATAGGAACGGACACGCGAGGAGGTGGATACCGTATCGTCAGTATTCATAATCCACCTCCCCGTTAACTCGTTATCTTTCCTTCACCATCGACTCGAATGCTCTAATTGCTCGCATGTTACGAAGCAGTAAATCCAATCGCCTCAAGCACATCGCCACAGCGTTCGCACACATCAGGATAATTCGCGTTGCCGCCAAGCGTTCGATAGTTCCAGCAACGCGGGCACTTCTCACCCGTTGCCAAGGAAACCTCGGCAGTGACAAGATCTCCCAAAACGAACTCAACACCACTTACGATGAAGAGCTCTTCAAAAACTGCTTTCGGATATGCCTCAACGATGGAAAGCACGTCATCGGGAACGGTCACGGTGACGACAGCCTCCTGCGGCTTGTTGATGAGCTTCGCATTGCGGGCATCTTCAAGCGCCTTCATCACAACATCGCGGACGTGCATGATGGCGTTGAAGTCCTCTTCGAGTGTATCCTCTGCATTTGCTGGGAATTTCGGAACGAAATCATCAACCGAAGGCCAGCCAGCCAGCTGGACGTTGTCAGGACGCCCAGATGCCTCACGGATCTTCGGCGGATAGTGCTCCCAAATCTCATCCATCGTAAACGTGAGGATAGGAGTCAACACGCGCACAAGCACCTCGAGAACGTTCATCAGAACGGTCTGCGCTGCACGGCGGCGAGGCGAATCGGCTGCTTCGGAATACAACCGGTCCTTGGTAATGTCAAGGTAGACGCTCGACAATTCATTCACGAAGTCATAGGCCAAACGATATACGGTGTTGAATCGGTACGTATCGTATGCGGCTTCAACGTCAGATAAGAACCTCTTCGTTTTGAACATGACGTATTTGTCAACAGGCTCCAGATCATCCCATGAAGTGATGGCGAGCGTATCATCGAAATCATCGAGAGAGCCGAGCAAGAAGCGGATGGAGTTGCGAATCTTACGATACGCATCTGAAACCTGCTTCAAGATGTTCTCGCCGATACTTACATCTTGAGAGTAATCGACGCTTGCAACCCAAAGACGCAGAACATCCGCTCCGTACTTGTTCATAACCTCAGCGGGGTCGACTCCATTGCCAAGCGATTTCGACATCTTGCGTCCAAGCTCGTCGACCACAAAGCCGCAGTGCATGACGGACTTATAGGGTGCTACACCATATGCTCCCACGCTTGTAAGCAAAGATGACTGGAACCAGCCACGATGCTGGTCGGAACCTTCCAGATACATGTCAGCGGGGAACGTGAGTCCTTCGTCTGAACGATGCTTGCACACGCTTGTGTGCGTGACACCGCTCTCCCACCACACATCCAGGATGTCCTTCTCCGGTACGAGCTGGTCCACTCCCGCACCACACTTAGCACAGCAAGTATTTTCTGGTAGATATTCGGATGGTTTCTTAGTGAACCATGCGTCGGCGCCATCGGTATAGAACAGATCGATGACAGCATCGAACGTGGCCTCGTCGGCAACGGTCTCACCGCATTTAGCGCACTTGAAAACGGGAATAGGCACGCCCCAAGAACGCTGACGAGAGATGCACCAATCGGGACGCTCGGCAACCATGGAGCCGATTCTGTTGGATGCCCAAGCGGGAATCCACTGTACCTTCGTGTTGATGGCATCAAGCGCCTTATCACGAAGGTTCGTATCATCCATGGAAACGAACCATTGGTCGGTAGCGCGGAAGATCACAGGCTCATGGCAACGCCAGCAATGCGGATAGCTATGGCTAATATCCTCATGCATTATCAGCATGCCACGATCATTAAGCCACTCGATGATGTGGGGATTGGCCTCATTAGCATCCATGCCGGACCATGGACCGCCAGTTCCGATGCTTTCACCAACATAGAACTTGCCATCATCGTCAACCGGCATGATTACCGGAATGCCGAACTTATTGCCTGCGAGGTAGTCATCAGCGCCATGACCAGGCGCGCAGTGAACGATGCCCGTTCCGTCATCGAGCGTGACATAATCAGCATAGATGAATGCGCCCTCCTCACCTTGATCGCCGAAGATGGGTTGCTTATAGCGGTTACCGCAAAGCTCCACACCCGTCGCAGACCAACCTTCGACAAGCCGATCTCCTTCCCAGCCGAATTTGGCGAGAATCTTCTCGATTAACGCTTTCGCCATGATGATCGCACGACCCTCATGGACAACGGCAACATAATCTGCCTCAGGATGCAGAATGACCGCATCGTCGGCAGGAAGCGTCCAAGGCGTCGTGGTCCAAATGGCAACATCGAGCTTGCCAGCATAATCCTCAAGACCTTCGGGGACCGTAGTCATCTCGAAGCGAACGAAGATGGCTGGGCTGACCTCATCGCCGTACTCGATTTCGGCCTCAGCGAGAGCCGTGTGGCAATGCGAGCACCAATGGATTGGTTTACGACCGCGGTAGATTGCGCCGTCTAAATACATCGTTTTGAAAATCTCGACGTTGCCCGCCTCGAAATTCGGGATGAACGTAAGATAGGGATGCTCCCAGTCGGCATTCACGCCGAGGCGCTTAAAGCCATCGCGCTGCACACCAACGTATTTCTCAGCCCATTCGCGGCAAAGCCTGCGAATCTCAGGCTGAGAGGTCTTGCGGAACTGCTCTGTCCCGAGCGTCTCCTCGACCATATGCTCGATCGGCTGACCGTGGCAATCCCAACCGGGAATGTATGGTGTAAAATAGCCGCGCTGCGCATGGCTCTTCAATACGAAGTCCTTTAAGATCTTGTTGAATGCATGGCCGATGTGTATCGGACCGTTCGCATACGGAGGGCCATCATGCAATACGAATGGCTTACCATCCTTGTTCTTCTCGATGACGCGCCAGTAAATCTGCTCATCATCCCATTTTGCAAGGCGCGCAGGCTCATTCTGCGGGAGGTTCGCCCTCATCGCGAAATCGGTCTTCGGAAGGTTCATCGTGTCTTTGTAACTATTGGCCACGTAGATCACAACCCCTTTGTATAAATCACTATATTTGCACAACTGATTAATTATACGGTATACATGAGCAAATAGAGCCGAATCATTCTGGTATTTTGGCGTTCGGCACGTGCTTGATGCATGTGAATGACTTGGTGTAGAATTGATGCCCTCACCACCCTATCCCCTATAGCGATTTATCAGGTATAACGCATGGATTCCTACGAGCCGTTCGAAGCATATGATTTCATGATGGACGACAACGTTCGGGATGCAGCTGTACAGCCCCCCGAAACGATTCTCCCTCCGCCAGCAGATCTGCGGAGCGAATTCACTTGGATAGACTTCTCAACCGCGAGCAACCCTCTTGGAACGCCGCGAGAGTTCACTGATGCTATCGTTGCTGCAATGGAGCGTGGCGAGCACGCTTATCTCCCCGATCGCGATTCCCATGCGTTAAGAACGACTTTCTCAAGGTATTTCAATCTACCAGTAGAATCATTTCTATGCGGGACAAGCGTTGATGAGATGATTCGTGCTGTCGCACAAACATATCAGCCATGTACCGTCGGCATCACGACACCTGGCCCAGCGGAATATGCATTGGCGATCACCAACGCAGGGCATATGATCTCCGAGATCACAAGTCCATCAAGCTTCATCGTTCCAGACCCGATCATCGCACGAAACAACGGCATCGAATTCGATGCAGCGATATTGGCTAACCCGTGCTATCCCACGAGCCGCCTCCTCGCAAAGCCGACGCTGATTAAGTATCTGCAGAACTGCAAATGGGTGATTCTCGATGAAAGCGGCATAGAGCTTACCTTAGGTGGCGAATCGATGATCGGGCTTACGCGGCAATACCGAAACCTCATTGTCATCCGTTCACTCTGCAACACTTTCGCGATTCCTGGAATCCCAATAAGCTATTGCGTTGCGCATCCAGATACCATCGCGCAAATCGAGCAGTTCTTCGACAATACGAACGTAAGCATGTTTGGAGAAGCGCTTGCCGATCATATACTGAACCAAGGGGCGTACATTGAACGCGCCCGCGATTTGCTCGAAGTTGAAATCCCCTGGATGCAGTGCATGCTCAACCTCATCCCCGGCGTGAAGATCTTCCCCGCTGAAGCGAATTACGTTCTGTGCTCGTTCAACAACGAAGCAGGTCTCGATTTAGGCGTGCGAGATGTAAATGACCTGATGCATAGACTACAACTCTCGGGCTTCATGGTTCGCACGCTCCAGAATACCCCGGGTCTACCCGACAACCGCTGTTTCTGCGTATCAGTGCGCACTCACGACGAGAACGAACAACTCATCACGGGCATGAGGAAGGTTATCTTCGGCTACGAAGAGGAAGACGACCTCTTATAGCAAAACGGCAATCGCAAACCCAAATTAACAATGCCCCGTAATCGGGGCATCTTCTTTATTGGGTATTAAAGCCATTCGTTAGTTGAACTTGAAGATCTTCTGAGCGATACGGTAACCAGCGATTCCCGCCTTACGGCCCAAAGCAGAAGGAATATTTGTAAATCTATTGATGAGGTGGCGGCGTACACTCTTATAGCATTTCGGATTGTGCTCTTTTAGGTAGTTCCAGATTTCTTTTCGCTTTACCTCTGCCTCATCTGTATCGATCATACGTAAGAATATCGAACAGATGCACATCATCATCGAAAGGTAATTCTCCATATAGCGCTCGAGATCCTTGCTCTCTACATCGTCGGGGAGCTGCGCAGCATCGATCATGACCTTCGTGATGGTAATCTGCTGGTCGATACGAGACTTCATGACGTCTTCGTTCACGCTCTGGCCTTCTCTGCCGATGTAATACCGATACGCATCAGCATCGATGTAATAGATTGTTCTGACCTTGGGCAACGGTGCATATACGAAGATGTTATCCACATAGAAGCAATGCTCGGGCAACTTCAAGTTCATATCGCGCAACAAGTCGGTTCGGTAGAACACAGAATGCATTAAAAGATACTGGCTCGCATGGAAATGGCCAATATCGTCCCACGTGAATTGGTCCTCTTGGGGAAACACGTTGCGATAGTGCATGACGGTGCGCTTGTTCTCGTGAACCTTCTCATACACATAGTTCGCTACTACAAGATCAGTCGGATAATGGAGCTCGCACTGCGGGCGGATATATGCCATGACCTTTTGCATGGCTTCCTCATCCAGCCAATCGTCAGAATCAACGACTTTGAAGTATCGCCCACGAGCATTCAAAAGGCCAGTGTTGACCGCACCGCCATGACCAGCGTTTTCCTGATGAATCGCACGGATGACGGTCGGATACTTCTCCGCCCACTCGTCCGCTTTTCTGGGAGTTTCGTCTTTGGTCGACCCATCGTCAACGATGATGATCTCGATATCGTCACCGCATTTCAGGATGGACTCGATGCATGTGTCCATATACTCTGCCGAGTTGTAACACGGTACAGCGAATGTAACGCTTTTGGAATACCTGAGCATCGTTACTTCAGCAATTCGTCAGCAAGCGCAAGCGCGCGCCCGATGATCACGTCCATGTTGTAATAGCGGTACTCCGCCAAACGACCTAATGCATAGAAATTCGGAAGATGATCGGTAAGGCTCTTATAGCGTTGGTAATGAGCATTGTTCTCATCATTGATGATGGCATAATACGGCGTTTGGGTCATCGGGTCCTCATAGACTTTGCTGTACTCGCGCATTATGGTCGTACGAGGGCTTTGCTGCCCGGTCAGGTATTTGAACTCGGTGATGCGTGTGAAGTCTTCCGTGACGGTGTAGTTAACGGTACCGCAAGGCTGATACACTTCTTGCTCCAAGGTTTCGAAGTCAAAATCAAGGCTTCTATACGGAAGACGCCCGAAACGCGAGAGGAAGAGCTCGTCCAAAGGACCGGTGTAGATGATCGGGTTTGTGAAATCTACGTCCTTAACTCGAATGGATTGCAGCGGCGCATCCTCAGCCCTGCTTTCGAATACGAGCTCGAATACGCTTTCCGCCTCGGTGTCTAAACACACGGTGATGTTCTCGTGGTCGAGCATATTCTCGAAAAGCGGCGTATATCCATGCGCGGGCATGCCTTGGTATGCATCTTGGAAATAGCGGTTGTCCTCGGAGATGAATACGGGTACGCGCGCCGTAACCGAAGGATCGACCTCTTCGGGGGTAAGACCCCACTGCTTTTGCGTGTAATACAAAAATACGTTCTTGTACACGAAGTCGGCAATCTCGGCGAGATCAGCGTCGTCCTGCGAACGCAGCTCGTTAATGGTAACTTTGCGCTCGTCACCGAAGGTATCAATGAGTTTCTCAATATACTTCTGTGCCTTCTCGGGACCGAAGACGATGCGCATGGAATTCTTATTGAACGGTACCGGCATGTATGTGCCATACCAATTTGAAAGGACTTCATGCTGATAGTCTCGCCACTCCGTGAAACGGCAAACGTAATCGAACGCACGCTTGTCATTGGTATGGAAGATATGCGGACCATAGTTATGGATAAGGATGCCTGCATCGTCGTATGAATCATACATGTTGCCGCCGATATGGGAGCGTTTCTCAATGATCAAAACGCGCTTTTCGCCGCGTTCGGCCATCTCTCGGGCGATAACGCTGCCTGCGAAACCGCTGCCAACAACTAAGACATCGAAGGAAGTGATATCGACATCTTTAAAATCAGCGTAACGAACTGCCATGGGTACCCTCTCACTAATCGCATGAAAACAGACGCATCCGATGCATCCGCTATGCATTGTATCCTCTTAGAGAATGATGATTGGGATTATTGAAATATTCAGATAAACTTCAGATAACCGAGGAAAGGAATACTCATGACCCGCTTCTTAGATTCCATGATCGCACAAGCGAAAACCGACAAGAAGACCATCGTCTTACCGGAGGGAAACGATATCCGCACGCTTGAAGCAGCGAAAATCGTGCTTGATCAAGGTTACGCCAGCCTGATCATACTCGGCGATCCGACTGAAATCGAACAGTCGGGCATCGACATTGCCGACGCAACCGTCATCAATCCGAAAACGTCCGAATTGCGTGATGAGTTTGCGGGAAAGCTCGCAGAGCTGCGAGCCCATAAGGGTGTTACCTTAGAGAAAGCCTACTCGCTCATCGATAGCGTCTTATACTTCGGCGTCATGATGGTGAAAACCGGACGAGCGGATGGCATGGTGGCTGGAGCCTGCAATGCAACAGGCGACGTGCTTCGTCCGTCCCTCCAGATACTCCGCACGCAACCAGGAGTCAAGCTTGTGAGCTCCTATTTCGTGATGGTCGTCCCCGATTGCACATTTGGAGAGAACGGAACCTTCCTCTTCTCTGATTGCGGTCTTGAAGTGCAACCTGATGCCGAGCGCCTCGCCCACATCTCAGTGAATTCAGCGAAGACTTGGAAATCCATCATCGGGACCGAACCTATCGTCGCAATGCTGTCTCATTCAAGCTACGGCTCCGCTAAAAACGATGAGACTGCCAAAGTCGTCGAGGCAACCCGAATCGCAAAAGAGCTTGCCCCTGAAATCCTACTGGACGGCGAGCTTCAGCTCGATGCAGCGATCGTTCCAGAAGTCGGTGCCTCGAAAGCACCCGAATCCCCTGTCGCCGGCAAAGCCAATGTGCTCATCTTCCCCGACCTCGATGCAGGCAATATCGGCTACAAACTCGTGCAGCGCCTTGCTCACGCAGAAGCGTATGGTCCTCTCACACAAGGGCTCGCTGCTCCCGTGAACGACCTTTCACGTGGATGCTCGGCCGCTGATATCGCTGGCGTTATCGCCATCACATGCGTCCAAGCGCAAGCACGTGACAAGGAATAGCGCAGTAACGAGACAACAATACAAGCAATAAGGCCCCGAAAGGGGCCTTTGCATTGCAATAAGTATAGGTCTTGCGCTCGCTAGTAGATGCCCTCTTGAATGATCTCGTAGGTGTCACGGGCGATCATGTACTCTTCGTTCGTAGGTATGATGATGATGCAAACATCGGAATCATCAGTTGAGATCTCGCGCTCGAATCCGACCTCGCGATTCCGCTCCTCGTCAAGCACGATCCCGAGGGGCTGTAAGCCCGAGAAGATCATCCTGCGCATCTTTGCGCAGTTCTCGCCCACTCCTGCCGTAAGCACGATGGCATCGACGCCGCCCATGACAGCCATGTATTGGCCGATGTACTTCTTCACCGAATACGAATACATCTCATACGCAAGCATCGCACGCTCGTCACCCGCTTCGGAGGCATCGCGCACGCTACGCAAGTCATTGGAGATCCCTGAGATGCCTAAAAGGCCGGATTTCTTGTTCAGAAGCGTGTTCATCTCTTCGGGGGAAAGCCCCTCATGTTCCATCAGGAAGGTCACTATGGAGGGATCAATCGAGCCGCAACGTGTACCCATCATCAGACCGTCAAGCGGCGTTAAACCCATCGACGTGTCGATGGCGATGCCGTGGTCGATGGCTGATACGGAGCACCCATTGCCCAAATGGCATGTGATGAGCTTCAAGTCGTCGAGCGGCTCATCAAGCACGACGGCAGCACGCTCCGCAATATAGCGATGAGATGTGCCGTGTGCTCCATACTTGCGAATGGAGTACTTCTGGGAAAGCTCGAGTGGAATCGGATACGTATACACATAAGGTTGAAGCGACTGGAAGAACGAAGTATCGAACACTACGACCTGGGGAACATCAGGCATGAGTTCCCTGCATGCGTAAATCCCCATGAGCGAAGGCTTATTGTGCAGAGGAGCAAGCTCGGCAAGCTCGTCGATCTTCTGAATGACATCGTCATCAACTAAAACCGAGCGATCGAAATATTTACCACCCTGCACGATACGATGACCGACTGCGCCTATCTCATCGAGCGAATCGATGGCTTTATTCGGACCTGAAGTGAGATTCTCGAGGACAAGCGCCATAGCGGCATTGTGATCCTCGAGTTGGGTCATGATCTTAACCTCGTTATCATCGAGGCCATGCTTAAGGAAAGAATCAGGAGAACCGACGCACTCGCAAACACCCTTTGCTAAAACGCGCTGGGTTTCGACGTTGATCAACTGGTATTTCAATGAGGACGAGCCTGCGTTGATGACCAGAACATTCATGAGTTACTCCTTCTTTGTTCCAATTAATATATTTTAAGAATTGGAGAAACTCAATCACATACGTATGATGCACACAATCGGCAGACGGTTCGCATGCAAACGAGAACAAAACCTCTTAGGAAAGCGTGGTATCGTTAACCTCATCTTCGGGAGTTTCCTCGAGTTTGCCAATCAATACATCGACCTGCTGACGCGCTTGGGAAAGACGCGTCTGCAGCGATGCCAAAAGAGCGACACCGCGCTCGTAGCGCAAGAGGCTCTCCTCAAGTTCGAGAGTGTTGCTCTCAAGAGATGCGACGATACCATCGAGTTCGTCCATAGCTTCCTTGAACGTAAGGGAACCCGGGTCTGTTTGGGTCTCTACCATAGTGTTTCCTTCCACTCTTCAGATACGGCGTCCGTATCATCGTCTCTTCTATCGATACCCCTTAAATCGACTATGCACATATCCCCTCCGACAGCGGGTACTTCTGTCACAACGCATGTGAATCCACCATCGGAAAAGAAGACGTTCAGCTGATCGTCGACGGCGATTCGCTTAATCGATTTGATAATCGAGCCACTTTCGTCCTGCACCATCGAATAGCCTCTGCTAAGCACAGCAAGAGGTGAAAGATCATGTAAGCGAGATGCCGTCAAGGACATTGCATGCTCAAAGGGAACAAGCAGGGCATCCTTTTGGTTGAGCAGCGCCTCATATGATGCCTTAACTTCATATTCGTAACTACCGAGGACATGAGGGAGCATTGCGGTGAGTTTCGTTTTCGCACGCGAAAGAGCGTCCTCGTTCCGCTTTATATTGCCAGGTAGCGCGACAGAAAGACGCTGAGCGAGCGAATCGGTTGCGAGATAGGATTGAGCTAATAGCTCCGTCGAATCAAGAAAGATAGGCTTTTTAAGATACCCGTCGAGATTGCTTTCCTCTATATCGATCCGACGATTGATTGAATTATCCAACTCCATAGATCGCCGAACGAATAGCTCACGGAGCAATTCCGGAGAAGGGCTCGCCTCTTGTGCTGCACCCGTGGGAGTTGAGGCTCGAACATCAGCCACCATGTCGGCTATCGTCGTATCCGGTTCGTGCCCGATACCTGTAATAACCGGAACCGGACATGAGGCTATCGCACGTGCAAGGCCCTCGTCATTGAAGGGCATCAAATCCTCGTACGAACCGCCTCCGCGAACGATAAGCACCAGCTCTGCGCCGGCATCGACAACGCAACGTACGCCCTCGATTATCCCTAAGGGGGCTTTCTCCCCTTCGACGGGAACTCCCGCGAAGACAACGCGAGCGAGCGGAAAACGCCGTCTAAGCGTGCGGAGAACATCATGGACGGCATCACCGCGCGGAGAAGTGACAAGGCCTATGGTTGTCGCAAACGTGGGCGCAGAGCGCTTCTTAGACGCGTCCATGAGCCCCTCGGATGCGAGCTTTTTTGCAAGATTTGCGACCTTGAGACGTAAATCTCCTTCGCCAGCTTTCGAGATGGAGGAAACATCGAAATTCATGCGTCCCTTCGCTGCGTATAGCGAGAATCTACCTGTCAACTCAACGAGCATACCGACACGCAAATCGACATCGCATTCTGCGTAGCGGTTATTCCACATCATGCAAGGCAAGCTTGACTTCTCATCCTTGATGGAAAAATAAACCGCCTTGTAACCTGCTTTGATTGATACTTCGGAAACCTCGCCAATAATACGAACGACTACGCCCTCTAAGGCCTTTTTCGCAAGGTTTAGCGCTGCGGAAACGGAAAGCGTCTCATGCGCGCCACCCATGGCTACTCCCCTGCCTTATCGCTCGCGGACGATGCGGAAATCGTCAACTCCAAATCATGCAGCGAAAGCATAAGCTCACCAGATAGGAGCTTGACTAGTTCGTCGCCAAGCATTGATTTGCGCCACCCTCGCATAAGCTCGCAGTCATCAACGTAACCACGTGCAAGCTTCACAAGGTCAGCATGCGGGGCCAAGATTTGCATGGCGATACCGAACTCCTTGGATCGAACGCGTGCGATTGCCTCCATGAGATCAAGTGCGGAGTCGACGTTGGCTTCACGGTGCGAATCGATATCGGACGCAGGCAATTCCTCCTCGCTCGCATCGAGACCCTTCTGTATCGCCGATACGACTGAGCGCGCATCACGTGTGGAAAGCGAATCTCTCACGCCGCGAATCAAGAACAGCTCATCTATCGTACGGGCTTCACGGCGGCAGACCTCGACGACCTGCTCATCGGTCATCACCCATTTGCGCGGAACGTTCCGCTTCGACGCTTCAATCTCACGCCATGCGGCGAGCTCGCGTGCTGCGGACAGTTGGCGCTGCGAAAGATGAGAAACGCGCTTAAGCTTCCTATAGCGTTCATAAGGATTGGAAACATAATGATCGGGATCGCTCATGCGTGCGAAATCCTCATCAAGCCAAGAAAGACGACCCTTCTCGATAAGCTCATCGACCATCGTCTGGTAGACGGTAGGAAGATAGAGCACGTCATCAGCCGCATACTGAAGCTGCGAGTCTGTAAGCGGACGGCGTGACCAATCGGTATACGAATCAGCTTTCTTCAGAGTCACCCCGCATATCGATGAAACCAAAACCGCATACCCTACTTGGAGGGAATAGCCCAAAAGCGTTGCAGCAACCTGGGTATCGAATATGGGAGCCGGCAACACTCCTACCTCACGATAAAGGATTTCAAGATCTTGGGATCCAGCATGGAAAACCTTGGTAACGGCGGGGTTTTGCAAGACCGAAGCCATAACGCTTAAATCCGATACAGCAAATGGATCGATGAGCGCCACCTCGTCAGGAGTCGCCATCTGCAAAAGGCACAGTTTTGAATAATACGTCCTCTCTCTGAGGAATTCTGTGTCGATGGCAAGGATAGAGGATCGTTCGACGCATTTAAGAAATGCCTCGAACTCTTCTTGAGTGGTTATAAGCACGTTTTCATACCTCGTAATAGCTGCGTCAATCGGGTGGATGCGACAATCAAACGACGTATGCCAGCCGATAGAAGAACTTATCATCCTGCAATGGTAATATACATTTTATCAGCACGCGGTAGGCAAACGAAGGGGAAAACATGAAACTGCTCGTCATCAACAATATGAGCTCCGGATACGGCGATGGCGCGATCTATGACTTCATGCGGCACTTCGAACAAGACGGCGACGAGCTTGTCTTGCGCTCCACATCCGGCCAAACCGATATCAGGACATTGCTTTACGATGCTCACACATTCGATGCTGTCGTCGCTTCGGGGGGAGACGGCACTGTGACTACTGTAGCGTATGCACTCGCCCATTCTGGCGTGCCGATTCTACCTTTCCCCGCTGGCACGGCCAACCTACTCGCTTTGAACATGCTCTCACCGAATGAACCGCATGCACTTGCGAAACTCGTGCGCGAAGGTAAGACGCTTGACTTCGATATCGCAGAGCTAAACATCGATGGTAACACCTATGGTTTCGGCAACATCGCTGGGGCAGGCTGGGACGCGACCATCATGAAAGCAGCACTTTCTTCCAAACGCATCTTAGGTCCTGGAGCGTACTTTGCAGCAGCGCTCGAAAACCCCCGCCCCGAGTTATCTCACTTCACCATCACGTTAGACGATACGGTCATAGAACGCGATGGGCTTGCTGTGCTTATCATTAATTTCTCGAAGATTCAATTCGATATCTCTCTCGTTGCAAACAACCGTCCACGCGATGGTTGGCTCGACGTCGTCGTTTTAAAGGCCGATAACGCTCTAAAACTCATC
Source organism: Eggerthellaceae bacterium (assembly GCA_015062605.1). Lineage (GTDB taxonomy): Bacteria > Actinomycetota > Coriobacteriia > Coriobacteriales > Eggerthellaceae > SIG42. Next base: position 117,278 of record SUUI01000003.1, on the reverse strand, counting down.
CCCGCGCTCAAAGATGCGATCCTGAACCAAAACGGCCATTATTCGACGCGAAGCGATATTATGGAAGTACACCGTGCGAAACATGTCAGTGTCGTCTCGGACCCTCCTGCAGAAATCCAATATGACGGCGAGGTTACGAATATTGCAAGGCCTTTCTCAGCTCGCATCCTTCCTCATGCGGCACGCTTCATCATCTCCGATGAAGGCTATAGCATGTACGAGAAGGAATAACCCGCAAAACGCAGGAATAAACTCCTCAACAGTTTATGAGCCGCACACGCGGCTCATTTCATGTAGAAATATGAAGAAGGCTAGTCGTCGATGTCCTTCGGGCCGTCGATTTGGTATCTGCGCAGATTCTTGTTGTAGCGCATCTGGATAAGCTGAATCACAAAACTGAATACCATGGCGAAATACACCATGAGCTTCTCTACGTACATGTCAAGGACGACGATGCCCGAGTTGATGTGAAGGCCCTCGCTCAAGAGAAGGATACCGATGACCGTAATGAAGAAGAGCGCCAAGATCTTCATCTCGACATGGCGGTTGATAAAGTTCGCAATCGGATCGATGAACGCCATCATGAGGAACACGGCGATCATCACTGCAAGAATCATGATAATCAGATACTGTGCAAGACCGACAGCGGTGATGACCGAGTCAATGGAAAAAACGATGTCCATAACCATGATCGTACCGACGGCCTGTGGCAGCCCTATTTTGCGTACCAGACTCTCATCATGCGTATCCTCTGCAACCATATCCGTAAGGCGGATAACGTCGATCATCTCTTTGATGCCTTTATAAATCAGATAGATGCCGCCAGCGAACATGATGATGTCATGGACGGAGACATCGAACGTGCTATTACCGAACGGAATCGAGAAGAGGGGTTCGACCATGCTCGCAAGATAGGATGCGAAGCACAAAAAAAGGATGCGCATGAAAAGCGCACCGGCCAAACCGAGCTTACGACCGATATGCTGTTTTTCTTCAGGAAGCCTCGAAGAGGTAATCGAGATGAAAACCAGATTGTCAACACCGAGGATGATTTCCAGAAAGACAAGCGTGATAAGGGAGATCCATGCTTCAGGCGTAGTGAATATTGCGAAGATCTCCATCAATGAAAAAGCCCCTAGTTTTAAACGTTTCAGGTTTTGCGCCTGTGTTAGCACATACTATGGAAATCGTGCCGCGCGCAAACCGCAATGGTATAATCGAATGCATTGTAGCGGCGATACTCGCTCATGGAAAGTACGGGCTCATGGTTAGCAGAAAAATGTCACAACAGCGTACGAATGAAAATGTGCGGTACTACGATGCTTCAATACTCGATCGCCCACCGCTTTTCCCGAGCACATATAAGAAATTCGCAATTATTCTCGTTCTTGTAGCCGCCATCGTTGGCATCGGGGCGTTTCTTTATTACAACTATACGGTGCTTCAGGCCCCTGCACGAACCCAAGCAGCCATTGATGATGCGCTTTCGAAGGAAGTTGCTAATGATTATCCATACCTGCAATCATATGTTGGATGGAGCGCCGACGAGGTCGTAGCAGACCTCGATGCTTCAGGCATCACACATTTCGAAATATCATCGGGCGATCCTTCGGGGAACACCTACGCTCTTTTCCATGCTCCATCAACGCTTTCCAATGATGATGCAAAAGCGTATTACGAAAAAGGCATCGGAAAACTCGATCCCCCGAAAGCGGCACAGCTGCTTTATGGCGGATGGGAGCTATCAATAAGCTCGGATTCCACTTCAGGCATCCGCGTACGCTATGCCGACTTCAAATCGGGAAGCATCGATGCCGCCATTGCAAGCGCCATAAGCCAGCAGGGTTTGGCTGATTCTGAAATGAAAGAATCTGGAACCGACACTTCAGGTAATACGTATCAAACAGGCACGATCGAGCTCGACGAGGAAGAATACGTTTGGCGTATCTCGGCATTGAAGCTTTCCGATGTCTATTCCGTCGACATCTCCGATGACGCTATCTACGTCGGCATCAGAATCAATAAAGCATAAACAGTACATCGAGACATAATAAAACCTGGGCGAAAAGCCCAGGCTGAATAGTCTATGGAGGCGAGAACCGGATTCGAACCGGTGATGAAGGCTTTGCAGGCCTCTGCCTTACCACTTGGCCATCTCGCCACCTTATGAAAAAGGCCGGCCAAATTAGCCGGCCTCTGTCATCAGTGGAGCGGACAACGGGGTTCGAACCCGCGACCCCAACCTTGGCAAGGTTGTGCTCTACCAGCTGAGCCATGTCCGCGCGCAAAAAGGTATTATAAAGACTCGAAGGGTGCTTGGCAAGGCTAATTTTGAAATATTACTGATTGACAGCAACAGATAATCTGTTAGACTTGTGCATCGCTGATTGAAAACACACAGCTATTCGGGCGGTTAGCTCAGGGGGAGAGCACTACCTTGACACGGTAGGGGTCAGAAGTTCAAATCTTCTATCGCCCACCACGAATTCCAGACCAACCAGATCGGTTGGTCTTTTTCTTTTTCCACCCAACCGTGTCAAGATTGATTCATTGAAACAAAAAAGCGCCGCAATATCGCGACGCTTGGAAATTTGGTGTCGGAGGCGGGATTTGAACCCGCACACCCGAGGTTTGGGCACTAGCACCTCAAGCTAGCGTGTCTGCCGTTCCACCACTCCGACATAGTTGTTGCAAAAGCAACGGTAGGAATCGTAGCGCAAAATCACCTGAATGTGAAGTAGGTATTTTTGCGCGAAACCGCTTAACCCGCGTTAATCGTTCCCTGCGGATAGATGATCATCAAAATGATGAGCGAGAGCAAAAAGACGATTGCGCAGATGATGGTAATGCGGTCGAGGTTTTTCTCAACGATGCTCGTTCCGGAAACCGAGCTATACATGGAGCTGGCGATCATATCAGAAATGCCAGTTCCCTTGCCTGAATGGAGCAAAATGAAGATAACCAAGCCAACGCCGGATACGACCAGCAAGACAAGGAAGATGATTACTAAGGCGTTCAAGATGATATGCCTTTCTGTTACCTAAATGTTTAGCGTACGCAAAAAGTGTATTATACGCATCCTGAACTCATTATGCAAGCAGGCTTTTCCCAGTCATTTCGGTAGGTTGCTTCATCTCAAGCATATCAAGAATCGTCGGCGCCAAATCACAGAGCGCTCCGCCCGTTGCCCCAAATGTAAACGCATGATCCGAATAGTCGATGATCACACACGGAACCGGAGCCGTGGTATGCGCCGTATGCGGGCTACCGTCTTCCGCAACCATGCAATCAGCGTTGCCGTGATCGGCGGTCAGCAGCACTGTTCCTCCCTTTGCCGCGATTGCCTCGCATACGAGTGCTACACCTGCGTCAACTGCTTCCACGGCCTTGACGGCAGCGGGAATGATGCCTGTATGACCTACCATGTCGCAATTTGCGAAGTTCACGATATAGACATCAGCAACATCATCGCGAATCGCTTGCGCGAGTGTAGCAGCCACTTCAGGTTCACTCATCTCGGGCTGAAGGTCGTATGTGGCGACATGCGGACTTGCAATGAGCTTGCGTTCCTCCCCTTCTTTAGGAGCTTCTACCCCACCATTTAAGAAGAAGGTCACATGGGCATACTTCTCGGTTTCGGCAATATGGTATTGCGTAAGACCAGCATCTGAAAGCACATCGGCGAGGACGTTTTGCGGGAATTCCTTTGCGAATGCCACAGGCGCCTTGATCGTCGGGTCATACTCCGTGAGGCACACGAAATCGACCTTCGCAACACGGACCCGATCGAAGAAACCGAAATCCGGTTCAGTGATAGAGCGGGTGATCTGGCGCGCACGATCAGGGCGGAAGTTGAAGAAAATGACGCTATCGCCATCTATCATGCCGCGATCCTGCAATGCTACAGGAATCACGAACTCATCAGTCACGCCGCTTGCATATGAACGCTCCATGACTTCACGCGGATCAAGCGATTCATAGGGTGATGCGCATACGAGGGCTTCATAGCCCTTTTGAATCCGATCCCACCTGGTATCGCGATCCATGCCGTAATAACGACCTTGAATGCTCGCTAGCACGAAATGGGTCTTCTCGCTCTCGAGCTCGCCCATGACATCCATCAGCTCGCAGATGTAATCGAGACCGCTTTTAGGGGGAACGTCGCGACCGTCCATTAAGCAGTGGACGAACACTTCCGGAAGCTCCATATCACATGCAAGACGCATGAGGGCATACAGATGTTCGTTATTCGAGTGAACCCCGCCATCAGAAAGAAGACCCATCAAATGAAGCACGCTTCCGTTTTTCGAAGCATTCTCATATGCGCGGATGAGTACTTCATTCGCAGCAAGGGATCCGTCTCTGCACGCCTTGTTGATACGCGTGAGCTCCTGATAGACGACACGGCCTGCTCCGATATTCAGATGCCCGACCTCCGAGTTACCCATCTGTCCTTCAGGCAGGCCTACTGCCTCACCAGAAGCTTGCAATTGGATGAACGGACGATGCTCGAATAAATCATCTAAAAACGGTTTGGTTGCAAGGCTGATGGCATTCTTGGCGGAAGGCTCATCAAGGCCGAAGCCATCCATGATGATGAGACATACCGGCGGTTTATCAAAAGCTTTTTTCATTACATGCACGCCTTTATCAAATCGCAGAAGGAGTCTGCCTTGAGCGCTGCGCCGCCGATGAGACCTCCATCGATATTGGGACAAGCAATCAGGCCCTCGACGTTTCCGACATTCATTGAGCCGCCATAGAGGATGCGCATATTCTCAGCTAGGTCATTGCTGTACAACTCCCCTATTTTCTCGCGGATCACACGGCAAACCTCATCGGCTTGCTCGGGCGTCGCCGTACGGCCAGTGCCGATTGCCCAGATAGGCTCGTATGCGATGATGCATTTTGAAGCAGATGCTTCCTCGATACCAGCAAACGCCGCATCGACCTGTGCGGTAACAAACTCGTTCGTGGTTCCCTCATCGCGGACGGCGAGAGACTCTCCAACGCAGATGATGGGAGTTAGACCCTCTGCGATAAGGGCCTTGGCCTTACGATTGACGAACTCATTGGTTTCGCCGAACATCGTACGCCGCTCCGAGTGGCCGATGATGCAATGTGTGCAACCGATCTCCTTGAGCATATGCGGTGAGATCTCACCGGTGTATGCGCCGGACTTCTCCCAGAAGACATCCTGGCCGCCAACGCCAATACGTGCGTGATCGAATTCGAAAACGTTGTAGACGGATTTCAGATCGACAAATGGCGGGCATACGATGATGTCGACCTTGTCAGACCAGTCACGATAATAGCGGTTGGAGATTTCCTGCGCCAATACGACAGCTTCTCCCGTCGTGTTGTTCATCTTCCAGTTGCCAGCCATAACGGGTTTACGTGCCATGCGAAGCCTCCTTTACTTAAGCGCTTCGACGCCGGGGAGCTTCTCGCCTTGCACAAGCTCCATAGAGGCGCCGCCTCCAGTTGAAATGAACGTCATCATGTCGGCAAGACCAAATTTGTTGACAGCCGCAACGCTGTCGCCGCCGCCGATGATGGTTTCTCCGTCGATATTCGCGGCAACGGCCACGGCAACGACCTTTGTGCCGTACTCGAATGCCTTCCATTCGAACACACCCATTGGCCCATTCCAGAACACGGATGCAGCATCGGCGATAGCGCGCGCATACGCGCGAGCCGTTTGGGGACCGATATCGAGGCCCATCATATCCGAGGGGATCTCGTCTACGCTTACGACACATGTGGAAGCATCTTGTGCGAAGCGATCGGCGGCGACAACGTCAATAGGAAGAAGGAGGTCGACGCCCTTCTCCTTCGCCTTATCAATCATCTGTCCAGCCCGCTCGATCCAATCCTCTTCTTTAAGCGACATGCCGACCTCCTTGCCCATAGCGGCGAGGAACGTAAAGCACATGCCACCGCCGATGATGAGCGTATCGGCTTTGTCAATGAGCGAGTCGATAATCTTGATCTTGTCAGAAACCTTCGAACCACCCAATATCGCGACGAACGGGCGCTTGGGTTTGTCGAGCATACCCGTGATGGTGTCGACTTCCTTAGCCATCAGATATCCCGCGTATGACGGAAGGAGCGCCGCAACGCCGGAGATGGAAGCATGAGCACGGTGCGCCGCGCCGAATGCATCATTCACGAATACATCGGCAAGCGATGCGAGCGCAGAACAGAACTCAGGGTCGCATTTCTTCTCGCGAGCATCGAAGCGAAGGTTCTCAAGCATCAATAGCTCGCCGTCTTTCAAGGCCTCCGCTTTCGCTTTCGCATCGGGACCGATAGTATCTGAAGCAAACATTACAGGCTGGCCCATGAGTTCCGAGAGGCGCATGGCGACAGGACGCAGGGAATACTCCATCTCATAGCCTTTGCCAGAAGGCCTGCCCAAATGCGCGATGATGATGACTCGTCCACCTTGCGAGACGAGACGTTTTATCGTAGGAAGCGCTTCGCGGATGCGAACATCATCTGTAAGAACGCCGTCCTTGATCGGCACATTGAAATCCACACGGAGCAATACGCGCTTTCCTGAGGCATCCAGCTGATCGATAGTCCTGATGTCAGCCATCTTATCCCCTTTCATCCAAGCAGTTCAGGCTTTCCTCCTTATACGGTAAGAAGAATGCCAACCAACATGACGGCAAGTATTACCTGCCAAACAAAAAACTGCGCTACCCGAAAGTAGCGCAGCAATGAAAGCCTTACAGGATCTTCGCGAGGTCCTTGACGCGGCAAGAATAGCCCCACTCGTTGTCGTACCAGGATACGCACTTAACGAGATTGCTCTTTCCTCCGAGTACCATGGTGAGCTTGCTGTCGAAAATCGAGGAGTGCGGGTTGCCGATGATATCGCACGAGACGATAGGCTCTTCCGTATACTCGAGAATGCCCTTCATGGGGCCTTCGGCCGCTGCCTTCATGGCGGCATTGATTTCTTCAGCGGTAGCTTCGCGCTCAAGTTCGACCGTCAAATCAACCATGGAACCATCAGGAACAGGGACGCGCGTTGCGAAGCCGTCAAGCTTACCCTTCAGCTCAGGAAGAACCAAAGAAACCGCGCGTGCCGCGCCGGTCGTGGTCGGAATGATCGACATTCCTGCGGTACGTGCGCGACGGAAATCCTTGTGGGAATGATCGAGAATCTTCTGATCTCCCGTGTAGGCATGGACGGTGTTCATGTAACCGCGCTTTATACCGAAGGTATCCAAAAGGACCTTAGCGAACGGAGCGAGGCAGTTCGTCGTGCAGGATGCGTTCGATACGATGTGATGCTTCTCGGGATCGTACTCGGAATCATTGACACCCATGACGATGGTCTTATCCTCATTCTTGCCCGGAGCGGTGATGAGCACCTTCTTGGCACCTACTTCGATATGCGCTTTCGCCTTCGTCGCGTCAGTGAATTTACCCGTTGACTCAACGACGCACTCAACGCCCAAGTCACCCCAAGGAAGGTTATATGGATCGCGATCGGAAAGCACCTTAATCTTGTAACCATCAGCGACGATGAAATCGTCAACGACTTCGACGGTGTCGAAGGCGCGGCCCTGGACGGAATCGTATTTCAGCAGATGGGCTGCTGCATTGATGTCTCCTGGAGCATTGATTGCCACCACCTCGAGCTCGGGGTCTTCCATGATGGCCCTGCAAGCGAGACGACCGATGCGACCAAAACCGTTGATACCGATTTTCTTAGCCATGCGTGCTCTCCTTTCGTAAGACACATGCAAACCTATGAAGATGAATCCATTCTACTCTTTTCCTTGTGCAGCTAACTCCTCAATCCTTCTAACTCTGTGGTAGACGGCAGATTTTGATAGCGGCGGGTCGGCATACTCACCCAATTCCTTCAACGAGGCCTCAGGGTGCTTGACACGAAGCCGTATAAACTCCTGCAAGCCAGGCGAAAGAGCATCAAGGCCGTAGTTCTCTATGACCTTTCGTATGGCGAAGATCTGGTTGACTGCGGCAGATGCGGTTTTCGCCTGGTTGGCAACCTCCGCATTCGTAATTCGATTCGCATCGTTGCGCAAACTCTTGATAACACGCTGGTTTTCAAGATCGAGTGCCGCATGATGCGCACCTGTGAACGCCAAAAACTCGACGATAGACGAACCGCTCTTCAGATAAACGACATACGAGTTCCTACGCTGGATGACACGTGCACGGATGCCCTTAGCCTCCAGTATATCCTTGATGTCCAATGCAAGCTGGTGAGACTCGACCGTGATCTCGAAATGGAAGTCGCCCTTCGGATCTGAAATGAAACCACTACCTAAGAAAACGCCGCGCACATAGGCCGCCGTACAACATTGCTTCTTGATAAGACTCGGCTTGATACCCATCTCAAGACCGCCCGTTGGAGAGAGAACGCCCATATCCAAAAGCGCATCGGCTAAAGAGGGCTGCGAAGGAACCTCTATGAGATAGTTCGGCGTCTTATGCAAGACACTGCGACGCACGGTGGGAACGGTTTTAAGGCCATAGAGTTCGTGAAGGAGACGAATGGCAAGGCGTGCGATGGAACCCACGTCGGTCGAGATCTCGATTCGATAGTGGCTCTGCCCGCTTAGAAACAAGGTACCCTCGATGCGCACGAGCGCAGCTAAGGTAGCCCGCTCGCAATGCGTGCATATGGGAGAGACGCGCGCGAGCTCGTCCTTTACTTCTGAGGTGAATGACATTCGCGCACCACCTCGGCAAACGCGCTGCCGAGCTTTCCGATATCATGAAGCCATTGATGCTTTTCATTGCACAGATCGCGCTTGAGGACACGCGTATCACGTTGCTCGATGGTCTGCACTTCCACTGGCGTAAGGTAAACCCTGTCAACTTCGTCAAGATGCATGGTCAAAAGCGTCGGCTCCCTCAAGCGTTCTCTTTGAGCGATGAAGTAGTCGATTCGGCCTCGCAAGCCATAGCGCTCGATGGAATCGAAATAGTCCAATACCGAGAAGCCGCGGGTCTCCCCTTGCGCATCCGCAAGCGAGCAGACGAATACGACCGTCGCATCACTCTCACAGATAGCCTCGGGTATTCCCGGAATCAAAAGGTTCGGAACGATCGAGGTGAACAGAGAACCAGGGCCGAGAACGATCAAGTCAGCGTTTATAAGCGCATCGATGGCGGGCCCATACGCAGATGGTGCCCCGTCCTCGCATGAGAGGCGGACACGCTTAAGCGCGCTGCTCGAAAGCGAAGCATCATGTTGGCCGATGATGATGGTACCGTCCTCGTTCTTCGCGACGAATCTCACGTGCTCAAGAGTGGATGGATAGACGTGCCCGCAGGCATCAAGGAGCCTCTCGCATTCCGCGATAGCATCTGGAAAGGAGCCGCACTCATCCTCAAGCGCTGCTAAAAGCAGATTGCCCAGAGCATGATCCTCAACATCCGGCATCCGACCGGAAAAAGCACGAGCGAACGGCGATGCTGGATCGCCGGCAAGCGCTACGAGGCACTTGCGGACATCACCGGGAGGAGTCATGTCATCTTTTGAGCGCAGCAAACCAGTCGATCCGCCATCATCAGCCATAGCAACAACGGCATCAGGACAAATGCCTATCGACCGAAGAGCACGGATGGAAACAGACGCGCCCGTTCCTCCGCCTACGACCACGGTACGGAGCGGAGCCGCATGCGCAGGACGTGTGACCAAGCGTGAAAGCTCTGGGATATTCTCACATGTGGTCTCATCGATTTGTAAGAATTCGCCCATCGCCTACTCCACCTCTGCCGACTTATTCTCAGCCAACTTCAAGTCACGATGAGCCACGCTCACGCGATATCCGAGCGATTTAAGGTAATCACCCGTCTCCTCGGCAAGCGTCACGCTACGATGCTGCCCGCCTGTGCAGCCGACTGCTATCGCAAGCTGCTGCTTTCCTTCGGCAACATATCCAGGCATCACGCAGTCAAGAAGAGCATGCCATTGCTTGATGAACGCCTCGGTTTGGGCGTTATACATCACGAAATCACGGACGGGCTTATCCAGTCCCGTAAGATAACGGAGGTCTGGATCGTAGAACGGATTCGGGAGGAAACGGACATCGATCACGACATCGGCATCAAGAGGGGCTCCGTGTTTGAAACCGAACGAGTATACCGTGACGGCCAAGCCCTTTCGCTCCTGCCCGCTTGCAAACAGATCGCGAATGGTCGCGCGAAGCTTTTGCGGGAGCATATCAGTCGTATCGATAACATAGTGGGCGTTCTCTCGGAGCCAGAACAATATGCTACGTTCGCGTTGGATGCCAGCAGCGATGCTTGAACCGTCCTCGCACAGAGGATGCCTGCGTCTACTCGACTTATAGCGCGCGATGAGCTTCTCGTCCGCAGCGTCTAAAAACAAGATCGCGTAATCGATGCCTCGTTTATTCAAAAGCTCGATTTCATCGGTAAGCCCGCTGAAATACTCACCGCTTCTCGTATCACACACAACAGCGACGCGACGGGATTCGCTGCTCTGACCTGGCAGATAGGCAAGATCGAGCAGGTTTCCGATCAGGCTTGAGGGAAGGTTGTCGACGCAGTAATATCCGAGATCCTCGAACACATGCATCGCTTCAGTACGTCCTGCGCCGCTCATACCGCTGATGATAACTAGCTGCGGCACGTTCAATCCTTCGATTACCGAAGAAGCAGCAACCTGCGCAGATTCTTGCGGTTCGCTCATACGAACTCCTTTTCTTCGTCCTTGTCGGTATTGTACCGCACCAAAACCCGGTACAGCTCCGCGGCGACCTCGTCGGTGATTCCCGGACATTCACGTAACTGCTCTAAGCTTGCATTCTTGATATTCTTGAACGACTTGAAATGCTTGTATAGCGCCTTCTTGCGAACGGGACCTATGCCGGCAACGTCATCGAGTATGCTCGCTGTCATGCCTTTTCCACGCAGCTCGCGATGATACGTAATCGCGAACCTATGCGCTTCATCGCGGATCTGCTTGACGAGATACAGTGATGCCGACCCGCTTGGCAAGACAAGCGGACCTTCGGATTGCCAGGGAACGAACAACTCCTCATCCTGCTTCGCAAGACCGGCAAGTGCGATATCGTCTATGCCAAGCTCATCAAACATCTCCATAGCGGCAGTAAGCTGCGGCTTTCCGCCGTCTAATATCACGAGGTCGGGCTTTCGACCGAATCGCTCATCCTTCAGGCGTTCTGAATCGAAACGTCTGCTCATAACCTCCTGCATGCAAAGGAAATCGTTCGCTTCATCAAGCGGCGTTTTTATCTTAAATCTGCGGTATTGCCCCTTATCGGGACGGCCGCCCGTGAACACGACCATTGAGGCAACGGTATACGATCCATGGATCGTGGAGATGTCATAGCATTCGATACGCATGGGGGCATCATCGAGCGCAAGCGCGCTTTCAAGCTGCAAAAGAGCATCGTTGACGCGAGCATCCTCGTAATTCGTACGAACCTTGTAGCGCTTGAGCGCATGCGAAGCGTTCTTCTCAGCCAAGGAGACTAATCCCACTTTCTCGCCTCTTTTCGGGGCGGTGAAGATCACTTTGGCTCCATGGACGCTTGCGAGCTTCTCCGTAAGCCATGCTTCCATCGCTTCCGTATCATCGGGCAATGTGCGAACGATCACCTCGCGCGGAATCGAGGTTGTCGAGTCGTAGTAGCGTAATAGGAAATTATGGAGCAAATCATCATCGGGAACGTTCTTGCCTTTGTTCAAAACGAAATCGTTGTTGTTGATGATTCGACCCTCGCGGATTATGAATACATGAACGCCTGCGACGGTTTCCTCACGGAACAACCCGATGACATCGGCGTTCAAGTTCCTTGCAGAAACCGCATGCTGCCGGTCATTGAGCTGCTTTATGGTATCGATGCGTGCCTTGATGCGTCCAGCGCGCTCGAAATCGAGATCTTGAGCTGCTTCTTGCATCTCGAACGATAAGTCATCGATGAATTCCGTTCTATGTCCCGACAAGAAACGCTCGACGCGTTTGACGTTTACAGCGTACTCGTCAGGGGTGATCTCAGCACAACAGGCACCTGGTCCGATACCGATATGCGCATCGAAACACGGTTGAGACGCTGATTCCTTCGTAAGATCACCTTGGCCATTACGATCGATGGTGCGTTTCAAGGCTTTCCATTGCGCGCAGGTCGCTGAGCATACAGGAACGATCCTCCGCGCAATATCGATAAGGTCGCGAGCCGCTCGGCTGTTCGTGTATGGCCCGAAATACCGAGTCTCCGCTACGTGCTGCTCGCGAGTGAATTTCAACGCTGGGAACACATCCCCTTTCGTGAGCGCGATGAAAGGGTACGACTTATCGTCCTTGAAATCCGCATTGAAAAATGGGCTGTACTGCTTGATGAGGTTGTTCTCGAGCACGAGCGATTCATGCTCGCTCTCAACGACAACATAATCGAAAGAATCTATTTGCTCTACCAAAAGGGGTATCTTCGCACGTTCGTCTTGGAAGTTGACATATTGCCTCATGCGAGCACGCAGCTGCTTGGCCTTGCCAACATAGATGACCTCGCCAGAGGCGTCCTTCCATAAATATACGCCGGGGAGAGCTGGAACGTGGTTCAGCTCTTGCTTGATCCGCTCAAGCTTCTCTTCAAGGCGCTCGGGTGTATTATTTTGCGCTCCCATATACGATTCGCCTAATACCGAGCACCCTCGCCATAGCAAAATCGCGGCTTCACTATGTTTTCGCGGATATACCGAATTGCAGCTTCTTCCCCGTTATCGGCAAGAAAACGAAGCATCACTTCAAGGATGGCTGCGGTATCCGGATGCATCATGAGGTTGTATTTATGTGTGAGGAAATACTCGAGGGGACTAGCGTCGGTATACGCATCTTGTTGGTAGACCTTACATGCTGCGACACGATCGCAGAACATCTCTACGATGTAACGTGTCGGCATCGGCATACCCTGGAAACCTTTCGACTTATCCTTGCCGATATCCATCCAGTACTCGAAATGATGCTTGTTCCTCCCCTTGTGATGCATCCACGCCTCGGTATAACCGAGATCTTCGCGCTCTGCGGCATTCGGACTGCGTGTACCTTGGTAATAGCGCGCACCGCGCCAGAACTCTACGGGAGCATATTTGGAGTTATCGTGGTTGATACCCTGCCAGACAAGACCTAAGCGAATCATCAACTGCATAACCAGCAGCTTGTGATGAGTGATGGTCTTGAAATGTCCGACGGTGTTTGAGAGCGTAATCGGTTTCATGGGGATATGATACCGCATCCTCGATATAGCGTAAAAGATGCGGTCGCCCTAATGGACGACCGCATACTGTGGATTCATGGAATCTGCGGGCAAGCGAGTCTTACACGATTCCCTGAGCCATCATGGCATCGGCGATCTTCTTGAAGCCTGCGATATTGGCACCCATGACGAAATTGCCCTCATGGCCATATTCCTTCGCCGCATCATCAGCTGCATGATAGATGCTCTTCATGATGCCTTTGAGTTTCTCATCGACCTCATCGAACGACCAACTGAGGCGCTCGGAATTCTGAGACATCTCAAGGCCAGACGTGGCAACGCCGCCCGCGTTAACTGCCTTGCCAGGCATGAAGATGACGCCGTTCTCCTGCAGATAGAGCGTAGCGTCAAGCGTGGTGGGCATGTTCGCACCTTCGGCAACGATCTTGCAGCCGTTCTCAACGAGAGCCTTGGCATCGTCGATAAGGAGCTCGTTTTGAGTCGCGCATGGCATAGCGATGTCGCACGGAGTGATCCACAGACCGCGACCCTCATGGTACACAGCCGAAGAACGGCGGGCAGCATACTCAGTGAGGCGAGCGCGCTCGATTTCCTTAACCTGTTTAAGCAGCGCGACATCGATGCCCTCAGGATCGTAGATCCAACCAGTGGAATCAGAACAAGTAACAACCTTGGCACCCAAGGTCTCCGCCTTTTCAATGGCATAGATGGCGACGTTGCCGGCACCGGAGACGCATACGGTCTTACCGGCGATCTCGTCATCGTGGCAATTCAGGTATTCCTGGACGAAATACACGGCACCATAACCAGTAGCCTGGGTACGAGCAAGAGAACCGCCATAGGAAAGACCCTTGCCGGTAAGAACGCCGACCCACTCATTACGCAGGCGCTTGTATTGACCGAACATATAGCCGATCTCGCGTGCGCCCGTACCGATGTCGCCAGCCGGAACGTCGGTATCGGCTCCGATGTGCTTGCAAAGCTCGGTCATGAAGCTTTGGCAGAAGCGCATTACTTCAGCATCGCTCTTGCCCTTGGGATCGAAGTCCGAACCGCCCTTGCCGCCGCCCATGGGAAGCGTGGTGAGGCTGTTCTTGAAAATCTGCTCGAAGCCCAAGAACTTCAGAATGCCAAGGTTTACAGAGGGATGAAGGCGAAGACCGCCCTTGTAAGGGCCGATTGCACTATTGAATTGGACGCGGAAGCCGCGATTGACCTGAACCTTGCCCTCGTCGTCGGTCCACGGGACGCGGAACATGATGATGCGCTCGGGCTCGACCAAACGCTCCAGCAAACCAGCTGCCTCATATTCGGGATGCGCCTCGAAAACGGGCTCGAGAGAGGTCAAAACCTCAGTGACTGCCTGGATGAACTCCGGCTGGTCAGCATCCTTTTCCTTTACCTGCTCGATGATTCGGTCAACGTAACTCACGATATCCTCCTTTTGGATACATTTTCGCGGGAATGCGCTTGGATTGCGCATACTCGCATAACCCTACACTTACGTGTACGTTTTCGTGGTCATTATAAGAAAGCGAAAACGCAAGCGCGCGTGACGTAACGGTAACGAAACAAAGCTATCAGTGAGCGTAGCAAAATGGCCTGCCAGTGCCCTATTTAAGCGTTTAACAGCCTCCTGAGAAACTCTCCCGTGTAGCTTTCAGGGATAGAAGCTATTTGCTCGGGCGTGCCCTGCGCGACGACGGTTCCCCCACCATCTCCCCCTTCAGGGCCAAGATCGATGATGTGGTCGGCGCTTTTAATGATGTCGAGGTTGTGCTCGATCACCAATACCGTATTGCCACGTTCGACGAGACGTTCGAGCACCTCGAGCAACTGCCGCACATCATCGAAGTGCAGACCGGTCGTCGGCTCATCGAGAATGTAGAAGGTCTTACCCGTCTGCTTACGTTGCAACTCGCTCGAGAGCTTCACGCGCTGTGCTTCGCCTCCTGAAAGCGTCGTAGCCGGCTGCCCGAGACGGATGTATCCCAAACCGACATCGTACATGGTTTTGAGTTTGCGTGCGATGCCGGGGATATGCTCGAAGAAATGCAGCGCCTCATCGACAGTCATATCGAGCACGTCGGCAATGCTCATGCCACGATAGGTCACCTGAAGAGTCTCGCGATTGTACCTCTTTCCTCCGCATACCTCGCACGGCACGTATACATCGGGAAGGAAGTGCATCTCGATTTTGATCTGCCCATCGCCCTTGCACGCCTCGCAGCGCCCGCCTTTCACATTGAACGAGAATCTACCTGGACTGTAACCCCTTGCCTTCGATTCAGTCGTCGATGCGAAGAGGGCTCGGATATCGTCCCATAATCCAATATATGTAGCCGGATTCGATCTCGGTGTTCGGCCGATCGGGCTTTGGTCGATGTTGATGACCTTGTCGATGTTCTCCGACCCTGCAAGCTTCTTATACGACCCGCAACGGCGGTGTGCATGGTTGACACGATTAGCCAATGCTGGAGCTAACGTATCGGTGACCAGCGAGCTTTTACCAGAGCCCGACACGCCCGTCACAACCGTAAGCGTGCCAAGCGGAATCTCAACATCGAGGTTCTTCAAGTTGTTCTCAGACGCGCCGTATAGAGAAAGCGTGCCCTTTTTCGGCTTCCTGCGAATCTTCGGAATGGGAATCGAGCGCCTACCGCTTAAGTAATCACCCGTAAGCGAGTCCTCTGCATCCATAACTTCCTCGGGAGTACCGCTAGCGACAACATATCCTCCATGCTCGCCAGCTCCTGGACCCATATCGACGACGTAATCGGCACTTCGTATGGTGTCCTCATCATGCTCGACGACAACAACAGTGTTACCGAGATCGCGAAGATGCTCGAGCGTTGCGATAAGCCGAGCGTTATCGCGCTGATGTAAGCCTATTGAAGGCTCATCCAAGATATAGAGGACGCCCATCAGACCCGCACCGATTTGCGTCGCAAGGCGAATACGCTGTGCCTCTCCTCCCGAAAGCGTCGCCGTTGCTCTATCAAGCGTCAGGTAATCCAATCCGACATCAACGAGGAACTGGAGGCGGGCGACGATCTCTTTGCAGATGGGGACAGCGATGCGTGCATGCTGACCCGTAAACGAAAGCCTTTTGAAAAATGCAAGGCAATCCTTGGCACTCAACTCCGTCACATCGATGATCGACTTCCCGCCTATCGTGACTGCGAGGATCTCGGGCTTAAGCCTCTTGCCGTGGCATGTCGGGCATTTCGTCGTCGCAAAGTAACGGGATAGCTTCTCGCGCTGCATGTCGCTTTTCGATTCACCATACCGATGCATGACGGCCTCGCACGCACCTTCCCATGTGATGTACCACCATGTCTCACGTCCATCTACCGTGCGATAATCGACGCGGATCTTCTCTTTACCAAGGCCATATAAGAGGGCATTTTGGGTCTTCTCCGGCAAATCCTCCCATGGGGTTTTCGGACTCGAACCCATGTGCTTGGCAACTGCCGCAAGGATCTGAGGATAGTAATTGCCGTTCTTGAATGCTTCGATAGCGCCTTCCTCAAGCGAGAGCGCGGTGTTAGGCACCAAAAGACCCGCATCAACCTCCTCGCGGCTGCCGATACCCAGACAATCGGGACACGCCCCATACGGGGCATTGAAGGAAAAATCCCTGGGTTGGAGCTTATCGATGGAGTACCCATGCTCAGGACATGCAAGAGCTAGCGAGAAAAGATGCTCTCCCTTCGCCAAGCCGCCGGTTGCCCCGCTTGATTTAGGGGCAGGTTCCTCAAGCGGATTGCCCTTATCATCCAAGATCTGCACGAGCACGCGCCCGGAAGCAAGCTTCGTAGCGAGCTCGACAGCCTCAGCGATACGGCTTGTGGCGCTCTCTTTGAGCTGTACGCGATCGACGACCACATCGATAAAGTGCTTTATCTTCTTGTTCAGTGTACGCGGCTCGCCATCGAGCTTCACGACTTCCCCATCAATGCGGACTCGCGCGAAACCCTCCTTCGCAAGATCGATGAAAAGCTTCGTGTACTCACCTTTTTTACCTGTCACTACTGGAGCCATGATCAAGGCACGCGTTCCCTCGGTTTTAGCGAGTTCCAAGATGGCATCGGTGACCTGATCGGTCGTCTGGGAAACAATAGGTCGCCCGCATTCTGGGCAATGAGGGATGCCGACGCGGGCAAACAAGAGCCTTAGATAATCGTATATCTCCGTTGTGGTTCCGACGGTGGAACGCGGATTTTTGCTCGTTGTCTTCTGGTCGATGGAAACTGCAGGAGAAAGTCCGTCAATGCTATCGAGGTCGGGTTTGCTCATCTGGCCGAGGAACATGCGGGCATAGCTCGAGAGGCTTTCGACGTATCTACGCTGACCCTCAGCGTACATCGTATCGAACGCCAGACTCGATTTACCGCTTCCCGACAGGCCCGTGATGACAACGAGCTTATCGCGCGGAATAGACAGGTCGATGTTCTTAAGGTTATGCTCACGCGCGCCCTTGATAACGATGGCATCCTGACCCATGATTCCTCGTCCACCTCCACATGCAATGCGTTCCGGATTGCAAAATCGTCGCACGAAAACGTGACAATTTCGTGCGACTTTTTATTGTACCGCTTTATTGGATTTGAATCGAACAGATATAAGAGATCATCCGCGCGGATGCGCTTGACGATGAACTTCTTTGAGCCGCGAAGCAGACAGATGGGTGTAGATCTGCGTCGTCGAGAGGCTCGCGTGGCCAAGCATCTCCTGCACGCTTCTTAAGTCCGCACCACCGGTTAGCATATCGGTAGCGAAGGTATGACGCATAGAGTGGGGCGAGAGGGTTTCGTCAAGCCCTGATCGCATGAGCGCTTCCTTGAACATGGCGCGAATGGCATTCGTTGACATCTGGTTACCGCGATTCGACACGAAGAAGAAATCAGATGTGCCACCTTTGAGAAGCTTTGGACGAGCAATCCTTTCATAGGTGCTCATAGATTGAATCGCAAGGTCATGAAGCGGAATGATGCGCTCCTTAGATCCTTTGCCAAACACCTTCACCTGACCGCTCTCGAAATCAACGCACGAGACCAACAATCCCGACGCCTCCGAGACGCGAGCGCCGCATGCATAGAGGAATTCGAGGATCGCTTGGTTACGCATATCGGATGCGCTCTGCTCGCGCGGATCCCCTTGCAAGTCGCAATCGGAATAAACGCGCAGAAGCTTAACCATGTCATGTGGGCGTATGACATGCGGAAGGCTTTTCGGCTGTTTCGGACCCTGAAGGACGCTTGAGGCATCCTTATCGATCTGACCGGTGACCATGAGCCACCTGAAGAATCCTTTAAGAGAGCTTAGTCGCCTGTTGATGGTCTTCCGGGAATACTGCGCACGGTCAAGCTCGGCTAGATACGAACGAAGTTCCCTGAAAGTAGGTTCGAGCGCATCCACTTCACGGCGAGCCGCCCAACGGGCGTAGTCATATAAATCAGAAGAATAGCCGCGTATAGTATGAGGAGAGACGTTCCGTTCGATCATGAGTGAGTCGCAATACGCCGAGATGGCACGTTCAAGCGCGTCATCGATGACAACATCAGATGATATGTGGTTAGCTTCGCTTTTTTGCTTCTTCCCTTGCGCCATGCAAATCCCCATCAATCGCGATCTTTGCAAAGACCAGCATTCTTCAGTTCATCGATATATTCTTTGAGAGATTTCGCACCACGGTTCGCATACGCCGCATACCTTTCCTTCTTGTTGCGGATGCGGGATTCCAGCGGAGGCATGAGTCCAAAATTGACATGCGAAGGCTGGTATTCTTTCGTTTCCGGGTCGGTCGCATAGGCGATGAGGGCACCGAAAGCAGTGTCAACAGGAAGTTGAATGGGGTTGATTCCCTTGGCAAGCGCTGCAACGGATAGGGCGGCATGCATACCCGATCGTATCGCCTCAACGTATCCTTCCGTTCCGCTCACCTGACCCGCAAAGAATACTGGTACAGCCACGTCCTTCCCCCTCCCGCCAACAAGACGAAGCGAGGAATCGAGAAGGCGCGGAGCGTCGATGAAGGTATTCCGATGCATCACTCCGTACCGTGCGAATTCGGCTTCGGTCAGGCCCGGTATCATCCTGAAAACACGCCTCTGTTCAGGAAACGTCAGATTTGTTTGGAAACCGACGAGGTTATAGCTTGATGCATAGGCATCTTCAGCCCGTAATTGCACAACCGCCCATGGTCTTCTTCCCGTCCTCGGATCGGTCAAACCCACGGGTTTCAGGGCACCGAAGCGCGGAGCATCGCGACCAGCACGAGCAACCTCCTCGATGGGCTGGCATGCTTGGAACAGATCCTTCTGCTCGAAATCGCGCGCAACGACTCTCTCTGCGCTGAGCAAAGCATCGATGAATGCTTCGTACTCCTCCTTATCCATCGGAGCGTTGAGGTAGTCGCCGGCGCCATCCTCGTATCTGCTTTGGCTGAAGACAACCGATCGATCGAGGGAATCTGCGACAACGATTGGAGCTGCAGCATCGTAAAACGCAAGCGAACCTGATCCCGTCAAATCGATGATGGAAGCCGCAAGATCATCAGACGTAAGCGGACCAGTCGCTATGATCAATGCATCGCACGTATCTGCTTCCGCATACACATCGGTAGCTTCACGGCGCTCAAAGGAAATGAGAGGATTCGATTCAATGAGCTGCGTTACCTGAGCAGAGAAAGCCTTCCTGTCAACTGCAAGCGCGCCTCCCGCAGCAACGCTGTTTTCGCATGCAACACAAAAAACGTGCGAGCCGAGTAAGCGCAACTCGTCTTTGAGCATGCCAGCAGCACTATGCGGATTGAGGCTTTTGAACGAATTCGAGCAGACAAGTTCCGCGCAATCGGAAGTGGCATGGACGGGAGTCTTTTTTATCGGTCTCATTTCAATGAGACGAACAGAGATCCCATGATGGGCAAGAACAAGGGCCGCCTCGCTCCCAGCAAGCCCTGCACCCAGTATGTTAACGGTGAAACCCATGGTCAAAGCATAGCAAATCTAGAACAAGGTCTCTTGCATAAACGCCGTGCAGAAGCTTTTACGATGAATCGGGGAAAGCCCGTATTCCCTAATCGCCTTCGCGTGATCTTCCGAATGGTATCCCTTGCATGCATCGAAGTGGTACTGAGGATATTCTTCAGCATATCGGCACATCAAAGCATCGCGCTCAACCTTGGCGATGATCGATGCGGCGGCGATCGAAGCGCAGCGGCCATCGCCTTTTATGACATTCACTTCACGAGGGTCCAAATGCATGGGATTGCCGTCCAATAAGACAACATCGGGAACGATTCCCTTATTCTCTATATCCGCGATGGCACGCCGAAACGCGACAACAAGGCTCGCAGACATGCCGCATGCATCAATCTGCGCAGGCTCAATGTATTGGATGCTCCATGCGAGGGCCTCGTTTTTGACGGCATCCGCGATGAGCTCGCGTTTCTCAGGAGCGATCTTCTTGGAATCGTTTAAACCTTCGATAATCCCGTCGCGCGGTAAAACCACAGCGCCAACAGCTAAGGGACCGGCCAAAGGTCCGCGGCCGACCTCATCAAGCCCGACGACGATAGGCTCATGATCGATGTTGACATTGTTACGCATAAGAAAGGAGAGAGCGAGATCTTCTTGGCAGGCATAAAGCTCCCTGACACGAGCAATCTCAATAGCTTGGGCATCCAAGCGGCTACGAGCCGATTTGAGGGCCTGCTGCACCCCTTTGCGGGAATCTGATGCATAGGCGCGCTCGAGGGCCTCTAAGGCTTTCTCATCGGCTTGGGCTATGCGCTCCTTGATCTGGGCGATGGTCAATGCATGCGATGTTGCGCTACGCCCAACAATGCGCTTTGCTACCATGGCACTCCCCTTGCACTCAAGTCCATACACCATCGTCAAAAAGAATACCATAAAAGAAAAACCGCCTTGCGGCGGTTTGATTCTTGCGGATTAGCGGAATGCCTTCTCCTTGATTTTCGCAGCCTTGCCGACCTTCTTGCGGAGGTAGTACAGCTTGGCGCGGCGGACATCGCCTTCGCGAACGACTTCGATCTTCTTGATCTTCGGGGAATGAACCGGGAAGGTCCTCTCAACGCCGATGGAGAAGCTGATCTTGCGAACGGTGAACGTCTCACGTGCGCCAGCACCCTGACGACGGATGACGTCACCCTGGAAGACCTGGATGCGCTCGCGGTTGCCTTCGGTGATCAGATAGTGAACTTTAACGTTGTCGCCAACGTGGAACTCAGGAATGTCCTGCTTAACCTGCTGCTGTTCAATTGCACGAATGATGTCCATGATATTTCGTTTCCTTTTATAAACCTTCGAATAAAACAAGGTGACGTTGTAAAGACGCGAATAGATAGTATAATCCCCATCGTTTCATTTAGCAAGCATTTTTATCGAAATATGCGAAGTGTGACACACGTCTAATCAAGCGGTTCCCCGTACGCAAATCCCCTGTCAGAACAAGTAAATCAGTGCAGCATATACCGCGACGCCCACGACAGCGCTCCATAGAAGAGATTTCGAGAGGCGCGCTACAATCACAACGGCGAGAGCCGCCACCAATGGAGCAGCCGCCGGCCATATTCCCGCATCGAACATACCCGGAGTGAGAAGATCGTTTGCAACAAGCGCGGCGAAAGCAGCGGACGGAATGAATCCGAGCGCCTCGGTGACACGCGGCGGAAGCTCACGACCCTTCAACAAGAACAAAGGTAGGACACGGCATGCGAGGATCGTGAGCGCGCAGATCCCGAAAATGATCCAAAAACCTGTCCAGGAAATCGGCTCCATCAGCTCACCTTCTCCCTGACTCGCGAGAAGATGATTGCACAGACGACGCCTATGATTGCTCCGAAAAAGATTGCCGGACCCGATAGGCCTACTAGCTTGCAAGCAAAAACGCCAACCATGGCACACACAGCGGCCACCACGTTTGCGGAAGTGAGCTTTTGGGTGACAAGCAAGCAGATGAATATAGAAGTCATCGCGAAAGCGGCGATGGCAAGCGGTATGCCTATCGCATTACCGACGAGAACGCCTACCACGCATGAAACCGTCCAAGACGATTGCGAGAATACGTTAACGAACGTAGCACGCTCCACTGACCAGCCGCCCTGCTCGAACATCTTCGTATTCACGCCGAAGCTCTCATCGGTAACCGTGGCAGAGAACCAAAATGCAAGCTTCTTCGAGACACCTTCGCACCACGGGGCGAAAGCGGCGGAATACAGCATCTGCCGTGTGTTCACGAACGAAACGCTAGCGATGATGGATGCGATCGGAGAGGCGGCGAGCCACATGTTTGGAATCATGAACTGACCGGCCCCGCTGTAGAACAAAGCGCACATCAAGAATACTTGGACCGCGTCCAATCCTATGGATGAGGAAAGAATGCCGCACGGAATGCCGATGGCGACATAACCCAGCATGATGGGAATGGCGGCCTTGAAGGCAGGCTTTATGTTCTCTGAAGTAAACATTGCCCGGCTATTATACTCGCATGTATGCGCATATGCGCTTTCATTCGAAAAGAGGGCGTCCCCTTTCGGAGACGCCCTCGATCATAAGCAACGGAACAGGAATGCGCCTACTGCTCCGCTTAGAGCATGTTCTGTATGACAATGAACAGCGGTGCGAAGGTCAACGAGATGATGGTCATCAGGTTGATCAAGATGTTCATGGACGGACCGGAGGTGTCCTTGAACGGATCGCCGACAGTGTCGCCAACGACGGCAGCCTTGTGGGATTCGGATCCCTTGCCACCGAAGAAGCCTTGCTCGATGTACTTCTTGGCGTTGTCCCAAGCGCCACCTGCATTGGACATGAAGATGGCCATCAACATACCAGTGGCCACGGCGCCAGCGAGGAAACCGCCGAGCATGGCCGGATCGAAGCAGCCTATCACGATAGGAACGATGACAGCGAGGATGCCCGGAAGCATCATCTCATGCAGAGCGGAGGTCGTGGAGATACCAACGCACTTGTCGTACTCAGGCTGAGCCTTGTACTCCATGATGCCCGGGATCTCGCGGAACTGACGACGGACCTCTTCGACCATCGCATGAGCGGCACGGGAAACGGCACCCATGGTCAAAGCGGCGAACATGAACGGCATCATGGCGCCGATGAAGATGCCTGCAACGATGAGCGGGTTCGTGAGCGTGAGCTCGAAGCTGGGAAGCGCAGCATGCATGGTCGCCTGATAGGAGACGAACAAGGAGATGGCGGAAAGACCAGCAGAAGAAATGGCGAAGCCCTTCGCGATGGCTGCGGTGGTGTTGCCCACTGCGTCGAGCGCGTCAGTACGGTCGCGAATCTCTTCGGGAAGACCGGCCATCTCGGCGATACCGCCAGCGTTGTCAGCAACAGGACCGTATGCGTCAACGCCGATGGTGATAGCAGTGTTGGAAAGCATGCCCGTGGCCGCAAGGCCAACGCCGAGCAAACCAACGGCGATGCTGCCCATGGTGGTTTGAATGCTCGGGAATGCCATATTGCCGAAGGTGAACGCGCCGATGATGGCAAGTGCGACCAAGACGATCGGAGCGATCGTGGAGAGCATGCCAGTGGAAAGGCCCTCGATGATGACGGTCGCCGCGCCAGTCTCAGCAGACTCGGCGATCTTGTGGACCGGCCTGTATTTGTCGGAGCAGAAGTACTCGGTAATCTTGCCGATGAGAAGACCGGCGATCAAGCCGCACAAAACAGAGCCGAACAAGAAGATCGGGCTGTTAGCAGAAACGTTGTTCCACATGAAGAAGATGATGAAGATGACGATGATCTCCAAAACAGCGGCCAGGTAGGTACCACGATTCAAGGCCTTGTGCAGAGCGGCACCTTCCTTGGCACGCACTGCGAACAGGCCGATGATAGAGGTGATGATGCCGCATCCAGCGATGAGGACCGGGCAGATGATGGCCCAGACCATATCGGGGGAACCGAACGCTCCGAAATAGCCGAGCGCGGAAAATGTGACGGCGAGGATGGTCGGGGCGATGATGGAGCCGGTGTAGCTCTCGAACAGGTCAGCGCCCATGCCTGCGACGTCACCGACGTTGTCGCCGACATTGTCGGCGATAGTCGCCGGATTGCGCGGGTCGTCTTCAGGAATGCCAGCCTCAACCTTGCCGACGAGGTCAGCACCGACGTCAGCGGCCTTGGTGTAGATGCCACCACCGACACGAGCGAACAGCGCGACGGCGGAAGCGCCGGTCGCGAAGCCCTCGACCATGCCGACGTGGGTCTTCATGAGCTCGACCGTATCGACACCGAACACGAGGAGGATAAGCCACAAGGACAGACCCATCAACGCGAACGAAGCAACGCACAGGCCCATGGTCAGACCGGACTTGAAGGCGACGTTTAAAGCCTTCGCAACGGATTCCTCGGCTGCATGGGCGGTACGGGTGTTGGCGCGTGTTGCGACATGCATGCCAACATAGCCCGCTGCTGCGGAGAGTACGCCACCTGTGATGAACGCCAACGCTGTGATCCAGCTCAAGGCGAAGGCCATGACGATCGCCACGACGACCATGAAGATGATAAGCAGCTTGTACTCGCTTAAGAGGAATGCTTTCGCACCCTGCTGAATCTTCAGGGAGATGCTATTCATCTTCTCCCTGCCGGGATCCTGGGCAAGGACCCACTTCCCAAGATAGATGGCGGTAGCGATGCCGATGGCAGCGCAAATCGGAGCCATCCATGCGACTGCGGTAGTCACGGGATTCCCTCCTTTTACTCAAAGGGTGAACATTTCGCGTTTCACTACGATCGCTGGGCATTCAAAGCGGTCGGAATAAAACCAATTCATTTTAGGAAACCTTGTAGATAAATGGAGAATATACGGCGGTTTTTCCGTTTGGCGGTTGCTTTTTTCACGCGAGACTTACCTATTGCTTCGCAAGTAATGGGGCATTAGCCCCCTCAGCAGTGCTCGCGTACCCATTCGATGTTGGACTGCACCGTAGAAACCAGCGCCTTGGTGCTATCAAAACGCATCATCGGACGAAGCCAGGCAAGAAATGAGATCGTTATGGTCTCTCCATACAAGTCGCCCGAAAAATCGAGGATATGCGCTTCGAGATTCGCCGTTGCAACGTCTTCAAACATGGGAGAGACGCCAACCGAAACGGCAGCCTTGAAGGACTCGCCGTGCACGAAAGCACGAGCACCGTATACACCCTCTGCGATAGCGAGGCAACTTTCAGGGATTTCGAGATTCGCTGTCTGGATGCCCATCTTGGCCCCCTCGCCACGCCCTTTAAGCACCCGGCCTGAGACCGAATAAGCATGACCGAGCAGTTCATTCGCCTCGGCGATGTCGCCTTCAGCTAAAGCGGTACGGATCCTCGTCGACGTAATCGGTACGCCATCGGCATCCAAAAGCTCGTGGGATACGACGGTCACGCCGTGGGAGCTTCCCCACTCCTCCAGCTGAAGGGTCGTACCTTGCGCTTTCGCCCCGTATCTGAAGTCCGACCCGACATGAAGACCTCTAAGGTTCAGAGGTTCTAAGCATGCGGATAAGAAGGTCTCGGGAGAAAGCGCGGCGAATTCACGCGTAAACGGAAGCACGAGCACGGCATCGGCCGCTGTACCCAATAGCGCATCGATGCGTGAAGCGTTATCTGAAAGCTTCTTGAGGGTGGAAGGTCGGAACAGCTCATCAGGATCGATATCGAATGTGATGATGAGAGAGCCCGTTTGCTCCATTTCGGCATGGGAACGCACCTGATCGATGAGGTATGCATGCCCTCGATGGAGGCCATCGAACACACCTAGGCAGGCAACGTAGCCAGATAGCGCTGATGCGTAATCGCGTAAACGAGCGATATCGTGGCAGACTATCAGCTTAGCCACGTGACACCCCCACAGAGAAGATGGTTTTCGCATTGAAACGTCCTTGTGCTGCGTCATATGCATAGATTGCTTTCAAAGATCCGTCGCACACAATGCTGATCGGCTCCCCATCAACAGGGGGGATATCTGCGGATGAAAGCAAGGATGAGCATGCATCCATGCGCTCCTCGTAGGTCGCATCATGTAAGACGAACAACTCGACATCGCCTGAATCGAGTGGATTACCGTTTTCGAGCTTCGATTTTGCCTCCCCTTTCGCGAAAGCAACACGGAAACCCAGAAGCTCCACAGGATCGAGCGCTACACCCTTTTGGCATTCCTCAAGCGAACCGAGCGCATGGCAATCTTCGATTCCAAGCGAGCCTACGCGGGTTCTACGAAGCGAGGCGATATGCGCGGGACACGAAAGCATCGTACCCAAATCGCGGGCCAATGCACGTATATATGTCCCCGAAGAGACGGTGAATGCTACATCCCAATTCACATAGCCGGTCTCTTCGTCGAACGAGATGTCAACGAGACCCGCATCATAAACCGTGACCTCGCGCGGCTCAAGTTTGATTTCCTGGCCTGCTCGGGCAAGCTCGTATGCCTTTTTCCCCGCAACCTTGATTGCTGAATGCGAAGGCGGAATCTGCAACTGGAATCCGACCATGCTCGCCAGGCATGCGCGCGCAACGCGCGCTTCGCCGACTTCGGATGGAACCGAAGCGGTTTCCGTAATAGAACCCATCGCATCGAACGTATCGGTTGCTGCGCCGAAAGCAATGCGCGCATCATAGGACTTATCGTGGCCGACGAGGTATTGATCGAGCCTTGTCGCCGGTCCGATGCAAATGGGAAGAACACCGGTTGCCAAGGGATCTAGCGTGCCCGTGTGGCCGACACGGCGCTCACCGTAGATACGGCGACATGCATTCACGACGTCGTGCGAGGTCATCCCAGAAGGTTTATCGACACCGACTACTAAAGAAAGACCCGATGCTCCTCGCGCATTCGCCACGCTTAACTCAATTCCTTTTCAAGCGTGGCAAGCACGCTATTTCGGGCAGCATCCATGGTGTCATGGATGGTAAAGCCCGAAGCGGCTACATGGCCGCCACCGCCATACATCCTGGCGATGCGGGCTACATCGGTTCCGTCTTTCGCACGAAGGCTTCCACGAACGCAACCGTCTTCGCCCCGAAGCATGCATGCAACGCGGATACCGCGAATGGACCTCAAGGTGTCGATAAGCGACTCGGCATCAGAACGCTTAGCACCGACAGACTCCATATCATCACGACTCACCCAGCTAACAACGAACTTCTTCTCGTCGTCGTAGATGACGTTACCGAGCATGATGTGCTCGAGCGAGACAGATGCACGAGTGCGATTCTGATAAATCGCCGTAGAGAGAGACGAGGGATCGGCACCCGATTTAACCATTTCGGCTGCTGCCGAAAACGCACGCGCATCGGTATTCTGGAACTGGAATCTTCCTGTATCGGTCATAAGCCCTACGTAGGCGCATGCTGCAGCGTCTGGGTCGTGCTCGACCTCGAGATATCCGATAAGCTCCCACACGATCATTGACGTCGAAGCCGCATCGGGTTCGACATAATTGAGCTCAGAAATGCACGTATCGACCTCGTGGTGATCAATGATGATGCGGAACGAGGCGCTCTCGAACAGCTTGGCAGCATCCCCCATTCGCTTTGCATCCGACACGTCGACGGCGATGAAGGTGTCGACCGAACCCGCATACTCCGAAGAAGGGATGATGCCATCAAAGCCAGGCAAGCATGCAAGCGTGCTCTCATGCGGAATATCCTGCGCGAACACGCATGTCGCCGTCTTGCCCAGCGCACGTAGAGCATTCGCTAAGGCAAGCTGAGACCCGACGCAATCGCCATCGGGGTTGACATGCCCGCAGATGACGAACCCGTCGCGGGAAGATAAGACCTGCGCTATGGCTTGCAAGGTCGTGTTCGTTTGTGCGCTAATCGCCATCGCTTCTACCTTTACCAGGCCTTACAGCGCAGCCTCGTCTGCCGCTTCATCTGCCATCGCATTCGCTTCTTCGATGCGAGCAATCGCCTCTGCATCGGCTGCAAGCGCATCGGCAATGCGTTGCGCCTGATCGACGGAAGTGTCCAACATAAAGCGCAGTTCGGGTGCCACGCGCCACGAAAGCTGCTTTGCCATAAGCGAACGGATACGGCCGGAAGCCTTCCCAAACGCCTCTGCGACCTCATCGTAGCGTTTCGCATCGGTCGTGTAAAAGACGTTGCATGCGCTTCTATCATAACTGACCTCGCAACCGGTGATGGTAACGAGGCGAAGCCTCGGATCAGCGATATCGAACAAAAGGATGCTCGCGATGACCTCGCGCGCCTGCTCGTTCACTTTTCTATTTGCAGAACTCTGCTTCATCTGCTTCCTATCATAAACGCGTCTTTTATACGCACTTACTCGGTGCGTTGTACTTCCTTGATGGTGTAACCCTCGATGGTATCGCCTACCTTGATGTCCTGGTAACCAGAGATGGTGA
Organism: Eggerthellaceae bacterium; assembly: GCA_015062605.1. Lineage (GTDB taxonomy): Bacteria > Actinomycetota > Coriobacteriia > Coriobacteriales > Eggerthellaceae > SIG42. The sequence continues at coordinate 88,617 of SUUI01000003.1, read as the reverse complement.
TGCCGCATTCATAGCTCTGCTTGACGCTCTTGACATCGTCCTTGAAGCGTTTGAGCGAAGCAATAGAGCCCTCGAAGATGACCATGCCGTCGCGAACGATACGGACCTTGTCATCACGGCTGATCTCGCCTTCGGTGATGTAGCAGCCAGCAACCGTTCCGACTTTGGGAACCTTGAAGGTCTCACGAACCTCTGCAACACCTGTGTCTTCCTCAACGATATCGGGCGAGAGGAGACCGACGCGTGCAGCGTTGATATCCTCGATAGCCTGGTAGATGACACGGTACAAGCGAATGTCGACATGTTCCTTTTCAGCCTGTTGGCGGGATTTGCCCGTCGGACGAACGTTGAAGCCGATGATGATTGCATCGGATGCTGCAGCAAGCGTGACGTCGGTCTCGGTGATGCCACCGACGGCAGAATGGACGATGTTGATCTTGACTTCGGACTGATCCATCTTGTTGAAGGAATCGCGCAACGCCTCGATGGAGCCCATCACGTCTGCCTTCACGATGAGGTTCAAGTCGGTCTGCTTGCCAGCCTCGATGCGGCTGAACAGATCGTCTAAGCTCATATGGGACTTAACTTCTTGCTCTGCGAGGCGGGCACGCAATGCGCGCTCTTCAGCAAGCTTTCGTGCATCACGCTCGTCCTCGAAGACCCTGAATTCGTCGCCCGCGGTCGGAACGCTACTCAGGCCGACGATCTCAACAGGATCCGCAGGTCCAGCGGATTTGACATGCTTGCCCTTCGGATCGACGAGCGCACGGACGCGACCATGGCTCATGCCGGCAACAACAGCGTCTCCCGTATGCAGGGTACCGCGTTGCACCAGAACCGTAGCGACCGGACCGCGACCCTTATCGAGATTCGATTCGATGACGAAGCCGCTAGCAAGCGCATCGGGATTCGCCCTTAATTCAAGGACGTCAGCCTGTAAAAGGATCGTCTCGAGCAAATCGTCGATATGGAGCTTCTGCTTTGCAGAGACATCGACGAACATGTTGTTGCCACCCCATTCCTCTGGGATGACACCGTATTCAACGAGTTCATGGCGAACTCGCTCGGGATTCGCACCATTCTTATCGATCTTGTTAACTGCCACGACAATCGGCACTTCGGCAGCCTTTGCATGATTGATAGCCTCAATAGTCTGCGGCATGACTCCGTCATCGGCTGCAACAACCAAAACGATGACATCGGTGACCTGAGCTCCACGGGCACGCATAGCGGTGAATGCCTCATGACCAGGAGTATCGATGAACGTAATGCGACGATCATCGATCTCGACAACCGATGCGCCGATATGCTGGGTTATGCCACCAGACTCGCCTGCTGCAACACCCGTATGGCGAATCGCATCTAGCAGAGAGGTCTTGCCATGGTCGACATGGCCCATGACAGTGACAACGGGAGGACGAGGCTTGAGGTCATCGTCGGAATCATGGTAGACAACGGCATATTCCTCTTCTGGCGAAACGACGCGGACCTTACGCCCCAAGTCGTCTGCAACGAGCTCGATAAGATCATCGCTCATGGATTGTGTCAGCGTGAGCACCGTGCCGAGCATGAACAAACGCTTGATGATCTCGTTCGGTTGCACGCCGAGTAGTTCAGCGAGCTTGGAGGCAGATGATCCTTGCGGAACCTCGATCGTGGAGGAATCAAGCACCAAACTCGGATCGATTCCGCGCTCGATAGCTTGAGCCTCAGCGCGCTCACGCGCCTCAGCCTGACGCTTCTCCTTACGCTTCTTGCGACGTCCTTCGCCTTCATGAGAGGCAGCAGCTACAACTGCACGGGCTTCCGCAAGCACCTTATCACGCTGCAGTTTCTCCGCTTGGACGGCCATTTGAGCATAACGATCCTCGCCCTTGTCCTGCTGCATCTGCTGCTCAAGCTCGGGAACGGAAGGCTCGAACTGATACTGGCCTGACTTCTTACCCTTCTTCTTGCCCTTGCCTTGTGGTTGGGCAACCTGTTCCTTCTGAGCCTTAAGGCGGTTCTGCTCCGCTTCGATTTGCGAAAGAAGCGAATCGAATTTAGCCGCAGGCTTTGCAGTGATGACCGGCGCGGGCTTCTTCTCGGGCTCTTCTACGATGGTATCTGCTTCGGAAGCGATCGGCTTAGGGGTCTTCTTTCCTGCACGATTGCGCAACGACTCCTCAACGGCCTTCTTCTTGGCGACTTCTTGGGCGTTCTGAGCCTCCCGTGCGCGCTGCTCTGCCTCAGCGCGTTCACGCTCGACACGTTCTTTCTCGTTCTGAATCTGCTCTGCCAAGCTTGCGAACAGCGAGGGGGCTTCCTGCTTCACAACAGGACGCTTCTGCTGCTGTTCCTTCTCAGCAGGACGTGCGGCCTCTTGAACGGGAGGAACACCTGTCCTGCGTGCACGCTCCGCCTCGCGAGCCTTAAGCTCTGCCTCGACTGCGGCGCGGCGCGCTTTCGCTTCTTCGGCCTTCTTCGCCTCAGCCTCATCTTTCTGCTGCTGAAGCTTCTTGGCCTCTTCGTCATCAAGCTTGCCCGTGCGCTGCTTGATCTCCGGCTCTAAGTTCTTCCTAATTTTGTTTACGTAGGCATCCGCGAGCATACTGGCATGGCTTTTCGCAGGAATCTTCATCTCGATCAGACGATCGAGCAGTTCCTTGCTCGTCATACCGAATTCTTTTGCTAGCTCATGAACACGCATTCCGGCCATATGTTTCTCCTTCAACCGGTCGAAGTTATAAGAGCTGTAAGCCCTGTTCTCTGATGCGGTCATACGCATCAGCATCTATCTTCATTTTCAAAGCACGCTCGAAAAGCCGTGACTTCACTGCCTTCTCGAGACACTCCGCACTGCACACATACACCCCGCGACCGGCTCCACGACCAGTCACGTCGATTTCAATGGATGCAGGTTCGTCACCATGCAAAACACGCATGATGCGGAGCATCTCGCCTTTCGCCGCGGTATTTCCGCAGGAAGCGCAGCGACGTTGCGGTGTATGGCTCGAGCGACCCACGAAAACCCCTTACAGACTGACTTCCAACGATGCATGGATACCGCAGTACTTGCTTCCAGGACGTGCATGGTTGCGGCAACGAACACCGTCAACGCTCACGTACGCGCATGCGGCATCGACTTCGGTCTTGTCATCATCTTCATCGATGAGGATGTTCTCATCGAGCGGCTCGCCTGCAAACGAAGCGCTCTTGATGTCGATGTGCCAACCCGTCAACCTCGCGGCGAGACGGGCGTTTTGGCCTTCCTTGCCGATGGCGAGGGAAAGCTGATCGTCGGTAACGATGACCGTCGCATAATGGTTCGCCTCATCGACAGAAACCCTCGTAACACGTGCTGGGGAAAGTGCATTGGCAACATATTTCGCAGGATTGTCATCCCATTGGATGACGTCGACGCGCTCGTTGCGGAGCTCCTCGACGACCATGCGTACGCGGCTGCCCTTCGGGCCAACGCAAGCTCCAACCGGATCAAGGTTCTGCTCACGTGAGTAGACGGCGATCTTGGAACGAGCACCAGGCTCGCGGGCAATCGACTTTACCTCGACGAGACCGTCATAGATCTCGGGAACCTCGATCTCAAACAAACGGCGAATCAGGTCGGGATGCGTACGGGACACGATAATAGACGGACGCGCTTGGTCTCCACGGGTCTTCGGCTCATCGGAATTCGGATCGCGCACTGCGATAATCAGCACCTTCAAGCGCTGATTATGCTTATAGCGTTCGCCGTTCGGACGCTCGTTGCGCTCGCCTGGATACTTCCTTGCGTCGTAATGCGGAAGCTCGGCCTCAACACCCTCGCGGATCTTGATGATCGTGAAATCTGGCGTGCCCTGCAAAACGGTACCGGTTACCAAGTCACCCACTCGGCCGCTGAACTCCTCGAAGATCGACTGACGGCCAGCTTCGCGGACGATGGACGCGATAACGCTCTTGGCGTTCTGAGCGGCGATGCGGCTGACATCGTTCGGAGTGACGTCGCGCTCTTCGAACTCAGTGAATTCGCCCGTCTCAGGATCGGGATCGCCTACGGGAACAAGTTCGTAGACGTAGATGTGACCAGTCTGGCGGTCAATCGTCACGCGAGCATCCCATTCGAGATTCAAGATGTGCTGATAGCTCTTTGCGAGGGAGGCCTCAAGGCGCTCGATAAGATAAAACTCGTCGATCTTGCGCTCATGCGCAAGTGCCTGCAATGCCTCGATCAATTCTGATGTTGCCACGATGTCTTTCCTTTCAACTTATCTGCTGAAATCAATGATGCCCTTAACGTTGGCACGCTTGATCTTCTCATATGGTATGGTCGCCTCGTTCGAGGCGTCATCGCACACGGTGATGCCTGTATCGTCCGCCGCCGTAAGCGTCGCCGTCCAATTCGCACGGCCGTCTACTGCTTCGCTCGCCCTTACAACAACGGTGGAGCCGATGAAGCGTTTGAAATGCTCAGGCGTGCGCAACGGACGATCGATGCCTGGCGAGGAAACTTCGAGCACATAGGCCCCGGGGAACGGATCGAGCTCATCCATGAGCTCATTTATCCATTTCTGGGAGCGCGTGAGCTCATCAAAATTCACGCCGTTGGGCGAATCGATGTACACGCGAATCGTCGGGGATTTGCGTGCACCCGTCACTTCGACCGTTACGATCTCTATACCATGCTCGCCCGCCTGCGCTTCGAGCGCATTCAGCAAGCCCTGTTCCGTTTTCGTCAGCACGCTTCGCACCTCCCCTAGATAAAAAGAAAGCGGGAAGAACCCACTTTCTGAAACGGTTAGAAAGTTGTCGGTAACCCACTGCACAAAAACAAGCGCATCATTGTGCGTTACAGGTAGCTTTATACCATATAAGTAGCTTGCGCGCTAGTGTAAACAAACAAGCTACACAGTGCGCGCGCGAATATGCGGCGAAAGGATTGGACGCTAGAATCCACGAAGCGTATCGACGACCTCATCGATTTGGTACTGGGGAGTCGATGCACCTGCAGTCACGCCAACGGTTTCGCAGCCCTCAAGCCATTCGGGTCTGAGCTCCTCCCATGATTCGATATGGAACGTCTTCGCCCCCTCGGAAGTGCATATTTCTGCAAGACGCGTGGTATTCGCAGAATTACGTCCCCCGATGACAACCATGGCATCAACGCGCCTGGATAGTTCGGATGCTGCCTCTTGACGCTGACGCGTCGCTCGGCAAATCGTATGTGCGAGGTCAGCTTCGCTTCCGCGTTCGCGGATGCCTTCCAATACATCTTCGAGTGCATCGAAGGTTTGCGTCGTCTGTACGACCACGCCTACTACCTCAGAAAGCGTATCTGGAAGCTCATCAGCGCATGAAACAACCATGACCGTAGTACCCGAAAGCATGCCATATGCCTCGAGAGCATCGACTTCTGGATGACCCTTCTCCCCTACGATGACGAGCATATCATGCTCGGTTCCTAGGCGCTGTGCTGCCTTCTGGGCACGCAAGACATAGGGACATGTTGCATCAACGACCGACAAACCAGCATCGTCAATCTGCTCGCGAACCTTTGGAGTAATGCCATGGCTTCGCACCAGAACCGACTTAGTCTTGATATCTGATACCGCTTCAGCAATGGAGATTCCTGCTTGCTCGTATTTGGCAACAACGATGGGATTGTGAATCAGCGGTCCGAGCGAGGTAATGGGAATGGCCTGTTTTATGGTGTCGTCAGCCATATTAAGCGCACGCTGCACTCCGTAGCATGCACCCGCATACTCAGCTTCGATAACAGTAAGACCCATATCTAGCCCTGCAGTTCTTCCCAGGCTTTGATGGCCTCGGCAGTCGTATGGCGCGGAATCGGATGCTCAGCGAACACAGCTGTGTAATCTTTATCATCCGGGAAAAGCGCAGCCATATCGACCTTCTCAGGCTCGATTTCATAGAACAGCGCATAGCATTCGCGGAGCACATACCACGTGCATGCCTCGAGACGATCCGCCTTCGGAAGGAAATCGAAATCCTGTAACAGGACCGGTTCTCCGTATTCCACATAGATTTTCGGGAAATGGATGCGCTCGCCCTTGTTCTTGACTTTTTCGGCATTACGAACCGTCATTGGAAGGATGGGTACGTTGCCTGCCATGCGCACGATGAATGCGGCACCCGCATTGACCGTAGGCTTCATCGAGCCTTTGTTTCGGCGGCTGCCTTCGGGAAGGATGCCGACGACTTCCTTGTTCTTAAGATGCTTCGCCGCACGCTTGAGGCAGGTGCGATCGGCCGTACCGCGTTTGATAGGAAATGCGCCAGCACGCGAGATAGCCTGGCCGAGCCATCCGTGACCCGCCTTAAATAGCGTATCGCGAGCGATGAAGCGAAGCCATTGACTCGGACGCGATGCGCAGTACATGAGCACGACGTCCAAATACGAGGTATGGTTGCTCGCCACGAGCACTCCGCACTTGCCTTTAAAGTCGCGCAGATTCTTGCGATTGATGACTTTATAGCGCCAACATACCTTGCAAATCGCGCCGACAACGACGTAGCACAGATTGCCTCCCCAGTGAGTCAGCTCGTTAGATGTGTCCTCGCCGCCAAGCGATTTATCCCACATCTCCTCTGGTTTCATGAAATGCATTATCGTGCCTCTCGTGCAAGATCGACGATTGCTTGGACGACTTCCTCGATCGTCAAAGGAGACGAATCAAGGAGCACCGCGTCATCAGCAGGTTTGAGCGGTGAGACATCGCGCGATGAATCATACTCGTCGCGCCTGATGATGTCAGCTAACACCGCTTCGTAATCAACGGAACCGACACCGCGCTCGGCATTCTGGGCAACACGACGACGTGCGCGCTCTTCCGCGCTCGCGGTAAGGAACACTTTAACCTCCGCATCGGGAAATACGACGGTGCCGATATCACGTCCCTCGACAATGTAATTGCCGGCACGGCCGATACGCTGCTGCTGGGCGACTAATGCCTCACGTACGGCAGGAACGGCGGAAACGGGACTCACATTCTGATCGATGCGCTGCGTGCGGATCTCACCTGTCACATCAATGCCGTCGATGAGCACGCGCTTAGGACTCGGATCTCCTGCCTCGTGCTCGAAATCGATTGTGCAGGAGCGAGCAAGTTCCCCAAGCGCTTCGGCATCGTTGACATCCACACCGTCTTCTAAAGCCTTCCAAGTAATGGCGCGATACATAGCACCGGTATCAAGACACGAGAAACCGAGTTCCAGGGCCACGAGCTTGGTGACGGATGACTTGCCGGCACCGCTTGGTCCATCAATAGCGATTATCATGATGCAATCCTCCTATTCAACACGCACAATGGGAGCATAACCCAACCGATGTGAAAACTCATCCAGGAAACCAGGATAGCTTATCGAAATTGAATCTATATCTCCAGCATCAAGGCGTATCTGGACGTGGCATGCGGCAGATAGAACCGCCCATGCCATCGCGATCCTATGATCGCGATACGCAGACACCTTGATACCGTCGGGAACTTTAAACTGCGTTTTGCCGCAGATGGCCAGGTCTAAAGATCCATCCTCATTTTCGATGACGCGCGCATTTATGCCGCATTGTGAAAGCATATCAATGACGGCCGCTAGGCGATCGCATTCCTTGAGCTGGAGCTCGCCGATGTTTCGGATAAGGCTGTCTCCTGTCGCCCTGGCGCACATGATGGCGAGTAAGGGAACCTCGTCGATAAACGTCGCAGACTCGTTTGCCGGTGTTTCGCAAGGACGCACACGTTCGGTATACGCAGCGCGGATCCGACCATATGGTTCGGATACGCCATCATCGATGCACTCGGCGGATACGTTTGCTCCCATAGCTTGCAAAGCCTTGACGAAACCCAGGCGCGTAGGATTGAGTCCCACGCCTTCGATCGTCAAGTCGCTTTCAGGAATGCAGAGTGCAGCGGCTATCCAAAATGCCGCTGAGGAAAAATCGCCGGGAATGACTATGGGATCGCATGGCGCACAGGGAGCCTGCGGCCCGGTGATTTCGAAACCATTCTCATCAGAGAGCTTTACGAGCTTGATATCGAATGCCTCGGCGAGCCGTTCCGTATGATCGCGCGAGGCAGCAGGCTCGACGATGCGCGAAGTTCCGCTAGCCCGCAACGCGGCGAAAAGGAGCGCCGTCTTCATCTGGGCTGATGCGACAGGCAATTCCACAGTAATCGGCTTGAGCCTCTCCACACCGCAGATCTCGATGGGCCAAGTGCACGAGGAGCACGATAGACCCATGCTGCAAAGCGGATCGAGAAGACGCCGCATCGGGCGCGATTTGAGTGAAGAGTCGCCGTCGAGGCTGATCTTGATCGGGTAACCCGAGAGCATCCCCAAAATGAACCTTGCAGTCGTACCTGAATTCCCGCAATCAACCGTGTGCACATCTTCAGGCATCTGCAGCTTCGGGCCGTCAATCCCCCAACCTTCAACCATGGCGGAAACTATGCCATCTTCGCCAACTGACAAGGAGACCTTAGCTCCAAGCTTCTCTATAGCATTGAGCGATGCATTTACATCGCTTCCCTCAGGGAGACCTATGATCAGCGTCGCTCCGTAAGCCTGTGCTGCGAAAAACAACGCACGATGCGCGATGCTCTTATCGCCAGGAACGCATATAGAGCCCTTGAGTCCAGCTCGCCTATCCACGAGGACCATCCCCGTGGACTATCGTCTCGTATAGGCAAGCGCTCTCCTCGTCGGTTATAGGACGCCAAGAACCACGGGGAAGATCTCCCAAAACCAAAGGACCGAACGAAGGCCGATGGAGTGAAATGACGGGATGGCCTATTGCGCTAAGCATGCGCTTGACCTGCCGCTTCCTCCCTTCTTGGATGGTAACAAAAACCAGAGCCGCATCCTTGAAGCTCTTTGAAGCGATCCTGCCATCGGCACAATCCGCATCAAATGCACGTTTCACTTCGGCAGCCCCCATGAGTGCGAGCGCTTCCTCACGTGCTAAACCCTCGAGCAATTCAACCTCACAAGGCAGCGTCATGCCATCATCAAGATGGACGCCTTCGCGCAAAGAAGCGAGTTCTTTCGGAGAAGGCATGCCATCGACGAGCGCATAATAGGATTTCTTCACATGATGACGTGGGTGAAGCAAGGCATGCCCGAGCTTGCCATCAGTCGTGAAGAGCAATAAGCCCGTCGTATCAAAGTCAAGCCTTCCAACAGGGAAAAGCGAAGGATGCTCATCGATTGGCACCAAACTTGCAACACAAGGACGTCCTTGAGGGTCGGACATGGTTGTCACGTACCCCGACGGTTTGTGAAGCATAATGTTAATCGTTTCATCAGGAAGAGATACAAGCTCCCCATCGACCATGACGATATCTTTACCGGCAAGAACCTTCACGCTCAAGTCGCTTGCAACCACTCCGTTCACGCTTACACGGCCCGCCCTGATCAAATCCTCGCACCCGCGGCGGCTTCCCAAGCCGCAGCGCGCAAGGAAACGGTTCAGCCTGATTGCATCATCCATCGCAGAATTACCGCTTATTCATCATCGGTCTCGAACACAAGCGAACCGAAGTCTATCTTTTCAACCAAACCAAGCTGCGCGGCAAGAGCATCGGCGAGAGACTGCTGGATGTTGATCGATTCAAGATTATCGAGCGCCTGCTCAGGTTCGGTTGCACCTTCGTAGTGGGCTATGCTCAATCGCTCGTTGATAAACGCCCGTGTCTCCTCATCGGCAGCGAATTGCTCAAGCGGCGGCAAATCGTTGATGCTTGCCAAACCGAACTTCTCGAGGAAGGTTCGCGTGGTCGTGTACAGGATGGGATTACCCGGTGCATTCATCGTGCCAGCTTCGCGGATGAGCCCTTTCTCTATCAACGAAGCGATTGGACTGTCGGAGATTACACCGCGGATGGCGACGATAGAGGCACGCGTGACAGGCTGCGTGTATGCCACGATGGCAAGCGTCTCCAATGCTGCTTGCGAAAGTTTGCGCGTATCCCAAGAGAGCACGTATTCATTCAAGAGCTCATGGTAGATGGGTTTGGTATACAAGCGCCATCCTCCAGCAACCTCCCTAATCTCGATGCCGCGACCATCGCCTGCAAGGGATTCCTTGAGCGCAGAGACGGCCTGCTCGACCTTCACCAGATCGACTTCGAGCATATCAGCCAAGGTGACAGCGCTCACAGGCTCGTCACTGACGAAAAGCAACGCTTCAATTGCGCCCGCGAGCTGATCTTCCTGTAAACCTTCGAACATCGATACTCCCCTAATCACTCATAATGACGCCATCATATTCCGATTCCTTCGGGGCGACGTATTCGCCGCTTCCCTCAACGTAGCGGATGTCGATATCGCCATATTGCTTGCGCTGCTTCATAGTCACCATGCCGCGCTTGTAGAGCTCGAGCACAGCGAGGAAATACACAACCTTTACCGGAACAGGCGTATCATCGTGCACCAGATCGTTGAACTTGATCCGTTTCTCATCGCGAATACGTCCGTGAATCGACTTGACGAAACTCTCAACTGGAATAGGTTTTGCAGCGATGTGCTCGGATTCGAGCAAAAACGCCTCTCGCCGCGCAATCGCAGACGCAGCAAGCTCGGAAAGGTCGGTAAGCTTCACCCGCTCGAGGTAGTCGGGCATGACATTAGCAAACTCGACACCAGGTCCTATCAGGCGGGCGAATCGATTCGCTTCATCCTTATAGCGGAATTCAAGATTCGCCGCTGCATTCTTGAATTGCTTGTACGTGAGCAGGCGCTCGACCAAGATGTCGCGAGCCTCGCTCGGCGCAAGCGCTGCGACATCCTCATCAAGCTCATAGGAGTCGTTCGGAAGCAAACTTTCCGCTTTGATCTTAAGCAAGGTAGCGGCTACGAGCAGAAAATCGCTTGCCACATCCAAATCGAGATTCTTCATCGAGGAGATTTCGGCGAGGTATTGATCGATAATCTGCGTGATCGAGATGGTGCCGATATCGACGCGCTGCTTGCTCACCAGATACAGCAGCAGGTCGAACGGACCTTCGAAACTCTCGATGCTGACCTTGTATACCATGCTATGCCATACCTTATAACTCGAATGGAATCAGCAGATTAGCGATGTTGCCAGCCGTAACATCCAAGTAAACCCCTATAGGGTTCACATTGAGGACATACGGCAAGACCAAGACGATGATCATGAACACCGGCAGAGCATACTGCTGGATACGATAATACTGCGGTAAGAAGCGCTCGGGCAGGATGAACGCGAAGATCGACGAGCCATCAAGCGGCGGGATGGGTAGAAGGTTGAAGAACATCAGATACAGGTTGATGAGCACGAACATCGGCAGGAACATGAGATAGAAGTACTGGAAGAAGGTGTTCGCAAGCATCGCCTGGCCGTTCGAGCCCGTAACGAGAGGCCATAACGCCCATGTAATTCCTGCGCCGATAAGCGCAAGAACAAGATTAGCTGCCGGCCCTGCAAGCCCAACGATCAAGTCTCCGCGACGCTTATCCTTGAAATACATCGGGTTATAGGGTACAGGCTTCGCATAGCCGAACACCGGCCAGCCCATCATCATCAGCAAAGCAGGCATAATGACCGTGCCAAAAGGATCGATATGCTTGAGAGGGTTGAGCGAAAGCCTCCCGGCACTCTTTGCCGTTGGGTCGCCGAGCTTATACGCCGCATAACCATGGGAGACCTCGTGAAGCACGATGGCGGGAATGAAGCTCAAGAGGCTGCAGACAATGTAGGCAATATTGAACATATCAGTCAGTGTACCCTAATGCTCAAGCCCTAAACGATATGGGCGGTAAATATCTACAGAAGCCCTTCGAATCCCTGTTGGCGAAGCGCCTCGTATACCCCGATTGCAACAGCATTACTCAGGTTCAGGCTCCGAAGACCCTCACGCATCGGGATGCGTACGCAGCGATCCTCGTACGCATCCATAAACCCCTCATCAAGTCCTGCGCTTTCTCGTCCGAAAACTAGATAAGCCTCGGTGCCGTACGATACATCTGAATATGACTTCTCGGCTCGACCAGTGAACAGATGTAACTCGTCTTCCCCATGTTCGTTAAGGAAGGCATCCAAACACGGCCAGCGTACCACCTCGACCTTATCCCAATAATCGCAGCCAGCACGGGAAAGGTTCTTCTGCGTCAACCTAAAGCCTAAAGGCTCGATCAGGTGCAATCGGGCTCCCACGCATGCGCAGGTGCGCGCGATATTCCCTGTGTTCTGGGGAATCTCCGGTTCGACGAGGACAACGTTAAGCATGCCTATGACATCTCCTGGTGACGTGCGAGCTCGGCCTCAATCTGCTCGGTTAGCTCTATCCATTCGTCCTCGAGCGCTGCAATTCGCTGTTTGAGTCGCGCATGCTCGCCTATGACGTCAGTGCTTTTTGATTCATTTATATAGAAATCAGGATCAGAGAAAAGCTCAAGAATCTCAGCCATGCGCGCATTGTCACGCGCGAGCTGTTCATCAAGCTCGGCTAACCTCTTGCGCTGGTTCTTCAATGCTGCATACACGCGATTACGCGCCTCGGCTTCCCTGCGCTTCTGCTCTTTGGACTTTGGGGCGCTCGAGCGAGGCTCTGTGATTACCCGAGGCGTCGCGGCATCTTCCTTCTGTTGCCCCCGTCGGTTATTAACGCGCACGACGGTTTTCTTAGAATCAGATGAAGCGACCGTCTCAACCTTCGAAGTTGCCTTTCGTGGCTTTTGGGAATCCATAAGATCATCGATGATCGAACCATCCTTCTGCGCCGCCTCATTAAGCTGGGCGCTCTTGAACAGGTAGTAGTCGTAATCGCCATCGAACATGGTCGCCTTGCCGGGTTTAATCTCCAGGATGCGATTGGCAACGCTCCTGATGAGATGACGGTCGTGAGTAATGAACAATATAGTCCCATCGAAGGTCTTAAGCGCTTGCTCGAGAATGTCCGCACTCGCGATATCTAGGTGGTTCGTCGGTTCGTCAAGGCACAGAAGAGGTGTTGGAGCCACGAGCATCTTCGCAAGCGCAAGACGGCTCTTCTCGCCACCCGAAAGCACGCTTACCTTCTTCTCGACATCGTCACCGGTAAACAGAAACGCACCGAGCAGAGAACGCACTTGCGAGATGCTCCAACCCGGAGCTACGTTATCGAGCTCCTCAAAGACGGTATTCCCTGAAGAAAGATCCTCAAGCTGATGCTGAGCATAATAGGTCTTCGTCACACGCACACCGTACTTGATTGTTCCTGTATCGGGCGCAAGCACACCGGCAATCATCTTAAGCAGCGTAGATTTGCCCGAGCCGTTCGGACCTACAAGCGCTATCTTATCGCCACGGTACATCGTGAAATCGAAATCCTCGTAGACGACGATATCGTCATATCGCTTGGAAACGCCCTTAGCCTCAACGACCATATCCCCCGTACGCGGCGGCTGCACGAAATTGAACTTGACGGTCTTCTTCTCTTCAGGAAGCTCAATCAGCTCCGCTTTGAGCTTCTCAAGACGGGCGGCACGTTCCTGCGCCTGCCTGGCCTTGGTGGCCTTATAACGGAAGCGCTCGACGAACGCCTCGAGACGGCGCATCTCCTCGATCTGCTTCGTGCGTTGCGCTCGTAAACGCTCGATACGCTCAGCACGCGTCTTCAGGTATGCGGAGTAGTTTCCTTTATACAAATTGATTTGCCCGTTATCGACCTCTGCAACGCGGTCGACCATATTGTCCATGAAAGCCCGATCGTGGCTGACGACGATGACCGTTCCCGAATAGCCTTTGAGGAAGCCTTCGAGCCAGGTAACGCTCTCCAAATCAAGATGGTTCGTTGGCTCGTCAAGCAACAGCACCTCGGGATTTCTAATCAGAAGCTTCGCCAACGCGATGCGCATTTGCCAACCACCTGAGAATTCCGTCGTCATCCTGGAAAGGTCGGGTTCTTTAAAGCCGAGACCGAACATGACCTGGCGGACTCGCGCTTCAAGAGTATAGCCACCAAGGTTCTCGTACAAATCACGAGCGCGACCGCATGCTGCGAGCGTTTTCTCATCGGGATTTTCGCTAAGCGAGGCCTCAAGCTCATGGAGCCTCCGCTCGGCAGCGAGCACTTCCTCCTGGGAACTTAAGACCTCCTCGAAGATGGGATTCTCGCCCATCTCGATGGCTTCCTGCTCGAGATAACCGACCTGCGCTCCCTTGGCGAGCACCACCTTGCCCTCATCAGGGTAGTCTTCCCCACTGATGATGTTTAGAAGCGTTGTCTTGCCTGCACCGTTCGGACCGACCAAAGCGAGACGGTCATATTGCTCGAGACGTAGATTCACACCCGAAAACAGCGTTCGGCCTCCGAAAGATTTGGAAATCTGTTCAAGCTGGAGGATCATCTAACCTTAACGTGTGCTTCCTGTTTCATCTATGCATCAAAACAGGTCAGGCGAAACATATCGTCTGACCTGCAAACACTCTGGTGGGCCCAGCAGGACTCGAACCTGCAACCAAGGGATTATGAGTCCCCTGCTCCGCCATTGAGCTATAGGCCCGCACTTCTGCATCGGATATTCTACTACAAAGCGCGCCTAATACACCATGCCCATTGCCTCGCGGACCTCATCAAGCGTATGTTGGGCAATCTCGTTGGCCTTGCGATTGCCCTCATGCAGCACATCCTTGATATAACCCATGTCGGCCAGCAGCTCTTCCCTACGCTCTCGATGCGGAGCCAGGAAAGCGTTGACAGCTTCAGTCACGAATGCTTTGAGCGCACCAGCACCGGAAGAACCGATCTCTTCAGCGATGTCGTTCTCGGTACGCCCCGTACACAACGCAGCAGTCGTAAGCAGCGCCGAAACACCCGGACGGTTCTCCTTGTCGAAGAAGATCGTGCGCTCACTATCGGTCTGGCTCTTCTTGATGAGCTTCGCTGTTTGGTCTGCAGTCGCACCAAGCATGATTGAGTTACCGTAGCTCTTCGACATCTTACGACCATCGAGACCGGGGATCTCAATGGCATCGGAAAGGATACCCGCGGGTTCACGGAACACTTTGCCATAACGCTTATTGAAGCGACGGGCGATTTGGCGCGTCAATTCGATATGAGGGAGCTGGTCTTTTCCGACTGGAACTATATTCGCCTTGCAGAACAAGATATCGCAAGCCTGATGGACTGGATAAGTCAAAAGCAGGCCCGTAAGCTCATGCCCGCTCGCTTCTTGCTCTGCTTTCACGGTCGGATTGCGCATAAGCTCTGCCTCGCTTACGAGCGAGAGGAACGGAAGCATCAACTGGTTGCATGCAGGGATGGCAGAATGCGTGTAGATGATGGTCTTTTCGGGGTCGATGCCTGCAGCGATGTAGTCGGCAACCATGTTATACACGTTATCTTGGATATGCTCGGTGGTATCGCGATCGGTGATGACCTGATAATCCGCGATCAACACCATGCAATTGATGCCGAGATCCTGCATATGGACACGATTCAAGATGCTTCCAAAGTAGTGCCCAAGGTGCAACCGTCCAGTGGGACGATCACCCGTGAGCATATAGTATTTGCTCGGATTCACCTCAAGATCAGCGCGAATCTTGTTCGAACGCTCGAGGCTTGCCTGAAAGCTATCGGTGGACATAAAAACTTCCTTTTGATTCTTAAGAATACCCTTCGTGCAACACGCGTGCCGAGCGCGACAAGTGCCCGCTCGCAGCGCCCGACAAGTATACCACGCGCACCATGGGCAGCAAAAAGCCCTCCGCCGCCCGAACGGCGAAGGGCTTAGATTCGTCAAATGCGACTAGATGCAGCTTAGCTGATTAGTCGGGCCACTTGGCGAACGCCTTGCGAGATTCAACATAAAGCGCCTTGCGGTATGCGGGTTGCTGGCACGCAACATCGTACATGCTGATGTAAGGAACTTTGCCCGGCGTGTTGCAGAAACGATCGACATATCTCTTCGCAGCTGCGATCTGGTCCTCTTCGGACCACTCTTCAGTAACGAGGTCAAGAGACGGCGGCAGGATGATCTTATCGCCATACAGCTCCCAAAGCTCTTCATTGCCGTTCATGCGCTGCGGGGTCCAGCTATCCCAACCAGCAGCGATGATGTTCGGGGTTTGCACCTGACCCGATTTGCCGCAGGAATGGAGTTCAGCAAAAAGCCCGAGTTCATGCACATGATCGGTGAACTTGCGCATTGCGGGAACGATCAAACGCTCGGCGACATCGGCGTTGAACAGAGCACTCGCCTGAGAACCCCAGTCATCATGGACATAGAAGCCATCGATGTGGTCATAGTACTTCACGAAGTGATCGACGATATCGATGTAGAGGTCGGAAAGGGCCATCATCAACTCGGCGACAGCATCTTCCTGGTCCTCGTCGAGCAGTGCAAAAGCGGCATCCTCGAAGCCCATGAAAGAAATCAGGCGCTCGAACCAACCGGTGAAGAGCCAAGGCTGGACGAACTTATCGTTATTGAGGAAATCCTTATTCTTCTCTGCGGAGCCAGCCCAATCCCAAGAATCGACATCCGGGAAGGTAAGGACATCCTTCCAATCGTTGACATCGTCGAACAACTGCGTTCCCGGAATGACCATGGAACCATGCGCTTCAGGCTCATAGATCCACTCGACACCGAAGATATCGGGGCCACCAGCTTCTTCAACGGCGTTGAACGGCTCACCGTCGACGACCATGCCGCGTGCGATGTTCTCAGGAATAACGCGTGGGTTGAACATCATGGTATCTTTGCTCGAAACAAGCCAGATCGGATGCTTCTGATATGTTGCGATGACAGCCTCGCGCTGTGTGACGGGATAATTGAAGTGCGCGTAATCGACAGGGGTCTTGCGGCTCTTCGGCTCGATTGAAACGACTTCCAGCTCTTTTTCGTCAAACGGGATACCCATGTGAGGATCTCCTTTCGAAAGATGGGTTCTTACGTGAGCATTTTTTGCACCAAGATAATATATCACAAGATGCACGAAATGCGCTTTGTCTTGCGTATGAGGACAAAATCGTCTAAGATTCGTATGCGCACGTGAAAGTGCACCTTCGGTCGCTTGGCTCAGCGGGAGAGCATCGCCTTCACACGGCGGGGGTCACTGGTTCAAATCCAGTAGCGACCACCATGAATTTGCTCAGGTCAGACTCTTATTTCGTCTGACCTGTTTTACTATGCTACAGAGGAAGGCGGATAGATGAGAATCCTTCCCATCGAGAATCTCGATGCAACGGGACTCGTACATACTGCATGCACCTTACTCGGAGAAGGACCGTGGTCGTATGGCTGCGAAAATGCCGAAAGAAGCTTTGAGGATCTCGGAGCGGAAATAGGTGTGAACGCATACCATATGGTGCGCGTAAACCAGAAACATACGGCCAATGTTCATGTCGCAACGTCCATCGATGGCGGACGTGGTATCTACTTCCCCCATCTCGAAGCACCAGTCCCTCCCGAAAATGGTGCGATCGATTTACGGATCGGCAATGGGATCGACGGAATCATCACTAACGAAGAAGGTCTTGCCCTCTGCACAACCGAGGCTGATTGCGTCCCCTTGTTTTTGCTCGACCCTAAAAACCGGGTGATCGGGATGATTCACAGTGGTTGGCGTGGGACTGCAGCACGCATCGGCGAACGAGCGGTCAAGCTCATGTGCTCAACGTACGGCTCAAAGCCCGAAGAAATCATCGCTGCACTCGGACCATGCATTTGCAAGGATTGCTATGAAGTTGGAAGCGAGCTTATAGTCCCGTTTTCAACATCCTTCGATGCTGACAAAATAGCCGAACTGTTCACGCCGCTGGGTGACGGCAAATACCTGCTCGATGTTGCAAATGCCGTGCGCATGACGCTTCTTGAATGCGGTGTGAAAGAAGAGAATATCACCATGCCCTTCGAATGTACTTGCCATGGGAAGGACTTCGCATCATATCGCCGTGATAAAGACCCTGACGATCGGATGCTTACCGCCATCGTGTTGATATAGGTCAAGCTCATCCGCTCGTTTTCCCATTATAGATAGATGGATTCTATCCATGATAATCATGGTACAATTTTCCATCTCGAATGAAAGCTTTCCACCCGATTTGAAGAGGGTTGCTTGGCTCACCGTGTTGGCATAGATGCTGGGTCGAAGACCATCAAAGTCGTCGTATTAAACGATGACGATACCATCGCGTTCAGTATCTATCTTCGCCATCGTTTCGATATCGCCACACGCCTTGCCCAAACCATCCATGACGTATGCTGGCGCTTCGGAGATATTGAGTGCACCGTCGCGATCACCGGGTCGGCAGGCATAGAAGTCGCACAATGGCTCAATCTCCCATTTGTCCAAGAGGTAATCGCCACAACGAAGGCCGTCCAAACGATGATTCCCGATGCCGATGCCGTCATAGAGCTCGGCGGCGAGGATGCGAAGATCATCTATCTTACCGGGGGTCTCGAGCAGCGTATGAACGCCACATGCGCAGGCGGCACGGGCGGTTTCATCGACACCATCGCCTTCATGCTAGGCATTCATACAAAGGAATTCAGCCAGCTAAGCATGGGCGCTTCGCACATTTACCCCATCGCGAGCCGATGCGCTGTTTTCGCGCAGACCGATGTCCGCCCGCTACTCAATGCCGGCGCCAACAAAGCAGATATCGCCGCAAGCGCCTTGGAGGCTGTCATCCGCCAGACCTTGGGAGGACTGGCATGCGGACGCCCCATCCGCGGCAAGATCGTATACCTCGGTGGACCGTGCGAATTCATCCCTGACCTTGTCAGGCGATTCAATATGGCACTCAAGCTGGAGCGCAACATGGGCATAAAGCCCAAAGATGCGCATCTGTTCACAGCCCAAGGCGCCGCGCTCTATGCAGGAGAGCAGGCAGACGCTCCCCTCGTACGCTTGTCAGAGCTGGAAGCTCGTTTGCTCGAGCAGAACCAACCAGAAGACGATTTGCCGAGGCTGCGCCCGCTTTTCACCTCGCAAGCGGAACTGGATGGATTCAAGACCCGTCATTCCGAAACCGCCGTATCCACTTCGCATGTCACATCGTATGAAGGTAGCCTTTATGTGGGAATGGATGCTGGTTCAACGGCTATCAAACTCGCATGCGTGAGTGAAGACGGCAGACTCATCTATTCGGATAACGAGCCTACTGAAGGCGATGTGCTGGAAACCTCGCGCAAGATGCTGAAGACGATGTATCGCAATCTGCCGCATAGTTATAGCGGGGACCAGTTCTACACCATCGAGCACGCAACCGTCACAGGCTACGGCGAGGACCTTCTCCGCGCGGCGCTTGGCTTCGATTCAGGCGTCGTCGAAACGGTCGCGCATACGAACGCGGCATTGCATTTCGATCCAAAGGCAAGCTTCGTCCTTGACATAGGCGGCCAAGACATGAAGGCCATATGGATCAAGAACGGCATGGTGCAGGAAACCGTGCTCAACGAGGCATGCTCAAGCGGTTGTGGTGCCTTCATCGAAGGAACGGCGTATTCATTGCGCTCCACGCCGAGCAAATTTAGCGAAGTCGCGCTTAAGGCAACTGCGCCGATCGACTTAGGAACCAAATGCACCGTCTTCATGACCTCGCGTGTGCGCCATGCGCAAAAAATCGGCGCATCCATGAGCGATATCGCAGCAGGCATAGCCTATTCTGTCGTGCAAAATGCGCTGTTTCGCATCATCGGCATGAGCAATATCGACAGCATGGGCGATCATATCGTCGTACAAGGCGGTACTTTCATGAGCAACGCCGTCCTTCGTGCCTTTGAGCTCATATCAGGGAAAGAGGTCATACGCCCAGGGTGCGCGCATCTCATGGGTGCGCTGGGAGCTGCCCTCGTTGCGCGCAGCCGCGCAAAAAGCACAATCGCCTCGAACGAAGACAAAGAAGGAGCCCATGGGAGTTCCCAGCTTCTGTCCGCAAAAGAGATCGATCAAATAAAGCTGAAACGAACATCGGCAACCTGCCCTGGATGCCAGAACTCTTGCGCGGTCACAGTAATCGATTTTGGTAACGGACGCTCATATGTGAGCGGCAATCGCTGCGAACGCGCCTACCAATACTTCGACATCAAGAACAACGACGGCGAAAAGAAGGAGATTCCCCCTAACGCCATCGCGCTGAAGCAGAAGCTGCTGAAACGTTACACTTCGACCCCGCTTGACGAACAACCTGATGCTGGTGCCAAATCTGCCACGCGAATCGGCATCATGAATACCCTGAATACAACCGATCAGCTGCCCTTCTGGCACACGTTGCTCACTGAACTGGGCCTTGATGTGGTAGTCGTTCACTCCTCGCCCGAAGATACGGCTACACGGAACCGCACGGGTCTCGAGACGATTCCCTCCGAAAGCGTATGCTTCCCCGCTAAACTCTCGCACAGCAGGCTATTCGCATTGTTGGAAGCAGGCGCCACGCACATCCTGATGCCCAAGTACGTCCGCGGGCGCCGTTGCCCCGTACGCTGCGAGTACGTGGACGCGCTCTGCGACGGGATCAGCGCCTTCGATATAAACCAGCCAGGCTTCATCACGCCAAAACTCTCAATGATGACAATGCTCGAAGCCGAGAGTTCGCCTGAGGATTGCAAGAGCATCTTTGATTGTTTGGCTCCTCTCTTCAGCGAGGATGCCCCTCTTTCACGCGAATCTTTCCAAGCCGCACTCGAAACGGCCTGGGCAGAGCAACGCAGCTTCCACGCCATGGTCAAGAAAGGCAATGACAGAGCCTTGACGTGGTCAAAACAGCCTGGCAATCATGGCGCCATCATCGTGGGGCGCCCCTACCATATCGATCCAGCGCTTTTGCACGAAATCGATGATATGCTGCAAAGCCTCGGCTTCTCTGTGGTGTCACCGCTCGAAATGAACCTACCCGAGCTCGATAGCAAACCCGAATTCCACGCCGCCAAGCCTGCCCTGCGGGTTGCTAAGTTCATCCAGAATCGTCCAAACCTGCACATGATATGCTTGGAATCGTTCGGTTGCACGTACGATGCACTCTCGCTTCCCGAAGTTCAGCAGGTGCTGAACGAAACCGGACAATTCTTCACGGGCCTTAAGATTGATGAGATCGCCGACATGGCGCACATCCGCATCCGACTTCGCACCTTGGCGGAAACCATCTTTTTGTCGGAATCGAACACGCCGATCGATATCTCAGAAGACATCGGAACGCACATGTTCGAGAAACCACACACTGAATTCACGAAGCATGAGTTCATCAAGCGAGATGATCCCGCACAAGTTGCCCCAGCTTCACAGAAAGCCGATGACAAGCCGAATACTAAAGTCGTTCCCGCCCCACTCAATTATCCTAATAGGAATAATTTCATAGCTCCCAGTTCTTTAGGCTCTGCTGCACCAGCTGCACAGCGCGAATGGGGTACCCCCTATATGCCTAAGGAGGCACATGCGGCGATTGAAGAGGCGGCGAAAAAATTCGCGCCGCCTGTTCTCGCCGACAAAGCGCCAGAAACCGCACTTGAGCCTGCAGGCAAAACGATACCGCCAATGCCTCGTTCCTTCATCGAAAAGCTGAAATCAGGGATGCTCCGATGAGCAAGCTGCAAATTGACACCACGTACGTCGACGAGGCACGCGCTGGAAGCGTAAAGGCATTCGCATGCTTCGAGCAGGGCGATTTGGAAGTATCGCGCATGTTCACGAGCGATTTATGCTACGCGGTTGCCGTACTTGCAGGGCGGACGATCCGTTTGGTTTCCGCAGCAATGGAAAGCGGCAAAGAGCTTGAGCGTCTCGTCGTGCCTGCAATTTGCCAGAAGTGCGTGCTCGAAGGCCTCGCAGGCATAGTCAAACGCGCAATCGGAACATGCCCTGAACTAGAGTGGGTTGATGAATGGCCTGGCACCTTGGAAGCAATGGGCGCAGAACGTGCTGACGAGAGCGAGGAACAAGAAAACGCAAATGCTAACAAAGTTGGCATCATCGGTACTGCGCCGCTATGCTTCGAGCCCTTCCTCAACGACCATATCGCGAAACTCATCGGTAGCTTAGGATATATGCTCGTCTATCCGCGCCCCGAAAGCCTTTTCACCGATGATGTGCGCTATGAAGAAGAATTGGCACGTTTTGTAGAACTTGGTGTGCGCAAGGTTATCTATTTGCAAAGCTTCGGCTGTCTGAAGGGACACGTGCATGCACGTGGAGCGCTTCACGGCCTTGCCAAGAAGTTCCCCGAGCTGCACATAACCGTGCTTGACTATGATGCAGAAGCATCTTCGCTTAACCGCGAGAACCGTATCCGGCTCGCATTGGGATTGAACTGATCTTACGCCTGGTACAGTGCCTGCGCATGAATGCCGAAGGTTTTCGCCATGCGATACCACAGATAGAGCCACTCGCCCACCGGGTCACCGGTCCGATCCTTATACAACGCCCACACGAACCAGTAATACGCTGACAAACCTACATATGCCATGCAATGGCGAATCTCGGAAGGATCGGGGTCTCGCTGGAAGTATTCCCGTATAGCATCTTCTGCCTCGGGGATGCCGTAATCCGAACAGCAGATAAACGTGCCCAAATCGCTCGCATAATCCGACATTGCGGAGTATTCCCAATCGATGAGGTCCATACCCTCAGGATGAACGAGGAAATTAGGTGCGTAGAAATCGTTGTGACACAGCACAAGCGGAACACCATCCGATTTCACGCATTCGTTTAAGAATTCCGCACGCTCGGCAAGCTCATCGAAGTCAGCGAAGGAAACCTTCCCGAGAAGATCGACGATCTCGAGAGCATTCTGGTACACATCGAACGTGAAACTCGACTTGGCGCCCGATTGATGCAATTTCCTGCCGATAGCCATAGCTGTCTTAACGTGCTCGACGTTGTGATAATCGAATTCGATGCAACCCTCGATGAAGCGTGAGATCTTCCATCCCGTCTTCGGATCCTCGAAAACGAACGTGCGGTCGATGCCGAGATCGCGCGCAACGCCCTGCGAGTACGCTTCGCTTTCCCTGCTGATAATCGCATCGGTGCCCGTTCCAGGATGGCGATACACATACGGAATACCCTTGGCTTCAAATCGAACGGAAAGATTCGTTAGACCCTGTTTAATCGGCTCGAACTTCTTCACGTCATCGCGCTCGCATTCCAATACCGAGCAGATGTTGTCCAATATCCCCGAATCAACGTTCTCGATGAAATGGGGATCGAATCCGCGAAGCTCATCGAGCGAATCGAATTCCCAAATCGCATCCGATGGGTATTTCCTGATGCGCATCGGGAGCTCGGGAATATGTTCGGCGTAGATGTCTTCCCAAAGCTTGCCAGCTGTTTCTGGATTGTCGTATTCACGCTCAAGGATTTCAACGAATTTCTTCGCGTAGGATTCATCCCAATAGGCATGCCCGAGCATGACCCATGAATCCGCGCCCCCGACCTTCACATCAACGATCATACCACCTTTGCCTTTGGTGGTTAGGCAATACTCATCGGTCGGTCCATTGCGATATTCTGAAGCATAATACGAATCGTATACATACTTCTCGAAAGGATTGATGCTGAAGTAGTCGTCAGACGAGCAAATGTAGGTGTTACCCAAAATGCCCTCAACTCTCTTGATGGTAGAGTTGTTGTTCCTCGTAGCATATTCCTCGTTATTGACGAGCTTGACACCGAAGGCATCTTCGAGATAGAAGAACTCCTCTTTTTTGTAACCGATGACAACGGTGATGTCCTCGATTCCAGCATCCTTAAGCTGTTCGATCTGCCGCTCGATGAGCACCTCTCCACGAACGGTGAGAACGCCCTTTGGACGCTCATAGGAAATCGGCGCGAAACGAGATGATATGCCTGCAGCCATTATGACGGCGTTTTTAACCTTGTACGGCTCCAAGGCAGCAAAGCCTTCCACGCTTACGGCCCCCGAGGCATCAAGAAGGCCTTGGGCAGTTAAAGACTTAATGGTGTTGTTGACAGTACCGATAGAAACGCTGTTTGCGCTTGCAATCTCCCGCTGCGTGCGGCCGGGGTTCTTGTACAAAGTGTTAAGCACGCAAAACTCGTTGTAATTCATAAAAATCCTGTTCAATAGATAGCATCCATCAATGCACTATTGAGCGATTGTATGTTCAGTATTTTGGAAAGTCAATAAATTGTGAACATCGGTATGAACACGGCACAACATAGGCGTATTCGGGTGTGTTCACATATGAAATGGATTATTGGTCTTGATCTAATCGACTTCGAATGGATCGGTGCTTGAGCCGTATGGCGTCCTTCCAGTGTCGTTTAAATCGAAGATTTCGTTATAGAGACCGGTAAACCTTGTATCCCACCAACGATCGACATGACAATGACCATGGAACCACCGCTTGAACGACAGACGGTCTGCGAGGCTTTGAAGCCAATCAGTATTGTCGTCAGGCTTGAGGATGAAAGGCCAGTCTGGATCAATCTCGCGCAATGCCGCTGATGGAGCGTCGTGCGTAAGCACGTAATCAACATGCCAGTTGCGGGCTTCGAGTTGCTTTTCGGCATAATCGCGCTCTTCGGGACTAGGTACCTCCTGAGACCACCACGATTCCCCTTCAGTGCGTTTTGCCTTGTCAATCGAATGCGCACCGCCCATAGCGAAGAAGATAGCGCCATCAATATCAAAGGTTTCCCCGCGCATGAGATGCATGACGTGCTCGCGGATTCGCTGCACACGCCCTCCGTGCCACGTATCTATCGGGTATTGCTCAATGAGGTCGAAGTTCTCATGATTGCCATCGATCCAAAGGGTCGTGTAAGGCCGCGCTTCGAACCAATCGAGCCATCGCTCGTCTTCCTGCCATGCGAGATACGCATCCTCGCCCGCGGATTCCAGCGTACAAGGAGGTGTCCAGATGAATCCGAAATCACCTAGGATGATGAGGTAGTCATCCCGCGTTAGTCCATGATCGTCGAAACGAACGACCTTATCGACATCGATGACGTTGTGGGTATCCCCCGTTAGGAAAACCGCCAATGTGCAAACCGTCCCATTCGAATCTAAGTAGCTTCGACTTGATTACAGATGCGCTTCGAAGCTATCGAAGATGAATCCCTTAAACCCTTGGGCACGTGCTTCATCGAGCTCCGTCTGGCTCTTGAGCGTCCAGGCGAAGCAATCCAGATTCGAAAGCTTCTTCATGGCGGCGAATGTCAGCTGACCCGAGGACGTAAGTTCATAGGAAAGGAAATTCGGACGGCAAAGCACATTAGTGAACATGCCGGAAAGCGCTATACGGTTGATGATCGATTGCCCTTCGCCATCAGCGATGAAATCCTTAGAGAGGATGCCGCGCGGCACTTCGGGACGATTCTTCATCCACCACTGGAGCGCAAATGGATTAAACGATTGCACGACATAGACGCCTTGATAGGAATCGAGTTCTTCAGCGGTCTTGGCAGAAATCGTAGCCACATCATCTCCAGCTTCGCCCTTGATTTCCACAAGCAGCGGTACCTTGCCAGCAATCAGGTCGAGCACCTCGCGCAGCGTTGGAATATGCTCGTCAGTCCCGAAAACGCGACACTGGGCCAGCTCGTCATCGGTCATCTCCTCGACATTCTTATCAATGCCGCTCGTACGAAGAAGACTCTTATCATGCAGGACGACAGCGGTACCATCAGCTGTAACTTGCGTGTCGATTTCAATAGCATAGCCATGGTCGATTGCGCGTTGGAAAGCGGCGAGCGTGTTCTCGGGCGCGTCTGAGTCGTTATCGAAATAACCGCGATGCGCAATCGGCTGCTCAAAGAACGGTTGGAGCTTCTGCGTTGCCGGTTCACCGGGCATCTTCAAAAATACGGTAGCCGCGAAAAGCACGACCACGATGACGCCCAATACTATTGGCCAACGCCTCTTCTTCGCATGCTTGCCTGCCATCACGCTCCCCCTTCACGATACTTAAGCATGTTCACTATACCATGATGGAACATCGCACGTCGATGTGACGAAACTTGTGCATTATAGTTAGACCTTAATAGATGAAGATGATTAATCGAGCTTCATATCGCCTTGCTGGATGAGACCCGCCTTGCGCATCGCGAAGGCAACGATCCAGCTGATGACTGCAGGAAGAACGAAGCATACGAGAAGCATACCGAGCCATTCGAAGGCGCCTGGCGTGATTCCATCTGCGATCCACCCGCTGTACAGCCCGATAGGACCGACGAATCCGCAGGTGCCCATGCCGGACGCGATGGCAGGCCCGTTTTGCTGCATGGCGAAAACGCATGTTGCAATCGGCCCGCATACTGCCGCTGCCACGGTCGGCGGAACCCAAATCAAGGGCTTACGCATGATATTGCCCATCTGGAGCATCGAGGTGCCGATGCCCTGAGATACGATGCCTCCCCATCCGTTATCGATGAAGCTTATAACGGCAAAACCGACCATTTGCGCGCAACAGCCCGCGAGCGCTGCACCACCCGCAAGACCCGTCAGGCCAAGGGCAGCGCAAATAGCAGCTGAGGAGATCGGGAGCGTCAACGCCATACCGACGACCACTGCAACGAGGATGCCCATGAAGAAGGGTTGGAGTTCGGTTGCCCACATGATGAAGTTGCCGATTGCTGTCGCGATGGCTCCGATGCCGGGTCCGATAAGAAGGGCAAGCGCGCAACCCAAGCCAACGGTGACAGCAGGAGTCACCAAGATGTCAACCTTAGTCTCCTTCGAAACCACCTTACCGAGTTCTGCAGCGATGATGGCTATAACAAGCACAGCGAGCGGACCACCTGCGCCGCCTGCAGAGTTAGCCGCATAGCCGACAACGGCAAGAGAGTATAAAACGAGCGGGGATGCCTTCAAAGCATATCCAATCGCAACCGCCATCGCAGGACCCGCGACCGCTGTCGCGAATGCGCCGATATCGTTGAATACCGTGGCACCGGACAAGTTGCCGATCGTATTGAAGATGGTGCCAATCAAAAGCGAGGCGAACAAACCCTGCGCCATAGCCGATAAAGCATCAATCGCATATCGCTGGAAGCTGATTTCGATATCTTTACGCTTCAAGAAGTCTTTTACCGCTGCTGCCACGTACAACCCTTCTTTCTTCGCCCATCTACGCTGCAATTGTCGCAGAACTTGGGCATGATTTACCCATCGCAGGCGAAAGCGAAACGGTTAAGCGCTGAAAGGCGCGATGATGCCGTTTTAGCATAAGAACGATCTCCGGCATCTGGTTCTCAAAAATATTAGCGCGGCAGTTCGCTTGTGCAAACTACCGCGCTCAAAACCGCGAATCGATTCATCCTATTCGAAGCGACCCTAAGCTTCGGGCTTATCCATATCCCCCTCAGGATGCTTGCAGCAGCGGCCGTGGGGACGCGGACGATGTTTTTCAAGTTCGGCGCCGATTTTATCAAGAATAACGTTTAATTGTCCCTTTTCTTCCTCAGAGAGAACCGCGAGGATGTCGGTTGCCGCGAGCGCATGGCGCTCTGCGATTTCGGCAGCATGCGTGCGTCCAGCTTCCGTCAGCCAAACCTCGATAGCGCGACCATCGGTTTCGGACTTCCTACGCTCAATCAACTCGAATTCCTCAAGCTTCTGGAGCATAGCACCTAATGTTTGCGGGCGGATGCCCAGCAAAAACGCAAGTTCCTTCTGGTTAATACCTTCCTTCATTGCAACAGCGGTCAGCACGCGCGCCTGTCCTTGGCGGTGACCACCCTTGCGAGGTCCAGGACCATGACCGTGCCCATGGAACACATGCGAATCAGGTGCTCCTTCGGGCGAAAACCCAGGATGCCCTTCGGAATCACAAGAGCCGCCGAAACCACCATGATGACCATGCGGGCCCCTATGTCCATGAGGACCGTGTTTCTTGCAGAGAGGGCCACCATTGTCGACATGACGCAAGATCATACCTGTGCGAACAAGCTTATCCATTAATTCTTCGTTGTTGATAGCCATACTGTTTCCTTTCAATTAATAAGTATGCTTACTTTTTCCATTGAGTATTATAATAAGCTTCCTTATTAAGTCAAGAGAAAAATCATGAATGGTAAGCTTGCTTATAATCTCAACATAATCGACCCTGCCCTACCACCTCGCTTGGCATGCGGGCCGATAAAACGCATACCAATACGAAGCGCCCCCGGCGATTGCCGAGGGCGCTCCTTTGGTCGAAGCTTAAGGCTTACAGACCTTATGCAGAGGCGTCTATCACTCCAACAAATAGATCTTCAGACGTGCAATCTGCAGCTACCTCAATCGTCTTTTTCGGCGCAGAAAGTCGAATCGTGTAAGCGGCAGGATTGACTTGATCAAACTTGAAGTCACCGAAATCATCGGTTTCAAGCTCGGCGACGAGCGTTCCGTCTGCCGCAAGCAGCTCGGCTTTCGCGCCGATGACAACCTCGTCTTCGGCAAGGTCGACAAGCGTACCAACGACAAAGCGCTTCGGCACGTTCAGATACCAAATCTTCGAGCCCATAGCCTTGCCGAGCTCGGAAGGCTCTGCACCGATGGCTTTAGCCTCTTCCTCGTCCATAAAACGTAGCGCTTCTGTGGCACAGGCGTCTACGCAACGCGGCACATCCCATCCACTGTCGAGCAAATGGGCGCAGCCTGTGCACTTCTGCGCCAAGCTTAGGCCTTCATTCCAATAAACGGCATTGAATGGGCAAGCCTCGACAAGACCTTCGACACCCTTAGCCTTCTCTGGGTCGATAATAACGAGCCCGTCGTCACGACGATAGACCGCATCCGGAGCCATCTCGATCAGAGTGCATTTCTCGCAATGGTTGCACCATGTGTGTTCGTATGTCACTTTGACCCAGGGCACCTTACCGCGTTCGCGATCTTGGACCTTCATCCAGAATTGGCCGATGATCGGCTGCGCTTCGGTGTAAGATGGCCAAGCTTGATCGCAATGCTCATCTTTGCAGGCAACTTGGCAACCGCGGCAGCCATTGCAACGGTTGTAGTTGAAAACGAATACCTTTCCCATGATCTCACTCCCCCCTCTAATCCTCGATGTAGGCTTTGGCGAGCAAGCCGTTGACGTCGTCATAAGCACGCCCGAATTGCTCGGGATACTGCTCAGCAAGCGCTTTGACATAGACTTTCTCGATGCCGACCAGGAAGCTATTCGTCACTTCTCCTGCGGCATTCTTGGAAGTCGTGGCATTCGGGCAGATGAGGTTATTCGCTCCGCCGCGATCCAAGCCGCCAGTACCAGCGACGATCGAGTCGATGCGGGCACCATGGTCTTGGTACAACGCACCTGGCATGATGCGCTCGGTCACTCTAACTCCGCCAAGGACGCTGCCGCGCTCATTGAACAAGCGTGCAATATCGCCATTTTCCAATCCAAGCTTCTCGGCATCGACGGGGTTCACCCAGATAGGCTCATACATATACCCATCGGGGCCCTTAACCTTGCAGGTCTCGATTTCGCGGAACCAGGGGACGTCATCCATTTGAGCATGCACGCGCCAGCGCGGATGGTTGGTAACGAGCAGGAATGGATAGTCTTTCGCACGCTCGCTTGAGATGCGTTCCTTATGCTCTTCGGTCTCTTCGATCCACTTGGGATACGGACCGCGCACATCGTCATCCGGGAAGAAGCGCGCAAGCGTCGAGGAATAGTATTCGATTTTGCCTGAAGGCGTTTGGAGCTTGTTCGATTCAGGATCATCATGGAAAGCGATGAGGCCCGCAGGCGTATTCTCCCAATCCGGATTGACGGGACCCGCCCAGAACTTCTTCTCCATCAAGTCTTCCCATGTGAAGTCTTCAGGGATGCCGCTTTCATCGAAAGCCTTGCGAATCGTCTCCTCGTGGGTCATACCTCTCATGAATTTGTTGCGAAGGCCCTCGTACTTCCCGCCAAAGCGCTCGAGGGCACCTGCAATATCGGCCACAATCTCAGCATCCGAACGTGCCTCACCGACTGGGTCTATCGCAACGTCCTCCACGTAGTACAGCGGGAACTGCCCAGCAAGGCTATCCGTCGTGATATCGCTGCATTCGAAGACGGTCTTCACAGGCAGGATGATATCGGCGAAAACCGTATCGTTTTCCATCCATGGATGCTGCACGAGAACGAATTCGATGGATTCGTGGCGCAAAGCCTCCTCATAGATGTTGCCACCGTTCCAGCATGTGGACCAACATGGTGCATCCGCCCAGATCATATGCAAGCGCTCTTCGCCTTCACGCGGGAACTGGAACTTAAAGAACTGATCCTCGCGTGGATACGTGCAGATACCATGGCCGTACCAACTAATCGGCGGATTGAGGATTGCCTGCGGTATAAGCGTCTTGATGATGTGGCGGTTCGGCTCCTCGCCAGCAAGATCCCAGCCATGGTAAGCCGCCTCATTCGATGGGACGAAGACAGGCTCGGGAAGTGGCGACATCGACAGCATTCCGAGCATCGTCCATTCGATGAATTTGATCTGATGCTTGCCTGGACCGCCGATACCTTGCATACCATGCAAAGCAACTTCGAGACGTGCGGGCTCATGGGCGAATGCACCGCGTATGAAACCGCCGCCATTGCTATGAGCGGTCGACACGTTGTGCTTAGCCCAATAGCGAGCAAATGCTTTGATCTCCCACGAGGGAACGCCGCATTTGCCTTCTGCCCATTTCGGCGTCTTAGGCTCTCCGTCAAGATCGCCTAATACATACTGCTCAAACCATTCGAACCCGACGGCATGCGTTGCAATGTATTCCTTGTCGTACGTATCTTCGGTAAGCCACACGTACGCGATAGCAAGCTGCAAAGCAGCATCGGTATTAGGCAGAACAGGAATCCACTTGTCGGCATGGCAGGCAGCACCATAATTGACGTCAGGACAAACATAAATCGATTTCACACCGATCTCGTTGAACCAGAAGCACATGCGCGAAGGCTGTTGGCCGTTCCAGCCCCACGTGGTTGTCTCGGGATCGCAGCCCCAGAACAATACGGCATCGCCATTTTGCGTGATATCACGGAAAGTGCCATTAGCGGATGTGCATTGCCCGAGAGGCTCCATGCCCCACATATGCTTGGCGCCCCAGTACCAACCTTCCCAGCTGTCAGGTTGGCGCGCCTGGATGGTCGAACCACCGCAATATGCAAGCATTTCCTGCGGGCAGCCATGAGCGCCGGATGCAACCTTGCCTTCACCATGACCCTCGGCTTGGCAATAGATGGAATGATTCCCGTATTCATCGTGAATACGTTTGATCTCATCGGATATGATCTCGAGCGCCTCATCCCATGATATCTTGCGATACTTCGAGATGCCGCGATTCTGCGGGTTGCGCTCGCCCTTCGGGTCCCAATCCACACGGATAAGCGGTGAGGGCACGCGGTTCCCAGAATATGCGCGATTCTTGTACGCAATCGAGAACGGCGGAATCAACGTCTTGAATCCAGGCTCGAATACGTGCCCATCTTTTTCAAGATAGTAGTAATTGAGCTCTTCCTTGGTGTACGACTCATCGAGGTGCAGCGGCCTGATTCGCACGATCCTGCCGTCCTTGACATCTACGCACGAAGTGTTCGAATTGATCGCGAAACCGCAGAAGCCAAGATTCTTCAACACCGTCTTATCTGCTATTTTCCCTGATGACATACTCCATCTCCTTTCTCTCTTCCTCCTCTTCCCTTTCACATACCGAGATCATGCGTAATGCATGGTGGCTTTCACGAATTCATGACAGCGATTTTGTCCTCCGTACATAGAAACAATGAGGATTTGCCATCTTGGATGATTGTTGGGCGATGCAATTCGCTGAGCGAAACGCGGAAAGCATAGCGCGCAAACTTGATGTAATTTAACAGGAAGAAGCTGAGTTGCCCGATGCCTAGGCCAAGCTTCGCCTTAGGCGCAGTGAGCGCAATTCTACTTGCTTTGAAGCGTTTGGCCATTTCGTGCATCCTCTCCGAATGGTCGAAAATTGGCTAGCGCTTTGCCTTTATGTTTTGTTTAATACCATTATCGCAGATAATCTGCCGAATTTCGCCCTCTTAGGCGAATCATTATCGATACCGTATCAGACTTAATTAAATAACAAATAGATATAATTCTCGCTGAATAATTACATGCGCTTGATTAAGCAGGAATTTGGGAAGATGATCGGGAAGACCTTATAAACGCTCAGAGCGAAAAGGGCGCATCTTCACTATGGGAAATAATTGGACTTTTCTATTTACGCCAAAGATAGCGTGTCCCACGCCCTGCACCGATTTTCTCGATAGCGCCTTCTTTGACAAGCTGCCCAAGCACAGCTTCTATCGTCGCCTCGCTCACGTCGGAAAGCGCCTCCCGAACCATGCGCTTGTTCACCTCGCCTGAGGACTGCTCCAAATACATGCGCACGCGTTCGGACTTGCCGCTTGCGCTGAGCATGAGCTCAACTTTAGCGAAAAGATTCTGATACGCCTCGTGAATCGCCGAAAGCCAATAGTGCGCATACGGCGCATAGTCATTCATTCCGCGATCCCATTTGTCAACGCATGAGTTGAGAGCATCGTAGTAAGCCATCGCAGAATTCTCGATGATCCGATCGATGCTGGAGTAACGCGCAACCCGAAAGCCCGCCTTTTCCAGCATAAGCTCCGCGAAAAGGCGTGCAATGCGGCCATTTCCTTCGTCAAAGGGCCTAATACAAAGGAAATCGACCGTGAATACAGCCGCTAAAATAAGCGGGCTACAGGTATCGGCATCGAAAGCAGTCACGAGACTGTCGCAGGCACCGCCAAGCACAAGAGGCGTTTCAAACGCATTGATGGGACTGACCTGCATTGCTTGCATATGCCCATCTACCTGAACATAGACGTAATCATTCTTCCGATAGCGGCTCTTCGTGCCGAGATCGCGATGCGCGTACATCGTTTCGAAGAGCTTAACGATGGTCGAAGTGGAAAGATCGAGCTCGCCTATGTGCTTCTCGACGAGAAGCAAAGCATTTGAATAGCCCAATAACTGAGCTTCGGTCTCATTTACCGGTTCGCTTCCGTCGACAATCGCCCGCACACGTCCTGGATCTGCGTATAGACCCTCGATGTGCGTCGATGCATCCACGTTTTCAAAGTGAGCTGACTCGCGCAAGAGCGCCAATTGATCGCCATGTAACTGTTCGAGCAAATCAAGTTTGCCTTTGTCTTCATAAAGCCGCACATTTGCGTCCCCGACCTGACGATCGAAGAGACGCTGCGGCAGATGACGGTAATCGAACGTTCGCATAGGGGAGCCTCCAAGGTCCTTGTTCGAAAAACCAAATGCGCAGTCGCAACAACGCTTAATATGCTAAGAGGAATCGCTGGGCATATTGCCTAGATTAAATTGCCTAATAATTGTGCAATTTAATGCGATTCTTTCTGCCTAGTTTACCCTTTTTTAAGCAGTTTTTGCACAAAAACCTTCCCAGGTATTGTCCTAATCTGCCTAATTTATTGTTCTGCATGGTTCAATAGAGCCAGAGAAGAATTGGGCAGACCGCGTATTATGTCGGGGTTCCATGCGATTTGCTCAACCAATACAGGAGAAAGGGGGTGCTCTATGGCTAAACAGTTAGTCGTAGACCCGAAGAAGTGCATAAGCTGCCGCACGTGCGAGCTTGTGTGCTCTTTCAGGCATTTCGAGGAGTTCAATCCTCGTCTTGCGAACGTGAGCGTCTTCCACTATGAAGAAGCAGCGATCACGGTGCCCATCATGTGCTTGCAGTGCGATGAAGCCGCTTGCGTGGGCATTTGCCCGACTGGCGCCTTGAAGCGCCAGGCAGACGGTGTGGTCACGCATGATCCGAACCGCTGCATTGTCTGCAAGATGTGCGTAAGCGCCTGCCCGCTCGGCAACATCTCGTACTCACCTGCCAAGCGCATCATCCACAAGTGCGATCTGTGCGAGGGCGAAGCCTGGTGTGCCAGGAATTGCCCGACTGGTGCTATCAGCCTCGTCGACCCTGACGAAGTGCCCGATAAGAAGCAGCTCGCCGCAGACAAGCTCAAAGCAGCTGTCGAGGAGGTGTGTGCATAATGACACGCGGAAACGGATGGATCGGAACGATACTTCGTATCAATCTGACCGAAGGCACTATTGTTAAGGAACCGCTCAACATGCAGGACGCCAAGGATTATGTCGGCGCACGTGGCTTGGGCACAAAGTACTATTGCAACGAAGTCGACCCGAAGGTCGATCCATTTGCCCCCGAGAACAAGATCATCTTCATGACCGGCCCGCTCACCGGCACAGCAGCGTGCTCATCTGGCCGTTACGAAGTCGTTTCGAAATCTCCGCTTACTGGAATTATCGGTGCGGCGAACTCTGGCGGTCATTTCGGTCCCGAGCTAAAGTACGCCGGCTATGACGGCATCATCTTCGAGGGCAAGGCTGCAAAGCCTGTCTATCTGCATATCGATGATGACTTGGTCGAATTGCTCCCAGCTGATGAGCTATGGGGCAAGGGCGTCCATGAAGTCACCGACGCATTGGTTGAAAAGCATGGCAAGGTTCGAGTATCGTGCATCGGCACCCCGGGCGAGCGCGGCATGCTCTTCGCGGGCGTCATGAACGACAAGAACCGCGCCGCAGGCCGTGGCGGCATGGGCGCGGTCATGGGCTCGAAGAACCTGAAGGCCGTTGTTGTGCGCGGTACGGGCAGCGTATTCGTCGCGCATCCGAAAGAATTCATGGAAGAAGCCATCAAGGCCCGCGATATGCTCCGTGCGCATCCTGTCACCGGTGCTGGCCTCGCTGGTTTCGGAACAGAGATCCTCGTCAACATCGTCAACGAGGTCGGCGGTCTACCGCTCCGCAATGCCCGCGACGGTGCGTTCTGGGATAAGGCAGACGATACATCGGGCGAGCGCCTCGTCGAGACCCACCTTGTCAAGAACCAAGGCTGCTTCGGCTGCACCATCGCGTGCGGTCGTGTGACCAAGGTAGAAGGCAAAGGCGATTTCGACTGCTTCGGCGAGGGCCCCGAGTATGAGGCTGGTTGGTCCTACGGCGCTGCCTGCGGCGTGAACGACATCTCCGCCATTGTCAAGGCCAACTGCATCTGCAACGAGCAGGGCATGGACCCGATTACTCTCGGCTCCACCGTGGCATGCGCCATGGAGCTCTTCGAGATGGGTGCCATCCCCGAGTCAGACATCGGCTTCCCGCTTCGCTTCGGTGACGCTGCCGCCATGGTCAAACTCACGCAGATGTGCGCTGACGGCG
This sequence comes from Eggerthellaceae bacterium, assembly GCA_015062605.1. Taxonomy (GTDB): domain Bacteria; phylum Actinomycetota; class Coriobacteriia; order Coriobacteriales; family Eggerthellaceae; genus SIG42. Next base: position 53,474 of record SUUI01000003.1, on the reverse strand, counting down.
AAGGTTTCGGCAACATCATCGGACTTGGTTCCTATCGCCTTGCCGAGAAGTACGGACATCCCGAGCTGTCGATGTCCACGAAGAAGCAGGAAATGCCAGCTTATGACGGCCGCGCCATCCAGGGCATCGGACTCGAGTATGCCACTTCTAACCGCGGCGGATGCCATGTCCGCGGCTACATGATCAGCCCCGAAGTGCTCGGTATACCTATGAAACTCGACCCGCAGGTTGCCGAGGGCAAGGGTGCTGTGCTCAAGCTCTTCCAAGACCTCACCGCGTTGTGCGATTCCACCGGCATATGCCTGTTCACAACCTTCGGCATCGGCCTTCCTGAAATCGCAGGCCAGTATCGTGAAGCAGTAGGAAGCGACGAGACAGACGAAGAGATCCTGCTCAAGGGCGAGCGTATCTGGAACCTCGAGAAGCGCTTCAATATCGAGGCTGGCGTCGAGAAGGACACGCTGCCTCCGCGTCTTCTGCGTGAGGCACTCCCCTCTGGCCCGGCCAAGGGCAAGGTCAGCCAGCTGCAGACCATGCTAGCTGAATACTACGCCGAGCGTAACTGGACTGCCGAGGGTATTCCAACGCAGGAGAAGCTCGACGAGTTGAGCATCACCTATTAATACAGGCGGGCGAGCCGCTTCAGGGCAGCCCGCCCGTGTAAGTGTGATGCGTGTTTTCATGCCCCCCCAGGGCGAGATGCTGGGGCGGCTCCCTAAAGAGAGCTGCACCCAGCTACTCGCCGATTGCTTCACATTGTACCAAAAAGGTTTATGGGGGATAATTACATAGGGACACGGATTCACGTAGCATACTTTCAAATGGGCATCAGCTTCGGGGGGATTCGTGATGCTTGTAAAGTTCTTCGCGACATATCGGCACATAGCCCAATGCAAATCGTGTGACGTTCCTGCGCCGCGCGACGTTTTAACGCTTATGGGCAATCTATCCCAACGATGGCCTGCATTCCAAAACCTCTTATTGAATGACGACGGCACCGACAAGGGTGACGATGTCATCATCATGGTCAACGGTCGCCACATCGAGCATCTCGATGGCGTGGCGACGCCTCTGACAGAAGATGATTACGTCGCCATCACTCCCGTCGTCGCCGGTGGGTAAGCAAGGTTCGCACGCCAGGGTTTCCCCTTGAACGTGCGACATAACTCCGTGAAGGAAGGATCGCTTTCCCAAATCCTTTCTCACGGGAAAACGAGGTGCGTATGACCGATTCCGAACAAATCTCGAAGATCGAAAAGATCATTGAGGTATATCCCAAAGACCAGCGGTTCGCCTTGGCCGCAATGCAGGATATGCAACATGCGTTCAACTACATTCCTGAGGAGGGAATCGCGGCACTATCGGAGTACTTGGGGTGTGCACAGTCGCAGCTGTACTCCATGGCCACGTTCTACAAGGCGCTTTCGCTTACCCCGAAGGGTGAGCACATCATCAAGATCTGCAATGGCACCGCATGCCATCTGCGTGGTTCCATGAACCTCGTGACGGAACTCAAGCGCGACCTTGGGATCGATCCAGGCGAAACGAGCGAGGATGGGAAATTCTCTATCGAACTCGTCAATTGCCTCGGCTCTTGCGCACTTGCACCTGTCATGCTCGTGGATGGCGTGTACCACAATAAGCTGCGCGTCGATCAGGTCCCCGGCATTATCGAAATGTATGCCAGTTCGGGAGCTGAAGGAGGTGGGCAGGCATGATCAACGGAACCGAAAAGATCTTAGTCTGTTGCGGCACAGGCTGCATTGCAAACGGAGCACTCGATGTCGCCGCCGCACTTGAGGCTGAACTTGCCGCGCGCGAACTAACCGGCGATGTTGCAATCGATGTCGTGCGCACAGGCTGCTCGGGAGAATGCGAGCAGGGTCCGGTCGTGCGCTTCATGCCGCGCGACCTCATGTACTATCGGGTTTCCGCGAAGGACGCTTCCGCCGTCATCGACTCGCTTGAGGGTGAGCCGATAAAGAAGCTCATGTTCAGGAGAGACGGCGAGTTTTTCGAGCACATGGATGATAACCCATACTATGCACTGCAGCACAAGGTCGTGCTCAAGGACGTCGGCATCATCGACCCGCTTTCAATCGATGACTACATCGCACGCGGCGGCTACGAGGGCCTCAAACGCGCGCTTACCATGACACCGGACGAGATCATCTCTGAGGTTGAGAAAAGCGGTTTGCGAGGCAAGGGCGGCGCAGGCTTCCCCACGGGCACCAAATGGCGCTCAGCAGCGAGCTATGATGAGTGGCCTAAATATATCGTCTGCAATGGCGATGAGGGCGACCCTGGCGCGTTCATGGACGGTTCGACGATGGAAGGTTGCCCGCATGCAGTCATCGAAGGCATGATCATCGGTGCACTCGCCATCCAAGCCGAAGAAGGCATCCTTTATATCCGCGATGAGTATGCCTTAGCACGCGACCACATCCAGCACGCCATCGACGATGCGTACGCAGCTGGCATCCTCGGTGAGTCAATCTTAGGCACCGACCACAAACTCAATCTTTCCATCGTCCGCGGCGGGGGCGCCTTCGTCTGTGGCGAATCAACGGCACTCATGCAGTCAATCGAGGGCAAGGTCGGCGAACCACGCGCAAAATATGTCCGAAGCGTACAGCGTGGTCTGTTCGATCATCCGACTGTGCTCAACAATGTAGAGTCGCTCGCATCGATTCCCATCATCCTGCGCGACGGCGGAGAGAAATATGCCGAACTTGGTACTGAAAGATCAAAGGGCACGAAGGTGTTCGCAATGGTCGGTAAGGTCAAGCACACAGGCCTCGTCGAGGTTCCAATGGGCACGACACTACGCACGCTCATTTACGATATCGGCGGAGGCATCATCGGCGACCGCCCCTTCAAGGCCATACAGACGGGCGGCCCCTCGGGCGGTTGCATCCCCGAATCACTGCTTGACCTGCCCGTGGATTTCGATACGCTCGTCGAATACGGAGCGATGATGGGATCCGGCGGAATGATAGTCATGGACGACCGCTCATGCATGGTTGAGGTAGCACGCTATTACGTCGACTTCCTTTGCGAGGAAAGCTGCGGCAAGTGCACTCCGTGCCGTGAGGGTTTGCGGCAGATGCGCAAAATCCTCACCGACATTTGCGAAGGTCGTGGCAAAGATGGCGATATCGAGCTTCTGGAGCGTATCGGCCACATGATGCAAGATGCCTCTTTGTGCGCGCTCGGCCGCACCGCACCAAACCCGGTACTCACCACCATCAAATTCTTCCGCAACGAGTACGAAGCACATATCAACGAGAAAAGTTGCCCAGCAGGCGTGTGCGCAAAGCTTACGCAATTCGCCATCGATCCGGACAAATGCATCGGCTGTGGCCTGTGCCAGCGCGCCTGCCCTGCCGACGCGATTACGGGAGTGCGAAAGCAGGCGCACGTCATCGATCCTATCAAGTGCATCGCATGCGGCAGCTGCCGCGAGGCGTGCAACGCCGACGCCGTGCTGACCGAGAGGAGGCCGTCATGAGTGTGAACGACAATAAGATGCTGACCGTCACCATCGACGGCATCGAATGCACCTGCGAGAAGGGCGAATACATCTTCGACGTAGCCAAACGCAACGGGATCTACATCCCCACGCTGTGCCGTCACGACGCCTTCGACAACCATCGCGCATGCTGCCGCATCTGCATCGTCGAATTGAAACAGCGTGGCAGGACGAAAATCGTGACCTCGTGCGTCTACCCCATCGATGGCGAATGTGAGATTTTCACGCAAAGCAACAAGATCCGTGAAGAACGGGCAGTCCTATATGCCCTGCTCGCGCACCGCGCCCCTGATGCGCCTGGTATAGGCCAGATGGGTGCTGCGCTCGATGTGAACGGCGTTGACCGCCTCGTTACCATCGATAACGAGAAGTGCATTCTGTGCGGCTTATGCGTGCAGGCATGCGCAAGCCTTGGCACGGGTGCCATCAGCACCGTGAACCGCGGCATCGACAAAAAGGTATCCACACCATTCGATAAGCCATCTGCGTTCTGTGTTGGATGCTTAAGCTGCGCAAACGTCTGTCCGACAAACGCAATCGACTATGTCGAAGCGGAAAGGACCCGCACCATATGGAACCGCGAGTTCGAACTACAATTCTGCGTTGAATGCGGGGCGCTCATGGGCACAAAAGAATCGGTTGCGTTTGCTGCTGACGACAAAAACATCGATGCGCAAGCAGTATGCGATGCATGCCGCAAAAAGAAACTCGCAAACGAGATGATGCAAACATACCGTTTCGTATAAGGACGCGTAACCAAAACGTATGCTAGCGAAGGAAATATCGAAATCGATTGCGGCATTGCCTATCGCCGAATCGAAGCATGGCTTCGCGACGAGCTCGCTTTAAAGCTGAACGCAAGCATGCAATGGGTGTTTAACGATGGCGACGAAGAATGCTGCGTCGCCATCGAACCACTTGAAAACCGAGTGCTCGGCACGCTCGCCTTTGAGCGTACGAGGCTTTCCGCATACGGCAACCATGATGCGCTTGCCGCCTTCAAGCACATATTCACTTTGCGATTCCTGTCCTCTGGCGGATAATGGATAATACCCGCACGTAATTGCATTGAAAACCATAGACCCGAAGGCAATCGAGGAACACATATGAACCTTAAACATCGCTACGACAGGAACATGCAAGCGCTCTCGATTGAGGAATGCGCAGTACTCGCAGGCAAACGCGTGGCAATCGTCGGCTGCGGTGGGCTCGGAGGCTTGGTTATCGAGGCGCTCGCCCGTATCGGCGTCGGTTACTTGCGCGTCGTTGATGGGGATGTTTTTGAGGAAAGCAACCTTAACCGACAACTGCTCAGCACCGAAACAGTGCTGGGCCGAGAAAAAGCGATTGTTGCTGCTGAACACGTGAACGAGATCAACAGCGAAGTTTCCGTCGAATCCTGCGTCACCTACCTCACCGAAGCCAATGCCACCGAGTTGCTCGCGGGAGTCGATTGCGTCATCGACTGCCTCGATAATTTCGAGGCGCGTTTCTGGGCAGCACATGCCTGCCAACAGCTCGGTATTCCCATTGTGTACGGTGCCATCGCAGGCTGGTTCGGTCAAACGTGCACTGTATATCCCGGCGATGTGTCGTTTCCGACCATCTATGGTGACACCAAGAGAGAAAGCCAGCATAAACTGCTCGGCAACCTGCCTTTCACGGCATACGTCATTTCTGCAATTCAGGCAGCTGAATGCGTAAAAGTCCTGCTTGACCGCCCAGGGCAGATTCGCAATCGCCTGCTCATGGTCGATTTACTCGATGGCTCTATCGATGACATTGAGCTACGCTAAAGCAATCCACGTAGCTGTTTCTCCATCTTTCTATATTTCGATAACTCGACCAGCAGCGATGTAGTCAAGCCGATTGCCCATACGCTTCTTAAGGTATTCATACTGATCAAGCCCCGTACAATGGCACGTCATGTACGTAGCTGGGAATCGCAGCAGATCATCGGCTGCAGCATCAAAGTATGCCGTATCGTCTACAGGAACCTTCATGAAATGGAAGCCGCCCAGAATGTGCGTCGGAACCTCCCCAACGCTCCAATGCAGTATGTTGCGGATCCCCCGGTGAGAACAACCGCTCACGAGCAAGCGCGTCGAACCCTCAACAACCAACAAATACTGCTCATGAAGGAAGGTATCTGGAATAAGATTCTCTTCCTCCTTTATGTACAAGCCGAAGGGCTCAATGGGAAACATCGGCTCATGATACGCGTATGACAGGATCATAAACCCATCGCCGAGATCGAAGCGCTCCTGGTCGAGCACTACCACCCGATTGCTTTCGACCAGTTCACGTGTTACTCCGATGAAATCACCTCGCTCGGCCCAAAAATCGCCTTCAAAACCTCGCCTCACATACAGGTGCGCTTGACCATTCATCTGGAAAAACGAGGGAAATCCATTGGCGTGATCGTAATGGCCGTGAGAGAGAACGCAGGCATCGACCGATTGCAAATCGATGCCGAGAACTTGGGCGTTTTCGACGATTTTGCCTGTTTGACCAGCATCAAAGAGGATACGACGTCCATTCGCCTCAATGAGGAAGCTCAGACCGAATTCGGCGATGCAATCATCGTGAGCCGATGTATTTTCTATCAGAGCCGTAATCTTCATGATATCCCCCCAAGCATCATATTACAGATTGTAACGCTACTCCCTCTGAGCTGTCAGCATTCAAACATGCCGGGGCTCTTTGCGGGTTTACAGCCTATGCACGATGGGAATCTGCGCGATTTAAAGCATTGGCAACTAATCGTGCGCCCCCTCAAGAAGAGATTGAATCTGCCGTCAGGGCATCAAGAAAGCCCGCCGAAGCGGGCTTCGAAGATTCATGGCTCCCCGGGTAGGATTCGAACCTACAACCCTCCGGTTAACAGCCGGATGCTCTGCCGTTGAGCTACCGAGGAATTCAGGCGCTTGAGTGCGCAAAAAAGAATTATAGCAAAAGCCTGCAAACGCGCAAGTCTTTTTTGCGTGTCTACTTGCCCGTGGAGCATCGGCTACGCTTCCCTCTTCGTACCTCCGAAACAATAGAAATACGGTGTATCAATAAGGACGTCAATGTCGTAGGAATCGCACCATAAGGCGCTCTCCTCTTCCGCGCTGTTTAGTCCAGTTGTCACGCTTTCGGGAACCGCTTGGTGATGTGCATTAATCGTTTCCTTGCTCGCCCCGTGCGCCACGAGGAAGCGGCCGTGCGGCGCAAGCAAACGGTATACCGCTGTAACCAAAGCCTGTTTGTCGAGAATGTGCGGATAAGCGTTATATATGACGACCAGATCGAACGGTTCGATTCCATCTCGAGTGGCATATTCGATTACACACGCCTGCTCGAAAGAAACGGGCATGCTCGGGTACTTCGATGCTGCTATCTCAATCATCTTTTCTGACAAATCGAGCGCAACGATGCTTTTCGCACCGCAGGCGAAAAGCGCTGGCTCCATTACACCGGTTCCGCAACCGACATCAAGAACACGCGAGCCCTCTGTTACACCAGCAATATGCGCGACGGCCATGTGTTTGATTCCTGGGCATTCGCAATGTGCATCCCACTCGGGAGCCTTCTCGTCAAAATATGCTTCTATCTCATTCATAACGAACCTCTGATCATATCCAACACGCGAAAACGTTGATTTGCTATTTCGGGACAACGAGCATGTAGGGTCCATGTTCCACGATGTCGGCTTCGACACCATATACATCGAGGATGCGCTCAGATGTGATGATGCTTTTGTCCCCATATGCCGCCACACGGCCATCTTTCACCATGAGGAAGCGGTCGCAAAAGCGAAGCGCCTGGTTGATATCATGCATTACTGCACAGGCAGCCAATCCACGCTGATCTACCGCCTCGCGAACCAACGAGAGCACCTCGATTTGATTTGCCATATCAAGGTTGTTGGTCGGCTCATCGAGCAACAGCACATCGGGGTCTTGCACGAATGCCCGGGCGATGATGATCTTCTGGTATTCCCCTCCCGAAAGCTCATCGACGAAGCGAAGGGCAAGCGGCTCGAGAGAAAGCAGAGCGATAATCTCATCAACCCTGTCGTGATCTTCCTTTGAAGCGGAGAAGCGAACATAGGGCTTTCGTCCGAGAAGCAAACTGTCATATACCGTTAATTGATTCGCATGGCTATGCTGGGCAACATAGGCGACGTGTTGTGCTCGCTCTTCTCGGGAGAATGAGGAAAGCTCGCTGCCATTTAGAAGAATCACCCCGTGCTTCGGGCGTAGAATGCCATCCAAGCATGAAAGCAAGGTCGATTTGCCACAGCCGTTCACACCCAAGATAGCTAGAAAACTCCCTGGAACTATATCGGCACTCACGCTTTCGAGCACGCTCTGATCGGCGACGTAGCTAAACCCTACATCGTTTGCGGTGAGAGCGATATTCTCATGCTGGTTTGAAACGCTCATCGACGCATTCCCTTCATAAGCAAGTACAAGAACACCGGAGCGCCAACAAGAGATGTGATCGCACCAATGGGCAAAATCACGCCGGTCATCACCGATGATGCAATCAGATCGCTAATCAATAGAATAGCCGCACCCGCAAATGCCGAGGCAGGAAGAAGGTAACGATAGTCGCTTCCTATGAAACGACGCATGATATGCGGGGCGATAAGCCCGATGAAGTTAATCGTGCCGCAGAATGCGATCACGGTCGAAGCAGCAAGGGTTGCGACGAGCATGTTGGATAGGCGTACGTTCTTCACAGAGACGCCCAAACCATGAGCCGAGCCCTCCCCGCTTTCCATGGCATTGTAATTCCATCGATTGAAATGGAAGAATACGGCGGCAGCGATGGTCACGAGCGCCATGATCCCGATTTGCGAATAACCAGTACGCCGCAGGCTTCCAAACGTCCAAAACACCACAGCTGCGACTTGCGTGTCGTTCGCAAAGTATTGGATGAGAGCCGTCACGCCGGAAAACATCGCCGAGAGCGCGACGCCTGCCAAGACGATGCTCTGCGGCGTCATGTCGCGGAAGCGCGAAAGCGCCAAAATGACGAGCATCGCGATAAGTGCACCGAAAAACGCGCACACAGCCGTCGTAGTTGGGTTCGTGAACACAACGCCGTCGTGGACCGAAGATGCCATCGGATCGAAGGAAGCAAGCACGATGATTGCCACCGATGCTCCGAATGCAGCACCCTGCGAGATGCCGAGCGTGCTCGCCGAGGCAAGCGGATTATCAAGCACGCTTTGGAACGAACAACCTGCCAGCGCCAGCGCGATACCACCGATGACGGCAGTGAGCACATGGGGCATGCGCAGGCTCCAAACAACCATGCTCGTATGCTCGTCACCGAGCCCGAAAAGCGCGGCTAGCACATCGCCAGCGGGCAAGTTGGAGCTTCCATGCATGACCGAGATAAACGCTAGACCGAATGTGAGAACCGCAACGATGACGAGCGCCAGCCACTTGCGATGAACATAGGACCGATAGGCATTGCGCACTTCGAGCGTTGCATCGCTTGCACGATTGCTAGCGTGGGCGGTTTTCAGATCTTGCGGTTCCATGTATCTTCGCGGTTACGTTCCTTCTTGTTAACGGGGAGCTATGACGCTCTCATAGCTCCCCCATTATAGATTCAACTATCGTTCGTGCATCGGAAATCGCCCATGCGCGCAATATAACGGCGGCTATTCGCCAAGCTTCATCGAACCGAACGAGATGCCCTTCGCAGCGAGCTCCTCATAGCATGCCTTACCGAGCATGGTCTCTAAGATCTCGTTGTATTTCTTGGTCAAGTCGATGGACTTGAACTGTTCGGGGTAGACAGTAGCACCGCTAAAATACGATGCGCAAATGCCCAACTCAGCGTTCGTGCCGTTCATGTTGAATGCCGGGAGCGTATACACCTGGTTGTTCTGGATTGCCTTCAAACCATTGAAGAACTCGGTGTTATTCGCATATTCCTCGTTGAGCATGGTCTTGTTTGCAGGATTCAGGAAAATGATATCGGGGTTCCAAGCGCCGACCTGCTCGTAATCGGTCTCGAACCAACCGGTGGCACCCTTCTCATCGGCAACGTTCTTGATGCCGTTAGCGGTAAACACCGAGAACTTGCCGTATGTACCTGTGAAGCCCTTGGCGCCCTTGTAATTGACAGAACCGACATACACACTCGGCTTCTGGTCGTCTTTGATGCCGCTCGTGAGCTTGGAAAGCTCATCCTTCCAGCCCTTGATCTTCGAGACAACGCTCTTGGCGTGGTCGGACGTACCGATCACATTGCCGACGATCTCGATCGACTTCATCAAATCGTCGCCGAAGACCTCATCCTGATAGCTCACACCAACGACCGGAATCTTGGTTGCTTCCTGAAGCTGGTTGCATTCCTCGGCGCTGCGGCTAGAGATGATGACATCCGGAGCGAGCTCGACCATCTTCTCGACATCGACGGACGTCTCGTTGAGATGATTGCCATTGCTTGTGGTCGGAAGAGAAGCAAACTTCTCAGCAAATACGACTGTGTATGGCCGCACAGCAGCAGTGTTAGTATCCATCTCGGTCACGGCAATAAGCTTATCGACACCACCCGCATAAACGACGATGCGCGCGCCACTACCGACGGTCGCAACGCTCTTAACGTCTTTGGGAACCTCGATCGAACGACCATAGGCATCGGTGATCTTACCGCCAGTTGACGATGAGCCGGAACCAGAAGAACCACAACCGACAAGCAAGCCGCACATCAGGGCGATGCAAGCAATGAGCGCGCCAGTAAGCGCAAGCATCTTCTTTGCGCCCGAGCGCTCCTTTAATCCGCTTACCATGATGAAATCCCTTCTCTCGTAGAACTTTAACCCGCCCCACCTACGCAAGGCTGTATGGTGTTACGTAATTAATTTCCGTAACACCATCAGTATAATGCGGTCCCTTTAGCGCACACAGGCATTTGATGAAGAATCGGTAATCGGCAAACAGAAGATATGCATAAAGAACGGATGGCGAAGATTGCCATCCGTTCGATCAGTCATATGAGATTAATCATTAGCTCTCGAGATAATCCTTCAGCTTGCTCGAGCGGGAAGGATGACGCAGCTTCGCAAGTGTCTTGCTCTCGATTTGGCGGATGCGCTCACGCGTAACGCCGAACTCGCGCCCGACTTCCTCAAGCGTACGGGGATGCCCATCCTCAAGCCCGAAACGAAGCGAGATAACTTTGCGCTCGCGCTCTGCGAGACCGTCAAGCACCTTGCCAAGTTGCTCTTTGAGCATGCTGAAACTCGCCGCATCGGGCGGAACAACCGCTGCATCGTCTTCGATGAAGTCACCAAGCTGGCTATCCTCTTCCTCGCCGATAGGAGTCTCAAGGCTCACTGGCTCTTGGCTGATCTTCTGAATCTCACGTACACGCTCGGCGGGAAGGCCCATTTCCTGCCCGATTTCCTCGGGAGTAGGTTCGCGACCAAGCTCTTGCAAAAGCTGGCGCTGGATGCGCACAAGCTTGTTGATGGTCTCAACCATATGCACGGGAATGCGGATGGTTCGCGCCTGATCGGCAATTGCTCGTGTGATAGCTTGGCGAATCCACCACGTCGCATACGTTGAAAACTTGAATCCCTTTGTATAGTCGAACTTCTCAACGGCACGAATAAGACCCAGGTTACCCTCTTGGATGAGATCGAGGAACAGCATGCCGCGTCCCACATAGCGCTTAGCAATGGAGACGACGAGACGCAGGTTCGCCTCGATGAGTTGCTGCTTAGCGTCAAGACCGACCTGCTCGATGCGGCTTAAGCGGCGCTTCTCGCGACGATCGAGCTCACGGCCTTCCTCCTCGGCCTTCTCAAGTTCCTCTGTCGCTGCGACGCCGGCCTCGATTTTCATCGCAAGATCTATCTCCTCGTCAGCAGTAAGCAAGAGCACCTTGCCGATCTCCTTGAGATACATGCGGACGGGATCGCCCGTGAGCATCGTGACGCCCGTGTCGGCCGTACGACGATGTGCGCGGGACCGTGCAACGCGCGAAGAGGTTATCTTAGGAAGCTGGACATTGGAAGCAGCCTTCAGCTCCTCTTCGGGGATGCCCTCAAGCAAATCCTCCTCGGAGCTAATCTCACTTGCAAGCTTCTCGTCTTCAACGGACGGACCATCTTCGACGATATCCTCGTCGATAACGGCCGGCGCCTCGAGGTCCTCGAGATCCTCTACGACATTCGCATCGTCATCGAGCTCGTCAGCGACGTCGTGCGCATCAATGATCTGCTCAATCTCCTTCGCGACGCGGGCAGCCTCTTCTACAGCGCTTTCAGGAGCGGACTCAGAAACAGGCGTTTCAACATCCTTTGCCTGGATTTCCTCAGCTGCTTCCTCTACGACCTTCTTCTTCGATGCTTTCTTCGCCCGAGTAGATTTAGTTTTCTTCTTCGTTGCTTCCGAGGTCTCCTCAGCCTTCTTCTTGGTTTTCGTCTGGGTTACCTCGGTCATGACTTCTTCAATTGTCTCTTCGGTTGTTGCCTTTTTCTTGGAAGCTTGGGCCACGTTGTCTTCCTTTCGAAACACATGCATACAAAAATAGGGCATAAAAACGCAACATGATATTATATCACAATGAAAAGAATAATGAACTCCCTATTCACAGTGATACAAACTTGTTTTCTAAGATAAGAATGGCTGTATTACCGCCTAGAGAAGGTCGTAGGCATCTACATCGGCCGCAACGTTAGTCAACGAATCGTTTGCACGAGCGCGGAAGAACGGTTCGATAACCGATGAAACATCGGCTTCAGGCGCGCATTTGATAACAACATGCCAACGGTACATCGTTCGCAGGCGGGCAAGTACGCACGGTGTTGCCGGAAGCACTTCCCATGAATCGAGGTCGCTTTTCTCGAAACAGCCACGCAAGCCCACCTCGATGTTTTGAGCCTGCGTACGCACGGCACGCTCATCCTTACCCCACACCAACACATTGGTAAGCCTCGAGAATGGTGGATAGTACAGCAGCTTGCGCTTGTGCAGCTCTTCGGCAAGGAATGCATCTCTATCGTATGCAGCAGCCGCGCGAATGGCACTATCTGTTGCGCAATATGTTTGCACGATCACCGTGCCGGGAAGCTCAGCACGCCCTGCACGGCCCGCAACTTGCTCGATAAGATCGAAAGTCCGCTCCCCTGCCCTAAAATCAGGGAGCTTGAGCATCGTATCGGCGTTGATGACACCGACAACGGTCACATCATCGAAGTCGAGTCCCTTCGCGATCATCTGGGTTCCAAGCAAAACCGCCGCCTGCGCAGAGGCGAACGACTCCAAGAGGCTTTGGTGCGCACCTTTCTTCGATGTCGTATCGGCATCCATGCGAATGATGGGCGCCTCTTTCGCTTCGCCGGTAAAGCTCTCGAGCAGCGCACGGAGCTCATCTTCCACGCGTTGCGTACCCGCACCAAAACGCCTGAGATACGGACTATCGCATTTGGGGCATCGTGCTGGTGCCAGCTCCTTGTATCCGCAATGATGGCACATCAACAGATTGCCACGTTCGTGGAATGTCAGGGAAGTCGAGCACGATGGACAGGTCGGAACATACCCGCAATCGCGGCACAGAAGGAATCGCGCGAACCCTCGCTGATTGAGCAGAAGAACCGCTTTATGGCCTGCATTGAGCTCCGTCTCCAAGGCGTTGATCAGAGAACGTGAGAACATCAGCCGATGGCCGGAGGAGAACTCCTTCGCCATATCAACGACTTGGATCTCGGGAAGATCACGCCCGTTCACACGTTTTGGCAGGGATACCTGGCTCCACGTATCGCATTTGGATGCTTTATACAACGATGCTATCGAAGGGGTCGCCGAGCCTAAGACGAGCGTTCCGCCTTGACGCTTGACCATCCATTCCGCCACATCGCGGGCAACATAGCGTGGAGCGCTGTCTTGCTTGTATGACCCCTCGTGCTCCTCATCGATCACGATGAGGCCAAGATTACTCATGGGAGTGAAAAGTGCGCTTCTAGCGCCGACCACAACGCGCGCCTCCCCTGAGCGGATGAAATCCCATTGATCGTAGCGTTCGCCTTGGCTCATGCGTGAATGCATAACGGCGACGATCGACCCGAAACGTCCGCGGAAGCGCGCGACAGTTTGAGGCGTCAAGGAAATCTCAGGAACAAGGACGCAGGCACTTTTCCCTTCTGCCAAAACGTGCTCGATGGCACGAAGGTACACCTCGGTCTTCCCACTTCCCGTCACCCCATCGATGAGTACCACACGCCCATCCGAACGCGCGATTGCATTATCGATAGCCGCAAGCGCATGTGCCTGACCATCCGTAAGTTCAGGTTTGGGCGAAGGAATGAAAGCTGACTTGGCATCACCGGGATTACCCTCGACAGAATCATCGGCAGCAATTGTCGCAGCATCGCCACGATACCTACGCCGATGCTCGATACGGATGACGTCCTTTGCGACCAAGGATTTAAGCGCGCTTGAAACAGAACCGTACTCAGCCGTCAGCTCCGCTACGCGGACTTCGCCTTTCGAGAGCGCAGACATAATCGCCCGCTGTTTCACAGCTGTCCTGCGAGGAATGTACTCGTCGAATCCCTCCCCGCGCATCACCCATCTATCGTCGACCTGTCCGACTGACGGCTGATCGACATGCCATGCGCCATCCGCGCTTCTTAAGCGGGCGACCCCTCCAGGAGGTGTGAACAGACGGATGCATGACGAGAGCGGAGCAACATAGCGATGCGCAAGGAAACGGGCGCACGCTGCGCCGCCCTCATTGAAATACGGAGCGCTCAATACACGCTGTATTGGTTTGACGTTCTTGATTCCGAGGTCTGCTGCATCTCCATCGAACAAATCGATTACGAAACCGATTGCCGGACGATGCCCGAAAGGAACATATACGGCGCAACCGACCGCAACATCGTCAAGGTCGGATGGAACCGCATACGTATAGGGGCTATCAAGCGCCTGGGTGGGAATATCGAGTATGACAGATGCGAGCCTCGCCAATCGGGCACCTAGCTAACTATCCAGATTACAGACCGCAAGCAGCACGAAGGGCATCGACCTTGTCGGTACGCTCCCATGTGAACTCAGGCAGCTCGCGACCGAAATGCCCGTAATTGGAAGTCAGACGGTAAATCGGACGGCGAAGCTCGAGCTCATCGATGATCGCTGCAGGGCGGAGGTCGAAGACCTCGTTGACTGCACGTTCTATCATCGCCTCGTCAACATGCGCCGTACCGAAGGTATCGACCATGATCGAAATCGGCTTCGCGAGGCCGATAGCGTATGCAAGCTGGATCTCGCAACGATTCGCAAGTCCGGCCGCGACGATGTTCTTGGCAACCCAACGTGCCGCGTATGCCGCGGAACGATCTACCTTGGTGCAGTCCTTGCCCGAAAAAGCTCCGCCACCATGACGGCCCATTCCACCATAGGTATCAACGATGATCTTACGACCGGTAAGGCCCGAATCGCCCATGGGGCCACCGACCACGAAACGTCCGGTCGGGTTCACATAAATCTCGGCATCATCGGCAAGGACAACGCCTTCCGCCTTAAACACCGGTTTTATCACATGCTCGAGAAGTTGGTCATACAGCTCGCCGGACTCGACTTTCTCGGAATGCTGCGTGGAAACGACGACCTTCTCGACCTGCGTGGGCTTGCCGTCAACATAGCGCACCGAAACCTGCGTCTTCCCATCGGGGCGCAAGAGAGGAAGCGTGCCATCTTTGCGGACCGCGCTCAGGCGCTCAGACAAACGATGCGCCAGATAAATCGGCATGGGCATGAGCGTTTTCGTCTCGTTGCACGCATAGCCGAACATCATGCCCTGGTCGCCGGCGCCGATAGAGTCATACGAATCTTCCTGCGCCATGCCATGCTGAACCTCCCACGATTCGTCAACGCCTTGCGCGATGTCAGGAGACTGACCATGGATTGCATTGATGACCCCGCACGTATCAGCATCGAATCCGAACTTCGCACGGTCGTAGCCGATATCGCGCACGACATCGCGCACGATCTCGGGAACGTCGATGTAGGACTCTGAGCGGATTTCGCCAGTAACGACGACGAGGCCAGTGGTGACAAGCGTTTCACAAGCGCAACGGACGTTCTTCAAGCTCGCGGGAACACCCGTCGGCGAGACATATCCCGCTTCTTCTAACATCGCCTCTTTAGCAAGGAGGGCATCTAATATGGCATCGGATATCTGGTCGCAAATCTTGTCAGGATGGCCCTCGGTAACCGATTCGGATGTGAAAAGATAGGAATTCTGCCGTTCGCTCATTAATCATTCTCCTCACAGTTTGTCTTTGTCTTTCATGGAGCATGATACCTGTTCGCGTTTCCACATGAAAGCCGATTATCGCTTTTCGTACAAAGTCTTCGATGACGTTTTCTCCAAGCATCACACACGGGGCAAACAGACTTAAGCGACTCACGGAAAGGCAGAGCATTCAATCGACTTTACAGCGAAGCGCATCATCTGCCAGCGTATAATGGCATCGTCGGATGTTCCGTGCAGCAAGGCATGGCGGTTTTAGCTGAAAAGCGCCTTAGGCCGGATCAGACGGCTCTTTAGGCTATACCAACGAGATATGTGGGTGTTGTTTATGAAGGTACTCCGCTTCATCATCTGCTTCTTAGCGACTATCACGCTTTCCATAACGATGATAGCCGCTGGATTCTTCGCTGTCTCATCTTTCCCGCGTTTGACGGGAGCGGTGTCATACGTGACATGCGATGTCGCGAATTCGCCGTTCAGCCGTGCACAGCTCTCTTCAGCTGCCGCGGAAACGCATGAATACGCATTCGGCATGCATAGCAAGAACAGCCTCTATGACGCCTTAGCGAAGATCAATGACGATGCCTCTACCCCCTATGCGAAGACGACGAGAACCCGTCTCGCTGCCGCGCCGGACGCATACGTCCTAGACGAACGCGCCTTCACTCATCTTGATGACTGCTACAAGATTGCTACGACCGCACGTGAAGTGCTTGCGATCATCGCATGCGTCGCCGTGGTCTTTCTGCTCCTCACCGGCTTGGTCGCTAAGCAGCGCAACCTCGGGCGCGTGCTCATCATATCAGGTTGCATCGTCATCGTAAGCTTCATCGCCCTCGCCGTATTCGCCTTCGTCGATTTCGACCGATTATTCGCCTTGTTCCACTCCTTCTTATTCAAGGAGGGGACGTGGACGTTTTCCGAGAACTCGCTTTTGATTTGCATGCTGCCTGAAAGCTTCTGGGTCGCAATCGCAGGAATCTGGGCGCTAGTCTCCGCGTTGATTAGCATCATCTTCATCCTCATCGGATCGAAGTGCGTGCGCCGCGCACGCGTCCGCGCTCGCGAAATCCAAGCCGAGGCGCAGCAATCCGTATACTACAGCCCTTATGATTCCATAGGCTAATCGCAAGCCGAAGAAGAATCGGAAAAGCAAGAAAGGAACCGCAATGGCACAACCGACTTCCGGTGTTCGCGTTCGCTTCGCCCCATCCCCAACGGGACGACTGCATATCGGCGGCGCGAGAACGGCAATCTATAACTGGGCATTCGCACGGGCAACGGGTGGAACATTCATCCTGCGCATCGAGGATACCGACCCCGAGCGATCGACCGAAGAGAACGTACAGGTTATCTTGAATGCGATGAAATGGCTCGAACTCGATTGGGACGAGGGTCCCGAGGTCGGCGGCGAAGCCGGCCCGTATTTCCAAATGCAACGCATGGGAACCTATGCTGATGCGCTCGAGCAGCTAAAAGCCGCAGGAGCGGCGTATCCGTGCTTCTGCACGAAAGAAGAACTCGACCAGAAGCGCGCACTTGCAGAGAAGACCGAAGGTGGCTATGCAGGTTACGATCGCACATGCCGCGTTCTCGATGAGAAAGAAGCGCAAGCGCGCATCGATGCTGGAGAGCCCCACGTCTGGCGGCTCGCCGTCCCAGAAAACCATGGGCCCATCGAATTCGAGGATGCGGTATATGGGCATATGAGCTTTCCTGCAGAAGTCATGGACGACATGATCCTTGTCCGTAGCGACGGGAGCCCCACCTACAATTTCGCAGTGGTGTGCGATGACGTGAACATGGGAATCACACATGTCATCCGCGGAGATGACCACCTCTCCAATACGCCGAAGCAAGTGCTCATCTACGAAGCGCTCGGAAAACCCGTCCCCACCTTCGCCCATCTTTCCATGATTCTAGGTCCCGATGGGAAAAAGCTCTCGAAGCGCCATGGCGCAACGAGCGTAGAAGAATACCGCGACCGCGGATTCTTACCCGATGCCATGGTGAATTTCCTCGCGTTATTGGGTTGGTCGCTTGACGGCGAGACGACGATCATGTCGCGCGATGTGATCTGTGACAATTTCAGCCTTGATCGTGTGACGAAGAAGGATGCCGTCTTCGATGAGAAGAAGCTTTCATGGATGAACGGTCAGTACATCCAGAAGATGGGTGCTGCAGAGTGGGTGCGCAAGAGTTGGCCCTGGCTTGCACGCGCGTTCTCGGAAGGCTATCCGTACATGCATTCCGCCATCATTCCGACTCCGGATCCAGATGAGCCGCCCGCAGAACCCGAACCCCTCAACGAGGAGCAATGGGCCGCATTCGACGATGACTATGCTGCACATCCGGCCTTCTACGAAGCTCTCTATCCTCTCGTTGCGGAACGCGAAACATCGCTTACGGAGTGCGAGAGCAAGCTCGCCTATATGTTCTGGGGACCGTGCGTGTGGCTCGATGAGAAGAGCGTGAATAAGATCCTGCGCAAAGAAGGTGCACGCGCTGAAGAGGCGCTGCGTGCCTGCCGTGCGGTACTGGCTGACGAGGGCAACGCATGGGAATGCGCCGTATTGGAGCAAAAGTGCAAAGACCTGGCCGAGCCGCTCGATATGAAGCTTCGCAACCTGCTTCAACCGCTTCGCGTTGCGTTCTCCGGCAATATGGTGTCACCGCCGCTATTCGAATCGATAGAGCTCTTGGAGCGCAAAGATGTTCTTGCACGCATCGATGCATGCTTGGATATCGTATTCGGCTCGAAGTAGGTCAGTTTTCTGACTGGGCGCGTAAGCGATTGCCATGCCGAACCGTATAGCCATAGACGAACGCTGGTGTGTACGACCTCTGGGAAGCACATGCGAGCGATGCAGCATCGTATGCCCTGCTCAAGCGATCTCATTGGACACAGGAGAGGTTCCACGCATAAGCGAAGAACTCTGCACATCGTGTGCATTATGCGCAGGCATCTGCGATGCGTTCGTTGCAACCGACATCCTGTCGCTCGATGTGCTCACACACGCGATGTCGAGCGCAGAGCGCACAGGCGCCGTCTACATCACTTGCATGGAAGCCCTTCCGGATGATGTATACGAACCTGCAGGCAATGTCATCGTACTTACCTGTCTTGCTGAGCT
Organism: Eggerthellaceae bacterium; assembly: GCA_015062605.1. Taxonomy (GTDB): domain Bacteria; phylum Actinomycetota; class Coriobacteriia; order Coriobacteriales; family Eggerthellaceae; genus SIG42. The sequence goes on along the minus strand of SUUI01000003.1, from coordinate 34,538 downwards.
TTCCCCCGAAGTTTGGATTGCTTTGCTTGCACATCGCATCCCCATAACCATCTGCTGCGATGAGTCCACGTGCGCATCATGCACACAAGCTGGAACTCGCGGATACCCCATGTGGGATTATGCGCTCGGAAAAGCACGGCAAGTCACAAGTGGAGACGTGACTTTCGAAAGCCGCATCCCACAGCGGGAAAGCCTCATGCACGACTTGGGCGGGATTGATGAAGGTGACAGACGCGAGATCGCAGAAGATATCGGAACGACACTGAAAGACCTCGCAAGTGGAGAGCGTCGAAAGCGCACCTCAACGGTAGTCGACGATCTGCTCACCTTGCAGGAGCGTATGCACACACGTGCATTTACAGCAGATGCGCAAACAAGCGTCCTTGCCCTCAAAAGCGCATACAAACCCCGTGTCATCCCACCGAGCCTCGAGCTATTGAAACGTGCCGTGGAAGCCGACCCTGATATTGCGAACCGCATCCCTCTCACAATTGCAAAGCTAAACAAGGCCGCATGCGCATGCAACGATCATCCGTGCACGAAAAAGTGCCCGACCCATGCACTGCGCACCGAATTCGGCACCTCGAAAATTAGCTACGATCCGAAATCTTGCATTGGATGCGGATACTGCAGCGCCGTATGCCCCGCACAAGCTATCACGCTCTCGCTCATGACAGCCGAGATCTTTGTCTGAAAAGTTTGATTACGTCTTACATCGTGCCGCATACGGGAAAGACTCCCCGAATCATGCGCTTTGATCCTGGTTCTTTTCGCTTTCTTTTCCGGAAACGAGCACGATCATGACGATCATCATGATAAGACCAGCTATATCGTAACCCGTGAACACCGTCCCGAGCCACACAGCGCAAATGACAGTTGCACTCACAGGCTCGATCGTGCCGAGCAGACCACCCTTCACCGAGCCGACGATGGATACGCCATGCAGATACAAGGCGAAGGCTGCGATTGTGCCGACTACAACGACAAGCGCGAACAGAATGATTCCCTCAGCATCGAGATCAGGAAGCGCCAAAGGCTGCCCATAGAGCGGTCCGGCACAATACAGAAGCGCTGCTGCGATACCACCGAACAGCATACCGAGTCCCGTCACGGGAAGACTCCCCCATTGCGCGAACAGTTTCTTGGGATACATCACGTACGTCATTACCGTAAGACCGCACAAAAGACCCCAGATAAGGCCCTCAAGCGGCACGGACAACGTCGAAAGATCTCCCTGCGTCGCAATAAGCACTGTCGCGGTCACGGCGAGTATGAGGCCGATGAAGTCGCGAAGAAACGGAAGCCTGCGGGCAAGGATGCAGCTGAAGAGCATGATAAAAATGGTACCCGTGCATTGGAGAACGGTTGCCGTACCTGCGTTCGTGTACATGATGGTCATAATGTAAGTGATCTGGCAGAAGAAAAGGCCGACTACTCCGAAGAATATGAAACGCCCCACCATGCGCGCATCTTTGAATATCCTCTTCATCTCATCACGTTTGGTAATGAGCAGGATGATGAGGAAAACGATGCCCGACCCCACCATGCGCACCACAGTGACGAACAAGGGGGAGATATCGTATGAGCCCAACAGCCTCTGCAGGCAAGCCCCGGAAAAGCCCCAGAGCGCACCACCGAGCAGCGTGCAGAACACGCCGAACGCGAAATGTTTCCTAGAGGCCGTATCCGCCATTTCATTCCTTAGCATCTTCATCGATAAGCTCATGGACAAAGCGTGCAACACATGCGAGCAATCCGTCTGGCTCAATCGTACCGAAATACTTGAGTGGAAGTCGGAGTTTGCGGTTCGATGGCGTGAATCTTCCCCCGTAGCGCCGCATCTTGATGCTCAAAGCGCGTGGCACGTCAACCGGTTCGATGATTAGCTTGCCACCTACCACTGAAATGGTCTGTATGCCATGCTCGTACGCAAACGCCTTCAGACGTGCTTTATCGAGCAGGTTTCTCGTCTCGATGGGAAGCTCCCTACCACCGGAAGCAAGCTCCCGCTCGATATCGTCAACATCCTCCTCGGTGAACGCGGAGGCGATACGCCGATACCATACGACGCGCACATCCACATCGGGGATGAAATCCTCGGGAATGAACGCACGCCCGGCAATATTAACCGTGATATCGGAAAGCGCAGGTGGAAGGGCGCCTGCGTCAGCATCGCTCCCCTCTCGTGCTGCTTGCACCGCGTAGGAAAGCATCTGCGCGAACAGATCGAATCCGACCGCAGACATATTTCCGCTCTGCTCTGCTCCGAGCAGGCTGCCAGCACCTCTGATCTCAAGGTCGCGCATCGCGATGCTCATGCCGCTGCCGAGTTCCTGGTGCTCATCAATCGCGACTAAGCGCGCATGCGCTTGCTCGGTAAGCGGTACCTGCTCGGGAAACATGAAATATGCGTATGCCTGCGCAGCGGAACGACCGACTCGCCCTTTAAGCTGATACATCTGTGCTAAGCCGAGACGCTGAGAATCCTCGATGATAAGCGTATTGGTATGGGGGTTATCGATGCCGCTCTCGATGATCGTCGTCGCAACGAGAACATCAAGCTCCCCAACGCTGAATTCCTCCATGACGCGTTCGAGCTCTTCCTTGCTCATTTTGCCATGCGCCACTCCGATACGCGCCTCGCCCGCTGCTTCGCTGACACGGCGAACCGCGTCGTCGATCGTTCGAACGCGATTGCTCACGTAATAAACCTGTCCACCGCGCTCGAGCTCGCGCCTGATGGCCCCGGAAACGATATCAGGGTCCCACTCCCCTACATGCACTTTGACAGCCTTGCGGTTATCAGGGGGCGTGTTGATCAAGCTCATATCACGCACGCCGGAAAGCGACATCTGCAAGGTTCTCGGTATAGGTGTCGCAGAAAGCGTGAGAACATCGACGGACTCTCGCAGGTTCTTGAACTGTTCCTTATGACCAACGCCGAAACGTTGCTCCTCGTCGATGATGACAAGACCGAGATCGTGCGGATTGACGTCCCGCGAGAGCAGTCTATGCGTCCCAACAAGAATATGAACGTCCCCTGACGCGAATCCTTCGAGTGTTTGTTGCTGCTGTGCGGATGACTTAAAACGCGAGAGCACATCCACGCGGATGCCGAACGGTTCGCAGCGCTCCGAAAACGTCGTGTAATGCTGCTGCGCCAAAATGGTCGTCGGACAGAGCACCATAACCTGCTTATCATCCTGCACGGCCTTGAATGCCGCACGCATCGCGACCTCTGTCTTCCCGAAACCGACATCACCGCAGATGAGCCGATCCATGGGCTGCGGTGATTCCATATCTGCTTTCACATCGGCGATTGCACGGAGTTGGTCAAGCGTCTCTTCAAACGGGAACGCGTCCTCCATCTCAACTTGCCATGGCGTATCCGGACTGAAGCGGAATCCCTGCGCCGAAGCGCGCCTCGAATACACGTCAACCAAGTCGAAGGCGAGATTCTTCGTGGCCTTGCTTGCCTTGCGCACGGCTCTCGACCAGTCGGATGTGTTCAGTCTCGTCAGACGTGGACTGTATCCCTCAGGACCCACGTAGCGCGTCACGCGATCGAGCTGCTCGACAGGCACGAAGAGCTTGTCAGACTGCGCGTATTCCAACAACAAATAGTCGCGCATCGTCCCATCGATCTCACGGCACACAAGATCCTTGAATAACGCGACACCATGAGCCGCATGCACGACATAATCACCTGGTTTATACGGGAAGGTGATCTTCGTGATATCAATCCGCTTCGATGAGCGAGTACGCGTCGATCCTTGCGTATCCGATAACGACACAAGTGCGAGGCGTGCCTTGGGGATGACCATGCCCAAGGGGATATCGACATCGACGACGTTGACCACGCCGCGGCGAAGCCGCTTGCAAGATAATGCGGCCTCGTGTTCAGATTCAAGCGTTGCTAAACTCACGCCCTCAGCACTATCGAGCACCTCCAAAAACGGCAGTTCGTAATCCACAAGCGAAAGCTCGATATCCTTTCGTGCCCGATGGTTCGGGACGGATAATACCGTAGTGAAACCTCCATCCAGAAAGCCCCTCAATCTCCCGAAGAGCTTCTCAGGAGAACCAGCGACCTCAACCCGCTTTACAGGAAGCTCATCATCCGCCGCACCCCCGACACGCATGATGGACACATAGGTCGCACGCTGCACGCTCCCAAAATCGAGCGATGCAGGTTGGCAGATGATTCCCTCAGGAGCGATGCTAGTACCCTTAAGCCTTGCCTCTATGTCGGCATAAGTATGCACGGCATCATCGAAAAGCGAGCGCGGTTCGATAAGCACGGAAAGCGCATCGTCCGCAAGATAGGAACCAAGGGTCTCAAGGGAATCGTACAGATAGGGCAACAGCGCACTCGACTCCTCGAAGTCCATGCCGCCTTCGAGCTTTTCGAGAAGCTCTCGAAAAGCCTGATTCGTCCGAGCGCGTGATTCGAGGCTTTTTCTAGCCCGTTCGGATGCGCTCTGAGAACAAGAATGCTCCGCAACGGGAAAGACCTCGACTTGGGTTAGGTTCGCTATCGTCTGCCCGGTTGAGGGCACGATTCGCCGGATCTCTTCAAGTTCATCTCCGAAAAAATCGAGTCGGATGGGATATGCGAGGTTCCCCGGGAATACATCGATGACACCGCCTCGCGTGCAAAACGTCCCTGGTCCATCGAGCTCGCCGGTGTTTTTGTATCCACGCTCCTGAAGCGTGCGAAGGACGTCATCGAATTCTTCAACATCTTTTATGCCCATATCCGAAAGCTCTCTTTGGGCAAAAAGGATAAGAGGTTCATGCGCACGGCTTGCATGCGGAGGCAAAAGCCTTACGAGCGCGCCAGCAGATGCTACGACGATACAAGGCTTCCCGGAAGAGAGCGCCCACGCAGCCCTCATGCGCTGGGCAATGATGTTCACATCAGGCTTCCTTGAGCCGAAAGGCACATCCATGCGCGCCGGAAATCGCAGCACGTACTCATCGGAAAGGTATGCGCGGAGCATCCGTGAAAACGATGCAGCCGCATCTTCACCCGCGATGACCACAAGCGTAGGCTGCGGACATCTTGCGAAACGAGCTGCGACGAGGAACGCGCGCGCAGAGCTTGCGACGGCCAAAGCCGCATCGCTTCCAGCATCGAGCTTGCCCCAAAACGCATCGAGCGCCTGGGAGCGTTCTAAGGTGTATGCAAGCGAATCGATCAGCATCCTTATCCGTCCTAAACTGCATGGCTCGAACTAATCCATACAGCACGAAAACCCGCGTTTCGCGGTTATATAGGGGTGTTTGCATAGAGTCGCTTCATCACCCCGGTCTCTATTAGGCTATGCGCATTATAGCGTAAGCACATAGATGGGCGAATCTAAGTTTCGATATGCTTGCCCTAGAAGAGTCGGACTATAATGGCACCACATCAGAAAAGCTTCGACACCTATAAGGAAACACATGCCACGGGAATCACTGAAATCGAAACGCGAGCGTGCAGCAACCGTAGCTTTACGGATGAACGAGCGTTACGGGGAGGCCGAAACCGAGCTTATTTATGACGGCGACCCCTTCCATCTGGTCATCGCCGTGCTCCTCTCGGCGCAGACTACCGATAAGGCCGTCAACAAGGTTACTCCCGTACTGTGGGAACGCTACCCCACCATAGAAGCGCTCGCCCAAGCTAAGCAAGAGGATGTCGAGGAAATACTCCGCAGCATAGGATTCTTCCGCACGAAGGCAGCTCACGTCATCGAATGCGCCCGCATAGTGCTTGAAGATTTCAAAGGAAACGTCCCCTCTACGATGGGCGAACTTACCAAACTCCCCGGCGTCGGACGTAAAACCGCCAACATCGTGCTCAATGTCGCTTTCGACGACGTGGAAGGAATCGCTGTCGACACGCACGTCTTCCGCATCACGCATATGCTCAAGCTCAGCAATGCGCCCACGCCACAAGCTACTGAATTCGACTTGCTTAAGGTTTTCGATAGGAAGGATTGGAAGCCGATCAATCACCAGCTCGTACGTTTCGGGCGTGAGGTGTGCGTTGCACGTCGCCCTAGATGCAACGACTGCGAATTAAGTGACATTTGTCCGAGCGCTAAGAAATCACAGTGATTGCGAGACGTGATTTCAATCCGAAACTTCACTTTTCTTACGCAGGATAAACCCTTCGCGATAAAGCTCCGCCTCTAGGGTTTCGAGGAGCAAAGGCAAAGCATCATAGACTGGCTTGGTCAGCCCGATGGTATATTCGGCAGGCTCCATATTGAGCACTTGCATGCCGAGGCACACACCACGCGCCTCATAGCCCAATAACGCAGCTGAATCGAACAGGTCGATGAGCTTCATGTCATGAAGCGATGCCATCGCACCTGCATGCCGTGCCACATCTTCAGGCTGGAACCGAAACACCGTACCAGGTGCTTCACCCGTACCATCGACCGCATCTACTGTCACGATGAAGTCGTAGTCGCGGATTACGGGAAGCATATCAAGGCTCATGCAACCAACATCGAAGCAGGAAACATCATCGGGAATCTCATAGCGTTCGAGGAGCGCCTCGTAAACCGCTGGTCCGATACCCTCATCGAGCATGAGCTTATTGCCAACACAGATGATGGCACATCTCCTCGATGAGGTGACGCTTTCGCCTTGCATCGATGCATTGTCAGGCAGATCAATCATTAGCAGAACTCCTAAAACATCACGCGCTTATGCGAAAGGCGCCCTAATGAAAAGATTGTAATACGTGGCGAGCGCGATCATGATGATACCAGCGATGACACAGCCAATCGCCCATTTGCGTTGCGTGCTCAGATACTCCTCTTTCGTCTTTCCCCGTTCCGCCGCACGATGGGCGGCAATGGGCTGACCTAATATCGAGAAGACGACGGTTGCTGCCACAAGCACGATAAAGACGATGATGGCAAGTAAGATCGAAGGAGCATTATGCACCGAATACGCGGAATAGAAACAGTTATCGGCAAACAGCCATGCGGGGTAGAAAAGAATCGTAACCCAGAATCCATGAGCAGGACCCCAGATGGGTGGGAGGAACAACGCGCCAATGTTGATGCGCGGAATGCCTTCAAGGAATTTTTCCTCACGTGCAATCTGTTCGTCTGTGAGCGGTTGGCCCATGTCGCCTCCTTCCCCATCAACGCTTATGGTTTATCCTCGGGTCAGTGTCACATTATAGCGAAGCGAAAACAGAAAACGGAGCCCGACGATGCCGGGCTCCGTAAAAACGCATGCGGTGTTCGCTCAAGCGTTAGGCTTCTTCGTTCGCCTCTTCAATCAATTCGGCGACTTCATCATCCTCAAGCATACGGATGTTTCCGGACAGGTCGTCCTCACCTACGATGACATGCTTCTCGGGATCGTACACCAGTCCGCCATGCTCTTTCCAGAAGAACATGAGCTTCGTGGGAGCGGTGCCCTCGACGTTAGCAAGATACACATGGATGAAGATGAAGATGATGAATACGTACATCAGGAAGTAGTGGATGACGCGCTGATTCATCTGACCACCGACCAAGTCGGTGCCGACAGCGAAGATGCCCCAGTCCATCGTCGGTCCCCACAGAGCCATACCCGTGTAGAACTGCAGGATGATCAGGATCGGGATCAGCAGATAGGAAAGCTTCTGCGGAACGCCGAGCTTCGCGGACAGCGGATGATCCTTCTTCATGAACAGGTAGTACTTAACCCACTCGGGACCCTGGTGCTTGTTGTCAGCCTGCGGCAGCCAAGTCTTGTAATCAGGAACCTGCTCGCGCGTACCAGCTGTCGGAGCGGACTTGATGAAGAAGGACATGATGATACGGACGATGCAGTTGACGAAGATCACGATGCCGAAGAAGACATGCAGACCACGTACAACGCCCATCAATCCACCGAAGAATGGGAAGTGGATCATGAAGCCCGTGATGATGAGGAAAAACATGCTGATGAGGTTGATCCAGTGCGTAATGACGAACGGCAGCGGATGAGCCTCACGATAGTGTGCTAAATGCGCCATGTTACTTCACCCCCCAAGGGCTGGTGACGGTTTCGAAGGTCTTGCCCGTCTTCGGTTCGGTCACATGCACTGCGCATGCGGTGCACGGGTCGAAGCTATGAACGGTACGCAGAGCATTAATAGGCTTCTCAATGGTCTCGACCGGCACGCCGATGAGCGCCTGCTCGAGCGGACCGTATTCGCCACGCTCGTTATGCGGAGCCAAGTTCCATGTCGACGGGATGATGATATGGTAGCCATCGATGAGACCGTTGGTGACTTTCTCGCTGTGATAAAGGGCACCGCGAGGAGCTTCCCAGAAGCCCGTTCCGGAACCGGTCTTGGTAAGCGGCTCCTTGAAGAATTCGGAGTCGCCACCCTTGATAGCCTCGATAAGCTCGAGACACCACTGCTCCATAAGGTTGGCGATGTAGACGGTCTCTATCTGGCGGACTGCGGAACGACCGAGCGTGGATTGCAGCTCGGGAATGCCGATGCCTGCAGTCTTCATGAGAGCGTTAGCCTGCTCGACGACGAACGGCACACCACGCAGATACGCTGCGAGGACGCGGGAAAGTCCGCCGGCCTCGTACGGCATATCCTTGTACTGCGGGCATTTGACCCACGTGTACTTCTCGGCAACCTTGCCGATGCCGTCTGCGCCGACCGAATCCTTCTCGTAGTACTCGGTGAAGTTCGGTTGCGTGGTGAAGTACGGAGCCGTGAAGGTCTGACCGCCCTGATACCAGGAATGGCCGACATACTCGGTGATGTTGTTCTCGATAGGATCCTCAAGGCTCAAATCGTCATTGACAACACCAGACGGCATATAACGATTAGCCATCTGCGCGGTGTAATCATTTCCATACGGCCAATCGGGACCTTCGAAAACGCCCCAGGCGATGTAACGCCCAACGCCCTTGCCGAACTTGAAGACATCCGGGTAATAGGTTGCGAGGGCAACGGTATCTTGCAGGACGGTACCCTCGACCCAATCCTTGAGTTCCCTGATGAGGAACAGGAGGTCATCGAGCTTCTCGGCGGTCGGAACGAATGCCGTGCCGCCGGGGATGATGGTCATGACATGGGGCATCTTACCGCCGAGTAGACCAGCGATTTCAGATGCTTTGGACTGCATGGTCAAGGCTTCCAGATAATGCGAGGTCAACAGCAGATCGCCTGCAGCGGGAAGCTTGTATGCGTCGCCGCCGTCAGCATCGAACCAGTTGCCCGAGAAGATGGAAAGCTGGCCATTGGCGGCGAACTTCTTCAGGCGCTCCTGGAGAGCTGCGAAATTGCTGTTCGTTGAAGTACCGAGTTGCTTAGCGAGAGCCATTGCATCATCTGGATTGGCTTCAAGAGCGTGCAGCGGGTTGACGTAGTCGAGCGCGCACAGGTTGTACAGCCACAGGATATGGCTATGCAGGAACTGCGCACCTTCGATCATGTTGCGGATGAGGCGAGCATTGTTCGAAATGGTGATGCCGTAAGCTTTCTCTCCGGCAATCGTGGAAGAATGGGAATGCGAGACCGGGCAAACGCCGCAGATACGTTGGACGATCTGCGCGGCATCCTCAGGTGTACGGTGCTCGACGACGAGCTCCATTCCGCGGAAGCAACCGCCCGACACCCAAGCGTCAGTTACGACGCCGCCTTCGACTTCCATTTCAACACGAAGGTGACCTTCGATTCTGGTAATAGGATCGATGATTGAACGAGTCATTACTCATCGCCTCCCTTCAGCTTATCTGCAATGCTGCCGAGCCAGTGGGCCATTCCCTCATTAAACAGCGCCTCGGCAGAGATGCTCTCATCGGGATTCGTGGAGATCTGACGTTCCACAGCCTTTACGGGCTCATAGACGAAATCATCGACAGCGTCATCGCCGAGCCAGTGAGCCATTCCCTTGTTGAACAGCGCCTCGGCGGGAACCGCGATATCGGCAACAGCATCCTTGACCGCTTCGGTAATCTCAGAAACGAGGTCGCCTGCGGCCTCATCAGCACCTACGGAAGCAGCACGCCAACCGACGGTTTTGTCGATGCCGTCAGTGGAGAGGTCAGCACCCGCGCCCTTGGAATGGCTCAGACCGCCATTGGTGAGAGCTTCGAACAAAGAATCAGCCGTATTGTCGGCTACGCCGATGCCGTCAGCTCCTACGGAAGCGGCACGCCAGCCTGCGGCGGCTTGGCCAACTTTACCGACAGCAGCCTCGACATCTGCAACGATGCCTTCGGCACCTACAGTGCCTGCACGCCAGCCAGTCGTCTTATCGGCATCCGGATCGGTCAAATCGGCGGTCACGGAATTCGCGACATGCTGGGAACCGGCGTTGAAGGTGGTCTTCCAAAGCTCACCGGGATTATCAGCGAATGCCTCAAAGGTCTCGCCGTACCCAGCGGTACCGTTTCGCCAACCATGCGTGGCAGCATACTCCGCGGCAGCCTCGCCACCGACGGTGCCTGCACGCCAGCCAGTCGTCTTGTCGGCATCCGGATCGGTCAGATCGGCGGTCACGGAATTCGCGACATGCTGGGAACCGGCGTTGAAGGTGTCGTTCCAGAGCTGCTTGTAACCCTCGGCGAAGGTCTCGACGCCATCCTCGGTGGTGCCGGTCTTCCAACCAGGAGCATCATCGGATGCACCCTTGGCAATGGCGGCAACCGTACCTACGGCAGCTGCAGCGCCTACGGCAGCCTTCTCATCGATGGCAGCCGCTATGGGAGCGGCAGCTTCTTCGACCGGTTTCGCGACTTGGGCAGCCTTCGCCTCAGCCCAGACTGCATCGCTGTACTGGCCGATGGATTGATCGGGATGCTCAGCATCCCACTTACGGATCTTCTCAAAGTCAGCGCCACCGTCGGTGCGGCCAGTCTTCTTCATGCCGAAGCCATGAACGGCAAGCGCGGCAGCGGCCAGAACGGTGATACCGCCAGCGATAGTAGTCGGCTGGAATGCGATGCTGCCGATACGAAGGTCGCGATGACGCTCGTAGAACGGCGTGTTGACCTGTACCCAATTCTGGCTCGGATCATCGGGATCTGCCTCACAGCACCCGATGCAAGGAGAACCAGCCTGCACGCACCAAGAGCGACCGTGGTTCCAAAGCGTCACGCCGCAGTTGGCATAGGTCTGAGGACCGCGGCAACCCATAGCATAAAGGCAATAGCCCTTCGCCTCTTCTTCGGAACCGAACTGGCGAACGAATTCGCCGTTCTCGAAATGACCGCGACGCTCGCAGTTGTCATGGATGGTCTGGCCGAAGATCTGCTTCGGCTTGCCATCGGCGGTGAGCTCCGGAACCTTGCCCACCAGCAATACGTCGACAAGAACGGCGACGAGATGCTCGGGGTTGCCAGGACATCCGGGGATATTCACGACGGGAGTAACGACACCGTTCTTCTTCAGGAACTTCGATACACCGAGAGCGTCGGAGGAATTCGGCTCTGCACCCATCCAACCGCCGTTAACCGCGCACGAACCGAACGCGACGACATACTTGGCATTCTGCGCAGCTTCAAGAAGATGCTTGGTGCCTGGCTCGTTTGCAACACGCAATGCTTGCCCGCCCCACTTCTCGAGGACGGCGCCCTCATACACTAGGATATACTCGCCCTTGAACTTCTCGATGGTTTGGGCCTTAGCCTGTTCCATGGAATAGCCTGCAGCAGCAGACAAAGTCTCCGAATAGTTCAAGGAAAGCATCTCAAGGACGACCGTGGCCGGATCCGGCGTGTCGACCTGCGCGAACGACTCCGTACATCCCGTGCATGATGCGCCCTCAATCCAAATCGCCGGACAAAGCTTGCCCGATGCAGCGCCAATCACGGAATCCTCGACAGCCTGCGCAACCTTCGGAGCTGCAAGCTGGCTTAAGCCTGCGGCAGCAGCGATGGCGCCACAAAGCTTCATGAAGCTACGACGCGTAACCCCTCGCGCCTCGAGCAAAGCCTGAAACTCTGTAGCAGTGGCCTCTGTTTCCATGTGCACACCTCCTCATGTGCTCTCACTCACAATACTACGAATCTCATTTTGTACGAAAGCGCATAAAAAATGAAGAGAGTCGCATGAAAAATGATGATTTATTACTGCAAATGGTGACAAAATGTTACGACCATTTCCTCGTGTAACACGAGAAATATCACCGTAAACGTAAGGGGCTTAAAAACCCTTGGAAATGCGGTTGGTTTTTTGCTGCAAAGCAAATTTGCTTTGCCCCTAAAAAGCGATGATTCCAAGGTGCTCGAGCAGGATGCGAACGCCGATAAGGATGAGCACGATGCCGCCGATGATACCCGCCGGTTTTTCGAAGCGGGCGCCGAACTGATTGCCTATCGCAACACCTGCAACGGAAAGGACAAAAGTGATGATTCCGATGATGCTCACCGCGCCAACGATACTCACTTGTAAAAACGCGAATGTGATGCCAACGGCAAGCGCATCGATGCTCGTCGCAACTGCGAGCATAAAAAGCTCCTTGTAATCGAGCTTGCCCATGCTTTTCCCAGCGAGCTCGTCATAACCATCCCCGCGCGCCGCATCGAAGATCATCTTGCCACCTATGAACGCGAGCAAGGCGAAGGCGATCCAATGGTCGATGGATGTGATATAGGATTCGAATTGCTTGCCGAGTGCCCAACCGACAACAGGCATGAGCGCTTGGAAGCCACCGAAGAATACGCCGATGATGACCGCCTGGCGTAAATCCAGGCGTTTCATGCCAAGACCCTTGCACAAGGACACGGCGAATGCATCCATGGATAGCCCGATACCTATCAGCAACAGGTCAACTATGCCCATAGCATGCCCCGAAGACGAAAAACATTTGCGAACATGAAGGAATCACGCATGGTAATACACGCCATCCCTTGAAAAGAAGCCTTCATTGATCAGGTCTTCTATGATTGAATCGAACTCCTCATCCGTGCATACACCTCGTCCGCTCTTTTCTTCGAACAAATCGAGCCGGGCCTTGAGCTCGTCATATGCTATGCCTGGGTTTCCCAAAACGATCCTGAGCACCTCGGCGCGCTTCTGCCGATGCGAGCCCTGGAACGAGCTCTGCCTGGCATACTGCGCGCTGCGCCTTGATGGGTTAGCCCCCTGGCTTTTGAGTACGACGCCATAATCGAGCAATGCGTAATACCACGTGCGGGGATCGGTATTAGGACAGGTATCCTCAACCAAAGGAATGAGCTCCCGATCCTTCACCTGATCCCTATCCGGGAACAGCTCATGGATGAACACCGCACGAACATTGGTATCGAGATAGACGGCGGGCTTGTTGTACGCAAACGCTACAACACCCGCAGCCGTCGAAGGGCCTATGCCAGGAAGCGCCTGTAGCTCCTTGGCCGTATGGGGCAACGTGCCTCCCATATCGGACATGCAAGTCTCACATGCGCGCTTCAGGGAAAGCGCACGGCGATTGTACCCGAGACCTTGCCATTCTTCGAGAACCTCGCCCATCTGGGCGTTCGCCAAGGATTCAACCGTTGGAAAACGTTTCATGAAGCGCTCCCAACGCCCTAAAGCACGGGAAACCTGCGTTTGCTGCAGCATCACCTCGGAAACCAGCACGCCATATGCATCAGAGATGTTGCGCCATGGCATCTCTCGATAGGCGAGTTTTCCTTGCGAATAGACTTTCTCTATGAATTCTTGGCGACTCGGAGCATCTTTAGGCCATGCGCCCTCGAGTGCGGCCATACCTCATCGGCCCTCGAACAGCGGGTCGTCGGAATTCAGGCCGCGGCTGAAATCCCTAATCATGGCTTCTTCGAGTTCCGCGTATTCCTTAGAATCGAGCGGTTGGTACGCCGCAAGCTTCTCGAAAAGATCGTAAGGATGGACCGGCGTGTACCTTCCAGCACGCAAACCCTGCTTATATGCATCCTCGATCGCATCGCGCGCCGCCATGCAGATGTCGAATCGTGCGAGATTCGCAGAGAAGCGAACGAGAGAAACACGATTCACGCCGCGGATGGACGGATGCTTCTTCGCAAGGTCGATCCAAAGCGCCGCTCTCTCCCCTGCCGTCGGGTACGCGATGTCGACCTCGGTTAAGGGGCCTAGGATCTCGAGCAAAAACGGCTCTATGGGACCTTCAGAGGAAGCGGTTGCCAAAACATAGACGTTGGGATCCTCGACAGCGGTGCGGATGAGATTGACGGCCTCGCGTGCACCGCGTGACATCTGCGCGAGCATGAGCGCGCTCAAGCCATCCTCGGGTTCCTGAGGCTGCGGGAACTCCCACAGGTCGATATCCTCGAGCAGTAGGGCACCTCGCCCTTCAAAACGCCCGAGACGCCCATCGAACGTGAAATCCTTGCTCTTCTGTGCAGACAGGCACAGCATCACGGCGCCCTGCCAGCTCTCCTCGACATGCATGCGGATGCCGGGAACGCCAAGCTCCCCGAGAGTGGCTTCCATGAAACGGCATGCGTCCTCGCGCGCAGGGGAGCGCATCAAAAGCGAATCGGGAGCAGGAGCGGCGGAAAGACCATGACGGGCATTAAGCATCTCGACGAGCTTGATATGCTCCGGGTCCTCCCCCATGCCCACACCGAGCGAACGCATGACCCTGATGGCATCATCGTAGCCAACGAGATTCTTATACGTGAGCCTTTCCCCAGAGGCGAGGAAATCTGAAACCGCATCGGCGATCTCTTCATCCTTTTGAGCGCTGTCGGGTCCGCATGCCGTGCATGCACTGGATGCATCTACCTCTTTCGAATCGCTTTGCGCTTTAGGCTGGACGTCGAACTCCTTCATGGGAGGAAGCGTCAAGTCGAAAGGCTTGATCGATCTGATATGGAAATCGGAAGCGCTTTCGAGACCAAATACCTCTTGCGCTATGGCATTCGTGATCTCTTCGATGTCTCCCGCATGGATGCCGATCTCCTCGAGCTTGCCGAGCGCAAGGTTTTGCAACCTTTCGCCGCACTCCTTGATCTCATCCTGGGAAAGGTAAGGCTCGAGCTTGGAGAACACGTACTCGGCGATCGACCGTTCCTTGAGCTTGCAAGCAAGCTCCCAAGCCTCCCTCAAACCATCGACGACCGCATCATGGGCAGAGGGCATGCCTGTAGCATACGCCTGCTCGAACGCTGCGAGGTAGAGATGCATAGCGAGCACCGCATCGCCCGCGGCATATGCCTGCGTGGCGCGCTTGAGGAATTCATTCGGTTGCTCTGAAAGATTCCCGCTTGTATCGGGCGCATTTTCGAAATCGTGCGGCATCTGCTCACCTCCTGCAGCCATCATGCCTCCCCTCCCCACGAAACTATAGCCCATCCGTTACGGGTTGCGCAACGGCGAAGCGTCGAGTCGGGGGTGACAGCGACGGGATTTTTGGCACTCGAGAGAACACCGATATCGGAATAATGGTCCGCGAAGCAATAGGTCAGCTCCCAATTGCCCTCGCCGAACTTCTCGTCGGCAAGACGTTTGATGGCGAAGACCTTCTCCTCACCTTCGATGGGCTTACCCTCAACTTCGTCCGTATAGCGTCCATCGGGCGTTGTACGCATGATCGTGGAGACCTGGTAGTCGTACAGCCCGTCGTTAAGCGCGCAACGGACTATTGGCTCGAAGGTCGCCGAAACAGCTATGATGACGAAACCCTCGCTGCGAAGCCGATTGATCTGCTCAATCGCTTCCTTGCGCCACAAGGGTTTGATCTTGTCGTAATAGAAATGC
The DNA here is from genome assembly GCA_015062605.1 of Eggerthellaceae bacterium. Taxonomy (GTDB): domain Bacteria; phylum Actinomycetota; class Coriobacteriia; order Coriobacteriales; family Eggerthellaceae; genus SIG42. Next base: position 18,847 of record SUUI01000003.1, on the reverse strand, counting down.
TCAAGATAGGCATCGACTACATCGACTCTCTTGCCCTTGAACGCCGAGAAGACGCGGCGGCGGACCTTGTGCTCGGTTTGCGGGAGATGGAATTTATAGCGGAGTGCCCAAAAGATGATATGGGCGATCTCTCGCTTGTCGAGCATATGCTCGCTTGCCAGGTGCTTGACTAGGATAACGGGTGAATTGCCTTCGATGCAGGTACCATCGAAATCGAATACGGCGATTTTGACGCACGTATCAGACGCACTGGCCTGCGCGGCATCTTGCGTAATCTGTTCGCCCATAATCGAATCCACCAACAACTCTCCCTAAAGTACTTTGAATTGTGAATTGTACAACTCCGCATAAAAGCCATCAAGCGCGATGAGCTCCTCATGAGTTCCCTGCTCGACTATATCGCCATCCTGCATGACCAGAATCAAATCAGCGGAACGGATGGTGGAAAGCCTATGTGCGATAACGAAGGACGTTCGTCCGGCCATAAGCGCGTCCATGGCCTCTTGGATGCGCTCTTCTGTGCGCGTGTCGACTGAGCTGGTAGCCTCATCTAAAATGAGCATCTGACGATTCGCAAGTACCGCTCGTGCGATGGTTAAAAGCTGACGTTGCCCTTGGCTGATATTGCCCGCATCCTCGTTGATAACGAAGTCGTAACCACCTGGCAAAGTTTGAATGAAATGATGGGCATAACCGATGCGCGCAGCCTGCTCGACTTCCTCGTCTGTCGCATCAGGTTTGCCATAACGGATGTTCTCGCGGATCGTTCCGCTGAAAAGCCACGTATCTTGAAGCACCATGCCGAACAGGCTCCTGAGATCATCGCGCGTATACTCGCGGATATCGCGCCCGTTTATCATGATCGAACCATCCTGCACATCGTAGAAGCGCATCAAGAGCTTCACCATGGTCGTTTTACCCGCACCTGTTGGACCAACGAGCGCAACCGTCTGGCCAGGTTCGACATGTGCGGAGAAATCCTTAATGACAGGCTTTTCGGGGTCGTAGCCGAAACGTACGTGGGAAAACTCGACACTCGCCTCGCTTGTCGGCGCCTCCTGCGGATCGCTTACGGGAGCGAGCTCCTCTTCGCTCAAAAAATCGAAGATGCGCTCGGCGGCAGCAGCCATCTGCTGGAACACATTGGAGATTTGGGCAAGCTGGACCAGCGGATGCGTGAAGTTCTTCACGTATTGGATGAAGGCCTGGATATCACCGACCGTGATGATGCCCATAGCCGCGAAATAGCTGCCAAGTATCGCGACCGCGACATACGCCAAGTTGCCGATGAAGTCCATCACGGGCTTCATGAAGCTGCTTGCGAAAAGCGCTTTCCAACCGGAATCGTACAAGCGCGTATTCGCTTCGCCGAATTGATCGAGCGTCTGTTCTTGTTGGTTGAACGCGCGAACGATGGCGTGCCCCGAGAAGGTTTCCTCTACGATACCGTTGATATCGCCGAGCGTGTTCTGCTGTATTGTGAAGAACTTCTGGGAGAACTTCACGAATTTGACGATGAAAAGCACCGTCAATGGGATGATCAGGAGCACCACGCCTGTCATGACGGCGTTGATGCTGATCATCATCGCTACGACGCCGATGAGTGTCACGATGGAGGTTATAAGCTGCGTAAGGCCTTGGTTGAGCGTCTGCCCGAGCGTATCGATGTCATTGGTGATGCGCGAGAGCGTATCGCCAATGGAGTTTTGTTCGAAGTATCCGAACGGCATCTTGTTGATTTTCTCGGCGATATCCTGACGCAGCCGATAGCAGGTCTTCTGCGTTACCGTCGCCATCGTCCAACCCTGTACGAACGCGCAGATCGCAGAACCGGCGTAGATGAGGAAGGTCGTGATCAGAATCGTCGCGATGGCGTCGAAGTTGATCCCACCCGTTCCGTTCACTTTGGCAACGAGGCCATTGAACAGCTCGGTCGTGGCAGTTGAGAGCACCTTGGGGCCGACAACACCGAAGACCGTCGACCCGATGGCCAGAATAAATACGATGAGAAGCGCGATACGATAGCGCCCCAAATACGCGAGCATCTTCTTGAGCGTTCCCTTGAAGTCGCGGGGCTTCTCCACGTTCGCCCATCGCCCAGGACCGCCTCGATGCGGTTTGCGGCGGCGCTCCTCAGCACGTCTATCGTATGCACTGTTGCGCGATTCGCTCATGCGACTTCACCTCCCCCGAAAAGTTCTTGCTCGGAGAGCTGGGAAAGGGCAATCTCGCGGTACGTTTCGCACGAGTTCAAAAGTTCTACATGCGTGCCGCATCCTACGATGCGACCCTCATCGAGCACGATGATCTGATCGGCGCCCATGATGGTTGCGATACGCTGGGCAACGATTAGAACCGTCTTTCCGTAGAGTTTTTCTTTCAGGTCCCGGCGAAGCGCGGCATCGGTCTTGTAGTCGAGCGCCGAGAAGCTATCATCGAACAAAAACGCCTTCGCATCGGTCGCAAGCGCGCGGGCGATCGCAAGGCGCTGCCTTTGCCCGCCCGAGACGTTCGTGCCTCCTTGCGAGACCTCCTCATCCAGACCCTTCTCCTTCGCATGGACGAAGTCGGTTGCCTGAGCAATCGATAGCGATGTTTCGATGCGTTCCTCGGGCATTTCGGAATCGCTATACGCGACATTGGTCGCGATGGTTCCTGAGAATAGAAATGCTTGTTGAGGAACATAACCGAGCAGGCTATGAAGCTTGTGCTGGCTTAACGCGCGAACATCTACATCATCGACGAGCACCTGTCCGCTTGTGACATCGAAGAAGCGTTCGATGAGCTTTAGAATCGTCGTCTTGCCGCAGCCTGTGGGACCTATGATCGCACATGTGGAACCCGCTGGCACGGTGAAGCTTACGTGGTCGATCGCATTCGTGGAATCATCGGCATATGCGAAGCATACGTCCTTGAACTCGATCTTCGCGCCATCGGAGTCGGGAACCAAGCCATCGTAGACACGCGCTGCGTCGGCAATGGAAGCAGATGTTGCGATAACCTCATCGACGCGCACCGATGCAACGTTTGCACGCGGAATCATGATGGCTATAAGGCCCAGGAACAGAAAACTCGATACGATGACCATCGCATACGTGATGAACGCGATCAGGTCGCCGGTTTGGATGGTTCCCATATCGACATAGCTCGAACCAACCCACACGATCACGACCGAAACCGCGTTCATGATAAGCATCATCGATGGCATCATGAATGCCATCGCGCGATTCGTGAATAACTGCGTACCGAGCAGGGCGATATTTGCCTCGTCGAAGCGATGCTCCTCATATGTCTGGCGATTAAACGCGCGGACCACCGACATACCCGTCAGCATCTCGCGAGCTATAAGGTTCACCTTGTCGATCAAGGTCTGCATGATTTTGAACTTCGGCATGGTGATTGCCATCAGTATGCCGCTGACGATCACCACGAGCACGATTGCAAGCCCGATGATCCAGCTCATGGAGACATTGGTTTGAGCAATCATGATGATGCCGCCAATCGCGAGGATGGGCGAATACACCATGAGCCTCTGGAACATCAGACACAGCTGCTGGATGAGCTGGATGTCGTTGGTGCCGCGCGTAATAAGCGATGCCGCAGAGAATCGATTGATCTCCGCATCGCTGAACGAGATGACCTTCGTGAATAGCCTTGTACGCAAATCGCGGCCTATCTTGGTCGCAGTACGGCACGCTGCGAAATTCATCACGCAATGCACGATAAGCGCAAGAAGCGTCGCTAGTAGCATGAACAGGCCGATGCGGATCAGGTATCCGAGCTGAACGTCAAAGACATCTATGCCGCATGCCCTATATTCTGCTTTGACCGCCTCGATACTCTGCTGCGCGATGAAGGCTTCGAAACTATCGGGGGAATTCGCACGGGCGCTCTCTTTCGCTTGATCGACGATGCCGAGAAGTTCTTCCTTTGAAAGCGTCCCGGCCAGATACGCATCGACAGCGCCCGCTGTATCCACATTGGGCGCTATCTGGGGCATATAGCCCACGGCAAGCGGGAACGACAAGGCGGCATCGAGCCCTGCGCGCGCTTCGCCATCCACATCTCCAAGCTTCCATAAACCATCTTCCGCTTGCGTGTAGGCATCACGTAAAAGAGCCTCATCGCTTTCTGAAAGCTGTGCTGCAATGCGTTCGAACGTCTCCGAGCTCATGGACCCGGGAACGGCGTCCTCGACGCCGGATTGCTGGATGCCCACATCGACGATCTGCGATGTGAAATATGGCAGCGATAGGTCGCAGAACGCCTGGATGACAAACATCGAGACGACAACCAACAAAGCAAGCTTATGCTCAAGAAGATATCGTAAAATGCGCAAGGCTTATCCTTAATGTCTTTCGTTCTACGCCATTGTAGCGCCTTTGCGCGCATATGCGTACGCATTCACTCCGCGATAACGGGAAAAGAGCGATTATGTGCATAGCAAAAGCTAAGCCTATCGCTTGATGCCAGGTCCTGACCGTTGGGAAAAAACCCTGAAAACCTATTGCACGAGCAACCATTTGCAAGTAAAATGTCTGTCGCTGCATAACGCACGGGGTGTTAGCTCAGTTGGTTAGAGCGCCGGCCTGTCACGTCGGAGGTCGCGAGTTCAAGTCTCGTACATCCCGCCATCAAAACCCTCATCACCGTCCATTCAGGCGGTGATTTTTTTATCTGTCGATGAGCTCCTCGTAACGCTCAAGCGCTTCGTTCCACGCTTGGAACTTCGGATCCTCCCTATGGTCGGACAGACCGTAGCTTTCGCTTAGGTACTCCCCGACCCAGTCCGAGACCTTTACCGCACCATAAAGATTCAAGTGATCTCCCCCATCGCGTGTATCGGTCTCCCAGTCGATGTCGACCTTGGTCGGCTCCACGTTCAGGTCGATGTATTCGACATTCGCGCCTTTCGCGAACTCCGCGATGCCGTTATGGCGCGCAGTATTCCAGTTATAGGTACTCGGCGAGCTCACGAGCACTGGCACAGCGCCGATCTCACGGCAATGGTCGATCATCCTCTTCAGATACCATCTATTCATGACGGCAAGCTTCTCAACCTCGTCGGTAGGTGCCATATGGCCTTCGTCGTTAGCAGGCTCAACATCCGTGTTGAGGTAGAAACCCTTCAAGTCGTCAGTCCACGTCGCGTCCGGTTCCTCCGTCACGTCGGCAAAAGTCAAGCTTTTCCAGCGGTCATGGTATTCAAGCACGGGAAGCGCGTCCTGTACGCTGCGGATGAAGGCCATGCCGGGCGTGAACGGAGAATAACAATCATGGGTTTCGATGACGACCACCTTCGGCTTCTGCTCTTCTGTCGCCTGGAGCAATAACGAGTACCTGTCGGGCATACGGTGGCCCTTCATGGCGCAATCGTATGAGGTGAATCCGTATTCGCCCCATATTTCCAAGGGTGAGAAGGCGCTTAGGACTTCACTATCCCCGACGAAGAGAACATCAATGGTATTCTTCGGCTCGCCTAAGATACCGTTGGCCTTCTGGTCGAGGATGCCATCTCTTGCCGTGTTGTTCTTCGGGATGAACAACAGCGAGAGCAAGCCAAGGAGCAGAAGGATGGCCAGGCCGGCGAGCACCGCGCCCGAAAGCGCCCTCAAGGCTCTTTTAATCGTCTCTTCTGACGGCTTAATCACGAATGCTTTCCTGCCTTATCCCTTAAAATTGCGCATACATCGGCTCGACTGGCGTGTAATTCGGACCATACGCACCGAACACGATGATGAACAAAGCAATGAATACCAACACTCCCCACTTAACGACATCGTTTTGCTGTGCTATCGATTCGCACGGGTCGCCCCCGCGCTCCTTGATGACGCCGATGACGAACATCGCCAAAAGCACAAGCACCACGATGGCGAAATCATAAGGGTCCACCCCTATCATGAAAACGGTTCCCTGGGAAAACGACTCAATCGTAAAACCAGAAATCGCAGTGCCTAGCATCGTCAAGCCATCTGCCGCACTTGTCGCTCTGAAAATCATCTCGCCTGCGAATATCACAATGAGCGTGCGTAGATTCTGGAAAACCCGGTATGGCATGCCGTCTCGATTAATGTGCAGTTCCTCGGCAATCGCTGAGGCGAGCGGCTCGATCAACCCGCCTAAGAAAATCATAACGAAATAATACATGCCGAAGAGCAGGTATTGCGATCCTGCGCCATGCCACAGCCCGTTGAAGAACCACACGACGAAAAGTGCAATGGAGCTTACAAGCAAAGGGCCGTATCGATTGCCGAATCTTTTCCTTGCCTTGCTCGTCAACGCCTTGCAGGGCTTCGATAAGGATATCGGATAGTACACATAATCCTTGAACCATGTACCGAGCGTGATATGCCAACGCATCCAGAATTCCGAAGATGTACGGGAGAAGAACGGCTGTCTGAAATTCTCGGGCAGATTCACGTTGAAGATGCGCGCGATGCCGACCGCGATATCCATCGTGCCAGAGAAGTCGCAATAAAGCTCTATGGTGTACAGAACGGCTGCGAGGGCGATGATGCCGCCATCGAAGGAAGTGTAATCGGTGAAAACGTTATCGACAAACGCATTCAGCCTGTCAGCGACGACGATTTTTTTCGCCATGCCGTACAGGATCCTGAGAATGCCTCGGTACATGTTTCCGAGCTTAACTGGATCGCCCGCGTATAGCGCTTTGGCTGTCTGCCCATAGCGGCAGATGGGGCCTTCCATGATCTGAGGGAAGAAAGCCAGAAACAACGCGACGTGACCGATGTTGGAATCTGCTTCCACCGTTTCGCGATAGACGTCAACGAGATAGGAAACGGCCATCAACGTATAGAATGAGATGCCGATCGGCACTCCTATGGTTGCTGTGATTTCAGGAATCTCGAAGCCGAGCAACGCAAGGAGCGAGCTTGCCGATGCGCTGAAGAAACCGAGATATTTCAGCGTGAAAAGCATCCCGAAATTCAGAACGGCACCCACGATGAGCACGTAGCGCATACGGCGCTTGCAATCCTTCTTGATCTGCTTCTTGCCCGATGAAGCCTCAGCCAATAACTCATCGCGCCTGCATAAGAGCGATGCCATCTGGCGTCCGCACGCATAAACGATGGCAGTCGAGATGAGGATGAACGCGATGAGCGCGCCGCTTAAGCACCAGAAGAACACATAGCTTGCTGCAAGCAAAACAGCGAAACGGGCTTTACGGGGTGCGAGACAATACACGATTATCGTGCATGGAAGGAGAATGAGATTGAAAGCTAAGGAGAAATACGAGTTCATGGTAATACTTGCTTAACCGTTTTCCCCAAGTAGGTGTTCGTTCATATTACTGGTGTGGTTTGGGTGCAGACACTTACATGTTCATTGTATCAGATGAACCGGTATGACGGATGCTGGCACTACAGAAAACGGGCTAATAAACTATCCGAAAAAATGGACACCAATCTGAACGGCAAGCAACGCATCGTCATGCGAACGAAACGGACCATCAGTCTCGTTGAATGTCATAGAAGCCTTGTGAAGATAAAACCGATATAGGTAGCGTTTAAGGCTACAAACGAGATGATGAGAGTGAACGTCATTCTCCTGTTGAAGCAGAACGCACTGCCGCGCAATGCAATCAAGAGCAGCGGGGCGATCTGCAGGAAATAACGTCCCTGGACGCCTTCGATGTAATCATATGTGTTCGGCGTATGATCGAGGCATAGCGCGAGCATGATGGCCAATACTGCGATGGCGAATACGATGAACAGCAGAATACGTGCCTTCGGCGGAAGAACCCCCTTGTCCTCTGGAGACCGCACAACCGAAAGCCCGACAAGCAACAGAAGCACAAGCGTGAGATATTCAGGAGCAATCAGGTTGCCTTGGAGCCATCCAAGAGCCGAACCGACAAACGTGAGCAGATACTCCCAACCTTTGACGAAAAACGTGTTAAGGAACAAGCTTGCCGCAAAGCCCGGATCAGTGACGAGATCACCGAGCACGTAGGGCTGCATGGCACCTTCCCCGCTCGACACCTCAGCCGCCTGCGCTGCTGGCTGCGTGATGCCGAGCATGGTCAAGATGCCTGGCAGCTGGAGCAGGGCTATCACCGCGAACGGAAGCGCGATGATGATCGCTCTGGCCGCAATCGCCCGTCCCTTTGAAGGAAAACGGGATGCGGGTATCAAGACCGCGAGAAAGATGATAAGCGAGTACACGGTCTTGCATGGAGCAAGCAGGCATCCCACGATGCCGATGCACAACAGCTCCTTTATGGTGATCATGTCTTCGCGGCGTATTGCGCGCAGTAGCAATGCCGTAAGGAGAAACGCGAGTCCCAAGGTGCCGACATCGTAGGAATGGGAGCCTAACAGATGCAGGGTCATGGGGAGCAAAGCGATCGCCATGAAGGTCTTCTTCCCGATCGGGGTAATCCTCACGGAAAGCATGATGAGCACGACTCCGTAAAGTAGATTGAATATCATCCCCAAGGTGTAGACCCAGAAGGCATTGAGCCCGATAGCCTTCCCGAGAAAAACTCCGAGTGCAGGAGCGAGTTTCTGCTGGATGAAGGTAGAAGTGATGTTGAGGCCGTCGACGAAAGCACTGTAGTCGGCGTTTTCGATTAATTCCTCATTCGAATCGAACGCAGACAGGTTCCTCTTGATCGGAGAGATGCTGCTCTTATCGACGATGACGGGCACGCCGTTTGCGATACTCAAAAGCTCCTCATCTTCCGCCCTGATCAGATGCGGATTATCGGAATGCTCGATGAGGTTGGCACAGTAGTATGAGACCTTGTAGTGATAGACTCCGTCGGGAACCGACTCCGGAGGGAACACGAGCCCGTACATCAGCGCCAAACAAATGAGGGCTATCGGAAACATTCTTCTCTCGACGGACGTGTCGGTAACGCCTCTAAAGCGATACCACGCCCAGGCAAGCATGACGAAAAGAGCGCCTAAGAGGGGTATGACCAAAGCAGAACGCGTATCGGACAACGTGTAGAAAAACACGCCCATGACGATGCAGGAAAGCGCAAGCATGATGGAAATCACATCGATCGAACGAATGCGACTAGAGAATGAAGAGCCCTGATCGATTAAGCCAGAATGCGTCAATTGCCCACCTACATGATAAGCTGCGGACCGATTGCGAACCCCCGCGTCCGCCGCTGTTCAGATATTCCTTTTAGTTGCCTGCCTCAACAAAATGCCCGATGATTATAGTATGAGGTAACGCAAATAATCGTACGCATGGCAAATCGCTACATAAAAACCCTTTGCTGAGCATGCAATGGTATGGAAAAACCCGACATGGAAACGGTTTTCCTGCACATGAAAGGACGTTAAATGGAATCGTTCGAGCTTATGACTTCGCGCTTCTCTTTCCACGACATCACTTCTCAGGTGAAGAAAGCTGTACGAGAAAGCAAGGTTACAGAAGGACTGTGCACCGTGTACTGCCCCCATACGACAGCTGCGATAACCATCAACGAGAACGCCGATCCAGATGTGCAGCATGATCTGCTCTTCGCTTTAGCGGACGCATTCGGCTCTTCGGATCGCTCAGAATTCCGGCACATAGAAGGCAATAGCCATGCGCACCTGAAATCAACCCTTGTCGGGGCATCGGAAACTATCCCTATCACGCACGGCACGCTTGCCCTCGGAACATGGCAAGGCATCTATTTCTGCGAGTTCGATGGTCCGCGCAAACGCAGTTTCCATGTGCAGATCGTCGGGAATTAGCGATACTTTTCGAACAGCTCGGGTCTGCGATTGTCGAAGTACGACTGACCACCCATCGATGAGCTGGCCGAATTACGTGGGAGCATACCGTCGATATCGCAGATGAACACACATTCATCCGTCTTGAAATACTCACCTACGACCTTACCGTATGGGTCTATGGCCATCATTCCGCCCCCGAGGGCGGTCGGGCTTGCTGTCGTCTCGGGATCGAGCAGAGCATTCGTCGCGAGGACGTACATGCCGTTGTCGGAAGCACGCGCAGGAAGGTATTTAAGCCATGCTTCTCGACGCGCTTCCCCGCTTGCCCCACTTGCAAACGGCATGAGCACCACCTCGGCTCCTTGAGCGCGCTGGATGGTGGATAACTCGGGGAAATGCGTTTCCCAACAAACCTGGACTCCGACCCGAACGCCGAAGATATCGATAGTCCCGATAGTCTGCCCCGAGCTTATCTTTTTTTGCTCTTTCTCCCCCAGATGCGTTTTTCGATGCCAAAGCGTTGCATCCGACGCATGCAGAGGTTGCGCAATGAATACTTCCCCGTTTGCCGCTCGTTCGAACATGCCGAAACACACAGCAACGCCCAGCATATCAGCCAAATCGAAAAGCTCGCACACCTCGGGGCATGTCGGATAAAGAGCGATCTCGTCTGCGCGGGTTGCACTATAACCCGTCAGACTCGCTTCTGGGAAACATACGATTCGGGCGCCTTCTTCTGCGGCAGCTCGCATGATGCGCTTCATTGCCGACAAGTTGGCGGCAACGTCTCCTACCTTCGATTGCATCTGAACGAGCGCGATATCGATTCTTTCCACGAGATCCTCCAAGCTCATCGATCCGGTACGGCAATTATACCAAGCATGCCATCGCCAAGCGAAAAAGCGCCTTCATGGGGTATCATGGGCGAACCATGTTTTTCATCAGCATGGATAATAGTACGAAAGGTAATTCTCTTGGCGCACGCAAATAGCTCCATAGCGAAGCGCATCATGGTCGCCATCGGCATCGTTTTCATGCTTCTCATCGCTGGCTTCGCATGGTATGTGAGCGATTACTATCATGCAGACGAAAACGCGCTTGCCGCCATCGCCGACGAGAACGGCCCGCAAGATGGCGTGACCGTACGAAAGCTTTCAGACGACGCCATCGCGTTTGTGGCAGAGAATCCCCACGCGGGACTCGTCTTCTACCCAGGCGGAAAAGTCCAGCCTGAATCCTATGCGCCATTGCTCACCCGCTTCGCGCAAAAGGGCATCACGTGCGTACTTATTAAACCGCTATTCAACCTCGCGATCCTCGACATGAATGCCGCCGATGGCATTATCGGCCAGTTCCAAGACATCCAAACGTGGCTGCTTGCTGGCCATTCGCTTGGAGGGGTCGCAGCTAGCGATTATCTGTCACGCCATGAATCTGAGTACGCCGGGATCATCCTGCTCGCCGCCTATCCATCCACCGATTTGTCCGATTATGCTGGAAACGTGATGCTCGTCTATGGAAGCAATGACGGTGTCATGAATCGCGAAAAGTACGCTGAAGCGAAAGCAAAGCTACCCAATAGCGCCCATGAAGAGATCATCGATGGAGGAAACCATGCATTCTTTGGCAACTATGGTTTCCAAGAAGGCGATGGCACGCCAAGCATCACGCGCGAGGAGCAGCAGGAAAAGACGGCTTCGGCGCTACCCGCCCTCTAACCAGCAACCTATCCTCTTACGCTGGCGTTCGGGCAATGATCGCGGATAAACCCGAACACGAAATCGTAATCCTCTGCATCAACGTAAACCTGGTTCTTGGCAAGCGGTTCATTCACCTTGATGACGCGGAGCGCACGAAAGCCCTTCACGCTTCGCACTGCATCGAATGTGCTCGTAATCGAATCGCGGGTTGACGTAACGATGCCTATGCCAGTTTGCGCGGCGTTTCCGCTCGCAAGGCCTGCAAGCACGTTGAGTGCGCCTATTACCTGAGCTTTCTCATACTGCCTTGGAAGCTGCTTGTGTGTGATGCCATCCTCATCCATCGTGAACACCACGCAGTACTTCCCGCCCTGCATCAGCGCGTAAATCAAATAGCCGGCAATGGTAAGCACGATAAAGAGCGCGATGAAGATACCGCCGAATCTAAGCGTTTCTGCTACATCGCTTGAATCGGCATACCCCTTCACCAGATCGGGAATCGAACCCACAAGCATGATCACCAAACCGATAGCGATGACACTGAGGAAAATCTTCAACACGGTGAAAAGGATAGTGGGATTCTTATAAAGATTGAATTCGTATACCCAGCGATACACACCGTTTTCATCTTTAACGATGTTAGACACAACCTTCACCGCCTTCCAAACCATTATCGAAAACGAAAGCAAACGCGAGAACGCTCTTATGATATCTTGGTTCGAGCACTCAGGACAGCACAGAAAGGGAGCTTCGGATGCTTTTCACACTGGAACGCAACTACCGTCTCCGCTGGATGGACTTCGACCTATACGGCCACTTAAAACCCCAAGCAGCCCTTGACCTCATGCAGGATGTAGCGACCATCCATGCAAAGGAAATGGGCTTTAGCGATGAGGAACTCCGCGATAAGGGCATCTTCTGGATTGTAACCCGCATGAAGCTGACAATAGTGAAACAGCCTGAGCGCCTCAGCTGCGTCACGGTCCGCACATGGCCTCATACGCAAACGAAGCTCTCCTTCTTACGTGACTTCCTTATTACAGACGAATCAGGCGAGCTTATCGCCAAGGCCACGAGCGAATGGATGGTCGTTAGCATTGAGAAGAGGTCGTTTGCCAGTGCGCTTCTCGCCTACGATGGCCCGAAGGATTTCGATGAGGCGCGCACTTTCGAGAGCAAGCCTAAGAAGATCAAGAATCTCGACAAAGAACCCGATTCATCCATAAGCATGACACCCGGTTTCTCCGATTTCGACCAAAACGGGCATTTAAACAACGCGATGTATGCCCGGCTCATCCTCGATGCGATCGAACTTGACGAGAATCTTTCTGTAGAAAGCCTGCAGATCGACTATCGCCATGAGGTGCTCGCAGGAAGCACGCTTATCCTCGAAACTCTGCATGAGGATCGCGCTATCAAGGTGCGCGGATTGGGCGAAGACGGCCAAATCGCTTTCATGGCGCTCGTCGAGACGAAAGAAGCCTAGCTGGCGTTTTTGCATTACTCCCATTCGCTGCAGCATTAGACAACCTTTAGTTGTAAGAGTACTATGCTGCCATGATATTTAATCATGCGTGTTCGGGAGGAATCATGCAAATCGAAACTCTCCGTTACTTCACAGAGCTCGCGCAAGCAAAATCATTCTACGCAGCTGCGAAACGCCTGTTTATTTCGCAGCAAGGCTTGAACAAAGCGGTAACAGCGCTCGAATCCGAACTTGGCGTGAAGCTCGTCGAGCGCACGCGACGCGGAATACGTCTCACGAGCGCAGGCGAAGCGTTCTCGGCGCATGCCGAAGCCATGCTCGAAGAATACTCGTCCATGCTCGATGAGCTCTATACCGAGAATCGCTTCATGGCTCCCGATGACTCGAGCCTCACCTTCCACGTCACGTATTACATAGCGCAGATCTCCCGCCCCTTCGTTGATGGAACGAACGCCGTCTCGAGCGCACGCATCGCCGAGGAGCCCTTTTCCCAAATACTCGAAAGCGCTGCCAAAAGCGACGGAAGCGAGCTGTATTGCATCGATGCCAACGCGAATACGCTTGAGTTCCTCGCTAATCAGGATGAGCTCATCTTCGAGCCCATCATCAGCTCGCAGTTCGGCGTGGTATGGCTCGATGGTTCTCCTCTCGCGGGTTACCGTGCCATCCATAGAGAGCAGCTTGTAGACTACCCTCTCGCGGTCGATACGCACCGTGAGATGATGCGTCTTGTCGAGTGCGTCATGGAGGATTATCCGTTGAACAACATACGGTTCGGCATCGCGCAACCTAGGCAAACGCTGGAGTATGCTACACGATCTCCCGAGGTTGCATCAACCTTCGACTCATTCGGCTTCATGCTCGCCCAAGACAGTCCGCGCGTCCATACCGATGGTTTGCATTACACGCCTTTCTCCACTCCGCGCTCGATGTGCAAGATGGGCTTCGTATACGCTAAGAATGCGAAGCCGAATGTGCGGGCAAGGCACGCGATCGATCGGCTGAAGCGACTCCTCGCAGAAATGTACCCCGAGTATATGAAGCGCTATCCGCTTGATAGATAGCGAGCATCTGGTAGCGAGGCATGCATAAAAGAAGCGGCAGGGACGATGCCCTGCCGCTTTGTGCGAATGCGCTTCGCTTTTAGATGATCTTACGATCGGGGCTTGCGTAGATCACACCTTCCTTACCCTGCTCCCAACCGGGAAGCTGGTAGATGCGTGCGCCACGTGCGCGTGCTGCAGCAATCTTCTCGACTGCATCCGCACCATAAGCGAGCGCTTTGTTCGGGCACTGGGCTACGCAATACGGCAGCTCCCCTGCCTCGGTGCGCGGTTTGCATTTGATGCAATGCTTCGAATAGAAAGGCATCCACGACATATGCAGATCAGGCCAAACGCCCGCGGGACGGTCGATTCCCTCGCCGGATCCTAAGGTGCGAACGGTCACGAAGAACTGCCCATCCTTAAGGCCGTTGCCCGTCATGCATGCGAGCGAGCATGTCCAGCAGCCCGTGCAACGCAAACGATCAACGAAGATGGCATCTTCCGGAATCTCCTCAGCAGCCGGAGAATGAGCCCATACGATTTTTGTCTCAGCCATGATGGTGCTCCTTCCTATTCCTCGACCTTGCGGACGTCGCATGCGCAGTCCCAAATGGTATCCCACGCTCCCGACATCGCCGAATACGTAGTTCCGCCCAATATGTAACCGACGGCGTTGTCGGCCTCGGTGCACTGATACCAGAACTGAGCCCTCTCATCGAGCGTATCATTGTCGCCCAAAGGAACGAGCAACTCCGAATACATGCCGCTCTCGGGGCCCTCTTCGGCATCGAAGGCGCGCTTGCGCCAACCGAACCATACTTGTATCGTTCCGGGAGGAATCGCCTCATCGAGACGCATCTCGATGATGACATGGCCGCGCTCATTGAGCACTTCGCACTTGTCGCCATCCTGTATGCCCTCGGCTAAAGCATCGACGGGATTGATACGGCCTGTCGGCTTGCCACCAGAGAAGTCAGCCATGACCGGGTCATCAGTGAAGATCGACTGCATGAAGAAGCGCTGACGGCCGCTGAAGAACTGGTACTTGCCCTTTGCTGTGCCCTCTGCGAGACGCGTGGTTGTTGGTACCTCGTAAGGCTCGTGATAGGTTGCCATCGGGGCGCCGATCGTGCTTAAGCGCTCGGAATAGAATTCCATGTGGCCGGTCTGCGTGGGGAACTTCATGCCGAAGAACGGATCCCACGGAATAGGCGGAACCGCTGCACGGATGATCTTCTCCTCGGCGAGGCGCTCGTAGGTCAAAGGCGGCTCAATACCCGTCAAGAACGGCTGCGGCGAATTCAGACGCATGCGAATCCAGTCGGCGGCGACCATAGGCTCGCCATCCTCCTTCTCGTAATACTTGCCGAGCCCGCACGCTTTCGCAAGGCCATGGTAGATAAACGACGGATCCTTGCATTCCCCCTGAGGCTCGATGGCCGGTTGCTGTAAGACCACATGGTTGTAGTTGGCGGCAGCGATGAGCTCTTCACGCTCGAACGCCATGCACGCAGGCAGAACGTAGTCGGAATATTCGCCAGTATCCGTCATCCACACATCGATATCGACGATGAGCTCCATCTGGGGGAACGTGTCCTCGATCCAACGGCTGCGATTCGGGCAGTTGTGAACGGGATTACCCTGTACCTTGATGAAGCCCTTGTACTTGCCAGTCTTCGCGGCATCGAAGAAATCTCCGTTCTTAACGAACGTGGTTTTATCGCCCTCGCGTCCATCGGGGAAGATGATGGAAGGATTGTTGAATCCAAGCGGCCAACCGCACGGCTGGATCTCAGAGGTAACACCACCTGCAGGATGGCCCAGATTGCCCGTGAGCATGCCGAGCAGGTACAACGCCCGATATGCATCGCCTTGGTTCTGATAACGCAAGCCGAGCGCACCGACGATGAATGCGGGACGGTGCGCCGAGTATTCCTCGGCAAGCTTGATGGCATCTGCTGCGGGAACACCCGTTATGGTCTCTTGATACTCGGGCGTGTATTGCGCCAAATGATCGCGAAGCATCTGGAACGCAGGTTTATAGGTAACCCCGTTCACCACATACTCGCCATCGAAGGCAGGCGTACCCTCGTATTCCTCGGCACCGCGAGCGGTAGCCTTCATTTCGCCTGCTTCCTCGTCCCAGTAGAAGAACCAGCCCTCGCTCTCAGCGAACTTGCCGGTTGCGACGTCAACGAGCAGGGGCGCAACAGTGTACTTCTGCATGAAAGCACGATCGTATTCGCCGCGCTCGACGATCTGACGCGCCACACAAAGCGCGAGCGCCGTATCGGAACCGGGCTTGACCGGAATGAACCAGTCGGCATAGCCGGCTGTACCATCGAAGAGCAGGCCCACATCGACGATCTTGGCACCACGGCTCTTCGCTTCAACGATATGCTTAGCTACGCGCTGCTGGTTCTCGACAGGATTTCCACCCCAAACGATCAGATACGTCGTTGCGTCGAATTTCACCGGGTCGATCATCATGTACTTGTAGAAATCACCTAAATCGAAATACGACGCGTAGTAGGGACCGTTATCGAGACCGTACGCGTTCAGCGGATCCGTGCCGCCCCATGTGCCGCACAGACGGTTGCCAAGTACCGTGTCCAAACCCTGTGATGGCGGCAGCGATGCGGTGATGTTCCAGAACGCAATCGTGTCGTGGCCGTACTTCTCGCCTAGCTCGAGCATCTTGGCGCCGATTTCGGAAAACGCCTGATCCCAGCTGATGCGCTCCCACTTTCCCTCGCCGCGCTCGCCGGCGCGCTTCAAGGGATAGAGCAATCGATCCTTTGCATAGACGGCACGCCACGATGCCGTGCCCTTCTGGCAGCAATGCCCTTCACCTGCTTCGGCGCCGGTATAGGGCAGGGCTTCGGTGCGCACGATCTTGCCATCTTTGACCACGGTTTTGATGGCGCAGAATTCATGATCGCCCCAACCCGGACAGGCTGTGCATACCCATTTTTCATCTGACATGGATTACCCCCTTTTCTTCTCACTTGCTTACGACAATTGGGATACCGCGGACGATTCCGCGCATGTCAGGACAATTGTACGTTGCCATCTGGGATTCTTCGAAAGCGACTTATCCAGAAATGGAATCTATTAGAAGCATAGATGCACAACTAAATGTTGCTTATTTTCTTATTGAAAGACGTTTGCGCTATAAAAAGATGCGCCCATTCGGGCGCATCTCGGTGTGTTTTCAGGGAATGGCTTAAAACCACCTATTCCCGATGCAGCTTATCGTGATCGAGCTCGCGTGGATAGAACTCGTTATGAACCTGCACGAGCTGGCACACAATGGAAAGACCGATCTCATCAGCATCGGCGCACGACATCTTGATGCCGATCGGCACATAGGATGCATCTATCTGTTCCTGGGTGCAGCCATGGTCGAGCGAATACGCGAACACCTTCGCGTTCTTCTTCGCACTGCCCATCATGCCCACGTAGAATGCCGGTGTCGAGATCGCGTACGTGAACGCCTGAGGGTCGAACGTATGACCAGGTGTGATGACGCACAGCATATCGTCTTTGGTAATGCCCAAATCGCCCAAGTCGTTGAAATCGACGATATGCTTCTCGCAACCATCGAACAGCGGATTATCAAGACGCCTCTGCTCGTTATCGAGCACGATGACTTTAAAGCCGAACTGCTTCGAGAGCTTCGCGGCTGAAGCGCTCACATTGCTTGCACCGAAGTAAAAAACGCGCGTCTCATTCAATTCGTTCATGTCAGACCTCCCAGCTGATGAACGCCCAACGCACCTCGCGCGGAACTGCGAGCCGCCAAGGGCCTTCGATCTCGTTATGGCTATTCAATTGACCCGCATTCTCGTTGGGAACTAGATTCTCTTCCAGCCATGCGGGTAGATTCTCCCTGCAGCGACATGCATCCTTTGCCGAAATGTACGGCTCCGCGCTCATAATCATCCGCTCAATCGCAGCGCGCGCATCCCCTTTATCCTCGTAGGCATCGCATCTCTGGCTAAGGATATAGCTCACCTCGGGATGATAACCCATTTGAATGAGGATGGCGAAGGTGTACATGGAGTCGCGTTCCTTGACATAAGTCGCACCAAGGCTCTTGAGGATATCAGACGAGGTATGCGGCGTCGCATTCGTCGAAACCGTGACGCATGCGCGCTTGCGAGCGACCTTCGAGAGTTTTTCAAGCGAAGCCTTCAGGTCAGAGGTGATGATGGAACGCGATGCGAAGGCGACATCGACGATGTGCGTGCCTATTCCGCATGCTTCCCAATCGTCTTCCCAACTCATCTGGGCGTAATCGATGTTGGCAATGCCCTGCGCATCGATCTCCTCCGCAAGGGCAGCGAGCATGCCGCGTGAGAAATCGCGCGCGATGACCTTATGTCCCGCTTTCGCGAGCGGAATCGCTAGCGCTCCGTTGCCGCACCCCATATCGAACACGGAGTCTTCTGGCTCAAGTGCGAGATGCTCGATGAATGCGAGCACATAAGGGCTTATACCGCGCTTGGTTCCGAATTTCGGGGCACGATTGTCCCAATACGCCGCATTATCATCGGCATGGTACTCTCCCTGCTCTTTCTTCCACTGCGCACCCCAGTCGGTATCGATGAGCGACTGGTGAACCGCATCGCGCAAGACGCGGGAGCTTATGGATGCCAGCGTGTCCTTCGCGGCATCGATTGCCGCATCAGCACCCGTCTGCAATGCTTCGCCCATCGACGCTCCTTCGTTATTCATGACCGCCACCCGCCATCATCGACACGGCATGCGCTAAAACCGGCTCGAGGCCTTCCCAATTTTCCGTGGCAGCTTTTTTGCTACCCGGAAGGTTGATGACGATGACGCGGCCACGCTGCATGCACAACGCACGCGAGAGCATCGCGAATGGGGTTTTCTGCATGCTGTAGGCAC
>SUUI01000029.1 GCA_015062605.1 Eggerthellaceae bacterium | reverse complement strand
GCAAACGATTCGAACGACACGCAAAAGCCGTCTTCGTTCTTGCCGATGAGCACCGGCAAGCGACCCATGCTGTCACGTGCCGCGATGATCTCGCCTTCGGACGTCATGATAAGCAGAGTGAGCGATCCGTCGACTTGTTCTTGCGCGAACTTGATGCCCGATACAAAATCGTCCTTCTGGTTGATGAGCGCCGCCACGAGCTCGGTCGAGTTGACTTTGCCCGACGACATCGCCATGAACTGATGGGTCCTGTCAGCGAAATAGCCCTCGACAAGCTCTTCGGCATTGTTGATGGCACCGACAGTCGTCAGCGCGTACACGCCAAGGTGCGAACGGATAAGCAGCGGTTGCGGATCGGAATCAGAGATGCACCCAATGCCCGAGCAACCATGGAAGTCAGGAAGGTCGGCTTCGAAGCGCGTGCGGAAGGGGGTGTTTTCAATCGAGTGAATCTCACGTTGGAAACCACCGTTTTCGTCGTAGTAGATGAGACCAGCTCGTTTCGTCCCGAGGTGGGAGTGGTAATCCACACCGAAAAACACGTCGTAGACCACGTCCCTCTTAGACGCCGCGCCAAAGAAACCGCCCATTGCACAACCCTTCGCTAGCTCAATGTATCTTCGCAGTATATGACAATAAAACGCCGTTCCCGCACTTGGGCTGTTCCTTTAACGGTTGTTAACACAATTCTCTGAACGAGCGGTAGCTCGAAACAGCAGAGCAGCAAATCGCCTACTCGCCCACCTGTTTCTCGATAAGCGACTTGAGCCATTCCTTGTACTCCGCGCTCAACCGCTTAGGAGTCTTTATCGACACCCCGCCGTTCAATCCGGCAAGCCATCCAAAGAACTGTGGACTCTTCCGAATTTTCACGCGCACCTCGGCATATGAAGGCGTCGATTTGACGAGCTCGATATCGCGCCCAAAGCGGTCGACGATCACGTCCATCATCGGAGCGTCCACGCGGAGCGTCACGACTTCGGGGTCACCGTCGAACATGCCAAAGCTCTGATGCTCCATGTCTTCGAATGCGTAGTTCGCAATCAAGGCACTGCGCGTTGCCGGCTCGGCGCTCACCTGCAGCAGCTCCATGCGGTCAACGCGATACGTCGAGATGTCCTCATACTTGTCGCTGTAAGCCGCCAGATAGTAATTGCCATATGCGTATGCAATCCTCACGGGCGTGAGCGTGTAACGCTTACCTTCGCGACGGGGCGTGCGCTTCAGGTCGGTACCGTAGCTGAAGTACAGGAACTCGATCTTGCGCTTGAGCTGAAGCGCCTCGTGGATGGTGTCAACGTTTCGGAAAACGGATTCGGTTTGGTTCTTGATGCGACCCTGGACGTGCACGCGCTTGTCGAGCATCTTGCGCTCGCGCTCGCTCGTAAGGTCCTTAAGGCTTTTCACGAGCTGGTTCGACTTCCGATCGGTAAGGAACTTGCTCGATTGAACGACGTCGATGAGCATCATGACGTCCGACAAGCCCAAATCGGTACGAAGCAGGGCGTACTCCACGGGACGCTTGGGCAACTTGACAATCTTCAAACCCGTATCACGCAGAACGTTCAAATCGCGGTAAATCGACTTGCGTTCCGCTGAGATACCCTCCTCTTCGAGGCGCTCGATGATCTGCGGCATCGAAAGGCCCTGCTCGGAATCGGTCTCCTGCTCAAGAATGCGCAACAGGGTCAGCAGCTTAAGCTTCTGATTACCCATATTGGCCATGTCCCCACCCCATTCTCCTCGGGCGCCATATTCTGCTTTCGGTTATAGCGCCTTTATTTGCTTTGATCGAAACTACATTCATTCACATGGGCAAAACAGAGAACCAACGTGCACTTTCATCATTTGATGTACCAAAAGTCACTTTGTCTGTTATGTACATCATTTTTGTAATAGTTTGACGGTAAATCGGGTAACAATCGCTTGACGGTCAAACTATTTCGCTTTTGCACACAAAAGATTCTCATTTTTCAATTGGTCTAATTTTTTGTTATTTATTAGCTTGCAATTTAATTTTCATAGAGTATATTATTTTGGCAAATGGACCACTTAAACGCACAACGAGGTCTGGTGAACCTGTTCACCTCGGACTCATTCAGGTTGTTGTGTCTGTTGACCGACCTTCAGACCGACACCATCGATGGGAAACGGGTGCGCGAAAGCCAGGAAGAGATTGCAGAGCTTTTCCATGTGAGCAAGGGAAAGCTTAACCCGCTTATGCAATCGCTCGTTGCGTCGGGGTGCATTGAGAAATACCGGGCACGGAGCGGCTACACCGTCACCCTGCTCGGCAAGCAGGTGGTCGAGCTGATCGGGCAACTCGATTCGATGGAGGAACGCTGAGGCACTGGGAAGGGGATTTAATGTTCACACCGCATAAGCGGATCTTTGCAGGAAAGGGAAACCTTCGTACTGAACCGCTTTGCCCGTACCTCACCGACGACATCGGCTACCTGAATTTCCGAAAGAGCACAGACACGAGCCGCCGAATATCTGACTTTGGAGGCTACATCCAGGCCGAACCGACTTTTCGCACAAGGAAATCCAACGTTTAACCAGCCGCACTAACAACATAGCAGCAGGTTCGCGCCCTTCTGAGAGCCTCTGTGCTTGTCCCATCTGCATCAAATCCACCTTAATTGAACTACGCGGATGGGATGAGCACAGGGGCTCTCGTTGATGAGGCGTGGAATGCGGAATTGAAACGGGGGATGCGGCCTACGGCACGGCAGCGGTTTATCGCTTTAATAATCCCTCACTCTTTATCCGCTGCCTAAAGCGGCCTCATCCCCTGTTTCAATTCCGCATTTCGCGCTGCAACGTGAGCCCGACTGTGGGCGCACAAGGGAAGAAGCGGGCCAAAGCCCGCTTCCCCGCTATTGCAATTGGTTTTCTGCGCGTGCTATTTCTTGCCGCCGAGGAGGGCGCCGGCGATGCCGAGAACATCGTCAAGACCGAAGCCGTCGCTCAGGTCGACACCTGCAAAACCCTTCTCGAAATTGACGTTCGCCAATGTGGCAATGAGATCTGCCGGGCTCGGAGTGGCGGTGCTTTCCTCGCTCAGAAGATTCGCAGCCATGGTGTGGACGCTGTTGCCATTCTCGGAAAGAAGGATGGAGGCGATCTGCGCAAGATTGCCAAAGTCGAGCGGCTTGCCGTTTCCCAGGAGGGAGACAGCTGCGACTGCTTCGCTCGCTTCTTCCTTGGAAATCTCTTCGGCACCCGTCACATCGCGCAGCGTCGAGTACGGATGCTCGACGAGGCTCGAGAACAGATCAGGGTTGGATACTACGCTGCTGACAAGTTGCTGGACGATATCTTGATTAGCCATTGATCGCTCCTTTTTCTGTGACGTAT
>SUUI01000011.1:50585-60936 GCA_015062605.1 Eggerthellaceae bacterium | reverse complement strand
GCGTAGCACGCATGCCCCAAACCTCATAGACGCGGGACGCGAGCTCGATGCGGCCGGACGGAGTCGCGAAGCCGGGCAGGCCGTCGGGACGGAGCATGCCCTTCGCATACTTCTCATAGGTGGCGCAGAACTCGTCATACATGTAGCCCGTGCCGCCCAGGTGACCGACATGGCGCTCGATGTCATGATGCGTGTAGTGGAAGTCGTTCTTGAAGCCGCGGTTCTCATTGGCGCCAGAAGCAACGCCCCAACCACCGGCATAGTCAGCCGGGGTCATGAACCAATTGATGAACTCTTCAACATCGTTCCACGGATACGCCTCAGGATTCAGGCGCTTGCCAACCTCAAGGGTGATCTCCTCGTCGGTCTTGGCCTCATAGTAGCTGACAACCTTCGTCATGGTACGAAGCGGCGTCCACCACGTACGGGCGGAGTCGCGCTCTGCGCTCATGGAAACCGGCAGCAGGATGTCGGCGAAAGCGACGGAGGTTGGGGTGAGGAACGGGTCAGCGTTCACGATGAACGGAATCTTGCGAAGTGCCTCGAACAGACGCGGAGAGTCCATAGCTGCGCAGGCAATCTCGTTGGAGGACTCGATCCACCACATCTTGATCGGATACGGGGTTTCGGTCTCGATTGCATACAGAACAGAGTCCGATGCGGCGTGGCTGATGAAGTCCTTGCCTTCCTTGTTCAAGACGGAGGCGGTGAGCTTCTTGGCCATCCACTCGGGCGGAATGTTCTCGTCACCAGCAGCATAGCCGCCGTTGCACTCGAACGCATTGTGGACGAGCAGCCATCCGCCAGGCTTATCGACATTCGCGGTAATGGCCATCAAGTCGACAGCAGCCAGGTTCAGGGCCATGGCAGCCATCTGCTGGTCGAATGCGAGGCCCCACTGGATGGTGGCGGGCTTGGAGGTTGCGAACAGGCGGGCGGAACCGATGATGTCCTCTTCGGGGATGCCGGTGATCTCGGAAGCCCATGCAGGAGTGGCATCCTTAACGGATTCAGCCATCTCATCGAAGTATGCGCACCAGTAATCAACGAATTCGTGATCGTATAGATCCTCGCTGATGATGACGTTCAGCCATGCCATCGCGAGAGCCGGGTCGGTGCCCGGACGGATCTGCAGGAAGTACTCAGCGCGAGCGCCCCACCAAGTCAGGCGGGGATCGATGGAGATGATCTTGGAACCGTTCTGGACGCAGACGAGCAGCCAGTGACCCAGATAACCGTCAGCGTTGGACTTCAGAGGCTCGTTGCCCCAGACAACGATGACTTCAGGATTCACATACGAAGGATCGATGTAACGAAGCTCATGGCCCTGAGAAGCGTCAGCCAGCGGGAAGTCGCCCATAGGACCGGTTGCACCGCAGGTACGTGGCAGATAGCACGCGAAGCCGGTGAAGCCGATGTGGCAAACGTTCGGGGTCTTCAGAGCTGAATGGAAGAAGTACGGTGTCTGCCAGTTGATGTTACGACCGGTGCCGTGCGTACCGAGAATAGACGGGCCGCCCCACTTCTCCCAAATCTCGCGGACGTTCTTCTCGATCTCGTCGTAGGCCTCATCCCACGTGATGCGCTCCCACTTGTTCTCGCCGCGCTCACCGACGCGACGCATAGGATACTTCACGCGATCAGGATGGTTGATAGCCTCGTCGTTCTCGAGGCAGCGCATGCAGAGCCTGCCGTTTGCGCAGGGATCCAGCGGGTCGCCCTCGATCTTGCACACCTTGCCGTCCTTGACATAATAGATCAAGCCGCAAGAGGTATGGCAACCCGGAGGAGAGTAATGGTACGTACGGGTGCACGTGTACCCGTCCTCTTCCCAAGTGAGCTCGCCAGCGTGGTACGCCTCCCTGTTGATGCTGTCAAGGAATGCTTGATAATCAACCATGTTTTGCGCTCCTTTCCTTTCTCTTCTTTTCTCGGCCTTAGCACATGGCGCGCGAGATGCTCGTCGGTATCTGGCCGAAACGGTCAGACAACACCAGCGAACCAGTGCGAAAAACCACACCTAATTACTAGGTTCGGATTCATTCTAGCAAAATCTATGATTTTGTTGCATGAGACTATGCGTCGGAAACATCGCCCATATCTAATACTTAAAGGTTTAATTCGCTTTTCGCCACGAATGAAAAGCAGTTGTCCTTCAGCTAAAATGAACTGCGGCCGTCCGTGTTGCGAATCGCATTGTGTTACGATGCTTTTTAGCGTCTGCTTTATAACGACAGCGATGGTTTTTCTCTCCTGAAAGGGATTTCTATGTGTCCTCGCCTTGACGACCCGATCGAAGTCGGCAGCAAGACCTTGAGGAACCGCATCGTCTGCGCGCCGCTATCTCGCATAGACCACACGCTCGATGAAAACTGCCTCATGCGTCCTGAGCAAATCGCTTTCTACAAGCGCCTTGCCGAAGGAGGCATGGGCATGATCATCCTCGGCACCAATATCGTCACCCCGGATGAAGAAGGCGTCTTCTTCAATCGCATGGCAGGCTTATGGAAAGACGAGCAGGCGGATGCCTTGAGGGAAATCGCAACCCACTGCCACGAAAACGGCGTTGTGGTCCTCGCGCAGCTCAGCACCGAAGGTGAAATCGGACGCTTCAGCACCGAGGAAATGCATGCGCTCGAACAATACTTTCTCGATGCCGCGATACGCGCTCAGCACGCGGGCTGCGACGGCGTGGAGATCCACGCCGGGCATGGTTGGTTCCTGTCGCTGTTCTTAGACCCGGCATTCAATACGAGAACGGATGAGTACGGCGTTGATTTCGATGGCCGCATGCGTTTCTTCCGGAACATCCGCAAAGCCATCGCAACATCATGCGGACCCGATTTCATCGTGGATATTCGCATCGCGGGAAGCACGCCTGATGCCGAAGGCGCCGCAAAAGTCGCGCGCGCACTCGAAGAAGCCGGCTACGACATGCTGCATGTCTCATTCGGACCAAGCCCCTACTCCACACTGCCCCCCGCTGATTTCCCAGGGGATTTCGTATGCTACGGAGGCACGCTGATTCACAAAGCAGTCAACATCCCCGTCATGTGCGTGTCGTGCATCAACACCGGCGAGTTCGCCCGATATCTGGTCGAGAACGATTTATGCGACATGGTTGCCGTAGGGCGGAGCATGTGCGTGAATCCCGACTGGGCACACGATGTGCTTGCAGGCGTGCCCGCGGATAAGCTGCGTACGTGCAAGCTATGCCGCGATGCGGCGGATTGCTATTGGATGGGAATCGACCCGAGACCGTGCGGCGAACGCGAGCATTGGGTAGGCGATCCTGAGTAGGTCTGCGACAGAGCAAGCGCGCGTCAACTCTCGGCACGCATGAAAAACCAAGGCCTTCTCATGAAAGGGGAATTCATGGGAAGGCCTTCTCGCAGTTCCAAGATGCCGTCTACGGAGCGCCTGAAACGCCATCTTGGAATTCCGCAAGCAACAAGCCGGGGAAGATTCGGCTTTTGAAGAAGATGCTACTGAAAAGGAGTATTCTCAGCGGCAACATCTACGCGATTAAAATAAGACTGAATGGTATTACTGTCAAGAAGTATTTCTAGCTTTTTTCCTCTCATGGTAGCGAATTAACTCCTAATTAACATTTATTTTGAGTAGGACAGAACAAAAACCTTCTGTAGTAAAATACCGCTCTTAATAATACTATTTAGTATTATTTTGATTAATGTGGCTTCCCTTTTCTGTTTGTCGCCCAATTCATTTAATACTAAACGGTATTACGATTGTTCAAATATCGTCATCAGACTAAGCGAAGCGATTCCTGAAAGGCGCCCTCCCGTTTCCTCATGTCACGGTATAATCTGCTCCGCAGCATTTTTCGCATGCGTCCTGTCTTGCAAAAACTCCAAACAAGGAGACGAACCATGATCAAGCTTACGAACATCAGAGAAGCATACTGGAGCTCCATCGGATACGATCCTCTCTACGATGAATACGTCATGGTGGTCCCCATCGTTGCAGGCAATTACAAATGGGAGGTCTTCTACAAGGTTCCCAAAGAGTATTACGATATGGCCTCTCCCGACTGCGAATTCCTCAAAAAGCTATCCGACAGCATCTTCACGGGCAACGCATGGGAGTTAGCGAACTATGAATTAGCTTTTCTGGGTAGCACAGCGGATAATGGACGCATCAAAGACCCTGAACGTTGGAACGACCCCAGGTATGACACTCTATAGCATCACGACTGCGCAGCGCGTGCATTACAGCACCGCCGCACCGTCCCTCCGACAATGAATGGAGCTGCTATGACCCTCAAGCCCGCATTAGCCGTTCGCCCTGCAGCAGAAACCGACCTACCTCGTGCACTGAAGATATTCGCAAGCGCACGTGAGTTCATGCGGTCACGCGGCAACGGCACCCAATGGGCCGATTGGTACCCAAGCGAGGAAATCCTTAGAGACGATATCTCCCGAGACGCCCTTTATTGCATCTACGATGAAAGCGATCCGGAACACATTTGCGGAATGTTCGCATTGGTCGCCGGGGATGATCCAACATATGATGAGATTTTCGAAGGCGCGTGGAAGAACCCTTCCCCTTACGCCACCGTGCATCGCGTTGCCAGCGATGGCACGCACTCGGGCATTTTCGCAACTGCTATACAGCATGCTCGTTCGCAATACGACCATCTTCGCATAGACACACACAAAGACAATCTACCCATGCAACGCTGTATCGAGCAGTGGGATTTCGAGTATTGCGGCATTATCTACATTGAAGACGGCACGCCACGTCGAGCGTTTGAGTGGACGAGGGCTTAGTAGCGCGTCCGAGCACCTCACAATACGGCATCCGCAAGGTTTTACGCATCAGAGGCAACCACACAGGGCGCTATGCGTTACCGTGACCCATCGTTTTAAGCATCATCACGCCCTGATTTGCTACCATAAGTAGCTCGAATAGCCTAATGGGCGTGCGATTATCAATTAAAGGACGCATTATGGAAGAAACATCACGCATCGGACTTTATAACGATTTTGGCCGCATCAACGCAATCGATCCGGCCCTTTACGAGCATTTCGATGTGAAACGCGGATTGCGCAACGCTGACGGAACGGGAGTCGTTGCGGGCATCACCAACATCTCGAACGTGCACGGCTACCTCATCAGCGATGGAGAGAAAATCCCCGATGAAGGGCGCCTGAGCTATCGCGGCTATGACATCTACGACCTTTTGGGCGATGATAGCAACGCTCATCGCTTCAATTACGAAGAGGTCGCGTACCTACTGCTTATGGGCGAATTGCCGACGCAAAGCCAGCTCGAAACCTTCGTTGCAGCTATCGATGAGCAGCGTCCGTTGCCTGACGGCTTCACCGCCTCGATGATCATGAAGGACACGCCGACCGATATCATGAACATTCTGGCGCGTAGCATCCTCATCCTCTACGCTACCGACCCTCAAGCTGAAGACCGTTCACCTGAACATGAGATTGCTACAGCCATCTCGCTGATCTCGCGTCTTCCGCGCATCGCGGTATTGAGCTGGTACGCGCAACAGGCACGCTTCAACAACGGTTCGATGATCATGCATCGCTTTATCCCCGGCGAATCGACCGCGGAGACCTTCTTGAGCATGTTGCGCCCTGACCGCGTATACACGCCTGAGGAAGCCCGTATGCTCGATATCATGTTCTGCTTGCACGCCGAGCATGGTGGCGGCAACAACTCCACATTTACCGCACGCGTGCTTTCGAGCGCGGACACCGACCCGTATTCCACGTATGCAGCAGCAATCGGTTCGCTAAAAGGCTATCGCCATGGCGGAGCGAACCACAAGGTCGTCGCCATGCAAAACGAGATTAAGAACAATGTCGCGGATTGGGATAACGAAGACGAGGTCGCCGCGTACCTCACCAAGATCGTCAACAAGCAGGCGTTCGACAAATCGGGCCTCATTTACGGCATGGGGCATGCTGTCTACACGAAGAGCGACCCGCGTGCAACCATCTGCAAGCGCTTCGCGGAGCGTCTCGCAAAGGGCACCGAATTCGAAGCGGAGCTCAAGTTGCTCGAATCCATAGAGCGGCTTTCACCTGAAGTATTCGTACGCGAAAAAGGATCGAAGAAGACGCTCTGCGCCAATATCGACATGTATTCCGGCTTCGTTTACAGCATGATGGGTATCCCGGACGATCTGTACACGCCGCTTTTCGCCTGCGCGAGAATGGCAGGCTGGAGCGCGCATCGTTTCGAGGAAATCGTTTCAGGCAAGCGCATCATCCGCCCCGCCTACAAGACGACGTTCCAACATCGCGATTTCGTGCCGATCGAACAACGCTAAGAGATTGCAGAACAACGCGAAAGGCCTTCTCGCGACGCACACTTTTAAGTGTATTCTCGGAGCCGATGTGTTCGGCTCCTTTTCTTTGGCGGCTTAGGCACCCTTCGGGAGCTTCACGAGAACAAGAACAGCTATCGTGATAGCGCATGGGATGAGCATGCAGTACCACATCGCGCTATAGCCCCACATGTTGACGAGCCAACCAGAAATGACAGGGCCGAATATGAAGCCCAAATCGTTACCGATGTAGCACGAATTGCTCGCGGCAGCATAACGCTCTTGTGGAACCATCTTCATTGCCAACGCTTGTGCGACCGGCATAGCCGTGCCTGTTCCGATTGCGTTAAGCACCGCAACCACGCAGTAGCCGAACAGCGTTTCGACGTTAGGAAGCAAGGCGTACGAAACCGCGAGAACCACTAACACCGGGAGCAGGGTCTTCTTCGCGCCGACCCTGTCCGACAGGCTTCCGAAGAACGGTCGGGTCACAATCGTCACAATCGCGAACACCGTGAAAAACAATCCTATCTGCTCCTGCGGAACGCCCTTCGACATGCCGTCGATGACGAGGAACGCCAGAATGGTTGCGTACGGAATGCCTGTCAGCGCAAGGATGATCATCGGCACGATGGCTTCCTTGGCGATCACGCTCTTCATCGAGATGCGGAATTTCTGCGTACCACGGCTCGGTTGGTTGATGAGCAGCACGAGCAAAGCGCCGATGACCTCGAGAGACCCGGCGATCACATACGTTGCCTTGTACCCGATGTACACCGAAAGGCTAAGCGAAATCGAAGGGCCGATCGCCTGGCATGCCGCCTGCGCGACACCGAAATAGGCGATACCCTTCCCGAACTGGTCTTTCGGTAGATACACTGCCACCAAGACAAGGTTCACCGTACCCGAGAATGCCTGGGCAAGGCCTCGCAAGAGCATGCTCGCGCCAACACCTTCGACGGAGTTGCTCAGCGCGCATCCGAAGAATGCACACCCGAGCACCACCATGAATATCATGAGGATCTTCTTGTGGTCGAACGCATCGATGGCGGGCCCGGAAATGATCTTGAAGCCCATGGCAGTGATGGCGAACAGGCCGGTGACGATACCGATTGCAACTGCGTCACCGCCAAGCGATTCCGTATATTTGGATAAGATGCCATGGGACATCTGAAGACCCAAGTATTGGAAGATGCCGGCAAGACAGCAGCAGATGAAGGGACGGTTCCAAACAGTGGTCGGAATCCAACCGTTCTCGTTCGGTGTAGCTGCGGGTAGGCTCGCCTTGTCCTCTGCCGGCTTACCGGATATCGTTTTGCCTTCGCTCACAGCTTCACTTCGCTTTCCCGTCCTTCGAGGGGATACGCAACCACAACAACCAGCGCAAATGCAACCGGCACCAACATACATAACCACATGGAAGAGCAGCCGAGTAACTCAACTAGAAGCCCCGCGATATTCGGACCGATAAGCGCGCCGATATCATTGCCGACATAACACGTGCAACTTGCCGCCCCAAAATGCTCAGGGGGCACGAGCTTCATTGCAAGCGCTTGCGTCAAGGGCTGTGCAACACCATAGCCAAATGCCATCAATACTGCAACCACGCAAAAGCCAAAAAGGCTATCTACTTGGCTAAGCAGAGCAAAACCAGCTGCATAACTGACAAGTGCGGGGACCATCGCCTTCTTAAATCCGATTTTATCTGAAAGCGATCCCATAAGAGGCCTGCTGAGCAGCATCGCTCCCGCAAGCACGAGAAAGAAGCTACCAACATACTCTTGCGAGATGCCCTGGTCAAGACCGTAGAGCACCACAAACGTGTAGATACTGAAAAACGAACCGCACATGAGCGCCAGAACGATAGCGGGCATTGCCGCCTCTTTGGCGAGCATGCTGCTAAGCGATATGCGGAATGGCTCAGTACCGCAACTTGGACGCTTGATCGTCAGCACGACAAGCGAACCGAGGACCTCGACTACAGCGGCAACCATATATGCGCCCTCATAGCCGATGACAAGCGCAAGGTTGAGTGCGATCATCGGCGCGAGCGCCTGGCAAATCGCCTGCGCGAGTGTGAAGATGCCGATGCCTTTCCCGAGTTGATTCTTAGGCAAGAAATCTGTCGCGATGACAAGCGCCGCCGTGCTCGTGAAAGCCATTGCGGCACCACGTACGAGACTGAACGTACCAACCATGAACACCGATGTGCTGAAGGCATAGCCGGTGAACGCAACGGCCGTGCCGAGCATCGCGATGGAGAACACCTTCTTGCGATTGAACGAGTCGAGTATCGGCGCCGAAATCGCCTTGAGCAAAAGCGCTGTGAGGGCAAACGCGCTGGTCACCATACCGACTTCGCTTGCCGAGCCACCAAGCGCAGCCGTGTAAGGAGCAAGGATTCCCTGGCTCATCTGCATCCCGAAATGCATGAAGACAGCCGCGATGCACACGAGAATGAACGAACGGTTCCAGATGCTCGTCGGTTCCTTGATGTTTGCGGTTTTCGTCACGTGCTCTTCGTTGCTCTTTTACGATTGGTCGTCTATTGCAGGTGCAATTGTAGCGCGTTGCGCTATAATGACCTATGCGTTTTTGCAAGCGGGTGTCGCCAAGTGGTAAGGCCCGAGCTTCCCAAGCTCGTATTCGCGGGTTCGAGTCCCGTCACCCGCTCCATTCAAAATGATGGTCGCAGTCTTATCTGGCTGTGACCTTTTCTTTTTCAGCGATAAACCAAGAATGTTAAGGCGGGCCGCTTACCTCTTTATAAGAGGGAAACGACCCGCCCCCGCATCATGTGAATAGGATCTTAAGCCCTATCTCGATTTCTGCTTAGCGGCTGCACTTGTCAGAATGTGCAGCAGCCATCTTGCGACCCGAAACGACTGCCATTGCAGCAGCAGCGACAACTACGACCGAAAGAGGAATGATGGGCGTAGAGTCTGCTGTTTTCGGAACGGTTTCCTCGGGCTCGTAGGTGTTGGTGAACACGATGGAGCCGCCGCCATTGCCACCAGTGATGGTTTCGGTCTTGCTGAGCTTAACCTGCGTGCCGTCTGGAACCTCAGTCACCTTGACGGTGAGCGTGTAGACGGAGGTATCGTAGGTGTAACCCTTGGCGCCACCGTTGATTTCAGTGATCTCGTAGGTCCATTCGCCAGCAGCGGTGAATTTCATTTCGCCGAACTCCTTGCTGCCAGCACCTTGGATCTCAATAGCCATGGTATTGCCGTCAGCACCCTCGGGCATCGGACCACCATCGAGCGCTTTCATCTGGAAGGTGAAAGTAGAAGCCTCGGAGGGGTTACCCTTGACGATCTTTTGCACTGGAGGATCTACGGTCACCGCATCGGGCGTAGCGATGCGATGATTCGTAATCGTATAGCCGCTTTCGGCGGAACCCTCGATCTTAGGCTCATCGTAGTCCGGAACCTGCTCCTCGGAAACGCTGTAGGCGATCTCTTCGCGATTCGCATACTTGTCCAGATGTAACCATGTGTAGGTCCAATCGTTGTCCTCGGAGAGCGTCACATCGTCAATCGCTTTACCGTTCGCTAGTAAGGTCACAGAAATGCTAGTAGGACGCTTGCCGTCCTTGTCTTTGGCATCATCCCAGACCTTGGTGACCTTAACCTCGGTCTGCTCGGGAGTGTAGCTGTTGGTCAGCGTGGTGACGGTGCCGTCCTTGGAGGTGTCGGTCAGGCTGTAGCCCTCGGGCAGCGTGCCCTCGGTCCAGCTGTACTCGATCTCGACGCCGTCGGCGTACTTGGGCAGGCCGGTGACCGTGGCGGTCCACTGGTTGGACTCATCGAGGGTGACCTCGGTCTCGTCCTCGTCGTTGAGGGTCACGGTCAGGGACTCGGGGCGCTTGCCGTCCTGGTCGTCAGCGTCGTCCCAGACCTTCTTGACGGTGGCCTCGGTCTGCTCGGGAGTGTAGCTGTTGGTCAGCGTGGTGACGGTGCCGTCCTTGGAGGTGTCGGTCAGGCTGTAGCCCTCGGGCAGCGTGCCCTCGGTCCAGCTGTACTCGATCTCGACGCCGTC
>SUUI01000011.1:0-50575 GCA_015062605.1 Eggerthellaceae bacterium | reverse complement strand
GCCCTCGGTCCAGCTGTACTCGATCTCGACGCCGTCAGCGTACTTGTCCAGGCCCGTGACCGTGGCGGTCCATTGGTTGGACTCATCGAGGGTGACCGCGGTCTCGTCCTCGTCGTTGAGGGTCACGGTCAGGGACTCGGGGCGCTTGCCGTCCTGGTCTTCAGCGTCGTCCCAGACCTTCTTGACGGTGGCCTCGGTCTCCTCGGGCGTGTAGCTGTTGGTCAGCGTGGTGACGGTGCCGTCCTTGGAGGTGTCGGTCAGGCTGTAGCCCTCGGGCATGTCGCCCTCGGTCCAGCTGTACTCGATCTCGACGCCGTCAGCGTACTTGTCCAGGCCCGTGACCGTGGCGGTCCATTGGTTGGACTCATCGAGGGTGACCGCGGTCTCGTCCTCGTCGTTGAGGGTCACGGTCAGGGACTCGGGGCGCTTGCCGTCCTGGTCTTCAGCGTCGTCCCAGACCTTCTTGACGGTGGCCTCGGTCTCCTCGTAAGTGTTGGTGATGGTCGTGTTGGCAACCAGCTTGTCTTCATCCCACGTGGTGTTGCCGCTTTCGTTGGTCACGCTTTCAACGGATAGCTTTCCGCCGTTATCGACCACTTTGATGGTTACGGTCTCAGCTGCGCCGAATACCACAGGAATGCCATTTACCACCTGAACTGTGCCTGCATTGTCCTCTTCAATGGTGTAGGTATAGGTGCCCGCTTCGGTGAAACGAATCTTTCCGAAGGAATACGTCTTAAGAGCATCGGTTCCAACTTCGTCGGCGGTTGCTTGCAGATAGAAACGAGTTCTCCCGTTGGCGCCAACAACAGGCATCGGGGTAGAGTCATCCTCGCCACTGAGATTGAAGAAGTACCGTTCCTGGGCTCCGCTAGCAGTCCAATTGTATCCTTCGTGCTTCTTGGTCCCTGTCAGTTCAACATCGATTGCGTCATTTAACGTGTTGGTGAACTGGTTGTAGTAACGAACGTCCAGATAATCAACCGTTCCTTTGACTATCGTTCCCTCTACAGAGCCTTCTCTATCCGAATCTTCTACCGGGTTGTGGCTCTTCGTTGCAACGGTTGTCGAATATCCCATGTCGGCAATGTTTGCCTCCATCGTGCTGCCGCCCGCATCTGCGTCTCTGGATGGATCCGCTTGGCGATAGTTGTTGTACATCTCGACGATAGTGTATGCCGTATCCGCAGGCAGGTTGGTGAAGCGGATGATTTCATTGCGCTTCAACGTTATGTCGATAGTAGCCGTTTTGGTGCCATCTGGATTGTCTACGAACATATCGGTCATCTGACGATTGGTCGTAGACGTAGTCACGGTATAGCCACCGTAAATCTTGCCAGAGAAACGTTCAACGTCGGAGGCGATAGCACGGTTATCTTCAGGGTCAGTGCTCTGATAACCGAAAATGGTGTAGCGGTTACCCGCTGGAGTATCGTCCCAACGAGCTACGTATTCGTAGGCGGTAATGCCCGAGATGTCGCCATCGGCAGGCACGGTTAATGTCACGCGATACGTAAAGGTCTCAGCATCTAGCTGCTCTTTAGTGAAATTGCCGGTATTGTCCACGATCAGCTTAGTGATATCGAGCTCGGCGGTCTTACGGTTGGTGCCGACCAGCGTACCGTCGCTTTCACCGGAAGCAACGTAATACACGTTTTCCGTATCGTCGTCCGTTGCTTCTCTGTATGTTGCGTTCTCGTCGTCGATGTAATACACGGTTGCGCCGTCAGGAGCCGGATTGTACTTATCGACAAGCGTCAGGTAGGCAAGCGTACCGTTGATCTCCATTGGACGTACTATCTGAGGAGTGAACTCGTATTCGTATTCCTCACCCTCGAGAACCTCTTCGGCCAAAGTGTATTGATGTCCGGTTTCAAGGATGTCGCCGTCTTTCATGACGCCCGGTGCAATATACACGCTGTCTGTCCAGTGATTGTCTTCATTTACCTCGATCTTGTAAACCTTGTCTTTATCCAACGTTTCTGAAAGAGTGCCATCTGCCTGATAGTATTTACCATCAACCATCAGATAGAACGCAATGTTTACATACGGAGCCTCAGCGTTGATGCCATGCGCAAACTCCTTCTTAACGTTCATTTGCGTTTCGTCCAAAACCATCTGAGACTCTTCATACTCAACCGGGTCGGTATAAGTTGTTCCCTTGAAGGAGTAGGTGGTCTTCAGATGGGTGTTCGTCTTCAGATAGTATTTCCCACCAGATTCATAAACCTGGTCCTTAACATCGTCCTCCAGATCGTCATAGTCAACGGCTTCGTTGTTCAGATTTGCAATAAGGTCATATGCTTCTTGGCTTGGCCACACTTCGAACGTTACCGTTAGCACAACGCCTCCGGGAAGAGTTCCCTTATTGCTAAGATCCCACGTTACTCCGTTGTCATCGCTATATGTTGCGCCAGGAGCGTCCTCCCATGTGGTCTTGTAGTAATAAACGGTTTCCCCACTGTCTTCCTTTGTCCAGACGTTCTCGTCGGACAGAGAAACCGTATGCTCTGTTCCTTCGGAATCTTTATATGTGCCAGAATCGCCATTGCGCGTAAGCTTGTATGAGATGTAGTACTTGTAGCCGCCGGGCTTTCCTGCAAACTGAGAGCTTACCGAGGATAGTTGCGTGACGCCGTCGTCAACCGAAACGTTACTTGCGCCAAGGTTATCTACGATCGTCTGCGCGATCGTTGCGAATTCGGTTTTAAGCGTGTCTTCGTCCGTAGCCGCTATCGTCTTTACGCCACCTTGGCTTTGACCGTCAACTATGCCGGTAATGATATTGTCAAGACGCCTGAACTCTTCTGATGTTGTACTAGCTCCGCAGAAAACGCCATACAGGCTATTGGTGCTCGCAATCGCTCTTGCTTCATCGGCTGCCTCATATGCGGCGAGATCGCTGTTCATGCCAGTCATGCCGGTGAATTGCGTTGTATCGGTGCAGTTCGGATTGCCGTCAGTTATGAAGATGACGTATGTGGGGTCAGTATCCGGAACGCTCCTTAGCGCGTCCTGACCTTGGTCCATACCGCCTTCCCAGTTGGTTCCATGCCTCGAACTTGAAACCGTGTCGAGATCGTTGACTTCACTCTTGAATTCGGTCTCGCTCTTCGTCCAGTCCACAAGCGTTTCTTTATCGTTGTAGTTGTTGTAATAACCGCCGAAGCCAACCAGGCACCAGTCGATTTTTCCCGCGTTTCCAGCGTTTTTGCCTGTTGTAATAGTATCAACGAGCGTGTTGATCGCCGTCTTCGCAGCAGTCCATCTCGTTGAACCACCGCTCATGGTGGTGTTCATGCTGGTTGTGCGATCAAGAATGATCAAGACATTGGCGGTTTTGGAGCTTTCCTCAGATATCGTCGTAGGTTCGACATCAAGCTGGATCGTGTATGTGCCGTCGTTGTTGCTAGAAACATTCTTGGTCGTTATCGGGGACGGGATATCCGGGTCATCCTCGCCAGAAGGATCAACCGGTCCGCCATTTTCGCCATATATCGCATAGATGTGACTGCCGGGAGCAACTGTGGCTTTTTGAATGGTTTCTTGCTCTTGGGCATCAATGATGTGTTGGGTCATTTCCCAACCGGCGTTCCCTTCTAGCTTTTGAAGGTTCTGCTCGATCTTAATCGAGTCGTTGTCGTAGCCTTCTGTCTCGGAATAGTACGCTGCGATATATGTATTGCCGTCAAAATTGTTGTCGAGGCTTACACTGCTTGCAGTGGTATCAAGAAGAGCGACCTTGTCTTCTGCGAATTCCTTGAAAGCCCCGTTTTCGATTACACCATAGTGAATCGTTGCAGAGCCGTCTGTCCATGTCAGAGCAAAGACAGAGAAGCTATCGACGGCAAACTCCGCGCTCACGCTTCCCTCGGCGACGTCAACGTCAGCCACACCCGCGACAGTCTCGACAACCGTGTCTCCATTGCTCTTGTTCAGATGCTGAACTTCCATGGAGTTGCTCGCAGCTTCTTCGCTGGCACCTTCGGGAAGGGCGTTCATCGTGATGGACACGTTGACCTTCGCCCCCTCTGCGGGCTCAACTGCATTACCGTCGGCATCGAGAATCGTAATATCCAGCGCCACCATCCTGAAAGCAGACTCGATGAAGTTCTTGTCTTCCGCTTTCTTGGCGCTTATGATTTCTTCTTTTGCTGCTTCGTATTCCGTGCTGCTCTCATCAATTGCCTTGATATCAAGCGTTGCGCCATCGGGAATGTTCGCATCTGGTCCATATGCGACTTTTACTTCATACGCGCCAGCGCCGCCGGGCAAAGCCGTCTCTGCTGTCAGCTCCGTCTCGCCCTTCGACTCAAAAGCTTCCTCGTATGCGGGTTCCTCGGATGCTCCTTCGACGGAATCTGCCTCAGCAGAAACAGCTTCATCGGCTGTGACGAGCTGTTTGTCCATCACGACACGCGGCACATCGCCAGCTTCTTCCGTGATGCCGATGCTCGGCACCATTAACGCAATCGCAGTCGCCAAAACGACCATGCAGCCCAAGAGTGCTGCAAAGCGGTTACGTTTTTGATGACGGTTGCTCTTGGCAGCCAGCTTTTGCTTGTCTTGACAGGTATTTGTCTCGATTTGCTTGTTCATTCCCGCATTCTTTCTACTCTCTTAACATGCCTTTAAGCGGTGGTCGCCTTGTGCTTATCAGCCTTAACAGACACCTATTAATCCAATCTAATATTGTAACGCAAAAAAATGGCTTTTCCTTTCGATAATTGTGCCTTCCTTCATGTCGTATCGATATTTGCTTGATTGTTTATCGGCTGTTGCAAAATGGAATATTGACGTGCGAATACACCTTTCTGCATAAACTTAATGCGTGAACAGCCGGGCGTGCGTTCATAATTAATTGACCCCCCACAGGCCGTAGCCGTTCCTCATGTGCTGACTCGCGCTAGAACAACGAAGCGGACTCGAATGATCGCACGGTCCCTATAAGCACAATATGTTAGAAAGCCATGCTCGATAGAACGACGATTTTGCGGGAAAGTCTTCCATTTGATGAACGTTTAGCAATAGGGGCATACTTCCATCTTCTAGAACATTCGACGACATTCGGACCCTTAGTCGCACGATTCCTGTTCGTCTAGGACCAAAACGACACCTTTTGAGCGCTTCTTCCCATCGTTTTCGCGTTTTTTCACAAGTCCTTCATATAATGTGCGTATTGATTAGACATGGTAGAGGTGCGGCTCGCATCAGTAGCCTGGAAGCCACGTCGGGAACGTGCAGGCGAAAGGGTTAGCCGCCGAAGGACCGGTTGATTCCCGAAAGCCCGGTACCTGGACTGAAGGAGAACATCCTTCAGGCTGTCGCCACGGGCGCGATGAGCGTCTTTCGCGGAGAGCTATCATGGCACGACACGGAAAACGTACTCCTTGTTGAAGCCATGAAGCACCATGGCTTTTCTTTTTGGAACAAAGCCGAGAATGCTAACCCGTCTCGGCTGAAACGCGGATAAGAGATCCGCACCGTAGGCAAAAGGAGACAACATGGAGTTCGTTAACACCTTCTGGGCTCTCGTGCCCCCGATAGTCGCCATTGTCTTGGCGCTTATCACCAAGGAAACGTACAGTTCCTTGTTCGTCGGCATCTTGGTCGGCGCTATTCTGCTGGCCCTGCAATCGGGCGATTTGATCAACATCTTGAACTACATCATCCTGGGTGAAACCGATGATGGCGCAACGGTCGGCTTCATCACTGCGATAAGCGACCCATGGAATGCGGGTATCTTCATATTCCTTGTGATACTCGGCATCATGGTCGCGCTCGTGAATGCCGCCGGCGGTTCCGCCGCGTTCGGCACATGGGCCGCTACGCACATCAAGAGCCGTGTGGGAGCCATGCTCGCCACGTTCGTGCTCGGCGTGCTCATTTTCATCGATGACTACTTCAACTGCCTGACCGTCGGTGCTGTCATGCGCCCCGTGAGCGATCGTCACAAGATCTCACGCGCGAAGCTCTCATACGTCATCGACGCGACCGCCGCGCCCATCTGCATGATCGCACCTATCAGCTCTTGGGCGGCTGCTGTTTCCGCAACCGCAAGCGACCTCGACACGGGCGTCACGGGCATCCAGCTGTTCATCCAGGCGATCCCGTACAACTTCTATTCGTTGCTCACCATCGTCTTCGTCATCTTCCTCGTCGTCATGCAGTTTGATTACGGTCCGATGGCCGCAGCCGAGCTCAAGGCGCTCAGGGAAGGCGAACTCGGTTCCCTGGGCAACGAAGAGGCCGTGAAGCAGGAAAAGGCTTCCCTGTGGGATCTGCTTCTCCCCGTCATCTTGCTCATCATCTGCTGCTGCATCGGAATGATGTACATCGGTGGCTTCTGGGATCCCGAAGCCGATGGCTACATGAATCTCGCCGTAGCTTTTGGCGACACTGACGCATCCGTCGGCCTGCCGTGGGGTTCGATCATCGCTCTCATCCTGTCGTTCATCTACCTCATCGCCCGTCGCACTATCACATTCAAGAAGGCTATGGAATGCATCATCACAGGCTTTAAGGCCATGGTTCCGGCTATGCTCATCCTGACCTTTGCACTGACGCTGAAGCTCATGACCACTGCGCTTGGCGCTGACGTCTTCGTCGCCGGTCTCATGGAAGGTGCTGCAGCTGGACTGTATGCGCTGCTACCGGCCATCATCTTCTTGGTCGCTCTGTTCCTGGCATTCTCGACGGGCACGAGCTGGGGCACGTTCGGCATCCTCATCCCCATCGTGCTGCCGATCTTCGCCACCGAACCCGAGTTGCTCATCATCGGCATCTCCGCCTGCCTGGCAGGCGCTGTATGCGGCGACCACATCTCGCCGATATCCGATACGACGATCATGGCATCCGCTGGTGCGAACGTGAACCACGTCGAGCATGTTTCTACGCAGCTGCCGTACGCGCTGACGGTTGCAGCGATCTCGTTCGTATGCTTCCTCATCGCCGGCTTCGTCCGCAACCCGTTCATCTGCCTGGCTATCGGCATCGTGCTGGTCATCGCAACGGTCATTGTGCTGCGCAACACAATCGGAAAGAAGAGCGGCGAGGTTATCCGCTCTTACAACAGGACCGCCGCAGAAGAGTAGTCCTGCCGCTTTCTTCAGCTAACTCGAACGCAAAGGACCTTGGTTTTCCAGGGTCCTTTCGTTTTGCCGTTACATGCGGGTGGGCACTGCCTTTTTGACAGTGCCCACCGAGAGAGAAGAGAAGAAAAGGGAGGAAAAAGTTACACCAAGCGTTTCCTTTCTTTGAGCTCCGACCCCCTATGCCGGACTTCTGAATTGTTTCTTACTTAATTATTCCCAACTTAGTATTATGTTGTTCTCTATATTATGCTTTCTTGAGGATAATGTCAAGCATGTTTTTCTGTATTTGAACTAAGACTGTATCCTATATTGAAGCAAGCACGTTTTCCGTAGAGTACAAAGGTGGGTATCGCCAATCGACGATACCCACAGCAATGCTTTTTTCGAAAAGCGTGTATTTTGTTACTTAACGTTCGCCTTCTCGATAAGAGCCTTTACCTCGTCATCGGAAAGGTTGTAATTATAGAAAGTCTTGTAATAGGACTTGGTCACATCAGCAATCGAATCGCTGAACTTATCCGGATACAGCAGACGCGGAAGCCATTGCATTCCCATGACCTGATTAACTGTCGGAGGATTGTTCATCCAGCAATATGGCGTATTCGGAACCTCATAGTACTGACCGTTTTGTATTGCGCTCAAAGTCTGCCAACCCGCAGCGTTTCCAACCTGATCATAAAGACCGCCTGCTTGGAATAGGATGACTTCGGGGTTCCAGTTCGCAAGCTGTTCAAGGTCGATTGGATTACCCGTTCCCTTTCCAGAAGCGTTCTCGACAACGACGACGTTATTCGCAACCATATCGACAACGCCACCCTGATACGAACCCTTCGCAATGGCGTTCACGCCATCTGTCCCAACGATGTAGGCAACGTTCTTCTTGCTGTCGCCGACTTTCTTCATAGCATCCGACACCGTTTGATACGCCTTAGAGCAATAATTTGAAAGCGTCTTGGCACGGTCTTCACATCCGAGCAGTTCGCCGAGTTTCGTGTAAGCGTTTCCATAATCCTCAAGCTTGGTCTCGATAAACACACACGGGATTCCGAGTTGCTCCTGTAGCTGATCGAGGTCTTCCTTGATACCATCCTTCACTTCGCCAGTATCAACAAGCACCTTGGTCTTGCCGCTTGCCAGGCCAGCAACGGTCTCCTTGTTCAGGTCGCCCTTCGAGCCGAACGCTGCACCCGTAACGGGAAGTCCTTTCAGCGAATCGACACCTATGTACTTCAAGATGTCATCGGACAGTTCACTTGAAACCGATGCGAGCTTTTCGGGGCACAGCGTAAGAAGAACCTGCGTTGCCGTATGGCCTGACGGAATGACATACTCGACGTTTGCCGGCACCTTCACTTCCCTACCCACCGAGTCGACGAACGTGACGTTGCCATCGGCATCGGCCTTCTTCTTGCTCGAGCAGCCCGAAGCAACACATGCAAGACCAAGGCACAGCATGGCTGCCAGAACAATCGCTGCAACCCTCTTCCATCTTTCTTTTGTCTGCGACATGGGATTCCCTTCCTTTCCATGAAGCCTAAACTTCTTCTAAATCGATAATCGGTACGCAAACGCGTACCTTGTCGTCGTAGAGCGAATTAACCTCAACGTCTATGCCATATAAGTCGCTGATCAACTTGTCAGTAATCACCTCCTTAGGAGGCCCGAATGCAGCAATCTGTCCTTTGCTGATGACAAGGGTCTTGTCTGAATACAGAAAAGCCTGGTCAGGTTGATGGGTTGACTGGATGATGCTCATCCCCTCGCGAGCAAGCCTTTTGACGCAGCTCAGCACGCGCACCGTGTTGCCGTAATCCAACGCGCTCGTTGGCTCATCCATGATGATCGTTCGCGCATTTTGCGCCAGGGCGCGAGCGATAAGCACAAGCTGCTGCTCGCCTCCCGAAATCTGCGTATATGTTCGGGTTGCAAGATGAGCGATACCGATGCGCTCCAAGGCTGCATAGGCGCGCTCGAGCTGGGCGGTACCTGGAACTCCAAGCGAGGGAAGGTCATTCGTGGTGCTCATGAGAACCACGTCGATGACCTCGAAGTCGTACACGGGAGCATGCGATTGGGGAATGTAGGAAATCTCCCGAGCACGCTGCTTTATCGATAGGCTCCTTATGTCTTTCCCGTTGACCATGATGCTTCCCTGGTATCGTGACTCGAGACCGAGAATGCAGCGAAACAAAGTTGACTTCCCAACGCCATTAGGGCCGAGCACGTTTATCAGCATGCCGTCCTCCGCAGTGAAGGAAACGTCATGCAAAACCGCATGCTTTCCGTAAGAAAAAGAGAGATTGCTGACCGCGATGCTCATGGCTACAGCTTCTTTTTACGGGTGATGAGATACAGGAAAAAGGGCGCGCCGATGAAGGCCGTCAGAATCCCGATGGGGATCTCGGCTGCAGTTGCTAAGCGCGAGACGTCGTCAACGACCAAAAGGAAGGTGCCGCCCATAAGCATGCTGGCGGGAAGGAG
Source organism: Eggerthellaceae bacterium (assembly GCA_015062605.1). GTDB lineage: Bacteria > Actinomycetota > Coriobacteriia > Coriobacteriales > Eggerthellaceae > SIG42. The sequence continues at coordinate 41,000 of SUUI01000011.1, read as the reverse complement.
CTTGCGATAGTCGACGCCGATGAGCATGCGGCACAAATGGGGGATGACAAGCCCAACCCAACCGATCATGCCTGTAACAGAAACACTTGCTGCGGTGACTAGCGTTGCAGCGAAAATCACGAGGATTCTGACGCGGCGCGCATCTACACCCATCGTAGAGGCTTCTTCGTCCCCCATTGTCAGAATATTAATCTTCCATCGAAGGACGAACAGCATGACCAGGCCAACCAGCATGATGGGCACAACACCTATCGGCTGGTTCGGCGCACCGCCCCATAATTGCTCAAGCGTCGACCCGGTAACGCTACCCATGAGCCAATAGGTGATGTCCGCGAGCTCGTTCGTAGGGTCGGCAACAAGCTTCGCGTATGACACGCCCGCAGAAAACAGTGAGCTGACCATAACGCCAGCTAGGACGACAACCAATACATGGTTTCCCTTTGCACGGGTACTGATAAGCAAGACCAAGGCGACCGAAAGCAGCGAGAACGCAAAGGCCATGACAGAAACGCCCGCACCGCCAAGATGCATCAAGATGCCGATTGCCGCACCAAGGGCAGCTCCTTGCGAAGCGCCGAGAATATCAGGACTGACTAAGGGGTTTTGGAAAGTGCCTTGGTATGCAGCGCCAGCAGCAGCAAGGCAACATCCTACGAACAGGGCCATGAGAATACGCGGAAGCCTGACATTGAAGAACAGGATGTACATCTGGTCCGTCCATGTCTCCGTTACAGGAAAGACTTCGGACAGCAGCATCCGAATCGCCTCGTCTGGGGGAATCGGATAGCGGCCGAGCATGAGCGATACGGCCACTGCCACAATCATCAAGACACCTAGCGCAATAAGGACGGCCCTGGCGCGATTCTTCTGCGCGGAAACGGGCGGTGTTTTGATTAAGCCATTGCCAGACTCTTTTTTAGAGGATGTTATCATTCGAGTTTATTATTTCCAGTTGGCAATATTCTTGTTTGTGTATTATACTGTGTTTAGATTACTCTTATCCGAGAATATTGTCAACGACTCGAACTGCGTGAAGAAATGAAGGAAAGCGATTTCATCAAAACCGTCCCTCAAAAAGACGGGCTTGCTCCTGGAGATATCCTCCGCTGCATTGACGGGAAAACGTATCGGACCGTCTTGCTCGTCGACGACGATCGCGTCGTGGTTGAAGGCCGAACGGGACTTACCGAATCACTTCCCTATTCGGCTCTTTCTGCCCATTGGCTGAAGATGGTCCCGAAGGAATCGGACTGCAGACGCTAAAAACCCAAAACCTGCATGACGAGTAACGCTATGGTTAGCGCTGCGACCACCACGACGGTCGCCCAAATCAGCACTCGGAACACGCGTCCGACACGATAGGCGCCCATTATGCGCTTGTCGGCCGCGATAATCGCCATGAATACCAAGAGCACAGGTAGAATGATGCCGCATACGAACTGCGAGAACAGCATGACCCGCATCAGGTTGATGTCAGGAATCAGAACCACGACAGCCGAGAATGCTATGACGAAGGTCAGGATGCTCTTGAAAATTGGGGCTTCCTTCCAAGTGAAAGAAACGCCCGCTTCCCAACCGAATGCCTCGCAGATGACGAATGACGTAGTAAGCGGCAACACGCATGCAGCCAAAAACGATGCTCCTATCAGACCAACCGCGAACAGGATGCGCGCGTATTGGCCTGCGAACGGTTCAAGCGCGTGCGCCGCATCGGCCGCAGAATCGACAGAGATGCCTTCGGGATACAGCACAGAACCTGTCGTCACCACAATGAACCATGCAACCGCGCACGCAACAATCGTGCCGGAAATCGCATCGACCTTCATGGAGAAGTTGTCCTCGATGGTCATACCCTTCTCCACCACGTTGCTTTGCATATTGAAGATCATCCATGGCGCGATCGTGGTGCCGACCATCGCGATCATGAGCGATATGTAGTTGGTGTCGTTCAGAAACGTCGGGGCAACTGTACTGATAAGCGCCTCTTCCCAACTTGGTTTCGCCATGATCGCAGCTACGACATAGGTGATGAACACGAGTGAGATGATGAGGAAAACACGCTCTACCTGTTTGTAGTTACCACCGACGACCAGAAGCCATACGACAACGGCAGCCACAGGCACCGTTATGTATTTGCTGACCCCGAACATCTCCATACCGCTAGCGATGCCGGCGAACTGCGAGATGATCGTTGCGATGTTGCCAATGAGCAAGGCGATCATGGCAAGCGTGGTCAGACGAATGCCGAAGCGCTCTCGGATGAGCGCCGCGAAACCCTTGCCTGACACCGCACCCATGCGGCTTGCGGTTATCTGCACGACGATGAGAAGCACGCACATAATCGGCAGCGCCCACAGCGTCTTATACCCGAACAGCGCGCCTACTTGTGAATAGGTCGCGATACCGCCAGCATCGTTTCCTGCCATGGCGGTAATGACACCTGGCCCCATCGCGGCGAAGAAGAGCCAGAGCTTGCCCTTCTTCTTTTCGGGTGCAAGCGTTTCTTGGGTTTGCTGTGTCTGCAGATCCTTGACGACCATAGAAATCAGACCATTCCGCCTTGCACGATGTTTATGACGACGAAGGTGTACAACGCCAGGATCACGATGGCACCAACGATGATGCCGGCCAAAACAGCGGGTCTGATCTTGCGATCGCCTGAGACGTCATCTTCGATGGCATCCCATGCGTCCTCGGTCGTGACGATGCCAAGCAGTACGCCGCTCTCATCGCAAACTGGGATTGCGGGCATGTCGTATTTGAAGATGTCTGCCGCGACTTCTTCCTCTTCTTCATCGGGAGTTACAGAGATAAGGTTCTCCGTATACATGATGTCGCTAACTACAGTGTCCTCGGGGGTGAGCACGAGAGTGCGCAACGACAGCACGCCGATGAATTTGCCATAATCGCTAAGCACGTACACGTAATGGACTGTCGGATGATCTTCTTCAAGGTTGCGCAGCGCATCGATGACCTGCTTAACCGTACTGTCATGACGAACCGCAACGTACTGCGTAGTCATCATGCCGCCTGCAGTGCCTTCCTTGTAACCAAGGAGGCGACGGATCTCGTTCGCATCCTCCCAGCCCATCAGGCGGAGAAGCGTTTCTGCCTTCTCGTAGGGAAGATCGCGGACGATTTCGACAGCATCATCGGGATCCATCTTGCCGAGCAGTCGGGATGCTTGAACGTCGGTCAAATCATCGATGAATTCTGCTTGGAACTCATCTTCCATCTCGCTGACCGCTTCGAATGCATGCGATTCGTCAAGGTGTTTGAATACGTTGGCGCGCTGCTGAGGCTCAAGCTGCTCCAGAATATCCGCGACGTCGGCAGGATGCAGCTCGTCGAGGCGCTTGTGCGTAACACTGAGCTGCACTTTTGAAAGGTCTCGATCGAGCAGGTCCATGTAGTTCCACGCGATGATTTGCTCGGGGATGTCCTTGCCGAACAGCTTCGCTAAGCCGACGACGGCTTTCTCGATGATGGGATGCAAGCCGCGAAGAATGCCGCGGATACCCACTTCGGCGCCGAGCAAGCGCAGCTGCGTACCGGACTGAGAGAGCTTCAGGTCGTTTACGCGGACGACCTTAAGCCCTTGCGTATCGACAATCTGACGGTTCATCAAGTCGCGCGCAAGGAGCACCTCATCGGGCTGCAGGTAGCTGAAACGCACATCATGGCTTTCCATCTTGAGCTTGATGCCGTCATCATCGAATTCGTCGACGTACTTACGCCACGAGACCATGAACGGGACGCGACCCGGTCCTTGGAAGGCAAGACTGGTAATACGCGGGAAAACCTCACCTGTGGAAATGGCGAGATCAGATACCGTACCGATTTTCTCACCCGTTGAGTCTACAACGGGCTTTCCCAGCATTTGTGAAAGATAGAGCATGGGCTTTCCTCTTCTGTTACGCACAGCTTTTCCTTTGGCTGTCCGCACGGGAAAGCCAAAGGATTACATACTGTGAGGTTTCGGTTTTCGAACCTTCAAGTATTGTCCTTTCTCGACTTTGATACCGTTTGCGAACGTGCACGCAGCGAAGCAAACACGTTCAACGGTGCTTTAACTTCTGAATAGTACCCCGAAAGAAGGCATTTGCCAAGCTTTTTGGCGAAATAAAGCATTGACAAACCTTTGGATTGCAATACAATATCGTTTGCTGTTTTTTGTGCGCCATTACCTCAGCTGGATAGAGGGACTGACTACGAATCAGTACGTCGGGGGTTCGAATCCCTCATGGCGCACCACTTATAATCATCGCCAAACCAAAATGGTTTGGCTTTTTTATTTCGAAAGCGAGCACATGGTGGGATCCACAGAAGACATAATCGGCAGCATGGATCTTGACGCACTCGGCGTTGAAATTGCAGAAACCGATCGCGGACTCGCACTGGTTGGTGACGGCATGGAGCTCATCGCCGATTTCACGCGAATGAAGACACGCCTTAAGCCCGCCAATTTAAAGCGGGAGCTGCTCGTGCAAGCAGCGCGCGTCAAAGATGCAGGCCACGCACCTTCCGCCGTCGATGCAACCGCCGGTTTCGGAGAAGATGCGCTTTTGCTCGCTGCTGCAGGCTTCACGGTCACCATGTTCGAGCACAACCCGATTATTGTCGCCCTTTTGCGCGATGCGCTTTCTCGCGCCGCACAGGACGACTTGCTCGCTCCTGCGATTGCACGCATGAAACTCATCGAAGGCGATAGCGTCCAGGCGTTGGAGAATATCGCCTTTTCTCCTGACGTGGTGTATCTCGATCCGATGTTCCCCGAACGCACGAAAAGCGCTTCAGTGAAAAAGAAATTCCAGCTGCTCCACCGAATCGAGCTTCCCTGCCCCAACGAAGCAAAGCTTCTTGAAGCAGCATCTGCAAGCAAACCCCGGAAAATCGTCATCAAGCGCACTTTGAAAGGACCGTACCTGGCAGCCAGAAAACCTCATTACTCGCTCAAAGGGAAGGCGATTCGCTATGATTGCTTCGCCTTTGCAAGCGAAACCCGCATTCCCAACGAATAAAAAAGAAGGCCCCGAAGGGCCTTCTTAATCAATTATTATTAGTCAGACTACTTGATGGCACCAATGCGGCAGATGGTGGTTCCGCAGTCCGGGCACTTACCCTTAACGATCGGCTTGCCGTTCTTCGTGGTTCCCTCGGTCGGATCAGCCATAACCTTCTTGGCCTTGCACTTCATGCAGTAAGCTTCGATCTTCTTTGCCATCTTACTAATCCTTTCTATTGGTTGTTCATTTTCATGCACCTAAGCAAGAGGTTTCTCGTTTGCTCCTGCCCAGCGCGATTAACTTGCATTCATTATCGAATCAATCAATAGAATTTCCGCTCCGACCTGCAAAAAAGCATGTGAACGGCACAATTTATATGGTTTTTAGCAGCTCCATTACGAAATCCGTGTTTTCTGCAAGCACGTCCATATCGATGATGTCAATCGTGTCAGCTTCCTCGCCTCGGTACGCAGGCTTGCCTTGGGCCGCTCCAATAAGGTGCAGCGCGCTAATGCCACGACGGATCGCAAGCGAGCTTGCGCTCTCTGCCCACTGAATGTCTTCTGAACCAAGTTTCAGGCCCGTAATGTTCTGCGCCTTCTTCAGGAACCTCAACGCGCGTCTCGACACCTCAACCGGCTGCCCGAGGCCTTCCTTCTTCACGTAACTCAATTCGCCCGCACCTAGACCATCAAGCTCGATGACCAAAGCGCCGTGAAGCTCGCGCTCATGCGCCGCGAGGAAGGCTTTCATGCCCGAATTGCCGGAATACTGGGAGCCCAGCGCAACGAACCACACCTCGGTATCGAGGTCGAGATTGCGCATCGCGCTTATGCTCTGGCTCGTCCTGCGGCGCGGTCGAACATACTTGGGTTCGGGTTCCTCATCATATTCTGCTGGTTCGTACGCTTGCGGCTCGAAACCATCATCATACTGAAGCTCTTCTTCGAACTCGTCTTCTACGGGAACTTCTTCGTCTTTGGCGTTCTTGCGGATTTTCCCAGCTATCTTTTGCTTGAGACCAGAGAACGCACCACCGTTCCAGCCACGCCCCCAACCGTTGTTGCCCCATCCTTCGGAAGACCAGTCGTCGTCGTCGAAAAGATTGTCCTCGATGGACTTAACGCGGGAAGCGGCAGGATCCATGAAACGAGAATCCTTCGATCCGGCGCTCACACGCTCGAAATCGTCGGTGTCGTCAGCATCGTCAAAATCGTCATGGTCGTCAGACCTGAAGCTTTTCCAGCTTCCACGCGCTGCGCCGACGCTGCGCGCGTTGTAGTCCTCGTCAACGTCAAGCCACTCGCTTGCGCTCACATCGAACTCATCTGTCTTCTTGTTCTTCTTGAACAGCTTGCTGAAGAAGCTTGCCTTCTTGGACTCCTCAAGGTCGTCATTGTCGTCGTAGTCATCCTGGTCATCGAACACGGCATCGAAGGCGAAGTCGTCGGCTTCTTCAACGACAGCGGGAGCGGCCGAGGGTTCTACGCTTTCGAGATCGTCTTGGACGTTTACCGCAGGCAGCATGTCGGCATCGAGCACGGGGCTGCCAGAAAGTTCGGGTACTGTCAACTCGTCAGCCTTGTCCGCCTCGTCTGCCTGGCTGGAAGCCGATTGCCCCGAGAAGAGCGTGGCAGCACCATACCTTATGGAGCCAGTAATACTCGGGAGCGTGGTGCGCAGAGAGGATCTAGAACCCGCAGGTTTCTTGTCCTCTTCATCGACGGGAATGGTTCTGTCGATAACCGGAAGATCAACACGCGGAATCGCTTGCAGTTTGGGGATTGCGTTCTTCGGGTCAAGGGCGGGCATCGCAATCGTTTCGCCGAGGTCGTCCTCGAAAACAGCTTCAACATCGTCGGCAACTTTACCAGCAGCTTCTTGCGCTGCCTCGACGATTTCTTCCACCTCAGGATGCTCTTTGATGGATGCTTCGATCTTGTCTGCGACCGTATCGGCAGCTTCAACGACCTTTTCCAGCCCATCTTCAACTGCCTCGACCGCCTCATCGGCTAGCACCTCTATGTCAGGCTCGGAAGCGCCCAGCGCCGCTTCGCGTGCTGCTTCGGTACGGTCAACCTCTTCGAGCAGTGCGCGGTCATAATGGAACTCCGGCGCCTGATTGATCTTGCTGCGAATGTCTTCTATCTGTCTGCCGAGTTCGGTCGACACCTCGACTTCGACTGGTGCGGGAGTAGTGTTCGCGAACCTTGCAGCTGATGTCGCCTCCGCAATCTTGAGCGCATCCGCAAAGCGCGAGCGCTGTACGGGCACGTTGTCCTCGTCGGGATTGCGGCGTGCTTTCGCCTGCGCACGCTTAAACCATGCAGGAAGATTCGGATCGTCGTAGTATTCGGGCTCTGGCTCGGGTTCAGGTTCCGGCTCGGGCTCGGGAATGACGTCTGCCTCTTCGAGCGCCTCAGCGGCAGGCTCGGGGACTTCTTCGAAAACCGGCTCATCGGCTTGCTCGATTACCACAGCCTGTGCAGGCTCGTTTTCGAAGGCCTGCTCTATTTTGTCTTCGCTTGTTTCGCGAGACGCCTCATCTTCTGCCTTCCTCTGAGCATCGAGCTCACGCAGATGTTCGATGTCGCACGAGATGGTCGTACTGGTAGGTCGACCCGTCAGCGCGGCAATAGCGCGTTTTGCCGCCAGCAAGCGCTCTGCAGGGTCGGCATCCTCTGCGACTTCTTCGAACCCGGAAGCGGGTTTAGCTGAATAACCAAGATCCTTCAGCTCTACCTTCTCTGCATCGTCATCCGAAGACACCTCGTCTTCGAAAGTGTCTACGTATTCGTAGCTGATCTCGGCATCTTGCGGAACGACGCCTGCAGCAAATGCCGCCTCTTCGCCGTGGATGACGGGCGGCTCGTCATACCGATAGTCGTCCTCCCTTTGCTCACGGGGGCTATACTGGCGTACGCCGCCGCCAACGCGCAGCGCCGCCTCCATCAAAATTGCGACCCCTGCTGCATTGCCATTTGCACCGTCATTGTGCTTTGCAAGGCGTGCAAGCAAGTAGACGACGAACGGCAGGAGCGCCACAAGCGCGACCAAAACAAGAAGAATGTTGATGATAATGACCGCAGCACCTGATGAGTTCAGGAAGAACAACCCTCGAATGAGAAGAAGCACGGGCATTGCGATAGATGCGATCACGACCGCCTTATTGACAAACGGAAGAGACGGCAAAAACGCCGACCCAAGCTCGCGGCGAACCTTGCTGGTGTCGTAATTTGCAACAACCACGATCTTACGTGTTCTAGTCGTTCCGTTTTCGGGAACATACTTTGCAACGATGTTCTGACTATCCTTGCCAGGAAGCAAATTCGACAGGGAAGCATGCCCCGTCTGCTCAAGCACGGCGATAACAGCAAAAATAAGCGTGATGATGATCGCGGGAATCGCCATCACGGGGAAAACGAGGGCGAGAATGACGACTATCAGCCCAATGATGCCACAGACCGCATGCACGAATTCTCCATCTGAACGCGGATGGAAATCCTCGATTTCAGCATGGAGACCTGACTCCTGTTGAATGGTGTCTGCGATATAGAGCGCCGCCTGCTGTTCTCGGTCGGAACCCGCAGGTCGCGGACCGATTTCTTCAGCGAGATAAGCAATGTGATCGAATGTATCAGGCATGGTTGCGCCTTTCGTGTGCCTACGAGTTTGCATAGTCGTGATTAGTATACGCTATTTGACTTCCGTACCCAAGTAGTTACGCAAGAAAGAATCGGTTACGCCCGCATCTGTTCGGGCAGATTCATACTCGGCAACTAGCTGTTTGGAGTCCTCGTCGAAGGCAGCACGAATTGGCTCAAGCCAGTCCTCCGGGAACTGCGCTGCGAACGTAGCTGCACGGCCATCTGCTTCGGTATAGGCATCGTTCTCTTGAACGGCAAGTTCGGTGTCTTCGTCAATGAGCGCCTGGGTCGACGCCATGCCGTGCTCGAAGGCTGTTATGCGAAGATCTATGTACTCGATATACACCCCGATTCCCGCTGAGGGACTCAGCTCGTTAGCCGTTTCGAGCTTTTGACGCGCGTTCGACAGCTCGTCAATCGCTGCACGCGTCTTCTCGTACGAGGCAAGCATCTTCTCTGCTGTGAGATCGCCGGAAACAAGGCGGGCGGCATCACGAGCTAGCGAATCCGCCACGAAGATCTGGTCGGACGCGCTCGACACCAGGCTAACAGCCTGTTCGGTTTCGTAGGCCTTCTCAAGCAATGCCCTGCCGGATTCGAGCATGGTCTTACGCGAGGAAATCGCTGCTGAAGCATAGTTCGCAGTCTCGTCGTCTGCGGCAATGTACTTCTCTGATAAAAGCCTGTTCACGATAAGCGTTGCATCTTCGAGAGCCCTGCTGGACTCGTCCAGTTCGGCAAACAATGCATCGATGTTCTCGAAAGACTCCTCAGTTATGGGATTCGAGAGCACTGCGTCCATCTTCACGAGAGACTGGTCTGCCTGCTCGATCTTCTTCAGGGCAGTATCGATCTGCTGTGTTACGGATTGCTTTTGCATCGAGAACTGCTGGTACAAAATCCCAACGAGTACGATGAACGCCACAGCCGCAACGCAAACGGATACGGTGGTTATTATTCTGCGATTTCTGCGTTTCGCCTTACGTCGAGCAACCTCCGCCTCCACGGAAATCTTAGAGCCCGATTGCTGGCTTACAAGCTTCTGACCAGGCATAACGGTGTTTTGTTCCGTAGAAATCGAAGAAGCCGCATCGCCGCTAGGGGAAAAATCGAGCGTATAGCCAGGACTTGAGGCTCCCCCGCTGGAAATGGTGTCGCCGCTTGGCAGGGTTATCTCCTGCTCCTTCGTCGGCGTCGTTATCTTCTTCTTCTTGCCAGGAAGCGTGAACAAAGATATCTTGCCGAAGCCCTTGAACGCATCGGTTGGTTGATCGGAGCCCCCGCCCATCGACAATTTCGCAGCATCGAGAACGCTGAACGATATCTCATTGGACGTACCAACGGTATCGCTCTTGATATGGCCAGCTTGGCTGATTTTGTCTCGTTTCTTCCCAAACACGGTGTTCTTACCTGCGCTCCAGCTCCTCGATGATCTGATCGCTCGTCAGAACCCTCACATCACGACTCGGAAGTGACTTGAGGAAAGCTTTTCCATAATGACGAGAAACCAAACGGTGGTCACATAATAGTACTACACCTCTGTCTTCTGCGGTACGAATCAGGCGCCCGACTGCTTGCTTGGTCTCTATAACCGCAGATGGGAGCACAAAATGCGCCCAAGCCGAGGGGTCAATCGTGCTTCTCTCGCACGAAAGAGGATCCGTAGGCTTCGCAAACGGGAGCTTCGGGATGATGACGGAACGAAGCGTGTCGCCCGGAGCATCGAAGCCCTCCCAAAAACTCTTCAACGCGAACAGCGAAAGGCTCTCGTCGCTTAGAAAATCATCGCGCAGGCCCTTGACCGACACGCCCCATTTTTGACAAACCAAACGCAGATCATGCTGTTTAAGCACCGGATACGCCGCCTCAAAGCACGACTCCATCTCTTTGCGATTCGTGAAAAGAGTCAAGGTCGACCCCTCCAGAGCAAGATGCGCACGGACGAGCAACTCTTGCAGTGCTGAAAGATATGCAGGGTCGTTTGGTTCGGGAATATCGCTTGGGACATACACCACCATGTTTTCATCGAAAGCGTAGCTCGAAGCCAATTGCAGAGACGCCGACCGCGAATCGTCTCCGCGATTCAAGCCCACAGCCTGCTCGAATGCCTCGAAGGATTCGCCGACGGCAAGTGTTGCCGACGTGAATACCACAGAATGAGTGCTCGCGTATAAACGCTCGTTGAGCTCGTCGCCGACGTCTAAGATCAACGCTTGAAGCTTTTCGGGCTTACGATCGCTCTTTTTATTTCCCTTGCGGTTGTTTTTGCGGCACAACGTTGCCGAATAAACGTATTTCCTCTGTTGCTCGCTAAACAAGATCTCCGATGTCTGGACGTACTCCTTGAGATTCAATGCGATCGATGCGATTTCGCGCTGCAGGTCTGCCGCATTGTCGTAATCCTCAAGGAATCCGACGATATCTTGACAAGCCTTGATGAGCTTCTCGGCATCATCGACGCTTAAGCGATTGAATTCTGCGAGGCTCTTGTACACCGAGCTTGCGCGAATGTCATCGTTGAGCCACAGTTCAATGGTCTCATAATCTTTGTTGTACCTGTTCCCTTCGAAAAAGAGCAGGTCATCGATATGATTTGCAAATTCCTTGGATGATTCCTTGAACGAACGCCCAAAAGAGGCTGCCTTTGATGCGAGCCCGCGCAGCATCTCGGCCCCTCCCCCATCGCCCATAAGAGATGCGAGCCGGGAGGCGCGAACGAGCGCGTTCTTCGATGCCTCTTCTGCGGCGACTCTGGTTTGCAGGCGCGCGAGGCTTTCCGTGTCGATCTCGAACGAGAAGGCCTTTCTCGCTTCTGCCTCTGCTCCGTGAGCCTCGTCGACGATCCAATGGCGAATCGGAGGAAGCAGGCTCCGGTCGGCCTTCAAATCGCAAAACATCAGACTATGGTTCGTAACGACGATGTCGGCATCTTCTGCTAAGCGCCGTGCTCCGTGGACAAAGCACATCGACCCATAATACGGGCATTTCCTGCGAAGGCAATCAAAGCTCGTCGTGGTTATCGACCAGCGCGGAAGAACCCGATAGTCCATTTTGAGGGAGTCGATATCATCGAACTCGGTTTGCTCGATGTATGACAAGAGCGCAGCCAGTGCGGGAGCGGTCGAAACTTCCTTGCCTTGGACGTTTTTTGTCTGGGCCCCCTCTAAAACGAGATGGCCTATTTTCCGCAAACATGGATAGTGCGCGAATCCTTTGAGCGCGGCGACTTCGATACCGCCTAGCGCCTCCGAGAGCAGAGGGAGTTCGTGGTATACCAGCTGGTCGAGCAGTGCATTGGTTTTAGTTGCCACACCAACGGTAATGCCGTTATTCTTTGCAACGAGCGCTGCTGGAAGCAAGTACGCCATCGACTTGCCGACGCCGGTTCCTGCCTCGACGGCAAGGTTCTCAGACTGCCTGAAGGCGTTAAGGACCGCTAATGACATCTGCTCTTGCTCCACGCGCCTCTCAAACCGACCGTACATAGTGCTTACTAGGCCGCCAGGTTCAAACGCTTCGGCGATTTGGGCTGCATCGGGGAATACCATGGCGCTTCCCGGGTCGCTCGCCAACTCCTCGGCATCGCGTTTACATGATTGAGCGATGGCCCTTTTGCGCTGTTTGCGCATGTCCTTGAGAGAATAGGGCGTCGATGGCTCCTGCCTGCGGCGCACGCTTTCCGCAAAAACCGTCCCCGTACTCCATGTTTCTTCGGGGGCGAGTCCCCCGATGAAGCCAACCAATTCTATCGGCATGGCATCAATCGCAGCCAGAAGGATGCGATACACCGAACATGTTGCTTCCACATCGGCATCTGCTCGATGCGTAGAGATCGGCGTCCCGAAGGCGTGCACTAAGTCGATAAGACGGTGGCCTTTAAGGCGCGGAAGGGCGATACGCGCCAACTCGAGCGTATCGACCCAGCATGCATCCAGCAGCGGATAGCCGGCTGGATGGCGCGTCGTGAACGTTTTGTCGAACTCGGCATTGTGCGCAACCACGATTGCGTCAGCACCGACGAAATCCACGAGCTGTGCAAGCGCCTCTTCAGGACTCGGAGCATCTACAACGTCATTTTGCGTAATGCCTGTTAGATGGACTATATCGTCTGGAATATCTTTGCCTGGGTTGACAAAGGTGGCGAAGCGTTCCGTGACAACCCCCCGCTCAAGGCGGGCTGCTGCGATCTGCATGAGCTCGTCATGGTTGAACGATAAACCCGTTGTCTCAGTATCAACGACGACCACATTGCGATCGAAGCGCCCGAAGTCGCTTTCGGCAGCACGCTTTGGCAGCGATGCGTATCGCTCGATGACATCCAGCGGCGTTCCGTCGCTTACCGCTTGCTGCAGCGCTGTGATTATCGTTTGGTTCGGGTCTTTCATGATACGCAGCCTATCATTACAATACAGTGGAACTAAGAGAAATCCTGAAAGTGCGCAGGGAAACCTTATTCTGCCACAGGAATCGTCTGGAGCTGATTGCATGTCCGACTTGCGGTATTACGGTTGTTATGCGCGGATTGAAACCGCATCGAAAGACAAAGGCGCCGAGCTGCAAAGCGCCGACAACATAATCGGTGACGCCTATACGCTTACCTTCGATACTCTAGACGGTTCGCCGCAAGCGCACTTGATTAACAAATTCGGCGCCGATGTCGCTTTTTTTGACCCTCCCCTATCGCGTCAATTGAGCGTATTGAAAGCACGCGGATGGACATTGCGCGCAACCTTGGCCTTGGTCGCTTATACCGACATCCCCGATCCTGGTCATTATTGGGGACAAGCTGTTGTCGTTTGCAACGCACCCGAATTCGATTCCGCATGTAACGCATTCGCAGATTCAGTCATGGAGGCCCTCAAAGAAGGAAATCGTCCAGAAGTGGACTTGGGACCGCAAGCCATCGACGCGATGCTGCAAGCAGATGGCGTTTGGAAGCCCTCAAAGAAAAACGAAGCCCCGAAAGCTAGCAAAGGCACCGTCATCCTCAAATCGAAGATGACTTCTTCGGAGAAAGTCGTTGAACAAGGGCGTAAGAAGAATATCGGCTGCTACATCGTGAGCTGGGCGTTCAATATCGGCGTAGTAGTCTTGCTCGTTTATGGAGCGCTTAAATTATTCGGGGTACTATAGCTTCTTCGCCTCGAAAGCGCACTCTATCAGATAGGTGCACAATTCGGAAAACGGCATCCCGCTCACTCGCGCTGTCTCAGGCAAAAGCGATGTTTTTGTCATCCCCGGTATGGTGTTCGTCTCGAGCGCAAAGCATCCGCCCCGCTCATCCTTGATGAAGTCCGTACGAGAAACGCCGACGCATCCAAGCGCCTTGTGGGCGCACAAAGCCAATCGTTGCATTTCCTGAGCGTCTTCATCGCTTATTTCTGCGGGACAAACGTGCTTTGAGCCACCTGGTGCGTATTTTGCCTCGTAATCATAAAAACCGCTTGCTGGAATGATCTCGATAACGGGCAACGGACGAGCATCGTTGTTGCCGATGACCGCAACGGTATATTCCCGACCTTCGATGAATCGCTCGACAAGGATCTCAGCATCGAAGCTAAATGCTTTCTCTATCGCATTTTTAAGCTCGTCGCGACCTGTTGCCCGGAAAATCCCGATGGTGCTCCCCTCATTTGCGGCCTTTACGATCACCCGCTCCCCCGTCACCGCCATTATCTCGTCGAGGTCATAGTCGTCCCCTTCGACGAGAGTAACCGACACCGGAGTCGGGATGCCCGCATTGCGGTATACAAGCTTCGCCTTATCCTTGTCCATGGCCATCGCGCTCGCAAGGACCCCGGGGCAGGTATACGGCATGTCTATCAGTTCGAGGAAACCTTGCAGTGCGCCGTCTTCGCCATATCGTCCATGCGTGCACAGGAACGCAACATCAAAATCGCCATCTATCAGGGCTTTTAGGTCATCACGGACGGCTGGGTCGAGCTGCACGACCTCGAATCCCGCCTCTTGCAGGGCGGCTTTCGCGCCTTCAGCGGATAGAAGCGATATCTCGCGCTCTCCACTACGTCCGCCTGCTAACAGCGCCACTTTGCATGTTGAAGGATCTACGGTTGACATGGCAGCCCATCTTTCCCCGATTGTTCGATGGCGAAATTATATCAGATAGAAACACCTTCCACGTCACTCTCCCCTCTTTGGTATCATATGCTCCATGAAACCAATCAAGGCATACAGTCCCTCCGAGCTCTCCCAACTTCTTGCGGAGGCAGGTCAGCCGGCTTTCAGGACAAAACAGCTGTTGGAATGGCTGTACGTCCATCCTGCCCGCACGTACGACGAGATGACGAACCTTCCAGCATCGCTTCGTACACGGTTGTTTGAGATTGCTCCATTGACTCAGACTGAAATCATCGAAAGACTGGATTCCAAAGACGGCTCTTCGAAGTATTTGCTGGAGCTATACGATGAAAACATCGTTGAATGCGTAGCTATTCCCTCCTCGGGAACGCGAGATCGCCTCACGCTCTGCCTGTCGAGCCAGGTCGGCTGCCCAATGGCATGTAGCTTCTGCGCAACGGGAGCTGAAGGGTTTACCCGCAATCTCCTCATAGGTGAGATGGTCGACCAGGTCAATGTCGTTCAGCGTGATCTGAATGCGCGTATCTCAAACATCGTGATCATGGGCCAAGGCGAACCTTTCCTGAATTACGAGAACACCCTGGGCGCTTTGAGGATAATAAACGATCCCAAGGGCATTGCCATAGGTGCCCGGAAAATCACTATCTCGACATGCGGTATCCTTCCAGGAATCATCCAGCTCAGCAAAGAGCCCGAACAATTCACCTTAGCTATATCGTTGCACTCCGCTCGACAGGAAATCCGTGACAAGCTGATGCCACGTGTGGCCAACTACCCTCTCGGAAACTTGAGGAGAGCAATAATCGACTACATCACGGAAACAAATCGGAGGGTAACGTTCGAATATCTTCTGCTTGATGGCATCAACGATTCCCAGAAGGACCTTGATGCGCTCATTTCTTTTTGCAAAGGGCTTCTTTGCCATGTGAACATTCTCCCCATGAACCCAGTACAGGGCTCTCCGTATCAACCGAGTCCACAAAGGGTTGTAAACACATGGGTGGAATCCCTTGAGACAGCAGGAGTGTCGACAACGCTCCGCACCTCGCGAGGTTCTGACATTCAAGGAGCCTGCGGCCAACTCAAAAACTCAAAATGTTTCACGTGAAACAATGAGGCCCGCTAACAACGCGGGCCTCTCCTGTTTATTAGGGCTTTTCGTCGTTCTCGACTATACGCTTAACCTTTTTCGGTCATAAGCTTGTAAATACGCTCGAGATCTGCTTCGTCCTTGAATTCGATCTCAATCTTATTCTTGCCTTGCACTGTCTTAACGCGAACGGGCGTGGCAAGCGCGTTCTTCAAAGATCGTGCTACCTTTTTGAACGATTTCGGAGCCGGTGTGCGCTTTGAAAGGCCGGTAACGGGAGGTTTGTTCGCCAACAGGCGTGCTATAGCTTCGGTTTCGCGCACTGAAAGCTTTTCGTTCACGAGTTTCTCAGTTAGTTTCTGACGTCCAGCCGCTGTAGGAACCGCAAGTATGGCACGCGCGTGACCAGCTGTAATCTTCTCTTCAAACAAAAGCTGTTGCGCGTCTTCGGGCAAATCGAGCAAGCGAAGAGCATTTGCAATGGTTGATCTTCCCTTGGATATCTTCTGGGCCAATTCAGATTGAGTTAGGCCTTGACGCTCCATCATGCGCTTGTATCCGTATGCCTCTTCAATGGGATTCAGGTCTGTACGCTGGATGTTCTCAACTAACGCAAACTCGAGCGCCTCATTATCATCTGCTTGCTTAACGCGAACGGGAACGGTCTTCATTCCGATAAGCCTACAAGCCTGCCAGCGTCTCTCACCTGCGATTATCTGATATGTACCGTCTTCAATCGGGCGAACCAGAATTGGCTGCAGCAAACCGGCTCTGTCGATTGACGCGGCAAGCTCTTCGAGCTCTTCGCGCTTAAAGCTCGTGCGTGGTTGGTCGGGATTCGGCTTGATCAGGTTGATTGGCACCGCATCGGTTTCTCGAGGAAGAGTGCTTTTACTTGGTTTCGGCTTCGGTTTGCTAGCCGATGCGGCATCTGCTTCCCGCGTAACAACGCCTTTGATGGTCACATGTTCTTCCTTAACCTCCTCGAAGCCCTCTTTAATGGGTTCTTCCGGAGCTTTCTTTTCAGGAACGGGAACAGGAGCAGGAGGAACTGGCTCGTTCTTTGGTTTTTCTATCGCTGTATCTTCGTAGGTACCGCTTAAAAGGGAGTTGAGGCCTCTTCCGAGACCCGAGTTCTTCGCTCTAGCCACGTTTGATCACTTCCTCTGCCAATTGAATGTATGCCTGGGCGCCTTTGCCTTCAGGATCGTATTTAATAACAGGAAGCCCATAGCTGGGTGCTTCCGAAAGCCTTACCGTACGCGGAATCAGCGTGTCGAACACTTTTGAACCAAAGTATGCTCTGATTTCTTCGGCAACTTGGCGTGAAAGAGTAGTGCGGCTATCGTACATGGTAAGCAGCACACCATAGATTTCTAGTGCAGGATTTAGGTGTGATTTGACAAGTTTCATTGTTTCAAGAAGTTCTGTCACACCTTCCAATGCATAGAACTCACATTGGATGGGAATAATGAGCTTATCAGCAGCAACAAGCGAATTGATGGTAAGCAAACCAAGGGATGGAGGACAGTCAACAAAAATGTAATCATATTTCCCACGAAGGCTGCCCGTTGCATCTTTCAGGCGGTTCTCGCGAGCGATTTGAGAAACAAGCTCAACTTCTGCCCCCGCAAGATCAATCGTTGCTGGCAACAAATCGAGCCCCTCTGTTATATCCGGAATAATCGCTTCTTGGACAGTTGCTCCATTAAGAAGCACGTCGTAAACGTCGACCTCTACCTCTTTTTTGTTCACCCCAAGTCCGCTTGTTGAGTTGCCTTGGGGGTCGAGATCTACTAAAAGAACCTGCTTGTTTCTCTCTCCGAGAGCAGCGGCAAGGTTAATGGCTGTTGTAGATTTCCCAACGCCGCCCTTTTGGTTGATGATTGCGAACACTTTTGTTTGGCCAATAGTGTGCGTAACGGGCTTTTTCTCTGAATAAGGTCGGATTTGAACGTGGACTGGCTCAACTTGAGCTCTCCTCGTTGAAGCCTTCACGGCAGGAGCGCTCTCGTTCTCCTGGTCTTCTTTCGGGGCTGCATCGGTTGTTTCCCCGTCTATAGCCTCTAGAACCTCGGTCCTTTGTTCGTCTGTGTCTTCTTCTGCTTCGGTGCTTTTTTCTTCTACGTTTTCAAGTTGGCGGTTAAAGTCGATTTGTTTTTCTCGTTTTTCACGCCTCAGGTTATCGAAGAAACCCACAAGAACCCTCCTTTCGAACAGTCTTCGGCATCACCGAGCATTCTACACTAAGCAAGGTTCTTTCTCGTAGGGTAAAAAGAGAACATGTAGCAATCAACACGTTTTTCGCGCATTATTGCTACATATGCTTGAAAGGGGAGTGCTTAGTCGCGATCGGAAAGGCGCTGATTTGTTTCACGTGAAACACGTTCTCGGGTAACCCGCGTTTGTTTCACGTGAAACAATTATGGTTCCTTTGATGAGCTTTACCAACTAGAAAGGCTTCTTTTGAGCCATGCCGTTCCGACGTGGAAGCTTGACTTTTGCAGTATGTTCTTTTTCGAATACAAGGATCCTACGATATGTATCGCCATCGCTCAGCAGAGCCTCTCGATCCGAAACGAGTTTCATACCAAGGAGTTTTTCCAGCTCGATTGCATGATCGTATTCTTCTTTCGGAACGTGCGCCTTATAGCATATTACCTGCCCATGGCGACAGAGAAGGGGATTGACCAATTCGAGAATCGATGGAAGCGACGAGAAAGCACGCGCTGTTATTACAGAAAAGCTTTTAGGCTTCTCTCTGGACAGCTCTTCGACACGGCCGCTATAAACAGAGACGTAGTCCTTCAACCCTAGCTCGTCAACGAATTGTTCTAGAAATGCCGCTTTCTTCTTTACCGAGTCGACCAGCGTCGTCTTCCTCTGCGTTGCTAACGCAAGAGGGATGCCTGGATAACCTGCACCAGAACCAATGTCAGCGTATTCTCCTTGCGGAGCATCGTTTATCTCCTGCAGGGCAACAAGCGAATCCTCGATGTGCAAAATACGTGCAGCCTCGACATCGGTGATGCGAGTTAGGTTCGTGGTCTTGTTCGCTTCGATTACGAGCTGAAGATGTTTTTCTAATAAGGCCTGATCCATGTCTTTCCTAAAGAAAAGCCCTCTTTGAAGAGGGCTTGATTCTTACTGCGGGATAACCACCACGTGCCGCGTACTTCCTTCTCCTTCGGAAGCGGTGTCAACACGCGGGTCATCTCGAAGAGCAACATGAACGATTCTGCGCTCATACGGCGTCATCGGACGAAGCTTGACGCTTCTATGCTGCTGAGCTGCTTTTTTCGCAGCGTTGCGAGCAATGGACTCGAGCTTTTGACGTTGACGGCTCTTATATCCCTCAACGTCAACGACAACTGGATACCTGAAGCCCAACTTGTGTGTAGTAATCGTTGAGACAATCAGCTGTATGGCGTCGAGCGTTTTTCCATGACGGCCGATGAGGATGGCAAGGTTGTCACCGGTGATGTCGAGGATCAGTTCGCCTTCGTCACCGTCATATTCGTCAATCGTCACTTCTCCCACATCGAAATACTTCAAGATATTCTGAAGCGCTTCTATAGCAGTGTCTGCTATTGCATCGATCTCTTCGTCCGTAAAGGCCGCCTTCTCGTCCTCTTCGGTTTCGAGAGGCTCTTCGATATCATCCAAGTCCTCTTCAGCAATAATCTCTTCTAAGAGTTCTTCTGTCATTGATAACTCCTTATATAACCGTATCTTTATGACACGGATTAATGATTTAATTTTTTACTTGCGCTTCTTCGAGCTCTTTTTCTTGTTGCGCTTCTTTTGGACCTTACGGGTCACGTCAACCTCAACTGGCTTGCCAGCTGCCTCGAACTTGAGCTCCTCTGCTTCTTTGTCGTTCTTCTTGCAAATCGCGCGAGAAATGAAGTTCTGCGCGATGCCGATGACCGAAGAGGCGCCCCAGAACAGCAGAACGCCAGCAGGTGAGCTCCAGCCGATCCAGAGCATCATGGCCGTCATAACGACACCCATAACGATCATCATGGTGCGCTGAGAATTGTCGCTATTGAATTGCTGAATGACCATCGGCAAGAAGGTTGCCAACGCGAAGATCAACAGCAGAATCAAATAGGGAACGAACGTGCCGAAGCCGGCTTCGAACGCCTGGGACGGTGTCATAACCAGGTCGTTGATGATATTGTAGAAGCAATAGTTCGATGCATCTGTCATGTACACATCGAGCTCACGAAGAACCTGGAACAGCGCGATGAAGATAGGCATCTGTATCAACATCGGCACGCATCCAGCCAAAGGATTGAAATGCGCTTCTGCATAAATCTTTTGGGTTTCTTCTGTTCGACGAGCGGGATCGTCTGCGAACAACTCGTTGATCTTATTGATCTTTGGTTGCAACTTCTGCGTCATGTATGAGGACTTCGCTTGCTTGTGCATCAGGGGCGTCATAAGCAAACGGAAGATTATGGTGATCAGCAAGATCGCCAAGCCCCAGTCGCCACAGAAGTTGTAAAAGAACTCGATACAGTAAAATACCGCGTCCTTACACATCTGCCACATTTTTTACGTTACCTTTCCTTTCTTCTATACCAAAGAGGCCCGACTGCACTTTACGGAACCGGATCGTATCCGTATGGGCCTCCCGGACGACATTTTGCAAGCCGCTTTGCCGTAAGAACGAACCCTTTTTTGAACCCGTACCTTTTAAAGGCAATAAGCCCATATTCGGAACAAGTCGGGACAAAACGACAGCAGCTTGGGAACAGGGGAGAGATGGCGAACCGGTAAAAGTTAATCAGGGCGATTGCGATGTACGTAGGCAACCGTTTGATTACATAGAGCACTTTATTACCGGACTTCTCCATACTATTACAGTCTCAATCCTGTAATTCCTTAAATTTATTTTCAATGGCGGCACATGATTTCAATAAATCAATATATTGTGCCTCAGTAATGCTTTTCTTGGCTAAAAATACAACATCTAGTCCTTGCCAAGGACCTCCGATATCTTTGCAAACTGCTCTCATCCTGCGTTTGGCTCGATTCCGCCAAACCGCGTTTCCGAGTTTTTTCCCCGCTATAAAAGCAACGCGACCATTGGTTGTTTCGCCATGGCCGCATTGAGGTAAAACGATGAACGTAAGGTGCGCTGTGTGAAAGCGATTCCCTTGCTTGAAGAGAAGAGTGATTTCCTCGCTGGATTTAATGGTTTCCAACTGGAAAGCCTTTTATACACACAGGCGCTTACGCCCTTTTGCGCGACGAGCAGAGAGAACGGCGCGGCCGCCCTTGGTTGCCATACGAGCACGAAAACCGTGGCACTTTGCGCGCTTGCGATTATTTGGCTGGTAGGTACGCTTCATAATTCCATCTTCCTTAATAAGTGTTTTTAGAGCAACTTCAGAATTATATAGCCGAATATATGAAAGTCAAGAAAAACCTTTCTTAAAACGACGGATTGACAATGGCCGAGCTTCTCCTCTTTTCCTAAATATAGAGCAGTGCTTCTATATTGCCGATATATGGATCGCCAAGCAGCCGGAAGGACGTTTCTATCTTCTTGACTATATATATAGACTAAAGAGGAAGGCTTGCCTTCACTGGCCGATAAGACCTAGATCGCCGATTCCCATCAAACAATCCTTTCTCATTGGCTCAATCGCTTAAAAATGAATATTTCAATCCTTTAATTCGTTGCAAAAACAAGTAATTATCCATCCGAACACCTAAAATCGCCCATCATGCACCCTGTCGTACCGTTTTATTCAAAAAGGGAAGTGGAAAATTGTGGAAAACGTTGAAATCCCATTTCCTATTCGAGAATCCTTGGTGGAAAAGATTATTCACGTATTTTTCTTCAAGATAGTATTCCGTTTTCGCATGAAGATTCGCTTTTTTGAATTCATGCTTAAAAACGTTGATTTATCTGGTGTTTTGTCTATTTTTGCCTTTATTTAAGAAAAATTTGATAAAAAAAATACTGTAACGATGCCTTGACCAATTGAGCGGCTCAACATGCATTCTTTGCCATCTGGGAAAACGTGGGAATCAAAAAAGTCAAGATACTTTTTAACAAATATTTGTCGGGCCCCAACTATATGGAATAATATTTTTCGAAGTTTTCCACTTTTTGTAAATCAAATGTTAAAAACCATGAAAATCGCTGTTTATTGATGATTTTTTAACTGTATGCAGGAAGGAAAGCAGATTAAATAATCTCACTATTCAACAATATGTTAGTGAATATCGTGAAAATCAGGGTAAAATAACCTGAATATTATTGAAAGAATGAAAGCATTTTTCAGAAAAGCGAAAAATGGAAACGATAAACGAAAACACTTTAGGAAACGCCTCTTCTTCCCAAGAGCAGGGTTCTTTTGACTACAGCTTCGTTGACACCGTTGCGCGTATTGCACGCTATGATGATTTTCTCTCTGCCCCTCAGATCACGGAGGTTTCTCCGGCACCTACGCACACATTTATAGAAAATCTCACCGTTGCCATTTACAGCCAAGCACAGCAAATGGGTGGAAAAGTGCCTTATACGATTATTCGTGAGGTTTCGGAGAATTTCATCCATGCACAGTTTAAAGAAATCATCGTATCCATTCTCGATAAGGGAAACACGATTCGATTCGCCGATCAGGGTCCTGGCATCGAAAAGAAGGATAAAGCCCAATTACCCGGCTTCTCTTCAGCAACTACGCAAATGAAGGAGTATATACGCGGTGTAGGGTCCGGTCTCCCCATCGTGAGGGAGTATCTGAATAGTTCACATGGAACCATCACTATCGAAGATAACCTTACAACAGGAGCGGTAATCACCATCAGCCTCAGTCAAAACCGAACAACCGATCCGGCTCAAGGCAAAACCCGTATTCCCGTACCGTTCCTCAATGATCGTCAGAGACAAATCATCAACCTTCTATCCATAGAAGATGCATTAGGTGTTACTGAGATAACAAATCTCTTGAATATTCCTCTTTCAAGCACCCATAAGGCCCTCGTTGAGTTAGAAGAAGCCGGAATAGTAGAAAAAACAGCACGTCAAAAGCGAATTCTCACACAATATGGGAAAGAGATATCCTCAACTCTCTCTTAATTTTCTCTTTCGTCAAATTGTTTTCTTTACCATAATAATCGCGCTTTAAATTCGGTATACTAGGACCCTCAACTACCGAATCATCGCAGATTGGCATATAGATGAATAGTAAAGAATTACAACAACAATGGGATGATGTTTGCGCCCATATAAAGAGCTTAGATAATATCGATCCTGCACAGATAAACGCTATTTTCTCACGCTTGCGTCCTCAGGCCATGAGTCCTGGCTTCTTGATGCTCACAACTGATAACGATTTCATCAAAACATGGATAGAGACCCATTATCTCGATATCATTAAGATATCTCTTCAGGCCTTATACGGAGTTCCCTTTTCTGTTCTCATTGAAATAGAGAAAACGGAGGAATCAGAAGGGGAGAGCTCGTTTGCAAGTGCGGGCGCCCCTACGCAAGACCGTCAAGAAAAGAAGCCTTCTTCACAATATAAAAAGGAGTCCCAGCAGATAAACAAATCTGAATTAACGAACCAAACGAATATACAAACAAATTCAGATGACCTAGGTAACAATCAAATGGCCAGCTATACATTCGAGAATTTCGTTATCGGAGACTCGAATAGGATGGCTTATTCAACTGCTGTTGCGGTTGCGGAGACACCGGGAAAATCGCATCTTAATCCGCTTTTCATCTATGGTAAGAGCGGTTTAGGTAAAACGCATTTACTATGCGCTATCAAGCATTATATTAATGAGAATCTTCCTCATCTTAAATGCGTTTATGTTGACTCACATGATTTTTTGAATGAATACACCGATTCGGTCATACAACACGATAAAGAAAAAACAAGCTATAAGAATTTTAAGAAGAAATACATCAACGCAGATGTTCTGCTAATAGACGACGTCCAATTTTTCCAAGGGAAAACCCAGACATTGGATATCGTTTTCCAGATTTTCAATCAACTCACCAACCAAGGAAAACAAATTGTTCTCTCAGCAGACAGAGCACCTAAAAACATCGATATAGACGAACGATATAAGAGCCGTTTCAATCAAGGTGGTACTTTCGATATCCAACCACCGGAAGTGGAAACGAAGCTCGGGATAGTAAAGGGATTCATAAAGGAATATAAAGAAGAAGTCCCGAACGCACGTTTCGATATTTCTCCTGAAATACAGCTTTATATCGCAGAAAATTCATCCTCTAACATCCGTGAACTTAAAGCAGCGATTACGAAAGTAATTTTCCAAATGACCTCGTTTGGAAAAACGGATATCTCGATCGATGAAGTTAAAACCTTGTTGGAGAATCATTATTCAAGCGGCCCAACGAAGAGATTAAGCATAGCTGACATTCAAAAGGAAGTTGAATCGTATTACAAAGTCAGCCATAGCGACCTCATTGGGAAGAAAAGAACACGTGATATCATCTATGCGCGGCAAGTTGCACTTTATCTCTGCCGTGAAATGCTCGACCTCCCATTCAAGGCCATCGGAGATAAATTCAATAAAGATCATTCGACGGTTATCTATTCAGTCACAAACGTAGAAGAGAAAATGAAAGAAAGCAGAGAAATGCGCGAGGAGATAGACAATATAAAAAATCTTATCCGCAACGCATAGTTAATAAGTTGAGGAATTCCTTATTAAATAATATGGAAGAAGGAAGACATAGAATCAACTGTTTACAGATGGAGCAGATTCTTACTATTTGATATAAGAGAAAAACAGGTAGCTGATAAGGGATAAAGGAAGTTATCAACCAATCAACAGGGGTTATAACCATTACTATTCTTTATCTATTTAAGAAAGTAGGAGAAATGAGATTCAGTATTAACCAAAACGAATTATCAAATGCTCTGAGTATTGTTTCGAAGGCTCTATCTACGAGATCTACGCTACCTATCCTTTCCGGGATTTACATTAAGGCTATAAACGACAATGTGGTTTTCCAAGCAACAAACCTCGAATCTTCAGTCCAATATACTGCAAAGGCTCTTGTTGAAGAATCTGGCGAAATCGTTGCTCCGGGAAAATTGCTGAACGACATCATCAAAAATCTCCCCGATGCCTCTGTTCAGATTTCTTCTTCATCGAATGATTCTATGAGTATCGATTGCAAAGATGCTTCATTCAATGTACGTGCTCTCGATGCGAACGATTTTCCTGCTTTTCCAGAAGTTGCCGTAGTCCAAAGTGTTGAACTGCCTTTCACACTTCTAACATCTATGGCAAAGAAGGTTATCCGCGTTGCCGCACGTGACGATAACCACATGATTCCTCCAGGAGTTTTAATCGAGATAGAAGAAGATATCATCAAACTGGTTGCTTCAGATTCCTATCGTCTTGCAATCGCACAGCAGAAACTGAAAGATTCGATTGAAGAGCCATTTTCTGCGATTATTGCCACCGACTTTCTCAATGATGTTATAGGAATGAACAAAACCGACGATGCAGTTGTTCTTTCTCTTTCTGAAAATCAAATCATCATTACATATCAGAATGTTATTTGCATCAATCGTCGTATAGAAGGTAAATTCCCGAATTATCGTCGATTGATCCCCGACACATATACAACGCGAGTTGTTTTCAACCGAGATGATTTAACTGCATCCGTAAAACGTGCTTCTCTTATGGGAACCGCAATAACTCCCGTTAAGTTCACGGTCAACTGCCAATCAGGCATTACGAATATTTCTTCTTCGGCCCAAGATATCGGATCAGTCAATGAGTCCGTTATCTGCAAAGCAGAAGGAGAACCGATAGAGATTGCATTTAATAGTGCATACGTTATCGATGGATTAACTGCTTCAGGAGTTGACGAGTTAGCGCTTGAAACCACATCACCCTTGAAACCAGGTATCTTTAAAACACCACAGACCGATGAATACATTTACCTAGTAATGCCTGTCCGCATTTCTTAGGGAGTCCGATGTCTTTAACAATCAAAGACTTATCGTTTTTCCATTTCAGGAATTATGATTCTTTCCATCTTGAGATGGTTTCTCCCATTACTGTTCTCATAGGAGAGAATGCTGTAGGGAAGACGAACATCATCGAAGGGATAGAGTTGCTCACTTCTCTTTCCTCTTTCAGACACGCCTCTTTACAACAGTTGATCAAAGAAAAAGAGGAACAGAGCAAGCTTTGCGCTCATATAAAAGACGACCAGCGGGATTTGGTAATAGATCTGGTTATCTCAGAAGACAGAAAATCCTATTTTCTGAATGGAAAGAAGAAACACTCGTCGGATCTTAAAGGTTTGATACCCTCTGTTATTTTCACTCCAGACGATTTGGCGCTTGTAAAAGGAGCGCAAAGCATTCGTAGGAGCGAATTTGATAGATTAGGTTCTCAATTGTCTAAAAACTACGGAATCATAAAACGCGATTGCGAAAATGTACTACGGCATAAAAACAAGCTTTTAAAAGAAAACCCTAACGACACTCTTTTAGACGCAATAGATGAGATGCTAGTTACCTGTGGCGCACAGCTCACATGTTATAGAAGCGCTTTTTTAATGAGGTTCGCATCTTTTATCAATGAGTATTACTCTCAACTCTCTTCTTCTCGGGAATCATTGACAATGGGTTTCACCCCATCATGGGAAGAAAAGCCAAATACGGGACCTATAGAGAGATACGATCCTAGTTATGCTCGTAATGAAATACAGAAGGCTCTCAATGAGCATCGTGGAGAGGAAAAGAAACGACAACGATGCTTGGTTGGACCTCATCTCGATACGATTCATTATTATCTAAATGGGAAGGATGCAACCTTATACGGAAGCCAGGGACAACAGCGATCAATCGTATTAGCTTATCGAATGGCAGAACTCGCGCTGATAGAAGAGCTTCTCCATCAACGCCCAATTCTTCTCCTTGATGATGTGATGAGCGAGCTCGATGCGAAAAGGCGAAAAGAACTAATGAGGTTCATCCCTGAAGAAACCCAGGTTTTCATTACAACGACGACCCTTGCATATTTCGATGATTTATCAACAGAAAAGATCCAACCGGTTTATCTTCCTTTATCATAGAAAGCAGAGAAAACGAAACCGAACTTCCCGGTAATACCATGAACTCATTGCAAGATAAACTCCAGACCGTATTCAATGAGCTTCCCATAAAAGGTGAAGCAGCTCTAAAAATGCGACGTGCATTAATCGTACAGGGTTTGTTTAGGCAGGCAATCGAGCAGGTTTACAAAGAAAAAGCCTCTTATATCCTTTCGCATATCAATGCCGTCTACATATTAAAAGACAAAGAAACAAACGATAAAGAACTGATCATATATGCAGATGACAGCCTTATAAGAGCAGATTTGGACGCACGACAGGAATTCATCAAGGTTGCTTTGTTCTCACAAGGGGAAGAGATTCAATCCGCGCGTTTTGTCGCATCACGTGGAAATATGAAAAAACACCATCCTTTTGTGGAGATAGAGGATATTGAATACGATAACCCACAATATCTTGTATACTTTACACAAACGCATCACCCACTCGACGAAGGTCAAGAAGCTGCCGTCGAAGCAGCAACCGAACTTATAGAGGATCAACGAGTGGCCCAATCCTTCTCTAAAGCCATGAGAGCCAATCTAGAAACACATAATTAATTTTTTTGATATTTTTATCATTTTTACCTTAAATAAGTATTCATTCGCCGTTTCAAATATCTTAAATGGGCTATTTTTTAGTCTTATCTATGCTATAATTAATACTGCTAAAAATGCGGCTTAAATGCGATTTTTAGCTCCTTTGGTTTCCGTATGAAAAGGAGTTAAAAGTGGTCAAGAAACCAAATCATTACGACGGTTCTGACATCCAAGTCCTCGAAGGCCTCGAAGCTGTTCGTAAGCGCCCCGGCATGTATATCGGTTCAACGGGCCCCCGCGGTCTTCATCATCTCGTATATGAGGTCGTTGACAACGCCGTTGACGAGGCTCTTGCGGGCTTTTGCGACACGATTGACGTGACCATCCATCCAGACAATTCGGTTACAGTCATCGATAACGGACGCGGTATTCCCGTAGACAAACATCCAAAAGAGAAGATTCCGACTGTCGAGGTTGTCTTGACCATCCTTCACGCCGGTGGAAAGTTCGGCGGCGAGGGGTATAAGGTTTCAGGCGGTCTTCACGGTGTCGGTGTCAGCGTTGTGAACGCTCTTTCCAAGAGAGTTGTCGTTGACGTACGCCGCGATGGAAAAGAATACGAGATAGCATTCGAGTATGGAAAGACCACCGAAAAACTGCATGTGGTCGGGAAATCCCGTAAAACCGGATCAACCGTTACGTTCTGGCCGGACCCAGAAATTTTCACGGAAACCATCGAATTCGATTACGATACGCTTGCCGGTCGCTTCCGTGAAATGGCGTTCTTGAACAAGGGTCTTAAGATCTCTCTTCATGATGAGCGTCCAGGTAGCGGGGAAGTTACCGAGGATAACCCCGACGGTCTTCGTAATGAGACATTCCAATATCAAGGCGGCATCGTCGACTTCGTAAAATATCTCAACAAAGGCAAGGAAATCCTCAATAAGCCAATCTATTTCGAAGCGGAAAACGAGGATGGAACCGTTGAGGTCGCCATGCAATGGAGCACCTCGTACAACTCCAACGGCGTTCTTGCTTTCGCAAATAACATCAACACGCACGAAGGCGGCACGCACCTCGATGGTTTCAAGCAGGCGATTACGCGAACCATCAACGAATACGCGCGCAATAAGGGAATCCTTAAAGAAAAGGATAACAACTTAAGTGGCGATGATTGCCGTGAAGGTCTTGCCGCAATCGTCTCCGTCAAACTGCATGATCCCCAATTCGAGGGTCAGACGAAGACGAAGCTCGGAAATACCGAAATCCGCCCGCTCGTGCAGACGGCGGTATCGCGGGGTTTGGCCGAATATCTCGAGGAGAACCCTGCCCCCGCTAAACGCATCATTGGAAAGGCAAGCCAAGCCCTCAAGGCCCGCGAGGCTGCCCGTAAGGCCCGCGAGATGACCCGTCGCAAAGGCGTGCTCGACTCGTTTGCATTGCCCGGGAAGCTTGCCGACTGCTCAAGCAAGGAAGCCTCCGAATCCGAAATCTTCATCGTCGAGGGTGATTCCGCAGGTGGTTCCGCAAAGCAGGCTCGCGATCGCAAGTATCAGGCGATTCTTCCGCTGCGAGGAAAGATTCTCAACGTGGAGCGTGCAGGCCTACACAAGGCGCTCTCGTCTGAAACCATTGGCTCGCTCATCACGGCGATTGGCACGAACATCGGCGATGATTTCGACGCTAGCCAGGCGAGATACCATCGCATCATCATCATGACCGATGCCGATGTCGACGGCGCTCATATCCGTTGCCTCCTACTGACGTTCTTCTATCGTTATATGCCCGAGCTCATCACGCTTGGTTACGTATACATCGCGCAACCTCCCATCTTCGGACTCAAGAAGAAGAATTCCCGTTCGCCCAAGATAGAGCGATACATATATGACGAAAAGGCGCTTTCGTCCGTTCTCGCCGAGTACAAGGATCCAGGGAGATTCGACGTTCAACGTTATAAAGGTCTCGGCGAGATGGATCCTGAGCAGCTATGGGAAACGACCATGGCGCCCGAAAGCCGCACGCTTTTGCAGGTTAACATCGATGATGCCGCAGAAGCAGAGCGCGTAGTAAGCGAACTGATGGGCGATCAGGTTGAACCGCGTAAAGAGTTCATCCAGAAACACGCTCGCGACGTGCGATTCCTGGATATATAAGGAGGATTTCCCATGGCTGATGATATCAAGAAGAACCAACCCGAAGACATGGGGCAGTCTGACGACTTCGAAGAAATCGAATCGCTCGACGAAGACGAATTCCCCGAAGATTCAGCACTCGCAAAACGTGGTGGTCGTCATGCGAAGGCAGGCCAGGACGATTTCGATGATGCTGACGAAGACGAAGAAGAGGACGAAGGAAGCCATGGCCGTCATGGCAGGATGATGCAGGCTTCGTCTGAGGAAATGAAAGCGCAGGCGCTCATAGTTGACATGCCGACTGCGCATGGCGAAGTCGTCGAGGACGCAAACGGTGGCAATGGCACCATCGTTCGCAGCGCGTATCTCGGTAAAGAGATGCAGGCGTCCTTCCTCGAGTATTCGATGAGCGTTATCGTGTCACGTGCTCTTCCAGATGTGCGCGATGGCTTGAAGCCTGTTCATAGGCGCATCTTGTATGCCATGAACGAATCAGGCTACACGCCGAATCGTCCCCATATGAAATCCGCACGTACGGTCGGCGACGTCATCGGCAAGTATCATCCGCATGGCGATGCGGCCGTGTATGACACCATGGTGCGTTTAGCCCAGCCTTTCTCGATGCGCGTCCCATTGATCGATGGTCACGGAAACTTCGGAAGCATTGACGGCGATAGCCCGGCTGCCATGCGCTATACAGAGGCGCGTCTTGATAAGGCAGCGATGGAGCTTTTGCGCGACCTCGACAAGGAAACTGTAGATTTCCAACCTAACTACGACGAAAGCCTTGAGGAGCCGACGGTTCTGCCAGCACGCTTTCCAAACCTTTTGGTTAACGGTTCAGCAGGTATTGCGGTCGGCATGGCAACGAACATCCCGCCGCATAATCTCGGCGAGACCATCGATGCAGTATGCATGCTTATCGATAACCCTGATGCGACAGTCGAGGATCTGATGACGGTGCTGCCCGGACCTGATTTCCCGACTGGCGGGTTGATCATGGGCCGTCAGGGCATCGTCGATGCGTATACCACAGGTCGCGGATCGATCACCATCCGCTCCAAGTGCGAAATCGAAGAAAAGAAGAACGGCCGCTACTCCATCATCGTTAAGGAGATCCCGTACCAGGTTAATCGTCAAAAGCTCCTCGAGCGTCTCGGCGAGCTCGTGCGCGAAAAGAAGCTGCCGGAGATCAGCAACATCCATGACGGCGCGGATCGACATGGCATCGATATCATCATCGACTTGAAAGCTAATGCGATCCCTCAGGTTGTTCTCAACAAACTCTATAAGCATACGAACATGCAGGTCGGTTTCGGTGTCATCATGCTCGCCCTAGTAGACGGCGTGCCTCGCGTGTTGACGCTCAAGGAGATGCTGCATTACTACATCCTCCACCAAGAGGATGTCATCATTCGTCGTACGCAGTACGAGCTCAACAAGGCAGAGGAACGCGCCCATATCCTTGATGGCTACATCATTGCGCTCGATAACATCGATGAGGTCATCCAGATCATCCGCAGCTCCCAGACCGACCAAGAGGCATCCAAGCGATTGATGGAGAGGTTCGGCCTGTCCAAGAAGCAAACCGATGCCATCCTTGAAATGAAGCTAAGAAGGCTTACCGGTCTTGAGCGTGACAAGATCGAGAACGAACTTGCCGAATTGCGTAAGAGGATCGATTTCTACAAGGCGGTCCTTGCCGACATCGATTTGGTTCGTGACATCATCAAAGACGAGCTGATGGAAGTCAAGAAGAAGTTCGGAACAGCACGCAAGACCAAGCTCGCAGCCGATGCGAAGGAGATCAACGTCGAGGATTTGATCGCTGAGGAGAACATGGCGGTCACGGTAACGCGTGCGGGCTACATCAAGCGCCTTCCTGTCACCACGTACCGCGCCCAGAAGCGCGGCGGTAAGGGCTTGCAGGGAGTAAACCTTAAAGATGGAGACTTCGTCGACCAGCTATTCGTTGCCAGTACGCACGATTACATGCTCTTCTTCAGCACGCTCGGATTGGTTTACCGGCTTAAGGTCTATGAGATTCCCGAGGCAACGCGTCACGCGCGCGGCACCGCCATCGTCAATCTTCTCCAACTCAAGAAGGGCGAGAAGATCGCGGCCGTCATCTCGACCAAGGACTTCCCTAAAGACGAGTTCCTGATGTTCGCAACGGAGCAGGGAATGGTGAAGAAGACCTCAATGAATCTCTACGACCGTACGCGCAGAGATGGTCTTATCGCCATCAACCTCAAAGAAGACGATCGCCTGATCGCGGTGCGCCGCGTTTCGAAGGGCGACAAGATAGTCATGGTCTCTTCCGACGGCAAGGCGATCCTGTGGGATGAGGGCGAAGCTCGCGCAATGGGCCGCGACACCACAGGCGTACACGGCATGAAGGTGCGAGAAGGGTCTCGCGTGCTTGGTATGGAAATTGCGAAGCCGAAAACCGAGCTGCTCGTTATTACCGACAAAGGTTACGGAAAACGCACCGCCATCGAGGAATACCCGGAGCACCATCGCGGCGGACAGGGCGTGTTCACCATCACGATGACCGAGAAAAAGGGCCAGCTCGTGGTAATGCGCATTGTTAACGAATTTGACGAAGCGATGATCATCACCGAAGGCGGCGTTGTAGTGCGTACGCCTGTGAAGGGGATTAGCAAGCTTGGTCGCTCCACGCAGGGCGTAAGGGTTATGGACGTGAGCGAAGGCGATCGCGTCAGCGCGCTTGCGACGGGTAATCCAGACGACTAAGGCTTGGGAATCGTAACGATTCGACCACGTTGAACAAGGGGACAACATGGCAGAAGAGTTGACGACGGGGCAAGAATTACCCGAAGACTTCCAGCTGAGCGAAGAGCAACCCGTGCTTGAAATCGCAGAGGAAGCTGATGTGTTCGCTTCGCAAGAGGATGCGTTGGCTGAATGGGTCGAGGATGCGGAAGCGCTGGTAGAAGCGGTGCCCGCAGAAGACGAGGACGCTCTAGCAGAGTCCGCGCAGCTTGAAGGATACGATGGATTCGAAGAGCCCGAAGACCAGCAAATAATCATAGACGACAGCGAAAAGTCGGAAAAGGCGCCAATATCGGCAGGCGCCAAGGTCAAAGGTGCTGCCAAAATGGTGGCTGGCGGTGCTCTCGCAGCAGCGGCTGTCCCTCTGGTTGTCATCCCCGTTGCGCCCACAACGCTTATGGCCGTGGGCGGTGTGACCCTCGCAGCGCAAGGCCAACGTGAGTTCAGCGGTCGCGAGATCTCTAAATTCGAGGAGAAGGCCGAAGCCGCTACGGATAAGATTTCCAAGGTGACTAAGAAGACCACCGGCGGCTTGCTTTCCCGATTGGGTGAAGCGAGCACTCGAGCCGCCCAAAAGCTCAGCGATACCGATTGGGATGAGAAACTAGGTTTGAACGACGAATGAAATACGGGGAAAAACTACGCCAAACCAACCATGAAGCGTTGATGACGCTTGGTGCACTGGTGTTTGTCATTATCGTTTGGCTTGCGTGCGGGTTCGGGCTCGCCGGTCTTGACGTGCAAGTGTTCCATGTGCCTTTATGGGTGATAGGCGGGCTGTTCGGAACATGGATTGCCGCTATCGTTTCCAGCGTTGTCCTTGCGCGCCTGTTTAAGGATTTCAGTCTGGAAGACGAGGATGACGCAGCCGTTGTTGCTGACGAGGTGCACCATGAATAACGGCGGTGCGCAGGCTTCAAGCTCGCTTGGCATTGCGAGCCTTTTGCCGGTTATCATCTTTCTGGTGATCGCGGTTGCGATGGCTGTCGTGCTGCGTCGGCGCGCACTCAAAGGCGCCAAAGGCGATAGCTTCATCGAGGAATATTACATCGGCAATCGCAGTCTCGGCGGTTTCGTGCTCGCCATGACGACGGTTGCCACGTACGGAAGCGTGTCGAGTTTCGTTGGTGGTCCTGGTCAAGCTTGGTCGATTGGTTGGGGCTGGGTGTACATGGCCGTCGTTCAGGTCACGGCATTGTTCCTTCTGTATGGCATCCTTGGTCGCAAAATCGCGCTCATCAGCCGCCGCATCAACGCGGTCACCGTCATCGACATCATCAGACGCAGATACAATTCGAATGCGCTTGCCGTTGTTGCTGCGGCCATCATCGTCGTGTTCTTCGCGACGACGATGATCGCCCAGTTCGTTGGAGGGGCGAAGCTCTTCGAGTCTGTTACGGGCTATAGCTACACCACCGGTCTTGTTATCTTCGGCATCACGGCGATCCTTTTCACAACTATCGGGGGATTTCGCGGAGTGGCGTGGTCAGATGCGCTGTGCGGCATCGTCATGTTGCTCGGACTGGTCGTTATCGCGGGAGGTATCCTCAATGCCGGCGGTGGCTATGATGCCGTGATGGCTACCATTGAGACGAATCATCCCGAGATGCTCGAGCCACTCAGTAATGGCAACATGCCGTGGACTTTGTATTTCACGCAGTGGCTTCTTGTCGGCATATTCACGTTCTGCCTACCTCAATCGATGGTGCGCTGCATCGGCGCGAAGAACACAAAGGCGCTTTCACGTGCCATGATCATCGGAACGGTCGTCATCGGTTTCATGATGATCGTGGCTACCTCCCTTGGCGTGCTTTCGGCGGGTATCCTCACAGAAGACCTTTCTGCGTATGGGAATAGCATAGACAACATCATTCCTGCCGCCATTGTGAAAAGCCTGCCAGCGTGGCTTGCGGGCATCGCGATTGTCGGACCGATCGCTGCGTCGATTTCGACAGTATCAAGCCTGCTTATCGCAAGCTCGTCGACCATCATCAAAGATTTGTTCATGGCGCATCGAGAGAAGAACGGCCAAGCCGTTAATCCGCGCGGTATAGCGTGGGGGAGCCAAGCGATCACGCTCGGCATCGGTGCCATCGTATTCATCCTCTCGCTCGTACCGCCGTCGGTAATCTGGAAGATCAACATGTTCGCATTTGGCGGTCTTGAAACCGCGTTTGTGTGGGTGTTCGTCATGGGGCTGTTCTGGAAGCGCGCAACAAAGGCGGGTGCGCTCTGCTCGATGATAGCCGGCGTAGCGGCGTACTGCATCAGCATGGGTCTTGGCTTCAAGCTCTTCGACATGCACCAAATCGTTATCGGTGTGACCGTAGCTCTTATCGGCATGGTGGTAGGCTCACTGCTGACGAAGCCTGCGCCCGAAGGAGAGCTTGCAGATTTCTTCCCAGAGAAAAGCTGACGTACGGTAACGTAACTCAAGCAGAAACAGCCGCTATGTTGACGGCTGATATCCTGTCGGGCAAATTCAGTTATACAAACGAGCGCAAGAGCGTTACAATAGCCCCCAGTTTCAGGGCGGGGTGGAATTCCCCACTGGCGGTAAGCAGTTTGGCGATGTGCTAAAAGGCAAGCCCGCGACCCGTTGCGTTCCATGCAGCGCGCATGCTGCAGGAGGGCGCGGTGGACACCGGTTGAAGTCCGGGGCCAACGGTTACAGTCCGGATGGAAGAAACGAAAGGGGCTGATACTATGCCTATCGATTCGCGTGCGCAATCCGACGCTCCCCGCTGGAGCACCCGACAGCTTGTAACCATGGCGCTTTTCTGTGCTTTGGCAACGGTGCTGTCCTTCGTCGAGTTCCCGATTTTCCCCGCAGCGCCATTCTTGAAGTATGACGCAAGCTTCGTTCCCATTATGGTGGGCGGCTTCGCGTATGGCGCGGGGCCAGGCATCATCATCGGCGTGGTCACCGCGCTGCTGCATGGCATCATTTCGGGTAATCTTGCTGGTGCAGTCATGAACATCCTGGTCGTTGTGGGATATGTGCTTCCTGCGGCGATCATCTACCGAAAGGTCCATCGCCGTCGTGGTGCGATTATCGGTCTCATTGTCGGTAGCATCGTGTCAATCGGCATGGCGATTTTAGGCAACCTCGTCATTACGCCTCTATATACGGGCACGCCGCTCGAATCGATCATCGCGATGATCCTGCCTATACTGTTGCCCTTCAATGCGCTCAAGGCGGTCATCAACTCTTTGATCACCCTGCTGTGCTATAAGAGCATCTCGAATCTGATCACGCCGAAAAAAGAACAGGTTGAGGACGTGGGGGGCACTGTCGTTCCGACGTACTGGAACGTCAACGAGGCACCAGATGAAGATTTTGCCGAGGTCGCCGAGGAGAGCTCTGAAGCGCAAGCTCCAAAAGATGATTACGAGGGGCCGATTCTGACGTTCGAGCACGTCTCGTTCTCGTATGACGGCACGACGGATGCGCTCAAAGATATCGATTTCACCATAGAGAGCGGTGATTTCTTCGGTGTTGCAGGTGCGACGGGCTCAGGAAAATCGACGCTAACGCTGCTTATGAACGGCCTGAACCAACCGAGTAAAGGACGCGTGCTGTATAAAGCGCTCGACCTTGCCGACAAAGACAGCGCGCGCAACGTGCCCGCACACGTGGGAGTGGTCTTCCAATATCCCGAGTATCAGTTGTTTGCTTCGACGGTTGCCGATGATGTGGCGTTCGGACCGTGTAATCTGGGCCTTGAGCCAGCCGAGATCAAACGTCGTGTCGCAAAGGCCCTTGATTTGGTGCACTTAGAGAGCGAGCTTGCCACCAAGAACCCCTTCGAGCTTTCGGGGGGTCAGCAGCGCCGCGCGGCCATTGCAGGCATTTTGGCGATGGAGCCCGATGTGCTGGTCCTTGACGAGCCAAGCGCGGGTCTCGATCCGTCGGGGCGCACAGCGCTCTTCGCTTTACTCGATGAGCTTCATGCGGCCGGAACGACGATCGTGCTTGTGTCGCACGATATGGACGATCTTGCCACGCATTGCAATCGCATGCTCGTACTCGATCACGGCGAGCAGCGTTTCTTAGACGCACCGAGTGCCGTGTTCGTCCCTGAAAACGCTGACGATCTACGCTCTATCGGCTTGGATCTGCCGCGTTACATGCTTGTCGCAGACGAGGTGCGCAATGGGTAAGGGAACCATTGGCAAGGGTGCCATTTTCGGAACGTACTATGAGACCGAAAGCCCTATCCACGCACTCGACCCGCGCACGAAGTTCCTCGGAGCGTTGGCTGCAACCATCATCGGTCTGTTCGCATGGTCTCCTGCCGCTTTGGTTATGCTGTGCGTGTTCACGGCAATCTGCTACGCGCTCGCGAAGGTGCCCGTTTCCGCGGCGCTTCGTGCAATTGCTCCGCTTATGTTCATCGTTGTCATCACGATGATCTTGAATCTGCTGTTCGTGAGCGGCGGGGAAGAGCTTCTGAGTGCCGGGCCGATTCTCATCACCACGCAAGGCGTGCATGATGCGATCTTCTTCGGTATCCGCCTGACGTTGTTCTTGTTGATCATGTGCTTGTACACGCTGACTACAACGACCATCGATATCGCTGACTCGTTTGAGAAGCTGCTCGCACCCTTCAAACGCATCGGCGTGCCTGCGCGCGAGATATCGCTCATGATGGGTATCGCGCTCGGTTTCATTCCGCAATTATCGCGCGAATTCTCGAACATTCGCCGTGCGCAGCAAAGCCGCGGTTCAAAGCTTCCAAGCGCTCACAAGCGTCGTACCACCGGCCTTACAGCGTTGCTCGTTCCGCTCTTTACGAGCGTTTTTCGCCATGCTGACACATTGAGCCAGGCGATGGACTCGCGCTGTTATCGCGGGGGCGTTGGACGTACGCGGCTCAAACCCTTGGAGTTCACGCGCTTGGACGGTTTCGCGGTGATTGCCATTGTTATCTTGCTGGCAGCGGTTATAGGCTGCAACATGGCAGATACGATGCTTGAGGGAATTCTATAAAACAGCTTTCACGTTGCGCGTCTTATACGCCGGAGGGATTTTGCTTTCCTTGATCTCTTCTGCGACGAGTGCGCAAAAAAGCAGGTAAAGTCTTTCCAAGAAACGGCAATGTTGTCCATCCCTGCAATGTCATTACAGGGGTATCATATTCCGCGGGGTGGAAATCCGAACGATTTCTAAAGAAAGCCGAAACGGTATTCGTTTCAAATCGGCTTTCTTCCAGTAGTATGCGCGCAAAGCGTTATTCGGCACACTAGGAGAAGGGGATAAGCAATGCCATCTAACAGCAAGTTTTCCAACATGTACAACTGGTGCAACGCCGCCATCGCAACACGCCACAAGATTCCGCAGCCCATCGCGACGTTCCCTGCGGCCGCCGTTCTCGGTTCGAATGTCGAACGTCTTTCGAAGAATCCCGTCGGACAGGCCATTGGCATCAAGATAATGGCAGAGAAGTACAACATGCGTATCGCCATGGGCTACATGGATCTTTCCGCTGAAGCCGAGGCATTCGGTGCTGAGTGCATCTATCACGAAGATGAGATCCCGACTATCACGGGAGCTCTAATCACGTCTGAAGAGGAAGCTGATGCGCTCGAGATCCCCGAGGTTGGCGCGGGTCGCACCGGTTCTTATCTGCTCGGCATCGAAATGGCACTGCATCTCATCAAGGATCGTCCGGTTTTCGCCGAGTGCATCGGCCCATTCTCTTTGGCGGGCCGCTTGGTCGACATTACCGAGGCCATGGTGCTGTGCTATGAGGAACCCGACATGATGCACACGGTTCTCGACAAGGCAACCACGTTCATCATCGATTACATCAAGGCATATAAAGCCCTTGGCGCACACGGCATAATGATCGCCGAGCCGCTTGCAGGCATCCTCTCTCCCGCATTGGTGGGAGAGTTCTCCTGCGACTACATGAAGCGCATCGTCGAAGAATGCCAGGATAAGGATTTCGTGATCTTCTATCACAACTGTGGCAATAACACCGTGCTGCAGGCAGAAGAAATCTTCTCCATCGGGTGCAAGGGCTATCACTTCGGCGACAAGATCACCTTGCGTGAAATGCTCGAGAAAGCTCCAGAAGACGTTCTGGTCATGGGCAACGTGAGCCCGTCCGAGGAGTTCTTTGCTGGCACGAAGGCTTCCATTCGCAAGGCAACGTATGAAGTCATGCATGATTGCTACAAGTACGACAATTTCTGGCTGTCTTCTGGTTGTGATGTGCCGGCTCTTACCGATTCTGCCAACATCGAAGAGTTCTTCAGCGCTGCTGCAGATTATTACACGTGCCATGACATGCTCGAGGAGCTTCAAGACGAATTCGACTTCGAGGAAATGTTCCGTAAATACAAGTTCTAAGCTTTTACGTTGAGAGGGAAGGCGCGGTGCAAACCGCGCCTTCCTTGTTTTTACGAGAAGTTTTCGTTGCAATCGCACTACGACCGAACCGTGATTCTCGTGAGATAATGCTGTCGACAGAGGAAGCATCGAGCGGAGGGCACCATGAATACGCTTACACTCGGATCTACTGGCATAGTCACCCCGCAAAACGCATTTGGCGCGCTGCCTTTGCAGCGCATTCCGGAAGAACTTGCCATACGTCTTTTACGCCGCGCTCATGAGGGCGGCATGGTGTATTTTGATACGGCTCGGAGTTACAGCAACAGCGAAGAACGTGTCGGAAAAGCATTTGCGGGCATACGCGACGAGATCTTCATCGCCACGAAAACCATGGCGACGACGCCTGACGCATTTTGGAAGGACCTCGAAACATCGCTGCGCAACCTCCAGACCGACCATATCGATGTCTATCAGCTTCACAACATCAAACAATGCTATCGCCCTGATGACGGAACTGGGCTTTACGAATGCTTGCTCGAAGCGAAGCGTCAAGGGAAGATCGTTCATTTCGGTGTTACAGCACATAAGATCGGCGTTGCGGAAGAGGCGGTTGCATCCGGGCTTTACGAGACGATGCAATTCCCGTTCAGCTACCTTTCCACCCCACGAGAGATGGCTCTTGTTGATGCGTGTGTGGATGCCAACATGGGGTTTGTCGTCATGAAGGGCATGGCAGGAGGATTGATTACACGCGGACGGGTTGCGATGGCGTTCATGAACGAACATCCGCATGCATTGCCTATCTGGGGCATTCAACGCGAGAAGGAGCTCGATGAGTGGCTGTCGTTCATGGACGAGACTCCCGCGCTCGATGACGAAATGCGTGCCTACATCGAACGGGAACGCGAAGAACTTGCTGGCAACTTCTGCAGATCATGCGGCTATTGCATGCCTTGTCCGATGGATATTTCCATCAAGGATTGTGCGCGCATGGCTCTCATGCTCCGTCGTGCGCCTACGGAAAGCTGGACAACGAAGCATTGGCAGGAGGAAATGGCAAAAATCGATGACTGCATAGAATGTCGTGTTTGCGAAGATCGCTGTCCGTACGGACTGCCTGTTCCCGAGTTGCTGAAGCAGAATCTCGAAGACTTCCGGAACGTGCTTGCTGGGAAAGTTCACGTTGGGTAAGCGCGTAAGACAACGTTCAGAAAGGCGCTTCGAAGAAAAAAACAAAACGACCCCGCTATCATACGGGGTCGTAGTGTCTCTGGAGCCAATGAGCGGACTCGAACCGCTGACCTACGCATTACGAGCCTAAAAAGCCCAGGTCAGACGGCGTTTTTTAATATCCCCTATAATGTAAAACGGCAAATACGTGTACTCCGTTTAACTTGCGATAACGGGCGAATATCCCCAAAAATATCCCCACTTTTGAAATGAGGGAAAACGCGATCTAAACCCCCTTTTTAATAAGAGGGATAAAAGGCTGCTGGCGGTTGATGTGTTGCGCGTGTTCCAGCTTGAAGAAAGAGCCGCCCCTATACGGGGCGGCTCGTGGGGTATGGGCGCATCTACCTGTGGAAAAAAAGCCTGTGTGTAAATATCAACTATGCGCTAGGGGGCAGGGATGCGCAAGGTAAAAAGAGCGCCCACCCCTCGCGGGTCGCGTGTGGCGTATCGTATGCAAGGCTAGTTTCTGAAAGAACGATAACTATATCGTGGGCAAGTAAAACAGGATCTTAAATCGGCTTAGAATCGCCCGTTTACCTGGTCTTTTGATGGCTTCACAGAACCTAGATTATCAACTGCTTGTCAGCCGGAAGCCGAATGGTATCGAGTTTGACACATCGCGAGATGCGCCACAAGCATATGTTGCTTAGTTTTATCCGACAGTATAACGGGACAATTGAGCAGCTCCTATGCTGCTCTTGTCTTGCGAGGCAGGGATACCGCGGCATTTGTTCCAACCCGACGCGCCGCAAGAAAAAACGCGCCTAAAACAACGAGGCGTCGAGGTCACACCCCGCCGCCTCGCACGATAAACGCGAACGCCTTGCGCGCGCCGTTACTTCCCAGCCGCCATCAGTTCGAATGCATACTCGGTGGCCTTCTGGACGATGGGCGCCATGAACGCGGCGATGACCGCGGGGTCGATCGAGTTGGGGTAGCGGAAGCCGAAGAAGCAGTACCCGCGATGGTACTTGCCGTACGTGTCGAGGCAGCGCACGACCT
>SUUI01000010.1 GCA_015062605.1 Eggerthellaceae bacterium | reverse complement strand
GCGTAGCACGCATGCCCCAAACCTCATAGACGCGGGACGCGAGCTCGATGCGGCCGGACGGAGTCGCGAAGCCGGGCTGGCCGTCGGGACGGAGCATGCCCTTCTCGAACTTGCGATAGGTGTGGCAGAACTCATCGTACATATAGCCCGTGCCGCCCAGGTGACCGACATGGCGCTCGATGTCATGATGCGTGTAATGGAAATCTTGATGGAAGCCGCGTGCCTCGTTGGCGCTCGACTCCACACCCCAACCACCGGCGTAATCAGCCGGGGTCATGAACCAGTTGATGAAGTCCTCTACGGTATCCCATGGATAATTCTCAGGCGCCAATCTCTTGCCGAGCTCGAAGGTGATCTCCTCGTCGGTCTTGGCCTCATAGTAGCTCGTGACCTTCGTCATGGTACGAAGCGGCGTCCACCACGTACGTGCGGAGTCGCGCTCGCAGCTCATGGCAACGGGAAGCAGGATGTCGGCGAAGGCGACGGAGGTCGGCGTGATGAACGGGTCGGCGTTCACGACGAACGGGATCTTCTTGAGCGCCTCATACAGGCGCGGGGCATCCATGGCGGCACAGGCGATCTCGTTGGAGGACTCGATCCACCACATCTTGATCGGATAGGGATCTTCAACCTCAATACAGTACAGGAGCGCATCAGCGCTTGCGCAGGCGACGAAGTCGATGCCCTCGGTCTTGAGTACGTAGTTGTTGGTTGCCTTCTGCGCCATCCATTCGGGCGGGACGTTCTCGTCGCCGGATGCATAACCGCCATTGCATTCGAACGCGTTGTGGACGAGCAGCCAGCCGCCGGGAACGTCGACGTTGCCGGTGATGGCCATCAAATCGACAGCAGCCAGGTTCAGGGCCATGGCAGCCATCTGCTGGTCGAATGCGAGGCCCCACTGCAGCGTGGCCGGCTTTGATGCGGCGAACAGGCGGGCGGAACCGATGATGTCCTCTTCGGGGATGCCGGTGATCTCAGAAGCCCAAGCAGGCGTCTTGTCGGCGACGGATTCTGCGAGCTCATCGAAATACGCGCACCATAGCTCGACGAATTCATGATCGTAGAGGTCTTCGTTGATGATGACGTTCAACCATGCCATCGCGAGCGCCGGATCGGTGCCAGGGCGGATCTGCAGGAAGTACTCGGCACGTACGCCCCACCAGGTCAGGCGGGGATCGATGGAGATGATCTTGGAACCGTTCTGGACGCAGACGGCCAGCCAGTGACCGATGTAACCGTCAGCGTTGGATGCCAAGGGCTCGTTACCCCATACGACGATGAGCGCGGGGTTCACGAACGATGGATCGGCATACCGAAGCTCATGGCCTTCGGATGCATCGGCGATGGGGAAGTCGCCCATCGGGGCGGTAGCGCCGCAGGTACGCGGCAGATAGCACGCGAAGCCGGTGAAGCCGATATGATTGTCGTTCGGGGTCTTTAAGGCGGAGTGTGCGAAGTACGGCGTCTGCCAGTTGATGTTACGGCCAGTGCCGTGGGTATGCAGGATGGATGGGCCGCCCCATTTCTCCCATACCTCGCGGACATGGGCCTCGATCTCATCGAAAGCCTCATCCCATGTGATGCGCTCCCACTTGTTCTCGCCGCGCTCGC
Source organism: Eggerthellaceae bacterium (assembly GCA_015062605.1). GTDB lineage: Bacteria > Actinomycetota > Coriobacteriia > Coriobacteriales > Eggerthellaceae > SIG42. The sequence continues at coordinate 60,072 of SUUI01000010.1, read as the reverse complement.
CAACGCGGCGCATGGGATACTTCACGCGATCGGGATGGTTGAAGCACTCGTCGTTCTCGAGGCAGCGCATGCACAGTTTGCCGTTCGTGCAGGGATCCAACGGGTCACCTTCGATCTTGCAGACCTGGTTGTCCTTGACGTAATAGATGACACCGCAGGAGCTATGACAGCCTGGTGGAGAGTAATGGTACGTACGGGTGCACGTGTACCCGTCCTCCTCCCACGTTAACTCTCCGGCGTGATACGCCTCTTTGTTGATGCTGTCAAGAAATGCTTGATAGTCAACCATGCCTTCTCCTTTCCCTTTTCTCTTCCATCGTTTTTTTGATGGGTTGGGGCGCAAGCTTCGCGTAATGCGTGGAGCAAACATGTATCCAGGCGTACGCGAGAAGCCTCTGCCCAGTTGATTTCATTGTAAGGAGTAATGCGTCTTTCCTTGTAAACGAATGTTCTCTCCGCTGTATTCGATATCTTGATACCACCTATGCAGATTTGCTATATTCCGATTAGAGAAGAGAATTACAGAATGAGGTGGCGATCATGTACATCGAATACCTCGAGGAGCTTCGTCAGTTCTCGCATTCCATGAACATCTCGAAAACAGCGAAGGAGCTGCATATCTCCCAACCTTCGCTAACCCGCCATATCCAGCAAATGGAGGAGGAACTTGGGTTTCCTCTTGTTTCAAGGGGACGGCAGACCAAGTTGACACCTGCAGGCCGCTATTTTCTCGGCGGCATCAGTCAGATCCTCGGTTCTTATGACGCGCTTGTGGAGCAGTGCCGTCAAATCAATAGGGAGGGCATCAAGGAACTCGTGTTCCAGGAACCGCCACTTCGGAGCGATCAAGCGAGTGCACGCATGTATCAGATCGCGGATAAGCTTCGAAACGAGCATGCGCTGCTGAGCATCCACTTCACACGGCTTGGGCGTTCGAATCTTAACGAGATGCTTGCAAAGCGGACGATCAACCTTGCGGTCGTGTACGAATACGGTCCTATCGAGGAAACGATTAGGAAGTATCGCGAGGAGGGCTATCTTATCAAGCATCTGGCGACAGAGCCCGTTATCGTTTGGTGCAACAGCTCCAATCCGTTGGTGCGGAAAGGCTCGTTGCACGTCGAGGATATCAAACGGTATCCTGTCATGTTACCAAGCACATCGTATGATCCTTTGCGCAAAGCATGGGCCGATATGTGCCACGAGCATGGATTCGAGATGAAGACGTTCGAGTATCAGACGAACGTGTATTCCGATTACCTGTTCGCGGATATCGTCGATGAGATCTACCTATTGCTTGAATGCATGACCGATCAGACGAGGCTCACCTCGAGGCTTTCCCGTGCGTTCGTGCCCTTCGTGGAAGGGGAGGCCGACATCGAGTCGTATCTGATTATGCCCACACCGGCAAATGAGGCCGAGGAGCTGCTCGTACCCCTTTTCGAAGGGGTTCCCGAACAGTAGCATCCATCTGGAATCGCTTACAAAATGGCGTGCGCCCTCTCAGCAAAGGCGGAAAGGAGAGGGCGCACGTGGCAAAAAGCGCAAGGGGTTTCGCTTGCGCCTAGCCGCTATAGGCGACACCGTTCACATAGAGCGCATGTCCGTTCAAGTCGATCTTCCCGGCGTTTTCAAGGGAATCAACATAGCTATCGGAAGAAAGCTTCCACGTGGCGCCAGAGGCGATCTTCACAGAGACTGCGCCCGATGCGCCATCGGGATTGATGGCTCCGTTGAATGTGCTTTTGCCGGCAAGGGTCAGATCGAGTGAGGAGATGTCATCGACTAGCATGTTGCCATCGATAGTCTGGTCGGTGGCTGTCATGGTCACGCGTCCGCCGTTCTTGCCGCTCTTGCCCCAACCGGCGGCAGCTGCGCGCAAAAACACGCCATTAGCGTCCTCGTTTTTGATGGTTGCTCCATTAAGGTCGATTGTCGTGGAGGTGTTGTTCACGAAGAAGACATCGCCGTTTTTATTCGTTAAAGTGCCGCCGTTCATGGCAAAGGCCGAGGTGCCCTCTTTTGCATCCCCGCTCATGGATTGGTAGATCATGATTGCCTGATACCATTCGGATTTGTTGCTGTTCTTCTGCGTGTTGCTTGCGGTCAGCGCAACGTTGTTTAGCGTGACGGAATTCTTGCCTTCGATGACGACGCCCTGGCTTGCGGTTGACGTCATATCGGCGTTGCTCACGGTGATATCGGCAGTCGAATAAACGACGGGGGAGCCTTTGCCCTCTGTCGTATAGCTTCCGCCGTCAACCGTCATCGTCCCGCCTCCGCGGTCAGAACGGATGGCAGCCGAGGAGTTGCCCGTGGTGTGGATCGTGAGGTTTGTGGCATTCGTCACTCCGCCGCCTGTCGTCATAAGGCCGCCCGAGCAATTGCCTACGGTCTCGATAACCGAATCGGATATGTTTACCGTGGTGCCTTTTCCATATGTGAAAACAGCGTTGGCGTGCGTGCCATCGGAATTCACGAGGATGTTCTTCAAGTCAAGCGTTGCCCCATTCGTTGCGAAGATCGCGGCATTCTCGCCATAGAAATCCGCTTCGTCGCCAGACGAGCTGCCGGTTTTCGTGATGGCGATGCTCTCGTACGATGCCTTCTCGCCATCTGCGGTGATGGCGTGTTCGCCATCAGAGGAGCTATCGTAAGTTTGTGTTGCCTTGATGTCATCGGCACTCAGATGCTTGGCCTTGCTGCTTGTTTGCTGCGAGCAGCCGAAGAGGACTGCAAGGCACGCGAGGGCGCTTATAGCGACGAAGAACGCGAACCATTTCTTCGCTTGTATTGCTTTCATTGATGCTCCTTTCCCGATCTTAAGCATCCATTGTCTTGCAGTTTCCTGAAAATAACCTTGAAGGATTGTGTCGATTGCTTAAAAAACCTTAAGAAAAATGGCTTGCGATTATGTATGAAATGCCAAATCAGGCTGTTATAATCGGTTCATTAGGTCCTTGTCTTCTTAAGGGGGAATCATGGCAACAACTGAGCAAATCGTGCAACAACTTATCGGCAGCATTCTGCAGAATCCGCAATCCGCGCAGACGATCGTGGAGCATCCGTATTCATCGGTCAAGAAGGTCACTGGACAGGACTGGGTCGAGCAGTCCCAGGTGGCTGAGGTCATCTCCATGCTCGGCGGCCTTGCCAAGGGTAAGACCGTCGATTACGGCTTGGTCCAGGAGAGGTCCCAATCGCAGCTTGCTAAGAGTGGCGGTAGCGCGCATTCGATGGCAGAGAACGTTCTGGGAAGCCTCTTCGGTTTTGGTCAGGCTGCGCAGCAGCAGCAGGCTGCCGCTGCCCAGAATTCGGGCATCGATATGATGGACATCCTCGGCAATCTGGCGGGCGTTGCCTTCTCGAGCGGTAAGGCTGGCGCCAAGGTCGACTTAAGCGACGGCATCGGCATCGGTGACATCCTCGGAATCGCCAACCTCGCAGGTGGATTGTTCGGCAAGTAAGCCGCAAAGCGCATCTTTTGCATCTTGTTTCGCATTTCAGGCTCGGCGTTCGCCGAGCCTGCTTTTTGTCGAAAAGGGGGTTCGCGTTCTACCCACCGATGCGGTACGATACGTCCGAAATGAAAACGGCGCGACGCCTGACACAATCGAAAAGCGAGGAGATGGCTATGAAGGGTATCTGCACATACGACGAATTCAAGAATCACATCAAGAACGGTTGGGAGATCGTGTTCAACGTCGAAGGCAAGGAGTTCTATTACGAGCGCCTGAGCCTCGGCAAGACGAGCACGGCCCATCTTTCCTATCTTGATGCTAAGTCTCCGTTCTTCAACAAGCAGTTCAACGATTCTGATGAGATGCTCGAGGAGATCTTGGCACTCAAGATCGTTGGCGAGAAGACGATCGTAGACCTTGAAGAGGACATCGAGGTCACCAAGTTGGTCATGTAACGGAGGGCAACCTGCACATCGCGTAAGACAAGGAGCCCCGCCTCATCGTGAGGCGGGGCTCCTTTTTGATGCAAGAGATGTGGCGAAAGCCTGTTAGGCGGTCTCGTTCTACTCGAACGTTGCTTTGATCTGCTCGATGATCGGATCGAGGTCCGCATCAACGTCGTATTCGGAGATCCTTCCCTCATCGCACAGCTTGGCGAAGTCAGGGTCGATTGGCAGCGTTGCGATGGCGGGGATGCCGTACTTCTCCGCTACGGCCGCACCCTGGGGCTCGCCGTACACGAAATGCTTCTTGCCGCATTCGTCGCATACGAAGTACGCCATGTTCTCGACCAAACCGATGACGGGGGTGTCCATATCATGCGCCAGATTGACGGCCTTTCCGACGATCATGGAGACGAGCTCTTGCGGAGCCGAAACCGTGACGATGCCATCAACGGGCAGCTGATGGAAGATGGTCAAGAACACATCGGATGTTCCCGGAGGCATATCGACGAACATGATATCGATGTCGCCCCAGTTCACTTCGTTCCAGAATTGGGTAATGATGCCGCTGACGACAGGACCGCGCCATGCAACCGGCGTATCCTCGGAGGGGAGCAGGAAGTTGACGGAGATGACCTTGATGCCGTTTTTATCCTCGGAGGGGTTGATGCCATCTTCGTCCGCCGTGACATGGCCTCCGATGCCAAGCGTCTTGGGGATGGAAGGACCTGTGACATCGGCATCGAGGATACCGACCTTATAGCCCTTTTTCTGCATGGTGGTTGCAAGCAGGCTGGTGACCAGCGATTTGCCGACGCCGCCCTTGCCGGAAACGACGGCGATGACATGTTTGATATTCGAGCGCTTATTCGGCTCGAGCGTGACGGGGCCGGTTGCGCGATCGGCGCAATCGCCGACGCTGCAGCTTGAGCACTCGTGCGTGCATTCTTCTGTCATGATCTCCTCTTTCTTTTCTCATTGTGAATCTTGCGGGGCGGACAAATCCGCCCCTCTTGTTTCAACGCGCCATGATACCACACAATCGTTTGCCGTGAACCACTGGGAAGGAAACGGTGAAACGTGGACGGCATCGTGGGCAAACGCGAAGAATAACGAGCCTTTTTCGGCATTTTCCACGGCTTTTGCGTTACACTAGACAAGCACGTGTTTTTCCACGGCACGCTCTATCCGCGTCAAATCGATACTTTAAGCGCACAGATGATGTGACGGTGCGCTTTTTGGTCAAGGAAGGTTGGTGGTCACTATGGCAGCTCCCGCTACAGAACAGGTCCGCAATGTCGTGCTTGTAGGTCAGGACGGCTCGGGAAAGACGTCGCTTGCCGAAGCGATGCTTTATTGCTCGGGTCGTACGCAACGCATGGGTACAACCCATGACGGTAAATCCTATCTGGATTACGATCCAGAGGAGATCAAGCGCAGGTTCACGATTACCACATCCGTCGCTCCCGTCGAGCACAAGGGATTCAAGATCAACGTCCTCGACACATCCGGGCATCCCGACTTCATCGGCGAGGCCATCCTTACCATGCAGGCAGCCGAGATGGCGCTGTTCGTGGTCGATGCCGTCGCCGGCCCCCAGGTCATGACCACCAGACTGTGGCGCGAAGCCGAGAACATGCGCCTTTCCCGCGCGGTATTCATCAATCACATCGACCGCGAGCATGCGAATTTCAATGCCGCCATGGCAGCTCTGCATGCGCGTTTCGGCAACCGCCTTGGCGCCGTTAACATCCCCATGGGCGAAGCAGGCGACTTCAAGGGCGTTATCGACATCATCCGCATGAAGGCCCGCTACATCGTCGATGACAAGGAAGTCGTCGAGGACATCCCGGCTGAGTATGCAGATGCAGCCGAAGCAGCCCGCGAGAAGCTATGCGACCTTGTCGTCGAAGCTGACGAAGAACTCATGATGAAGTTCCTGGAAGGCGAAGAGCTGGCCCAGGAGGAGATCGAGAGCCTGCTCGAGCAAGCCATCACGCAAGAGATCTTCATCCCCGTGTTCGTTGGTTCCACCGTCATCAAGCAGGGCATCATGTGCCTCATGGACGATATCGTCACGTATTTCCCGTCTCCGACTGCTCATGGCCGTTTCGAGCTGGCCAACGGCGAGACTATCCGCGTCGACGAGTCCAAGCGTCCTGCAGCGTTCGTGTTCAAGACCGTGTCCGACCCCTTCGTTGGTCGCTTGAGCTTCCTCAAGGTGCTTGCCGGCACGCTCGAGCCGGGCATGGAGCTTCAGAACTCCCGCTCCCGCAAGAAGGAGCGCCTCGGCCATCTCTATGTCATGATGGGCAAGGAGAACACCGATGTGAAGACCGCGAAGGCTGGCGACATCATCATCGTGCCGAAGCTTTCCGATACCCGTACGGGCGATACGCTTTCCCAGACGGGCGAGATCGCGGTTGAGCCCGCGAAGCTGCCCGAGCCGCTCTATCCGGTTGCCTACGAGGCAGTCAACAAGGCCGACGAGGACAAGGTTGGCACCTTCCTTGCTCGCCAGGCGGAAAACGATCCCACGCTGCGCCTGAAGCGCAACGAGGAAACCCATCAGGCCGTGCTCACAGCTATGGGCGACACGCAGGTCGAGGTCATCGTGTCCCGCTGCAAGGAGCAGGCTGGCGTTGAGATGAAGCTTCTGAAGGTTCGCGTCCCGTATCGCGAGACCATCCGCAAGACTGCTTCTGCACAGGGCAAGCATAAGAAGCAAACGGGCGGCTCCGGTCAGTACGGCGATTGCTGGCTGCGTCTTGAGCCGAACCCCGGCAAGGGCTATGAGTTCGTTGACGAGGTCGTCGGTGGCCGCATTCCGCGTAACTACATCCCCGCTGTCGACAAGGGCGTCCAGGATGCCATGCAGGAAGGCTATCTCGCCGGTTATCCGATGGTTGACATCAAGTGCGCCGTATATGACGGCAGCTACCACTCCGTCGACTCGAGCGATATGGCGTTCAAGACCGCTGCGCGCATCGGCTTCCGTGCGTGCTGCGAGAAGGCCGATCCGATTCTTTTGGAGCCAATGGCGAATGCCGACATCACGGTCACCGAGGAATATGCTGGCGCTGTCATGAGCGACATCTCCACGCGCCGTGGCCGCATCGTCGGCACCGATTCCAACAATTCGGGCGAGACGATCATCAAGGTGCGCGTCCCGTATGCTGAGATGCTCAGCTACACCAAGGATCTTCGCTCCATCACGCGCGGCAACGGTTCCTATACCATCGAGGTTGAGGGTTACGAGGAGACTCCGGGCGACGTGAAGAAGAAGCTTGTTGAGGAGTATCAGGCTTCCAAGAACAACTAACGAGCACATCGATAGATCATGCGAGTATGTGCGGGCCCTTCGGGGCCCGCTTTTCTTCGTGCATGCATCGATGACGGGGATAAGCTCGTCCATTGATTCTGTGTGGTTTGCTTTTGGGGTTCGAATGGCATGGTAAGATTGCCTTACGAAGCGGACACGAACTCCGATCGCACGAAATGCTTCGATAAAGGAGGATTCGCGCATGCGCGAACGTACTTCTCATATCTTTTCCAAACACACATGCTGCCGTGTCGCAGTCGCTTTCTTGCTTGCGTGCGCGCTTATTCCGTGCGCCGCTTATGCCGAACCGACCATCTCCGAGCTTCAGGCTCAAGCCGATAGCGCGTATGCTGACCTATGCGCGATGGAAGTGCAGCTCGATGAGGCTTCGAATGCATATTTCTTGGCACTCGAGGAACTTCAAAAGGCCCAAGATCGCATCGCCGAGCTCCAGGGCCAAATCGATGAGGCGACATCGCGCATCGCCATCGTGCAAGGCAAGCTCTCCGCTCGGGCGCGCAGCATGTACCGATCTGATCAGATAGGCATCATCGATGTAGTGCTCGGCTCGTCGTCGTTCATGGAGTTCGCTAATAAGCTCAGTCTGCTCGACCAGATGAATCAGAAGGATGCGAACATGGTCGAGGAAGCGAAGACCCTAAAAGCACAACTCGAGGCGCAGAAAGCAGAGTTGGCAGAGCAGGAGCGCGCTGCCGCTGAGGCTGCGGAGCAGGCGCGCATCGTCCAGAAGGAAGCAGAACTGGTCTACGCGTCCATGCAGGATCTGTACCAGAGCTTAAGCGACGAGGTCGCGAGCATGGTCGAGGCCGAGCGAGCTGCAGCCGAGGCGCGGGATGCCGCCGCATTCGAGGAGAGCGGCGGCGGACAGGATGGGGATTACACCGACCCGTATTACGATGCCGCTTGGGCGAGCGAGGTATTGGATAGGGCTTACAGCTATCTTGGTGAAGCAAGCTATGTATGGGGTTCATGCGCACCTGGCGAGTTCGATTGTTCGGGATTCGTGAGCTATTGCCTGTCGGGTCGTTATTCGCGTCTCGGTACTACCTATACCTTCCTCACATGGCCCGAAGTGCATGACCCGCAACCGGGCGATGTCGCGGTCAATACCGTGCATTGCGGCATCTACATCGGCGGTGGGCAGATCATCCACTGCACGTCATCAGCTGATAACGTCATCATCGGTCCCGTTCAGAGTGGAATGACCTTCCATCGTTGGTGCTGATCGATTCGTTTCCAATCGCAGGAGAGGAGAGCGCGCGCCATGTCGCAGCATACGTTCACATTCATGGGGACAGGATCGGGATGCGGCATCCCAGCATTTTTCTGCGATTGCGTCGCATGTGAGGAAGCACGCCGAAACCCCAGTGTTGCCCGTGGCGATTGCGGTGTGATGATCCGCGGCGAGAAGACCCTGCTCATCGATACGCCGCCCGATATCCGCCATCAGCTGAATCGCGAGGGCATCAAAAGCTTCGACCAGCTTTTGTACACGCATTGCCATTCCGATCACGTCGGGGGGCTTTTGGAGCTTGAGTACATGGTGCAGCTGCGTACCAAATGCAAGCTTCCGACCTATGCAAGTGCGATAACCCTTCAACAGCTTGCACAGGAGTTCGAATATATGATGTACTGCCTCGATGCTCACGCGATCGAGGAGTATGACACGGTTTCCTTCGATGGCGTTCGGTACACGGCTCTGCCTGTGCGCCATTCTCCCGGATCGTTCGGATACCTGATAGAGACCGACACGACGCGCATGTTCTATGCGTCCGATACGGGGCTTTTGCCTGAGGAGACGAAGGAGCGCATACAGGGTTGCGACATCCTTGCGATGGATGCGACGTTTTGGAAGCGCTGCTGGCGTCCCGATGCACATCACAGCATCCAGGAGACCATCGAAGAGGGGCTTGCCCTCGATGCGAAGAAGATCTATCTGACGCATCTTGCGCTTCATTACGATGAGCCCATCACCACCGTCGAGCTTGATGCATATCTCGAGCAGTACGGGGGCCGAGTCGAGCAGGCACGCGACGGAATGAGCTTCCAGATTTAATCTATGGCCCAAGGAGCCTTTCCGACACCTCCGTGGACAAATGGTCTTTGAGCTCGGTCATACGTCTTTTACATTAGTTTCCGTTCGGCGAACTGTGTTACCGCATATTTTTTAAGGCTGTTTCCGAATGCATCTACTGGCTATAATGCCAACTAAGAGTGCACGCTGGCAGGCGTGTGCACTGCCGTGGTGCGCGGATATGTCTTTCTGCGGGTACGATGGACAATCTGGGCACCATGGCAGTGCGAGTAAGAAAATCGTGAGAACGATGAAAAGAAAAGGGGGAAGGTAGATGACCGAGGCTGAAGGCCATAAGGGTTTCTTTCAAGATCTTTTTGAAAAACCCAGTATGGACACAGAGGTTGACATTCATGCTCCCGGTGTAACGATGGTGAAGTCGCTGTGCTACTTCTGCCATGCGAACTGCGGCGTCCTTGCTTACGTCAAAGATGGTGACGTAATCAAGATCGAGGGCGACCCGAATTACACCAACCAGGGCGGCCTGTGCTGCCGTGGTACCAGCGCGCTTTTGCATGTCAACCATCCCGGCCGTATCAACCATGCGTTGAAGCGCGTCGGGGAAAAGGGCGAAGGCAAATGGGAGCAGATCGATTACGATCAGGCTATCAAGGAAGTTGCCGAGCGTCTGAACCAAATCAAGGCGGAAAGCGGCGCTGAGGCGATTGCTTCCGCGGGTGGCACGACCCGTACCGATGACTGGGCGCGTCGTCGCTTCCTGAACATCTTCGGCACGCCGAATGGTTTCCATAATGCACTGCTGTGCTGGATTCCGACGTTCATGGCCGAAACCTGCGTGTGCGGTTGGTCTCCGTTCGAAACCGACTTGGGCACCGCGCGTTGCCTCATCTTGTGGGGCATGAACCCGGGCGCTTCCACGCTTCCCGGCATGCATGGTTACACCGACCTGCAAATGGGCGGCATGAAGATCATCTATGTCGACCCGCGTTATTCCGAGACCGCTGCGAAGGCCGATCTGTGGCTGCCGCTTCGTCCCGGCACCGACGCTGCGCTGGCGCTGGCAATGCTCAACGTCATCATTCGCGAGCGTCTCTACAACAAGGAGTTCGTCAACACCTGGTGCGACGGCTTCGCCGATCTCAAGGCCCATATCAAGCAGTACTCTCCTGCATGGGCATCTAAGATCACGTGGCTTTCCGCCGATCAAATCCGCACCGCGGCCCGCATGTATGCCACCAATACTCCCGGTTGCATCCAGTGGGGTTGCACGTGGGATCAGATCGGTCGTGCTTCCACGACCGGCAGCCATGCCATCGCGCTTCTGCGCGCCGTCACCGGCAACCTGGACGTTCCCGGTGCCGATGGCATCCCCGGACCGGCTATCAACTTCCTCACCGACGAGGAGATGGAAGCCAACGAGTGGCTGCCCGAGGAGCAGAAGGCAAAGCAGATCGGCTCCAACAAGTTCAAACTCACGTCGTGGCCCGGCTATCAGCTCATCAGCGACAACGCTCGCCGCAAGTGGGGCAAGACCCTGCCTGTCGAGTGGTTCTGCGAGGCACATGGCCCGAGCGTTTTCAAGGCGATCATCACCGGCGATCCGTATCAGGTTCGCGGCCTGATCGTCAATGCGACCAATCCGATCAACTCCTATGGCGATGCCAAGATGACCCTCGAGGCCCTAAAGAAGGTCGAGTTCCTCGTCGTCGTCGAGTACTGGATGACTCCGACCGCGTTGTTCGCCGACTACATCTTCCCGGCAGCTGGTGCGCTCGAGCGTCCGATCATCGTCACCCACTATGGCGCAACCGACTCCCTCATGGGCGGCAGCCGTGCCATTCAACCCAAGTACGACCGCCACACCGACATGGTGTTCTGGCGCAAGCTCGGCTTGGCATGCGGCCAGGATCCGGCGCTGTGGCCGTGGGAGACCGAGGAAGAGGCTAACTTTGAGATCATCAAGCCTCTTGGCCTTCCGGTCAACAGCTGGGATGAGTTCGTCTCTCAGGTTCGTCAGTACTATCCGCCGCTGCATCAGAGCAAGTTCATCTCCAATGGCGGCTTCTGGACGCCGTCCGGCAAGGTGGAGCTCAACTCCACGATTCTGCGTCAACTCGGTTATCCTGGCATGCCGACCTACATCGGCTGCATCGAGAACGAGATCGATACTCCCGAGATCGCGGAAGAGTATCCGATCGTGCTCACCACGGGCGGCGGCTTCATGCCGTTCCATCATTCCGAGCACTTCAACATGCCGTATACGCGTTACCTGTATCCCGATCCGTATTTCGACATCAACCCCGAGCTTGCCGAGAAGCTCGGCATCAAGCAGGGCGATTGGTGCTGGATCGAGACGAGGCGCGGCCGCATCAAGATGCGCGCCGAAGTGCAGCCTTCCGTCGATCCTCGCGTGGTCTTCTGCCCGCGTGGCTGGTGGTTCCCCGAGCGCGATGGCTCCGCGGATCTCGACAACCCGTTCGGTTGCCTCGAGTCCAACGTCAACACGCTGACCTCCGTCGACGATGAGCACTGCGACCCGATGGGCGGCTCTTGGGCCAACCGTGGTCTGATGTGCAAGGTGTACAAGTGCGGCGAGCTCGATAAGGAGTTCACGAAGAAGGATAGCCAGTGGTCCATTCCTGGTTCCTCCAGCGTTCCTGGCGTCACCGTCATGCCGAGCGATCAACCGCTTGCGCGTGAGCCGATTCCGTTCGAGGTTCCGCAACCCGACTTCGAGGTTCCCGAGGGCTATGACTGGTGCTGGCAAGACAACCAGCTGTATCAGAAGGGCACGTTCTTCCGCTATGACGCTTCTGGCTGGTTGGTCAATCCGCGCAACAAGTCGTACTACGATGCTTATACCGGATGGCGCTACGATGCCGATTCCCAGTGCCTCGTTGATGATGCAACGGGCAAGATCTACGACATGAATCGTCAGGAGATCGTCTATTTCGGCAACGTCCAGTGCTTCCCGGGACAGCCTGCTCCATATGAGCTGCCTGGTCTGGTCGAGTGGGATATGGAGAGGGGTGCAGGCTTCTTGCCTGGCACGGACCTCGTCTATGATCCGAACTCCGGTTGGGTAATCGACGTCAATGCCGGTGTCTACTATGATGCTTACTCGGGCTATGCCTATGATCCGACCGACAACACGTTAGTCGACATGCAAACCGGCAAGCGCTACGACATGAACACGCGTCAAGAGATTGTGTAAGGAGGCTGATTGATATGACACGTTACGTTATGGTTATCGACCAGCGTCGCTGCATCGGCTGCCATTCCTGCACGGTTGCTTGCCGTACGTGGAACAAGCTCCCGATGGATATCGTTTACAACCCGGTTGTGAGCGATGGTGTTCAGGGAACGTGGCCGAATGTTCATCGCAACTGGCTGCCGACTTTGTGCATGCATTGCGAGAAGCCTGCATGCGTGCCGGCTTGCCCGACTGGCGCGAGCCAGCAGGACGAGGACGGCACCGTATGGATTGACTACACCAAGTGCATGGCATGCAAGGTGTGCGTCAACGCCTGCCCCTACGGCATGCGCGACCAGTCCAAGGTCGAGCCTCGCCTGCACCGCTTCGTTCGCAAGTGCACGTTCTGCCGTGAGCGCCGCAAGATGGATCCCGAGGCTGTGCCGTATTGCGTGCAGACCTGCCATCAGAAGGCTCGTATCTTCGGCGATTTGGATGATCCGAATTCCGAGGTTTCGAAGCTTATCGGCTCCGTTGAAACTGTAAGGTTGATGGAAGATTTGGGCACTGGTCCGCAAATCTATTACATCCCTGATTTAGGAGGTAGGAGATAATGCGTCATCATTATTGGGAATGGCCCATTGCGAGCTACCTGTTCTTGGGTGGCCTCGGCGGTGGCATTTACTTCCTCGCCATGATCTTCTCCTTCAATGTGCTTCCTAGCTATCAGGAAGTCGGTTGGGTGTTCGCATGGCCTGGATTCATCGGCCTGTTGTGTCTTGGCTTCGGCTGCTTCCTGCTCGTCTTCGAGCTTGGTCAGCCAGGCGTTTTCTATCGTTGCTTCATCAAGTCGACATCGATTATCTGCTGGGGCGCCAGACTTCTGTCGGTATGCCTGATCTTCGGCTTCTTCTGGTTCCTTTCTTATCTGCCGTTGGGAGGCTTTGCTGAGTTCATGGCATTCTTCCGTCCCTTCAATCTGATCCTTGCCGGCGTTTCGGGTCTGGGCATCATGCTCTACACTGGCTTGATGTTCTCCACCTTGAAGTCCCATGCATTCTGGGCAACCCCGGCTCTGCCGGTGCTGTTCACGGTCTCGGCACTCTCCACCGCATGCGCAGCAGTCACGCTGTCCATCGGTTGGTGGCCTGCCGAGAGCACGGTTAACAACCTTGTCGTTGCCACCTACATCAGCGAAGTGCTGCACATGATCGATATCATCTTGGTCATCGCCGAGATCATCATCCTGTTGCTGTACGTCCTCTCGCTGGTTGGCGCAGGCAACGTGACCGCCAAGAAGGTCGCCGACCGTTGGGTCAAGGGCAAGACAGCTCCGATCTTCTGGGGTCTCATGGTTGGTTGCGGTTTGGTGCTTCCGCTCATCATGTACATCGTGGGTGCTGGTACTGTTGCCGCGACGTTCATCGCTCCGTGGATCGTCCTTCTTTCTGGTTTGCTGCTTCGCTTCCTGTTCGTATACTCCGACGATCGTCGTGCGATTCCAGGCGAAGAGCATTATTACAACAAGCTTCCGAAGGGCGACGAGGCATTCATGACCCGTTGGGAGTATGGCAAGAACGAGTTCTAATCAACTCGCAACGTCCAAGGCATATGCCACATTATGGGAGGTCGGGAAACTGGCCTCCCTTTTTTGTGAGCCTCTGCCTTATATGGTGTCGGTTGTCTAATACTTGCACCTTTCACATGCCTGTCCGCCGAAAGCGGGGTAGAATAACCTCGTATGTGAACAAGAGGGTAATTGCCAAGACGTGCAAGCGAGGAGGCCATCATGAGCACCTATTCATTCTCCGATGCGCTTACGGGTTCGACGATTCAGTGCGAATATCCGGGCTTGCAGACCTTGATGGTCGAGGCCGACGGCATGCCGCAACCATGCGAGACCCTTTTCTTTCCCGGATGCTCGTTTATAAACTACGGTATGCCTCTTGTCGATGCGGTGTACGCAACGCTTACGGATGCCGGGATTGTGGAGGGCATCTCGCTTTTGTGCTGCGGGAAGATCCTAAGATACGAGTCCAATGGTGCCGAGATACGCGCAAACTACGAAAAGCAGCTGTGCGAGCGGCTCTCCTTGCTTGGCGTGAAAAAGATCGTGACGGCCTGCCCGAATTGCGTGAAGGCTTTACGCGATGCGGTTGCACGTGATGCCTCCACAGCCGATATAGCGATCATTCCCTTGCCGACCGTGCTTGCCGATTTGGGCTATCGCATCGATTCGGATGGCGCGCTTACGTTGCTTTCCACTGTCGTCGACGCAGGCAAGGATTACTTCGAGCCTGGACTTTCCGAGATGCGCCCGATGTTCTGCATCCACGATTCATGTCCCGATCGGAAGACGGGCGAGTTCGCATCAGGCGTGCGCGCCCTGCTCGCCGATGAGGCATATAACGAATGCGAGCACAACCGCACAACCTCATTCTGCTGTGGATCGCTTGTGCGCGCAACGGGAAACTATGAGGCTGCTGACAAGCAAGCGCAGCGTCATGGCGAAGAGGCGATTGCCGCAAAGGCGACGGGCATCATGACGGCCTGTGTGAGCTGTGCGTTCCAATTGTCCATGGCACAGCGCAGGGTTCCGGTGTTCCATTATTTGGAGCTTTTATACAACTATCGCATCGATTGGTATGCCGCCGATGCTTGGATGAAACTCCGTTTTCTCTTCGATGAGTCGCTCGGCGTGGATGAGCTGCAGCCGAGTCATCGTACGTTCATAGGATTGGAGAAGGCTTAATGCCTGACGCGTTGACAGAGAACATGATGGCCGCGGATGCTCCATGCGCATGCGACGGCGGCGATCATATCGAGCGCACGAACTGCTTCTTCTGCGGCTATCTGTGTGGTTTCTCGGCTACGGTGCGCGATGGTCGGGTCATCGATCTTAAGCCTGATCCGACGCGGTATCCGTATGATCCCAAGGTGCTTGCAGGTTGCCGCCGCTGGCGCATGAACCTCGATGTGCTCGATCATCCCGACCGCATCAACTATCCGCTTCGCCGCGTAGGCGAGCGTGGTGCGAACGAATGGGAGCGCATCAGCTGGGACGAGGCGCTCGATGACATCGCCAACAAGCTTTCTGGGCTGCGCGAGCGATACGGCGCGCAAACCCTCTGCTCGATGATAGGCGGGCCGCACACCTCGTTTTGGCCCTTGCATCGCTTCTTGAACCTTTTCGGTTCGCCTAACAATATGGGCATCGGCCAGATTTGCTGGAACCCGCGCATTTGGATGGATGTCATCACCTTCGGTTGGACGATCGAGGCCGATGTGATTCCGGGACTGACGGACTGCCTTGTCATCTGGGGCACGAATCCGGCGCAGTCCGATAACTCGGCATGGTGGCAAGCCTTACGCAGCATGCGCGATGGCAGCACACCCATCATCGCCATCGATCCGCGGTATACGCAGCTTGCAGGCATCGCGGATGTGTGGCTTCCTGTTCGTCCTGGAACCGATTGCATCTTAGCGCTCGGCATGCTCAACGTCATCATCAACGAGGGACTCTTCGATGCAGCGTTCGTCAAGGATTGGTGCCACGGGTTCGAGGAGCTGTCCGAGCATGTTCAGGCATTCTCGCCCGAGCTTGTCGCGCAAGCATGCGGGCTGAATGCAGAGGATGTCGTCCGCGTCGCGCGCCTGTGGGGAAATGCGCGTGCCGGCGCCTTGGTGAGCGGCCGAGGCATCGATCAGGTTGGCCGCAACGTTGCTCCGACGCACCGCGCCATCTGCTGCTTGCGCGCCATCACTGGGAACATCGACAAACCCGGTGCCTGTCTTATGACGGAATCAAGCGATTTCACGACGGAGTACGATCTGGAAATGACCGCTGCCCTCTCTGCGGAGCAGCGTGCTGCCTGCCTTAATACGCCATATACGCCGCTTCAGTGCTACGAGGGCTTTGAATACATCAATTCGCTCACCATGCAGCATGGAAAACCCCTGCCTGCACGGTATCTGACGAGCGCGCATCCTGACTTGGTGCTCCATGCCATCGAAACGGGCGAACCGTATCCGGTAACCGCGCTTATCGTGGAAGCGACGAATCCCTTGCTGACCTACGCGGATACGCATCGCGTGTTCGAGGCGTTCCAGAAGCTCGAGTTGATCATCGTGCTCGAGTACTGGATGACTCCGACAGCGTCGATGGCCGATTACGTGCTTCCTGCCGCAGGTGCCATAGAACGTCCGACATTCCAACAGCATGGCGGTGTTGCCAATATCGTTTATGGTGGGCCCGCGGCTGTGGAACCCTACTACGAGCGACGTTGCGATTACGATGTGTTCCGCGAGCTCGGCTTGCGCTTGGGGCAGGCGGATGCATGGCCCGACGAAACGTTCAAGGACGCCATCGCCTCAACGCTTGAGCCAGCGGGAATGAGCTGGGAATCATATTGTGAGACGGGTATCTATTTCCAACCGCCCGACCCATTCAAATACCTCAAACCCGGCCCCGATGGAAACCCTGTGGGCTTTGCGACGAAGACGGGTAAGATCGAGCTTGCAAGCGAAGCGCTGACGCATCTTGGTGGACAGCGCCTGCCCATGCCGCAACCTCCGATCACGCTTTGTTCTGAGCAAACGCGGGCTCTTGGCGTTCATCTGCCGTTGATCACGGGTTCCCGTAAACAGCCGTATAATGCATCGATGTACTTTAACAACCCTGCTTTCAGGAAGACGAGCCCGTATCCGGTTGCCGAAGTGAGCGAGGCCACTGCGAAATACCTTGGCATCGAGCCAGGGAGCATCGTCACGCTCGCTACCGACAAGGGCCAAGCGAATTTCGTGCTCAAGGTTGCCAAGATGCGTGATGCGCTCGTCAATGCGGATTACGGCTGGTGGCATCCTGAATGGACGCCAGGCGCTCCTGGTTTCGGGGGAATGTGGGAGTCGAACATTAATTGCCTCACCTCGTGCTCGGTCGAGACGGGGGAGGATATGATCGGCACCTGGTGGTATAACGCTATCGATTGCGTGGTCTTCCCAGCGAAAGAGCCGCTGAGCTTTTCACGCGACAACGAATAGGAAAGGATGAAAAGATAGTATGGCCGAGAAAAAAGCCGCACTGCTGATTTTCAGCAAACCTCCTCTGGTGGGACTGGTGAAGACGCGCATGACGCTCGAGTATGGTGGCTTCCTCACCCCGAAGCAGGCGGCAGAGTTCTACAAACGGTGTTTCTTCGACGTATGCGAATGCGCGATGCACGCGTGCATCACATTGCAGCGTGAAAACGATGCATTGGTTGCTGCTGACCCAACAGCTGACAAGATCACGTACGACTTCTTCGTGTCAACAACGCCCGCCGAAAGCGTGACCTTGGTGAAGGAGATCTTCGATTCCATTGGTCCCTGGCCCATGGAGATCCATTACCTGTGCGACGAGGGGCACACCTTCGACGAGCATTTCAACGATGCCTTCCGGCAGCTTTTCGAGCTGGGTTATGAGAATATCGTGAGCATCGGCGGCGATGTTCCCACCATGCCCAAGCAGCATCTGATCGATGGCTTCAAATGGCTCGAGTACTTCCAAAACATCGGAAAACCCGGTTTCGTTGTGGCACCGTGCCAAGAGTGCGGTACATCGCTTGTGGGCTATAGCGTGAATACGCCGAATATGAACCATACGGGCATCTACTACAACATGGATGGGCGTCCAGCCCTCGATGGCTATCTGGAGAAGCTCAAGGAAGCCGGTATTCCCACAGCGTTCTTCGATCCGGTCGCTGACGTCGATGAGGCCACCGACCTCGCACATGCAATCAGCTGCATGAAGATGATCGAGCAGGCGGCGAAGTTCCAGGATCTGTATGTGCCACGTCGTACCCTCGATTGGGTCGACTTCATGGGCATTACGATATCCACGCCTCCGAACGAGAACCACGATCCACGTGACTATCTCGATGGCGAAGGCGGTGCGTCAAGCGATGTTGAGGAACCATCTATCGAGGAGCTGCAGGCTATCGCGAAGGGCATGACCGCCATCCGTGAGCAAACGGCCAAGACGAATGCGTACGAACGCAGCAAATTCATCGCCTCCGAGGACGGCGAGTAGATAGCGCAAAGGGGATAAGATCCATGGCCCAAGAGCACCTGTATTCGACGATAGCACTCTGCCCTGAATGCCTGCGCTCGCTCAAAGCGGAGGTTTTCGCTGACGAGGGCGGCGAGGTTTGGATGGAGCGCACGTGCCCCGAGCACGGAACTTACCGCACACGCATATGGCCCGATGTCGAGCACTTCAAATGGCTGACCAGCCGTGCGATGCCTAAGACCGCGCCGCACAACACCATCCCAATGACCAAACCATGTCCCTTCGGGTGCGGCACCTGCGCTCGTCACGAGCGCCGTGGCACGCTGCTCGAGATCGAGGTGACCTGGCAGTGCAATCTGCATTGCCCCGTGTGCTTCATGAGTGCCGATGACGAGGAGCATGATCCGACGCTTCAGGAGATCAGCGACATGTACGATGTCATCGCGAAAGCGGTGGGAACCGATGGCGCAGTGCAGTTGACGGGTGGCGAGCCCACATGTCGCAAAGACCTTCCCGAGATCATTCGCATGGGCCGCGAGAAGGGTTTCTGGGGTATCGAGCTCAATACGAACGGACTGGTCATCGCTGCTCGCGATGGCTATCTCGAACAGCTCAAAAGCGCGGGAGTTACCGGTTTGTTCCTGTCGTTCGATGGACTTACGGGCGATGTATATGAGGCAACATGCGGGCATGACATCTTAAAGGCGAAGCTTGCGGTTATAGATCGTTGCCGTGAGGCGGGCGTGCAGGTTGTCTTATGCATGACCATTCTCGATGGCGTAAACGATGACCAGCTCGGCGACATGCTGTTCTATTGCCTTGAGAATTCAGATGTGGTTGCGGGTCTTGCGCTTCAGCCAGCGTTCTCTTCGGGGCGCTTCGATACCGAATGCAAGAACATGATGACCGCAGGCGATGTCATCTTCAAGCTTTCCGAGCAGTCCAAAGGCCTTATCGAACCGAAGGATATCTGGCCGCTTGGCTGTTCGAATCCTTTGTGCGACACGGGCGTCTTCATGGTGAAAAGCTCCGAAGCGACACACGAAAGCGGTTTCTTCCCAGCGACGCGACGACTGACTTACGAGGAATACTGCGAAGCCTATGATCCCGACAGCCCGCAAGGCTCGGTGTTCTATGACATCCTCGTCAAAAAGGGCGTTCCAGTGAATACGGGGCTTTCCATCGTCATCATGGACTACATGGATGCATACACCATGGACGTGCAGCGCCTTCGCGAGTGCTCCATGATGGTGACCGTTCCCGACGGTCGTGCCATTCCATTCTGCTCGTATCATTTGACCGATGCATCGGGAAGGCGCGTTTACGCTCCGTGGTGCAAGGAGGAGCTGCGCCAAGACTAGGCGCGAGAGGGGAGAAGATCATGAATATCCTCGTAGTGACGGGAAGCCCGCGCAAAGGCGGTAATTCCGACATCTTCGCCGATGCCTTCATCGAAGGTGCCCTATCGGCAGGTAATGAGGTGCGTCGCATCGATGCAGGCCGCGCGAAAATCGCAGGTTGCAAGGCTTGTGAATACTGCGTAACGCATGATGGGGAATGCATTCAGAAAGATGATATGCAGGACTTCTATGACGATTTATGTTGGGCGGAGCTTACCGTGTACGCTTTCCCCATGTACTTCTACACGTATCCAGCTCAGATAAAGGCCTTCATGGATCGGCAGTTCTGCGCAATCGGCGGTAAGCCGATTAATTTCAACAAGGTCGCCTTGCTCTTGGCGTTCGAAGACAAGGATCCTTCGACGGCGGACGGCTTGATTAGAAGCTTCGAGATTGTCATGAATTACTGTCACGCCGAAATCGTGAAGATCATCATGCAAAACGGCGTGTACGAAAAGGGCGCCATAATCGGTAAGCCCGGGCTAGATGAGGCGCGCGCGTTCGGCGCGAGCCTATCCTAGTGCAAGCGCGTTTTGAGGAGATCGTCGATGACCCAGATGAACATAGCGCTTCGAGATGCTCGCGATGCGGATATGGATTACGTGAATGCCTACGCCGCATGGGAGGGCATGGATGCCATCCCCTCGACCGAGGGTGTGACAGTTGCGGTGAATGAAGACGATGTACCCATCGGCTTTGTGAGGGTATGGGTCGATCCCAAGACTAACCAAGCGTACGTGAACCCCATCGTGCTCTATAAGCCATGGCGCGGCTTTGGGATCGGACGCATGATGATGGATGATGTGCATGAGCGCTTCGGAAGCGTCCGATTGGTGTCACGCGGTGTCAGCATCCCGTTTTATCGGGCGCTCGGATACAAGGACATCGATTGGGAGCTCATTGCTCCTGAAATCGCGGGTGACTGCGATGGTTGCGAGATGCGCGAGGAATGCACGCCGCAACCGATGGAATATCTACGATAGGAATTTCGCCGTCAAATGCTCGATGATGGCGGCATTGCCCTGGAGCAGCTTTTCGTCGTCATACAGATACGGGATCTTGTTCGCGTCGCCACCTAAAGCCAGAAGCTCCTCGTAGGGAGGAACCTGTTCCACATCGCGTTTGTCGAGCTCGATGCCGTTTTCCTCTGCGAATTTCACGGTCGTTGCGCACACGGTGCAAGGTCCCCAGTAATACAGAATCGGCGCAGGCATAACTCTCTCCTTTAAGTCTATACGGGCTTAGTGGGTGCAATACGGTGTGTCGGGCAATTCGATGCCGAGGGCAGCTGCCGCATCAGCGCGCAGTTGCTCGAGCGTGAGCTCGTAGCAAGCCAGCGCATCGATCCAGCGGCGCAGGCAACGACGGCCCTTGTCGGTGAGCGTGAACAGGCGCTTCGCAGAACCTTCAGCGGGGGTATCCCACTGGCTCTCGACCAATTCGAGCTCCTCCATGCGCTTAAGTGCGCGGTAGATGCCCGTAGCATCGGGCTTCTTGCCACCGAACATGGGGGATTCGGCTGCCTTCTGGACGATGATATACCCGTGAAGCGGCTCTTCGGATTGGGCGAGGATGCATAAGATGGTGGGCTGGGAAAGGCGATTGAGCGATTTACCCAACTCGGCGCATTCCTTCAAGTCTTGATCAGATTTGGGATGGCATGAGCTCCACATAAGCGTGCTTCTTTCGTTTTGGTCTGTTCGTTGCACGTGCGTTTCGTACTCAATCAAGTATACCGCAGCTCGATGCGCAAGACAGGTCAGGAGCAAGGCAGAGGCGATGTGCGCGGCAAAAATGGCGTGAATAATATGTTGTGGTGTGGCATCATTGTCTGTACCGATTCGCAAAGGAGAAAGCATGGCATTTGAAATCGAGCGCAAATGGCTCATCGATATAGACAAGCTTCCGTTTTCGCTCGATGCGGCCGAGCGTCACCATATCGTGCAGTCATATCTTTCGTTCTCGCCGCAAGTGCGTCTGCGCGCGATAGATGATGCTTGGTTCGTCATGACCATCAAGGGCAAATCGAAGGATGCGGATAGTCCGCTTGTGCGCGAGGAGCGCGAGTTTGCGCTTTCGAGGGAATCCTATCTCGAGTTGCGCGCGAAAACCGAGGGGAGAACGATCGCCAAGGTTCGCTATATCGTGCCCGAATCGGACGTGGATGCGAAAGCATCCGATACTGCTCGCATATTCGAGATCGATGTGTTCGAAGCCGATTATGCGGGTCTTGCGATGGCCGAGATGGAATTTGCGAGCATAGATGAGGCCGAAAGCTATCCGATGCCTTCGTGGGCGCTTCTCGATGTGAGTGAGGATATGCGCTTCCGCAATGTTGCCATGGCGCAAGCAGACGATCCATCGCTTGTTCTTCGTTGTTTTGCGGAAAGCACCGATTAAATGGGCTCATTTCGGTGTTTTTTGATAAGTGCGTGGAAAAATCCGCTGCGCTTTAGATGCACGAACAGCAAAAACTACAATAAACAAGTTAGGGAAAACAGACGATCGTGCAGGCGTTTTCAGCATGATTGCATTGTCGGACAATGATGCAAAGGATGGTTTAAACATGAAGGTAATCGTTGATACTCCGGAGGGAATCGCGAAGCAGGCTGCTGCGATTTACCAAGAGATTCTGAAGGACAAGCCCAATGCAGTGCTGGGATTCGCAACAGGTTCGACCCCGCTCGATTTATACGCTCAGCTCATCAAGCTTTATGAGGCAGGCGAGATCTCGTTTAAGGATGTGACGACCTTCAATCTGGACGAATACGTGGGTCTTGAGCCGACGCATGATCAGTCTTATCGCTACTTCATGGATACCAATCTGTTCACCCATATCGATCTCGATCCTGCACGCGTGCATATCCCGTCTGGCATCGACACTGATGCCGCCACGCTCGCTGCGTACGACGAGGCAATCGCCGAAGCTGGCGGAATCGACATGCAGCTTCTGGGCATTGGCTGCAACGGGCATATCGGCTTCAATGAGCCGGGCACGCCGCTCGAGTCTTTGACGCATGTCGTCGAGCTCACGCAAAACACCCGAGAGGTGAACGCCCGCTTCTTCGATTCCCTCGATGACGTCCCGACGCATGCGGCCACCATGGGCATCAAGACCGTCATGAACGCCCGTAAGCTGCTCCTGATCGCACTCGGCGAGAGCAAGGCAGAGGCTGTGTATCAAACCATCAAGGGGCCGGTCAGTTCGGCATGTCCTGCAAGCGTGCTGCAGCTGCATCCCGACGCAGTCGTCTTCTTAGACGAGGCAGCGGCAAGCAAGCTGTAAAAACCCAGATGACGCGCCGCGTGTGCGCGGCGTTGGAACCTTTTAGATCTGGAACCGCCGAAGTCCTTCGGCGGTTTTCTTGCTCTGTGCAACGTGGTATAACGTCTACGTGTTATTTCAAGGTTGTTTAACTGAGCGATAAGGTGGTTTAACGTGGCATTCGTGGAGTTTCGCAACGTGCGGAAGGTCTACCAGATGGGCGAAGTCCAGGTCGCTGCTGTCGATGGCATGGATTTCTCCATCGAGCAGGGCGAGTTCGTGGTGATCGTTGGCCCATCCGGCGCGGGAAAGACAACCGTGCTCAACATACTCGGTGGCATCGATGTCGCAACAAGCGGCAACGTGTTCGTCGATGGCGTCGATGTCGCTGCATTCGATGAGAAGCAGCTGACCAACTATCGCCGTCATGATATCGGCTTCGTGTTTCAGTTCTACAACCTCGTGCAGAACCTTACCGCCCATGAGAACGTCGAGTTGGCAAGCCAGATTTGCGATGACCCCCTCGATGCGACGGAGGTCTTAGCGCAGGTCGGCCTCGAGTCCCGCATGGACAACTTCCCAAGCCAACTATCTGGCGGTGAGCAACAGCGCGTTGCCATTGCGCGCGCCTTAGCCAAGAACCCCAAGCTCCTATTATGCGACGAGCCGACAGGCGCGCTCGATTATCAGACAGGCAAGGCAATTTTGAAGCTATTGCAGAACACATGCCGGCAAACAGGGCATACGGTCGTGCTCATCACGCACAACCAAGCGTTCTGCGCCATCGCCGATCGCGTGATCAAGATTCGCGAAGGGCGCGCTATTGACGTTGCAATCAACCAAAACCCTGCCGATGCGGAAACCATCGAGTGGTAGGAGATTCGCGAATAGGCAACCAGTGGGATTTTCTGCATGAAAAGCGTATTCAACCGTGACATAGTGCGTTCGATCTCATCCTCGTTGGGCAGGTACCTGGCCATCGCGGGCATCGTTGCGCTCGGATGCGGCTTCTATGCTGGATTGCGAATGACCGCTCCCGATATGCATATCTCGGGAGATGAGTTCTATGATGGCACCGAGCTCTACGACATCCTGCTCGTTTCCTCTCTGGGTTTTTCGGATTCACAGCTAGAAACTGCCCGTGCGACCGAAGGCGTCGAGGCGGCGTGCGCCGCTAAGTCGACCGATATCATGGCCCTGCTCGATGGCGAGCAATACGCCATGCGCGTTATCTCTTTCGATGTGGACGCCGCAGCGGCATCATCAACTGATGATGGGGTGCATGTGCTAAGCGAGGACAGCTCGTATCTGAACCGTCTCATCCTTGAGAGGGGTTCTTGGCCGACAGAAGCGGACGAGTGCGTGCTATCCGCCGACCGCGTGATGAGCACACCCATCGAAATCGGAGATACGGTCGAGGTTCTCTACGGCTCGCAAGATCTCGATGGTGTGCTTACGGTTCGCGCATTCAAAGTTACAGGTCTCGTCCATACATCCTCATACGTTTCGGCGATTTCGATAGGTTCGACCTCTCTAGGGTCGGGAGGCATCCAGCAGATCGTGTATGTTCCTGAGAAAACATTCGAGGAAGACTTCCCGTGCTCGCAGATATTCGTGAAGGTGAAGGGCGCCGATGAATTATTTGCAGGAAGCGATGAATACCAGCATGCCATAGACGAGGTGGTTGCACGCTTCGAGGAGAATTCGGGCGCCATTGCAAAAGTCCGCTATGACGATATACGAGGGGACGCACAATCCAAGCTTGATGATGCTAAAGCCGAATACAACGAGCAGAAGGCCCTTGCCGATAAGCGCATAGCCGAAGGCCAAAACGAGCTTGTCCAAGCGGCTGCAAAGCTTGCCGATGCGGCTCGCCAAATCGCCTCGGGGCAAGAACAATACGATACAGGCGTGAGCGAGCTCGCGGACCAGCGGGCGCAAGCCGAGGAGCAGCTGGCTACCGCGCTTAAAGAGCTCGAAGATGCTCAGGCCGAGGTGGAATACGGTGAAGAGCAGCTTGAGGTTGCACGCGAAGAACTTGCCGAACACGAGGCGGAGTATGCCGATGGCCTTGCCCAATGGAACGCCAGCAAGGCGCAATATGACGAGGCGCTCGCTCAGTACGAGGCGAGTGCTCCCGAACGGCAACAGGTTGCATCAGCGCTCAATCAAGCCCTAACCTCTAAAAGCACTCTCGAGGCGCGGATAGAGCAGGCGAGGGCCGCTGGCATGCCTGATGATGATCCGGCGATGATCGAGATGCAAAACCAGCTTTCTGCCCTCAATGCGCAAATATCATATCTCCAGCAATTGCAGAAAGAATTCGAAGCCGCCAAAGCGGCGCTCGATGCCGCGAAGGAAAAGCTCGATGCTGGCGAAGCCGTTTTGCGCGACATGCGCTCTGAACTCGATGCTGCACAAGAGACGATCAGCGCCCGTGCTAAAGAGCTCGAAGATGCGAAGGCGCAAATCGCAGACGGATGGGCTCAGTACCGTGAGAAGGAGGCATATGCTGCCTCCCAGCTTGACCAAGCCCAGAAACAGCTTGATGCGGCTGCAGATGAGCTTGCACGCGCTAGATCCGAATTGGCGGCAGGACAATCTGAATACAATCGGGGTTTGGCCGAGTTCGAATCCGGGCGCGCCGAGGCGTATGCACAGCTTGGGAATGCCCAAGGGGAGCTTGATGATGCTCAAAAACAGATAGACGATCTCGAAGAGCCTAAAATCTACGTGCTCGACCGCACATCGAACTACGGGGTTGTCAGCTACAATACCGATGCGGAACGCGTGGATAACATTGCGCGCGTGTTCCCGTTCATCTTCTTCCTCGTGGCCGCGCTTGTCGCTTTGACTACGATGACGCGTATGGTGGAAGAGGAGCGCGTCATCATCGGCACGTACAAAGCCCTTGGTTACAGTCGTGCGCGCATTACTGGCAAATACCTGGCATACGCTGCATCTGCGAGCATTATAGGCGCCGTCATAGGCATCGGAATCCTCTCGCAAGTGCTGCCGTATGTCATCTCCAAAGCATATGCGATCATTTACAACGTACCGCCGCTTTCGTTGCCGCTTCCCGTGGACATGCCGCTTGCTCTCCTGTCTGCTGGACTCGGTGTCGGCATAACGCTCGTCTCCACATGGGCGGCGGTGGCTGCCACGTTGCGCGAGCAACCAGCCTCCCTTATGCTTCCGCGTGCTCCGTCTGCAGGCAAGAAGATCCTGCTGCAAAGGGTCACGCCTATTTGGCAGCGCCTATCGTTCTCTTGGAAGGTCACGTGCCGCAACCTGTTCCGCTATAAGAAGCGCTTGTGGATGACCATCGTAGGCATAGCAGGATGCACGGCTCTTCTGCTGACAGGCTTAGGTCTCCATGATGCGATCTGGGACATCATCGACAAGCAATTCGGTCCTATCGTGAATTACAACGTGGTGGTTCAGATGGCCGATGATGCGACAGAGGACGAGATCTCGCGTACGTTGTCGTATATGGAGGACACGGGTGGCGTGAGCAACCTTGCACGCGCAGAGCGTGCGAACATGAAGGTCTCGTCTGCCGACCACAATCCGACGGGGCTCATCATCGTTATTCCCGAAGACGCGAAGCAGATGAACGAGCTTATCATCACGAAGGAACGGGTCGGGCAGGTGCCTATCGAGCTTAACGAGCAGAGCGTGATCATGACCGAGAAGATGGCCAAGACGCTCAATGTTCGTCCGGGCGACTGCGTGACCGTCTACGAGCAAGACGAGATAGGCAATGCAGTAGGTGATGGCCATACGCTGACAATCACCGATGTTATGGAATACTACGTTGGCCATGAGTTGATCGTGGGTGCGGACGCATGGAGCCAAAATGTCGGAACCGCACTTGACTACAGCGCGATTTACGGCACGTGCACCGAGGATGCTTCCAAACGTGCGGCGGTAACCGAGGGGCTGCATGCACGTGACGAGGTTGAAACGGTTGCCTACAACGACGAGACTATCGACAGCTATCGCAAGATGTTGACGAGCGTGAATATGATCGTCGTTGTTCTAGTCGTCGCGGCTGCAGGCTTGGCGTTCATCGTGTTGTATAACTTGACGAACATCAATATCACCGAACGTCGCCGCGAGATTGCGAGCCTGAAGGTGCTTGGCTTCACGCGTCGCGAGGTGAATGCCTACATCTTCCGAGAAATCGTGCTTCTCACGCTCATAGGAGCCGCGTTCGGCTTGGTGCTCGGATACTTCCTCGAAGGCTTCGTCGTCACGACGGCGGAAGTCGATTATGTCATGTTCGGTCGCGAAATCCATCTGGTGAGCTATCTGTTGGGCTATGCGATCACCATCGTATTCTCCGCTATCGTGATGTTCGCGATGCGTCATAAACTCGCAGGCATAGATATGGTGGAGAGCCTGAAATCCATCGACTAGATACAGTAGTTATTCGCATGTTTTTTCTGTCCATGTGCCGCCTGCATGTTTGTTCATGTAACCTGTATGACATGTACACGGTATATAATCCCTTCAAGCAACGATGGTTGTTCAAGGCAGCACAGGCTGCTTCATTTTTGATAGGGGAGTCATCATGGGAAAATACTTCGGGACAGATGGTTTTCGCGGTGAGGCTAATGTCGATCTGACGAGTTGGCATGCATATCAGATCGGACGCTATCTGGGTGCCCAAGCTGCAAAGGCCGCAAATGGGAATCGTGCGCAGATCGTAATCGGCAAGGACACGCGCCAGTCGGGCGATATGTTCGAGCATGCGCTGGCGGCAGGCATCGTGGCTTCGGGTGGGGATGCGTATCTGCTCGATGTGGTCACCACGCCTGGCGTCGCATATTTGACGCGCACAGGCGACTTCGCATTCGGTGTGATGGTGTCGGCGAGTCATAACCCATTCCAAGATAACGGCATCAAGGTGCTTAACAGTGCAGGCGAGAAGCTCGACGAGGAGACTATCGAGGGTATCGAGGCGTATATCGATGGCGAAATCGGCGAACTTGCGTATGCTCAGGGCGATGCGATCGGTCGCGTCATCGATCATTCGGCTGCCGTCGATCGATATGCTGAGTTCCTCATCTCCAAAGCACCGGCTTCCCTTGCGGGGTATCGTATCGGTTTGGATTGCGCGAATGGCAGTGCCTCGGCCGTGGCTCCGCACGTCTTCGCTGCACTTGGCGCCGATGTGAAGGTCATCAACAATACTCCCGATGGGCGCAACATCAACGTAGCATGCGGCTCTACGCACATCGAGGGCTTATGCGCATTCGTGAAAGATGCGGGCCTCGATGTGGGATTCGCATATGATGGCGATGCGGATCGCTGCCTTGCGGTCGATGGGGATGGCAACGTCATCGATGGCGACCAGATCATGTACGTCTGCGGC
The DNA here is from genome assembly GCA_015062605.1 of Eggerthellaceae bacterium. Classification (GTDB taxonomy): domain Bacteria; phylum Actinomycetota; class Coriobacteriia; order Coriobacteriales; family Eggerthellaceae; genus SIG42. Next base: position 31,506 of record SUUI01000010.1, on the reverse strand, counting down.
GTCCACATGAAGCAGGCGGGCCGCTTGACGAGCAATACCGTCGTAACCACCATCATGAGTAACTTCGGGCTGTATAAGGCGTTTGACGAAGCCGGCATCGCCTACGAGAAGACGGCCGTCGGTGATAAGTACGTTTATGAGAACATGGCGACCTATGATCATCTTCTCGGCGGCGAGCAGTCCGGTCATATCATCTTCCGCGAATTCGCAACCACGGGTGATGGCGTCTTGACGAGCCTCATGGTCATGGAGGCGCTCATTGCGGCGGGTAAGACGATTGCAGAGCTCGCAGAGCCGCTCACCATCCTGCCACAGGTTCTCAAGAACGTTCGCGTTGCGGACAAGGCGGCATCGCTTGCCGATAAGGCCGTGCAAGCGGCCATCGCGACGGCAGACGATGAGCTTGGCGATGATGGGCGCATTCTCGTGCGCCAAAGCGGTACCGAGCCGGTAATCCGTGTGATGGCCGAGGCCCCCACGCTCGAACTGTGCGAAGAGAAAGTCGATGCCATCATCGCAATCATGCGCGCTCAAGGCCATGTCATCGGATAGAATCATAAGAGCGTTTCAATCGGGATAGAGAACAGAGAAGAAAACCTGTGGGAGACACACTATGGATGCGAAGATAACCGACCTTTACGACTTGTCCTACACGATCGCAGCGCCCTTGCTCGAGCGTTTCGAATACCCGTGGGAGGCCCTTGCGGGTATCAAGGAATTCATCCTGCAGCTAGGTCCCACGCTTCCTGAGGATGAATTCGATCATCCTGCCGATGACGTATGGATCGCGAAGGATGCCGATGTGTTCCCATCGGCGTATCTGGGCGGGCCGTTGATCATCGACCATGGCGCACAGGTACGCCATTGCGCGTTCATCCGTTCGAGTGCCATCGTGGGCAAGAACGCGGTGGTCGGCAATTCGGTCGAATTGAAGAACGTCATCCTGTTCGACAATGTGCAGGTTCCGCATTACAACTATGTTGGCGACAGCATCCTCGGACACTATTCGCATATGGGTGCCGGTTCCATTACATCGAATCTGAAAAGCGACAAATCACTCGTCGTGGTCAAAAGCGCCGATGAGCAGATAGAGACGGGCATCAAGAAATTCGGTGCCATGCTCGGTGATCATGTCGAGGTCGGATGCAACAGCGTATTGTGTCCGGGTTCGGTGGTTGGGAGCAATTCGATGGTGTATCCGCTTTCACGCGTCCGTGGCTTCGTACCGGCGAACAGCATCTTCAAGGACCCCGACAAGATCGTCACCAAACGCTGATTCGGTTTGTAAAGCCCGTTTCCCCTGGTTGCTCGGGGAAACTGAAATAGCTCTAACACGAAATGGTGCGCTCGGCGAACGAGCGCACTACTCGTATGGCCTCGGGAATCGCTTCGATGACATCTTCCGCGGTCACGCAGATAGCAGTCCTTTTGGCTGCTGCTTCGCGTCCTGCTTGCGCATGGATGCGGCATCCGAGCGCGCAAGCCGTGAACGGCTCTATCCCCTGCGCGAGGAATGCGCCGATCATCCCTGCGAGCACATCTCCCGTACCTGCTTTCGCGAGGGCTGATGTCCCCTTATCCATACGATAGGCGTTCTCGCCATCGCATACGTAGGTGACAGGGCCCTTTAAAACGATGGTCGCGCGAAACTCGTTCACGAGCTTTTGCGCAAGTGCTTCATCGTCTCCCGCAAAAAATGCGCTGAGCCGTGCTGCCTCGCCGGTATGGGGCGTGAGCACAGTGGGATAACCCTGCCTGCCGCGTGATTCGAGGAGGGATTTCCCATCGAGGGAAGTGAGGAAGGCAAGGCCGCCGCCATCGATGAGAACGGGGGCTTTCGCGTATGCCAGGACATCGAATACCTGTCGTCTTGCAGCAGGGTCATTCGGATCAAAGCCTGAGCCGACGAGATAAGCGCATGGTTTCCCTTTACGAGATTCCTGGAATCTTTCCGCTGTCCAATCGGAAGAGTCTGTCGCTACAAGCGACGGACGATGGGCGATGACGAGCGGGACGACGTTTTTTTCGGTTACAACTTGGACATATCCCGCGCCGGAAATCAATGCTGCATCCGCTGCGAGCAAGGCGGCACCAGGGTATGCTTCGCTTCCCGCAAAGGCGAACAGCTTGCCGCGTGAGTACTTGTTGGCATCAGGCGCGGGGTAGGGAAGCTGCAAAGCGAGCCATTCGTCTCTGAATGCATCAGTCGGGGGGATGGTGCGTGTCGTGTTTGAATCCAAGGTGTTCTCCTTATGCTTTCAAAACGGCTTCTCCCGAAGAGGTTTCGGGTGCATTCTGCTTGTCCGCATCGATGGAATCGAGCATGCCGCGCAGTTCTTTGAACTGCTTGGAAAGCTCTTCCATCGGGTCTATGCGCTCAAGTCGCGCGCGGACGGAATCTTCCGTGATCGCCATCGCACATGCGACGGCGTCGGTATGCGTATACGAAAGGGAGATGGGCAATTCGACCACGTTGAGCATTTCGGCGATTTCTTTCGCGCGGCCTGAAAGCTTCGCTGTGGGACGCCCGCCCGGATGCCTTACGACTTCGATATCGCGGGGATGGATGCCGTACGCGAAGCCCGTGCCGAGCGCTTTCAGCACCGCCTCCTTCGCGGCAAATCGCGTTGCGTAATGGGTGGCAGGCGATGCGGTTGCATCGCAGTAGGCGCGCTCGGATTCGCTGAACACCTTTTCTGCGAAGCTGGGTGAGCGCTCCATGATCCTTTCCATGCGATCGATCTGCACGAGATCGATGCCTAGGCCTACCTGCCCATCAAGTTGCACGGGGGAAGAATCGGTAGTCTGCTCGGTGGTGCTTTGCTTCACGAATGCTCCTTATCGATATGATTCAGGTAAAAGGCCGGTTTCGATGATCTCGAGGAATTCGGATTCGCCGAGTACGGGCACACCGAGTGCGATGGCTTTGTCGAGTTTCGAGCCAGCCTCTTCGCCTGCAATGACGAAACTTGTCTTCTTCGAAACGCTGCCCGACACCTTCGCACCGTATGCTTTGAGCCTATCTCCCGCCTCGGTGCGGGTCATACCACTTGCCACAAGGCTTCCCGTCAGCACGAAAGTGAGTCCTTCAAGCGTTTGCGGCATCTGCTCTTCTGCTGAGACATGCTCGGTCATGACCACTCCGAAACGCTCCAGGCGCTCGATGACGTCGAGGTTGCCTGGCGTGCGCATGAAGACGTACACCGAGTGGGCGATGATAGGTCCTATACCCTCGATGCTCGCCAAGCTCTCCTCCGATGCTGTCTTAAGTGAGTCGATGGAAGGATAGGCTTTCGTGAGCGCTTCGGCGGTCGTCTTGCCGATATGGCGGATGCCCAGACCGACGAGTACACGCGTCAAACCGCGGGATTTGCTCGCTTCGATCGCGCTTATGAGCTTTGCTGCGACGACCGATCCGAGGCGGATGGGATTGCCTTCTTTATTGACCCTGCCCATATCGAGCATGGAAAGCTCGATTTCGTCGAGCGTGTAGTAATCGGCAACATCCGACATGCGCCCCGTTTCGATGAGGCGTCCGATGATCTCATCTCCCATGCCGTCGATATCCATAGCAACGCGGCTTGCCCAGAAGATGAGCCGTTCTTGAGCCTGCGCGGGGCATTCGATATTGATGCAGCGATGTGCGACTTCGCCCTCCTCGCGGATGACAGGGTTATTACAGCTCGGACACAGCTTCGGCATCGTCCACACGGCTGCTTCGGGCGGTCGAAGCGAGGTGACGGCACCGAGCACCTCGGGGATGACGTCGCCTGCTTTGCGGACGATGACCGTATCGCCGATGCGCACATCCTTGCGATGGACTTCGTCGAGATTATGCAGGGTGGCGCGTGAGACGACGCTGCCTGCAACGGTGACTGGTTCGAGCTCGGCGACGGGAGTGAGCACGCCTGTGCGGCCGACCTGTACCGTGATATCGCGCAGAAGGGTGGTTTTCTCCTCAGGTGGGAATTTGAACGCGATTGCCCAGCGCGGAGCACGCGAAGTGAATCCTAAAGCATCCTGCTGAGCGAAAGAATCGACCTTGACCACGACACCATCGATGTCATAAGGTAGAGCGTCGCGTCGCTCGATTGCGCGTTCGCAGAACGCATGCACTTCCTCTTTTGTGGTGCAGCGAACGACATCGGGGTTCACATGGAAGCCCGCACGCCCCAGCCACTTGAGCAATTCCCACTGGCTTGTTACGGGCAGCGCGCGGTCGTCGGCTGTTGAATAGATGAAAGTCGAGAGATCGCGTCCCTGCGTGATTCGCGCATCTTTTTGACGAAGGCTGCCTGCGGCCGCATTGCGCGGGTTTGCGAATACCTGCTTGCCATTCTCTACTGCCGCTGCGTTGAGAGCATTGAAGCTGCTCTTGGGCATATACACTTCACCGCGCAGTTCGATGACATCGATACCATCGGAAAGTTCTTTTTCGCCCTCTTCGCGCAGACGTAAGGGTACGTCTTTGACCGTGCGCATATTCGCGGTTACGTCTTCGCCCGTTACGCCGTCACCGCGCGTTGCTGCGCGGATGAGCATGCCATCCTGATACGTGAGCGAGATCGACGAGCCGTCGATTTTAAGCTCGCATACCAAGGGAACCAAGCTTCCGAATGCATCGACGATGCGCGCGATCCAGGCATCAAGCTCATCGAAGTCCATCGCGTTGTCGAGCGAATACATCCGCGCCATGTGCCGGACTGGGGCGAACTGCTCGCCAACGTATCCACCGACGCGCTGCGTGGGTGAGGAGGGGTCGATGAACTCGGGATGCTTCGCTTCGAGTTCGCGCAATTCCCGCATGAGCGAGTCGAATGCCGCATCCGATATCTCGGGTGCATCTTGGGCATAATACAGATACGTATGATGTTCGATCTCTCGGCGCAGCCGATCGATGCGTTGCGAGATTCTCGCGAGCGCGTCTTGCTCGCTATCTAAAGTCTCTTCTTCTTCGAAATCATCGAACAAGCCTGACTGCTCAATGGTCATTTCATGCGCCTTTCGGGTTGATGCGATAGGGCGGATTGCACGTCAAAACGATGCGATATCGCAACTTTTAAGTATATCAGAACGGCTATATGCCAATGCGCCGATTCGGGCGAGTTGGGGGACTGTGCCAGCGATTTCGCGAACATGTTTTGCATAAAAATTGCCGCTTGGCGAATAATCGTTTCGTTATCTTATTGTAGTTGCAAGCTCGTCTTTGCATTTCTATAATTTCGCCTTGTAGTTATCCTAAATTGAACTTATCAGCGGGAGGGTAAAGATCATGGCTTCTGGTCAAAACCTGGCAGAGAAGAAACCGGCTCGTGCAGTATGGTCGGGCAAGATGGGTTTCGTTTTGGCGGCTGCGGCATCCGCCATCGGATTGGGAAACCTGTGGCGTTTCCCGTATCTTGCTGCGAAATACGGTGGCGGCGTTTTCCTGATTACGTACATCATCTTGGTGTGCACGTTCGGTTTCGCACTGATGACCGCTGAGACGGCATTAGGTCGCAAGACCAAGCAAAGCGCTATCGGCGCATTCAGCCATTTCGGCAAGAAGTACATCTTCATCGGCATCCTGGCGTCTGCGGTTCCGTTCATCATCACGCCGTACTACTGCGTTATCGGTGGTTGGGTCACCAAGTACATGGTCAGTTACGTCACCGTCGGAGCTTCAGAGCTCGGCACGGATGCATGGGCAACCTTCGCAGGATTCATCACGGGAACGGGTCCTGAGACCTTCTTGTGGATGATCGTCTTCATCGCCGTGGTCATCGTGGTTACCGCTCTCGGCGTCAAGAACGGCATCGAACGTGCGAACAAGATCCTCATGCCGCTTCTCATCGTCATGGCGATCGGTATCAGCGTCTACTCGCTGACGCTTCCCGGTGCCATCGATGGCTTGAAGTACTATTTGATTCCCGACGTCTCCAAGATCTCCATCGACATGGTCGTCGCTGCGATGGGCCAGATGTTCTTCAGCTTGTCTTTGGCTATGGGCATCATGATTACCTATGGCTCCTACTTCAAGGAGGAAGAGGACCTGGAGAAGTCCGTTCGCCGTATCGAGATCTTCGACACCGGCATTGCCCTGCTTGCAGGCCTCATGATCATTCCGGCTTCCGTCGCCATCCTTGGAAGTGCTGACGCGGTCGCCGCCAAGGCGGGTCCGAAGCTCATGTTCGGCACCTTGCCTGAGGTATTCGCAGGAACGGGTTCCATCGCGAGTGTTTTGGGATTCATCTTCTTCGCGCTCGTGTTCTTCGCGGCCTTAACCAGCGCCATCTCCTTGTTCGAGACCTGCACTTCCATCATCCAGGATGGTGCGAAATGGAGTCGTACGCGTTCGATCATCGTGTGCTCGGTTTTCATGATCGTCGTGGGAATCATCTGCAACCTCGGCTATAACTCCTGGATCGGCATCGACCCGATGTATTCCATCTTCGGAATCGGCGAGTACCAAGATAACCAGATCCTCGATTTCATGGACTTCATATCCAATACGATCCTGATGCCCGTCGTCGCATTGCTCACCTGCATCTTCATCGGCTGGATCATCAAGCCTAAGGAGATCGCAGACGAAGTGAAGAAATCCTCTGCCTTCAAGGGCGAGAAGCTCTTCAACGTAATGATCAAGTACGTCGCCCCCGTGTTCGTCGTCCTGATTCTCGTGTTCTACGTGCTCAACACGATCGGCATTGTAAGCCTGTAGCTGGCAAGGAAAAGCATTCCGAATCATCGAAGGGCGCCTTTCAAGGCGCCCTTCTTGTTCGCGCCAATCGCCGATGCGTTCTTTCTGCTAGAATCACGTCAACGATTCAGCAAGGTTTTATTGCGAGGTGCCCAATGTCCCTATCCATCGGTATCGTCGGTCTTCCGAATGTCGGGAAATCGACTTTGTTCACGGCTATGACCAACAAGGGAGGCTTGGCAGCGAACTATCCTTTCGCAACCATCGAGCCCAATGTGGGCATCGTTCCCGTACCCGATGAGCGTCTCGACAAGCTTGCCGCCATCGATCATCCTGCACGCATCATCCCCGCGACAGTCGAGTTCGTCGATATTGCCGGCTTGGTTGCGGGGGCAAGCAAAGGCGAGGGGTTGGGCAACCAGTTTCTTGCGAACATCCGCGATTGCAACGCCATTGCCGAGGTCGTCCGGTATTTCAGCGATCCCAATGTCGTGCATGTCAATGGTAAAGTGGACCCTCTTAGCGATGTCGATACCATCAAAACCGAGCTCATCTTAGCCGACCTCGCTACAGTCGAGAAGGCGATTCCCCGTCTCGAGAAGGAAGCGAAGCGCGATAAGAAGGGTCAGCTAAAACTCGATACCGCCAAAAAGGTTCAGGCAGGCTTGAATGAAGGGCACCGCGCACGCACGCTCGATCTTTCATCTGAGGAGATCGATGCGCTCTACGAGTTGCATCTGCTCACGATGAAGCCGATGCTGTATATCGCGAACGTCGATGAGAGCCAGGTATCGGCAGAGCTCGAAGACATCGATGGCTGTACACCCGTGCCGATTTGCGCGCAGGTTGAAGCGGACCTTGCGGAGCTCGCCGAGATGGATCCTGAGGAAGCTGCGGAGTTCTTGGAGGCGATGGGGCTTACCGAGAGCGGTTTGGCACGCCTGATCCACGAGGCATATCACCTGCTCGGCTTGCAGAGCTTCTTCACGTCGGGTTCAGATGAGACGCGTGCATGGACGATCCCGATCGGCGCGAAGGCGCCGCAGGCGGCGGGAGTGATCCACACGGATTTCGAGCGCGGTTTCATCAAAGCTGAGACCGCGTCCTATGAGGATTACGTCGCGCTTGGCGGGGAAGCGGGTTGCCGCGCTGCCGGCAAGCTCCGCCAAGAGGGCAAGGACTATGTCGTTGCCGATGGCGACATCATGCATTTCAAATTCAACGTGTAGCGCGAATGCGCGAAGCTGCTGACAATCTCGCAATTGGTCTTACGGCGTGAGCGGTAAACGCTGCTACGCTGGTTTTTCTGCTTTGGTCTTTACTGCACCAGTGGCTATCGAGCAGTTTGCGCGTTTAGCTGTGCGCCGAGCGTGACGGGTCAAGATCCATGGTTTGGAAGCGGTTCTGCATCCATTCGTCATCGTAATTTTCGTCATAGAACTGCTGGACGGGGGTCGTGACTTCCTTACCTGCGGCTCGCTCGTACCAGCAATCGATTGCCTGGATGGTCATGACGCAATCGACGAGCATCAGCACTGCGCAAATCGAGGTGACGACGTAACGCGCCTTCCAGGGAATCTTGTTGATGAGCTTCAGCAACATTGGCAGGATGAGCTTGATCCACAGCACACCGAGTAAGCCGAACATCGATGAGAACATGAGGCACGTGCGACCACCGAGCAGATCTCCGAGGAAGTATCCGTGGTAATCCCATGCGATGATGCCGAATGCGGTTTCCATCCAGTAGCTCACGAACCATTCGAATGCGCCGCCGATGATGGTGCATGCGACGAATATGAGAATGATATTGGCGCTGCGATGGCGATTGAGCGCAAGGGTCATGAGCAGCGCGCCGCACCCGTAAATGGGCGAGAACGGGCCGTAAAGCAGGCCGGCGCGATCCTGGTAGACGCCGGGATCGACGACAACCATATGCCAGATGATCTCGACGATGAGCCCTAAGAAGCATCCGACGACGAAGAGCCAGAAAAGGTTGAAGAAGTCGAGGCGGATGTAGCCTTTTCCCTCGAGATCGAGCCCGAGTGTTCCCGTTTCCGCACGGTTTTCCGTATCGAGCTCTCGGAGCTTACGGTCAAGTTTACGCTCGGCAGACAAATTCGGATTAAGGTAGCTGTCTAAGGCGATGAGGATGACGAGCGAGACTGCGGGCGCGATAAGAGCTTCCGAGATGCCCGTCGTCATCGATTGGACGATCATGGCGATAATGGTGAGCGCGATGACGACGTGAGCTGTCTGCGATGCGCCTGCACGCTTGTTGAGAGCGAGGCGGACTGCCAAGACGATGCTGATGATCGCGTTAACGGCATGCAGAACCACATCCACTATCAGCATGACGACCTCGGTCATGGTGAGGGCACCGATGTGCTTCGCGGTAGCCTCCAGGCCTTCTTTGAGTTCAGAACCGTCCACTGTTCCATTTTGAAGGCCGAGGAACAGCAATAGTGCGGCTCCGATGATAGACAGGATGGAGAGAATCGAGTTCGCGGCAACCAGCCCGGCGAAGATCCTCAGGCCCCAGGGAAGCTTCTTTCCCGTGGCAACGAGCCCCTCAGCTGTGCGTACGCGGGCGAATGCCTTGAGTTCTGCAGTTTGCTGCTTCGTAAGCCAGCCATGGGATTGCTGCGACCCCTTGATTTCCGTGATGATCTCATCGATCTCCTCATGCGTGAGTTTTCCGTCGGCAGCCCTGTCGCCGACGAACTCTTTGAGGTTCTCGAAATGATGCTCATCCATGAACGTAACGGGCACCTGCCCTTCTACGCTTTCGTTCGGAGTTTCGTTGGAAACGGCTTCTGAAATTGCCCTTTCGATTGTTTCCTCAGAGGGCAGGGCGATAGTTGATTCTTGCTCTTGATCCATGGTTCCTGCTTTTTATGGACGGGAGTCTTGCCTTGCAATTGCGCCATTGTATCGTTTTTTCAGCTCGATAACCACTTGACGTGCGAGAACGCACCGCTATAATGGATTGGCTGCAGTTTTGCAGTCATGCGTGAACTGCTAAGGTTCGCGCGGCAACAAACGGATAGTTCCGCTGCCTAAGACAGCTGGCACCGCAAGGTTTAATTGGGTATATCCCAGCCCGCCGAGGTGGTCGTGAAGTGTGCATGCGCTTAATCGGCCCCTGCTGTCATCAGCGGGGGTCGTTTTTTTGATCCCTCTTGCGCGGAACGAACGAGTAGCGCAAAAGGAGGTGTATACATGCCAAACGCACAGAATGTTGCAACTCTTGAGCAGATCAAGGAGGACTTGCAGGACGTTAGCGCGATGTGGGTTGTGGATTATCGCGGTCTTACCGTGAAGCAGATCCAAGCTCTTCGCCGCGAGGTTCGCGCATCGGGTTCTTCCATGAAGGTCTACAAGAACACGCTGGTTCGTCGCGCACTTGCCGACCTGAACCTCGCGAATCTTGACGAGATCTTGGAAGGTCCGTCTGCATTCATATTCGCAGGTGCCGATCCTGTCGCTTCTGCCAAGGTCCTGAAGGATTTTGCCAAGAGCAGCAAGATCATGCAGATCAAGGGCGGCATGATGGACGGTGAGTTCGTCAACGCTGCGCAGGTCGAAGCCATCGCTTCGCTGCCTTCGAAGGAGCAACTCCTCGGTCAAATCGCCGGTCTTATCTCTGGCATGGCTCGTGGTCTCGCCGTCTCCATCGGCGGTGTTTCGCGCGGTCTTGCCGTGGCCACTCAGGCTGTCGCCGAGCAAAAGTCGGCTGCCTAAGGGCAACTCGCTGCGATATCGCAGCATGAAAGTTTGCCGCGAGGTCGCGGCATGAACGTGAAACGAGAAAACATACGCCATTTAAGGAAAATGGCAGACGAAAGGATTGAGAAATGACTAACGAAGAAATCATTGAGGCTTTAAAGGAAATGACCCTGCTCCAGGCTTCCGAGCTTGTGAAGATGATCGAGGAGACCTTTGGTGTTTCCGCTGCTGCTCCGGCTGCTGTCGTTGCTGCTGCTCCTGCTGAGGCTGCTGAGGCCGAAGAGAAGACCGAGTTCGACGTCGTGCTCGAGGGCTTCGGCGACAACAAGATCGCCGTCATCAAGGTTGTCCGCGAGATCACCGGTCTGGGCCTGAAGGAAGCCAAGGCTGCTGTCGAGGCTGCCCCGAACGCCATCGCCGAGGGTGTCAACAAGGACAAGGCTGCCGAACTCAAGGAGAAGCTCGAGGCTGCTGGCGCTGCTGTCACCATCAAGTAGTTTTAAGCCTTATCTTGGTTTTACTGAATCCCTGCCGCTTGTACGGCAGGGATTTTTTTATGCAGGAACAGGTAAATCTTATACCGCTATGCGACTTATGTAGGGTTCAGGACGCATCTTGCGATAAGCTTGCGAGCGTGCGCTTGCACAAAGCAAGCCAAGAGCTCTATGCGTTATCCATTTCCCGAACCAGACGGAGGATTCAATGTACGAAGAATACACGACGCCTATTCCCGATATCGGAGCGTATGCCAAGCGTCTCGGTATGGAAGACCGCTACGATGCGACGGCTAAATACCCTATGGGTGAACCGAACAAGGAACTGCTTGACGCTCTCGTCGATGCGCACCAGACGCACATCCCCTTTGACGATCTGGATTCATTCGATTTGCGCCGGGAAGTGTCTTTGAAAGTGGACGACCTGTTCAATAAGATCGTGATGAGCCGTCGAGGAGGTTTCTGCTTCGAGCTCAACGGACTATTCAGTCTGTTTCTCCGTGACATAGGCTATAAGATGTACCCCGTGTTCGCACGCACCATTTATCAACATGAGGACCCATGGCCCATCCTGCATCGCGGAACCGTTGTCGATTTGGGCGATGAGCTTGTGTATTGCGATGTGGGATGCGGAAGCCCCATGGCATGCTGCTCGATTCCCTTGCGCGATGGCGCGATTGTGCATTCGCGTGGTCAGGTGTATAGCATGCAGCCTTTACAGGGCGGTTGGTGGCGTATCAACTTCCATCACGATGGCTCCGGCCCAATCGAGCGTACGGTGGAATTCCTCAATGCACCGGTTGAATTCGCCGACATGATTGCGCTGGCGAGGCATTGCTGCACCGCTCCGTCAAGCCCCTTCACCTTCAAGCGCTTGTGCAATCTGCGTAAATCCGATGGCTATTACGCGTTGACCGACAATGAGCTCACCATCAGCTCGGGCCGCGTCAAGGAGAGACGCTTGATCTCGAGCAACGATGAGATCGTCAGGGTGCTCGATAAGTACTTCAACATCGGTACGCCTGAGCTGACCGAGCATTTCCTCGGGAAATGACGCAGTCCGACATCGCAAGCATCATAGAAAGCCTGCGCGCGCATGCGGCATACAGCCGCGATGACGCGCGCTTGGTTGTTTTCGGCAAGCTGCACGATGCCGAGCTCCGCGCATGCAATTTCAAAGGCGCGGGCGCTTGTGGCGTACGTGAAATAGCACCGTATGGATTGTTCGTTGCGGAGTCCCCCCGAGCTATCGAGTGTGCGCTGCGTGCAGGGGCTTCGGCATTTGCGGTGCTTTTGGACGAGAACGTCGCTTTATCGGCGGAACCGGACATCTTGCAAGCGGTATACCATCTCATTGAAGCATGTCCGCAAGCACCCTTGTTCCTCGTTGGAACAAAGGACTTCTGCCGGATAACCGAATATCCCGTCAGCCGAGGTGTCATGGCGGTGTTCGCCCGCCCAAAGCTTCGAAAAGCTGATGAGCTTCTTAAGTTGCTTGAAGAGAAGGACGCGATTAAAGAACGCGTGTGCATCATCGAGGATGTGACCAATTACGCCAATATGGCGGCTATCTTCAAATCCGCTATCGCATTCGGTGTCGATGGGGTGCTCATTACACCTTCTTGCCATGATCCATGGTATCGTCGATGCGTGCGTGTATCCCAAGGCGCCGTATTCGAGGTTCCGTGGGCGTATATCGATGCACGAGAGGGAGGTGGGCACTGGTCTTCACTCGGAATCCCTCTTTTGCATGAAGCAGGCTATACAATCGTGGCGCTCGCATTGGAAGATGATGCGCTTCCGCTCGACGATGCGCGCTTTAAGGCATGCGAAAAACTCGCATTCGTTTTAGGCACCGAAGGGGAGGGGCTGGACGAGCATACGATTGCCGCATGCGACTACGCCGCCATCATTCCCATGGCGAATGAGGTTGATTCGCTTAACGTGGCCGCTGCGAGCGCGGTAGCGTTCTGGGAGCTCTGTTGAACGGATATAGGTTCCTGTGGTATCATATCTGGTTGGCAAAGAAACATTCGAAGTGCAACAAACACTCAGGATAATCGGGAGGAATAGCTCATGTCAGGACATTCAAAGTGGGCAACCACAAAGCACAAGAAGGCAGCCATCGATGCGAAGCGTTCAACGCTGTTTTCCAAGCTTGCACGTCAGATTACGGTAGCGGCGAAGGTCGGTGGCGATCCCAATCCCGATAACAACGCGCAATTGGCTGCAGCTGTCGAGCGCGCTAAGGCCCAATCCATGCCGAAGGACAAGATCAAGGCTGCAATCGACAAGGGCTCGGGCGCAAGCAAAGACAGCGCTAATTATGAGGAAGTCGTATACGAGGGCTATGGTCCCGCCGGCGTTGCGGTCTATTGCGAGGCTCTGACCGACAATCGCAATCGCACCGCAGCCGATGTGCGCAGCGCATTCAGCCATGCGGGTGGCAACCTGGGTACTAGCGGCAGCGTTGCATTCCAGTTCGAGCGCAAGGGAGAGATCATCGTCGAGAAAGTCATCAAAGGCGATGGCAAGAAGGTTGCCGACCGCGATAACGCTTCTGATGAGGACGAGTTCATGTTAGCCGTCGCAGAGGCTGGCGGAGACGATTACGAGGACGCCGATGAGGAGTGGATCGTGTATACCGCGGCAACCGAGCTGATGGCGGTCAAAAAGGGCCTTGAGGAGCAGGGTATCGAGGTCAAGGGTGCCGAGATGACGATGATTCCTACGACGCCCACTGCCGTTGAGGTCTCCGATGCCAAGAAGGTCATGCGCCTCATCGATAACCTCGAGGCGCTCGAGGATTTGCAGAACGTCTATCACACCATGGACATGACGGACGAGATCGCTGCAGCACTTGAAGAGGATTAAAGCGATTCGATAATACTGAGAGGAAGGCGCGCCGATGTTTGGTCGGCGCGCCTTTTTGTATAAAAAGTGATGGTCGGGCTAAAAAGTGTCGCACAGGATGTTCGGGTGTGATACTATATCAGCGAACAAATGTTTGTAATAGTTCGAATGGAAGGGAGCGCTGCGTGGGCGAGCGAGTGTGCCGCACCATTTTGGGCATCGACCCTGGTCTTGCGCACACGGGTTGGGGAGTCGTCTATCAAGACGGTCCCCGCATGTCGTGCGTTGCATACGGATGCGTCACGACGCAAACCGATGTCCCGCTCGAGCAGAGGCTCCTGAAGATCTCGCAGCAGATCAGCGCCGTCATCGAACGGTTCAACCCGACATGTCTCGGTATCGAAACGGTGTGGTTCGGTGAAAACATCACTGCTGCGTTTGCAACAGGGCAGGCTCGTGGCGCGGCATTGGTGCCGTGTGCTGCCGCGGGCTTGCAAGTCGGCGAGTTCACACCGAATCAAATCAAGGCATCCGTGGTGGGGCAGGGTCATGCTACTAAGGATCAGGTCCAGTACATGGTCAAGCATCTCCTCTCTCTGCCCGAACCTCCCAAACCCGATCACGCTGCCGATGCTTTGGCGGCTGCCATCTGTTTTATCACGCATGATGGGCAAGTCCATGTTCAGCAGCGTTACGAGCAAGCGGTCTCGCGTGCGATGGGCGCCCGATAGCGCAGAAAGGAAACCGAAGTGATAGCATTCTTGAACGGCGTTTTGGCTGCTCGGAGACCCTCGTCCATCTATCTGGACGTGAACGGCGTGGGATTCGAGGTGTTGATGCCCCAGACGAGTATCGCCGCGCTCCCGGAAATCGGCTCACAAGTCCAGGTCATGACGTATCTTCAGGTTCGTGAAGACGGAATGAGCCTCTTCGGATTCCTCTCCTTAGAAGAGAAGGCTCTGTTCGAAGAGCTGATCGGTGTGTCAGGCATCGGCCCGAAACTTGCGCTTGCAGCGTTATCGTTCTATAGTCCGTCCGAGCTCGTGGCCGCTATTGCCGCACAGGATGTCACGCGTATTTCCAAGATACCCGGCGTTGGAAAGAAGATGGCTCAACGCATTATCCTCGAGCTCAAGGGCGTGATCGATGGGGGCATGGATGGCCTTTTGGGTGATGCATCTTCGGGCGCATCGGATACAGGTACGTCTTCCCAAAGCAGTGCGCTCAAAGGCATCACCGATGCGCTGCTCAGCATGGGATTCACATCAGCGGAAGCAGAGCTCGCGCTTTCTGGCGCACCCGAGGGCGCTTCAGAGAGCACCATATTGCAATACGCGCTCAAGCGATTGGGTTCGCAGGTATAGAATAGGATGAGTATGGGAACCGATGTGAACATAGAGGGCATGATGTTTCAGGCGAGTGATTGGGCAAGCGCTTCGGCGGGTGCTAAGCGCGGGTCGCTCGATAATGGAAACAGTACGCATGCTCATCCTCTAACGCCTCAGCTTACTGAAGACGATCTCGCGCTCGAGCACAGCCTGCGTCCACGCTATCTGGATGACTATCTGGGCCAGACCAAAGTGAAGGATTCGCTGACGATTCTCATCCAGGCCGCCCAACAACGTAATGACACGCTCGACCATATCCTCTTCTCGGGGCCTCCGGGCCTAGGGAAGACCACGTTGGCTTCCGTAGTCGCTAACGAGCTGGGCTCGAACATCCGCACCACCTCCGGTCCCGCGATTGAGCGCACGGGCGATCTCGCCGCGATTCTGACGAACCTTGAGGAGGGAGACGTGCTCTTCATCGACGAAATCCATCGCCTCAACCGCATGGTTGAGGAAGTGCTGTATCCAGCACTCGAGGATTTCGTGCTTGACATCGTCGTCGGCAAAGGACCCGCCGCCCGCTCGATCAGGCTCGATCTACCGCATTTCACGCTTATCGGCGCAACGACGCGTACGGGTCTTCTGACTGGTCCGTTGCGCGACCGCTTCGGCATCGCATTCCGCCTGCAGTATTATTCAGCGGAAGAGCTGGCGGCCATCATCACGCGTTCCGCGTCGATTCTCGGTGTCTCCATCGATAAGGAAGGCGCTCTAGAGATCGCCAAGCGTGGACGCGGCACGCCCCGTTTGGCGAATCGCTTGCTCAAGCGCGTACGCGATTGGGCACAGGTTCGTGGGGATGGGGAGATCACCAAAAAGGTCGCAAAAGAGGCGCTCGAGTTCTTCGAAGTCGATTCGCTCGGTCTCGATGCGACCGATAATCGCATCCTCGAATTCCTTGCGGTGCGTTTCGGGGGCAAGCCGGTCGGCCTTTCGACATTGGCGAGCGCGCTTTCGGAAGATGCAGGTACGCTCGAGGACGTCTACGAGCCGTATCTGCTGCAGCAAGGCCTCATCATGCGCACGCCTAAGGGTCGTCAGGCAACTGAGCGCGCGTTTGAGCACCTGGGGATACCGATGCCGTCGTAAAGACCGCAGCGTCTTTCATAGGGAAAGTGGCATAAACACATGCTTCAACAAGACTATCTCATGCGTATGATCTTGCAATTCGCCGAGGCGATTCGATTGAGCCTGCAGAAGTCGAACGGCCAGCATGATCCTCGCGCTGCTGCGGAGATGCTCGAGGCCGCCATCGGTGAGGCCACTGATATCGATGGGGGCATCCTTTTAGGTTTGGCACCGGAATCCATGGTGGGCATCATGCAGGTCTCAGGCACCGATCCGCATTTAACCGGATACATCGCGCACAGCTTGCTCATGTCATCGTTGTATTTGAGGAAAGCGAACGAGCCTGCTTTGGCGCAGCTTCGCGAAAAGCAAGCACGCGCCGTTGCCTTTGCATATGGAATCACGCTTCCAGAGGTCTATTCCGAAGCAGACATGGAGGCATTCTTGGATTCTCAGGAAGAAGAGATCTCCCAGCTCGCAAACTCGTAAATAGCGTGCTTTCCCTCTGTCTTTGAACCCGCGCTCCCTTCAAGGTGTTTGCCGAATCGCAATTGGCGTTTTATACTTGAATTGCTTCAACTGCGCAGGAAGCGATTGAGCTTTCCGCCGTCAATTCGCTCTTGCATCGTTTCGGGTTGCATGCTTTCCCGCATCCTTCAAGCGCTTGGTTTTGTGCGTCAGCATGAAAGGGGACCTCATGAACATGATGTCTCGCCGCGCGTTTCTGAGGCTGTCCGCGTTAGCGGCTGGCGGTGCTGCGCTCTCTTTCCTCTCTTCATGCTCCCTTTTCGAATCTGATTCGGGAGCACTCGTAAGTTCGTTCTTTGTCGTGAGCGATACGCACATCACCGCAGATTCCGAGCGCAATTGCAACCATTTCCGCACCATGCTTTCCGACATCTCCTCGCTCGAAACCCAGCCGAGCACCATCGTGATTGTAGGTGATATCGTGAATTCCGGGATACAGGAGGAGTACGATCTAATACGGAGCCTGTGCGAGGAGAAGGGTTACGATTTCGATAGAGATTTCATCAAGGTCATGGGCAATCATGAGCAGATGTACTCATACGGTGACGATACTGGTCCCATCGATGAGGAATACCGAAGCGACCAGCTTCTCCTTTTCTTGAAGGAAGCCGGCCTATCCGAGGTCTATTACGACCGATACGTCGACGACCTGCATTTTATAATGCTCGGTCCCGATGCGTGGTCAGACCGTTGCGTTGCCTTCAATTTCACGCCGAAGCAGATGGCATGGCTTGACGACCTGCTCGCTGCCGATGAAGAAGTAGGTCAGCTCTCATTCGTCTTTTGCCATGAGCCGCTGCAGAACACGATACATGGTTCCATGGAGGGAAGCTGGGGCTGGCGCAATTCCCTGTATGACAACGATGAGCTCGCATCGATATTGGAGCGGTATCCCCATGCCACCTATTTCAGCGGGCATTCACATGCGTATCCCGACATCAAGCGCCCGAATCCCGAAGGGGCGCTGTACGTGAACGACGGGGCTGTGGCAACTGGTCAGGTTTGGGCGCCGGCAAGCGTTTACGGGGGCGGGTACAGTGGCGCCTTCGGGATACAGGTCAACGTGTATGAGAAACGCGTCGATTTCCGCGGGCGCGATTTCCTCGAGCATGAATGGACTAACGTCAAGCATAAGATGGCTCGTTAAAAAAGATGCGGCCGTATCCGGTCGCATCCATCCAATCGATGTATGAAGCAGAATCGCCTACAGCTTTCCTTGCTCACGTAGCGCTTGCACCATGGTCGGCAAACCCCAAAGGTTGATGAACCCCTCCGCCTGGTTCTGGTCGTAGTCGCTCTCACCGAATGTGACCAGGTCTTCGGAATACAGCGAATAGGGGCTCGTCGTGCCAGCGGGGATGATGTTGCCCTTGTACAGCTTCAGGCGCACCGTGCCGGTAACGTACTCGTTGCTCTTGTTCGCGAATGCGGTGAGCGCTTCCTGAAGCGGGCTATACCACTTGCCGTTGTAAATCAGATCAGCGTAATCAACGGCGAGCTTCTGCTTGACATGCAAGGTCTCTTTGTCCACGGTGAGCATCTCGAGCTGCTCATGTGCGAAGTACAGGATCGTTCCGCCAGGGGTCTCGTACACGCCGCGATCCTTCATGCCGATGAGGCGGTTCTCAACGATGTCGATGATGCCGATTCCGTTTGCACCGCCGACCTTATTGAGGCGCAGGATGATTTCGCTTGCCTTCATGCGCTCTCCGTTGAATGCAACGGGTGCACCCTGCTCGAAATCAAGCGTGATGTAGGTGGGCTCATCAGGGGCATCTAAGGGGCTCACGCCCATTTCCAAGAAGCCCGGCTTCTCGTAATTCGGCTCGTTCGCGGGATCTTCCAGATCGAGGCCCTCATGGCTTAAATGCCACAGGTTCTTATCCTTGGAATAATTGGTTTCACGGGAGATCTTCAGAGGCACATTATGCGCTTCCGCGTAATCGATCTCCTCATCGCGGGATTTGATGTCCCACTCGCGCCATGGGGCGATGATTTTCATGCCTGGCGCAAAGCGTTTGATGGCGAGCTCGAAACGTACTTGGTCGTTGCCCTTGCCGGTTGCGCCATGGCATACTGCATCGGCACCTTCAGCAAGTGCGATCTCTGCGAGTTTCTTGCCGATGACGGGACGTGCGAACGCCGTACCAAGGAGGTACTTCTCATATTTCGCACCCATCTTGAGGGACGGGATGATGATCTCGTCGACCATCTCGTCGACCAGGTCAGCCACGATGAGCTTGCTCGCACCTGTGGCAAGCGCCTTTTCTTCAAGGCCTTCGAGCTCGTCGGCTTGACCGACGTTGCCCGATACCGCGATGATCTCAGGATCGTTATAGTTCTCTTTCAACCAAGGGATGATGATGGAGGTATCCAAGCCACCGGAATATGCCAATACGATTTTCTTGATGTCCTTGCCCATGTTCGAGGTTCGCCTCTTTCTGATGTCGCTTCGTCGGTGCCGCGATATATCGTTTTTTGCGCACACCCGTCCTTCGCGCGCTCGCGCGTTGGCAGCGGTCATTTTACACGAAACGAAGCGACGATGTCCACGCGCGATGCCTCCGCGTGCTCATGAGCGCGCCTTTGAGAGATGCGTGCGGCATCCAGGTGAGCGATGAGTATCTGACAGGAATACGAGCGCTGCGGCGATGATACACCCCAATATGTACGAAAGTGGGTATTCATCTGGGATTATTCATGTTACGAATAAAAAAATTTGGCAATTTACATTAAAAATGAATACATGTTAGCGTATAGTCTACGAGTGCCTTTTTGCAAAAGGCATGAATTGGGGTTTGGTGTTGTTTTACCCTGTATAGGGGAGGAAAGAGGAAAGAATGGCGGAAGGCACCGTTAAATGGTTTAACCCTGAGAAGGGTTACGGATTCATCTCTCGCCCAGACGGCGATGATCTGTTCGTACATTTCTCAGAGATTCAAATGGAGGGCTTCAAGACACTCGATGAGGGTCAGGCGGTCTCGTTTGAAGTTACCACGGGTCAGAACGGCAAGCTTCAGGCAAGCAATGTTGTGAAGCTGTAGTTAGAACCACATAAAAGCGTTACCCGGATCCGCCGTTATGGCGGATTCTTTTTTATTCAATACATAGGGATTGTCCGCCGCTTCGCATACGGCATCGTGCGCGTTGTCAAAAGAGGTGTATCATGTGCCACATGAAAACGAGTGATTTCGATTACGAACTTCCCAATGAGCTTATCGCCCAAGAGCCTATGGTGCCACGCGATGCGTGCCGTCTGCTCGTGATGGATAGGAATACCGGAGCAGTTTCAGACCGCATCTTCAACCAGATTATCGACGAGCTGTGTCCGGGAGATCTGCTTGTTGCGAACGAGACGCGCGTCATGCCAGCGCGATTGCTCGGGCAAAAGCATGGCACGGGCGGATCCGCGGAAGTGTTCTTGCTCCGTCAATCGTTCGCGGCAAGAGATGCTGATTATCCCGGTATCGAGCAAGGTACGGATAAGGCTGACTCCATTAATCAAATCAGCTATTGGGAAGTGCTTGTTCGTCCAGGTAAGAGGCTTAAGCCTGCAAGCGATCCCGCATGCGCTCCCCGAATCGATTTCACCGATGGAGAGGGGAAAGTCGTGCTTTCGGCGCAGATCGCGGATTGGTCGCGTTCTGGGCAGAAGGGGGAGCGGCTTGCCCGCTTGTTCACGCCGCTTCCGAGTATGGATGCGGCGCTGCATGCGGTAGGCCATACACCGCTTCCCCCGTATATCAAGGATTATGCGGGAGACGAAGAGCTTTACCAAACGGTGTACTCGCAGCGCGAGGCCTCGGCTGCTGCCCCGACGGCGGGGTTGCATTTTACGCCTGAGCTCATCGGGAAAATCATGGATATGGGGGTTGCGTGGAGCACGGTGGAGCTTGAAGTCGGTCTCGATACGTTCCGCATCGTCGATGAGGACGATCCTTTGTCCCACATCATCCATACCGAATACTATACGGTTCCGCAGGCGACGATCGATGCCATCCAAGCGTGCAAGGAGCGCGGAGGCCGTGTCATCGCGGTGGGAACCACGAGTGTGAGAAGCCTCGAGAGCGCATGGGATGAAGAGCTCGGCTGCGTGCGTGCGCGCAACAGCGAGGCGACTAGCCTTTATATTCTTCCCGGCTATTCATTTAAGGTCGTGGATGCGCTGATCACGAATTTCCATGTTCCGCGTTCCACGCTCATGATGCTCGTAAGCGCATTCTCCACACGCGAAAACATCATGGCTGCATACAGGCATGCCATTCAGTCTCGCTATCGCATGCTCTCGTTCGGCGATGCGATGTTCATCCGATGATGGGGTAAGGGCAGGTTTCATGACGCTCATCCAGCCGCATACAGGACCGCTGACCTTGCTTCATGCATGTTGCGGACCGTGCACGCTCGAGCCATCGCGGCTGCTTGCAGCGGATGGGCATACGCTTACAGTGTATTACGCCAATTCGAACATCCATCCGGATGGCGAATACGCCAAGCGCCTTGATACGCTGAAGACGTGGGCGGTAACGCAGGACCTGCCTGTCTCCGAAGGCGATTACGACCCATCGAATTGGGAGAGAACCATCGCCTCCGCGTTGCGCTCGCACGACTGCGCAGAAGACAATCCGCATGAGGCGAGATGCCGCGCGTGCTATCGCCTGCGTTTCGAGCAGTCAGCTGCATTCGCGCATGCACATGGTTACGATTGCCTGTCGACGACATTGAGTGTCAGCCCCTATCAATATACCGACATCATCGCGCAAGAGCTTGAGCGAGCGGCGAAGATGTGGGGACTTGAAGCCGAGTTCAGGGATTTCCGTCCGAATTACGCGGAGGCGACGAGGCGGAGCCGCGAGCTTGGGATGTATCGCCAGAATTACTGCGGCTGCCGTTTCTCAGACGGCGAGGCGAAGGAAGAGCGCGAGGAGCGCAAACGGAAGCGCCAAGAGGAGAAAGCGCGTCGAGCGCAAGAAAAAAAAGCATGGGAGATTGCGCACGCAGACGAGCTCGCGCAGGTCAAGCAGCGCAAAATGGACAAGCAGGCTTATGCGGAGAAACAGGCGCGCAAACGTAAGGTCTTACGCTCCTTGCGCAACGTTGACGATGCTTCCTTGTCGGATACTCTGGGCGCATCCTAAGCCATAGGTGATAACTAATCAGTCTTTAACGAGGATAAATCGGCACATTCGACCGTTCGCGCTCTCTTTATCTGAAAAATGTGGCACAATAAACGTTTGGAAAAACGCACGTCATATGCGCACTTTCGAGGGAAAACCCTTGAAGCGCACAGGGCGTAAATAAGCGTGAACCTGTGTACCAATGCAAGAAATAAAGGAGTGCGTCCATGGCAGAGACGCCCAACCAAGAAGTATGGCAACGAAAAGGCAATTCGAGCGCGCCGACCGACGACATCGGTGGATTGGGCGCTTCCGGCCTTCGCGTAGAAACCAAGAGCTCCAAACCATCGTTCGCAAAGCAGCGTCAGAAGAAGCGCAACGAGAAGAAAAAGCCGATGAATGCTGATCGACGCAACATGTGGCTGCTCATTGCAACCACGGTGCTGGTCATCATCTCCGTCATTTTATTCATGCCGCCTGCGAAGACCATTAACCAAGGTCTTGACATCCAAGGTGGACTCTCGGTCGTGCTCGAGGCGAAGAATTCCGACGGATCCGATATCTCCAGCGAGGAGATGGAGAAATCTCGCGCTATCATCGAGACGCGCGTTAACCTTCTCGGTGCGAGCGAGGCAACCGTGCAGTTGCAGGGCGAGAATCAAATCCTCGTGCAGATCCCTGGCATGAGCGACACGCAAGAGGCACTCGCAACGATCGGCAAGACGGGCAAGCTCGAGTTCGCCCGCCTGGATTCGTTCACCGACCCGGATGTGGTAAGCAAGATCCAATCCGGCCAATACGGTTCGAATATCGTGATCACTGATGAATTCGGCAATCAGTTCCCAACAGAGCAGACCGTCAAACTAGAAGTAATGCCAGGCACGTACGAACCTCTCATCACGGGCGAGAACATCAATACCGTCAACGTGGGCAAGGCTTCCGAGACGGGTACTGACTACTCTGTAAACCTCAAACTTGATTCCGCAGGTACTGCGGCTTTCGCGGAGGCGACCGCTGATCTTGCTCCAACGCATGGTCTGATCGTCATCATCCTAGACGGCATCGTCCAATCTGCTCCTGCCGTGCAGGGCGAGATTCCGAGCGGAGACGTGTCGATTACGGGCAATTACACGCTTGAAGAGGCGAAGAGCCTTCAGACGGTTCTGGAAAGCGGTTCGCTGCCCGTGAGCTTCGAATATGCGCAAAGCCAGGTCGTAGGTCCGACGCTCGGGCAGGATGCCTTGCGTGCGGGCTTGCTCGTCGCGATTATCGGACTCATCGTCGTTATGCTGTATCTGCTCTTCTTCTACAAGGGCTTGGGTATCATCACTGCGGCAGCCATGGTTGTGTTCGCGGTTCTGTACCTCGGCATCCTTGCACTGCTGAGCCGATTCGGATTGTTCAGCCTGTCACTTGCAGGCATTGCGGGTATCGTATTGACCATCGGTATGGCTGCTGACTCATCGATTCTGACGCTCGAGCGTTTCCGTGAGGAGATCCGCATGGGTCGTACCGTGCGTGCTGCATCCATTTCCGGTGTGCGTCACGCCATCATGACCTCGATCGATGCGGACTTGGTCA
This sequence comes from Eggerthellaceae bacterium, assembly GCA_015062605.1. Classification (GTDB taxonomy): domain Bacteria; phylum Actinomycetota; class Coriobacteriia; order Coriobacteriales; family Eggerthellaceae; genus SIG42. Next base: position 8,075 of record SUUI01000010.1, on the reverse strand, counting down.
CGCTGGTCTCGGCATTGTGCCTCTTCTTCTTGGCAAGTGCCTCGGTCAAGGGCTTCGGTTTGACGCTTGCGCTCGGCATCTTCTGCGATATCGCGATGATGCTTCTGTTCAAGGCGCCTATCATCCGTTTGCTCGCTCCGCGTGCAATCGAGAAGAACCCGGGATTCTGGGATATCAAGGATTGCCAGGATGCCGTTGAGATCTACAACGGTTCGTATACCGCAGCACTCGAAGATGGCACGCTCGATGATTATCCCGAAATCGATTCCGATGCCACAGAAGCGCCACGTACGAGCACTCTCTATGATGCAGCGACGCTTGCCGCCGGCAAGATCAAGGGCCGCTTCATCAAGCGTGATATCAATTTCATGGGTTATCGCAAGATTCTTCTCATCATCGCTGCTGTGTGCGTCGTGCTCTCCTTCGCGGTTTTTGCTATCCGCGGTTTGAATCTCGGCATCGAGTTCGTTGGCGGTACGTCGATCACGTTCTTCGACACGGGCGATGTGACCACCGAGCAGCTGCGTGATGCGTTCGCAGAGGCAGGCGAAGACAATGCCGTCATTCAGACGACGCAGACGAGCGGCGAAGAGGGCTTCCTGGTCCGTACGACTACGACGAGCGCTGAGGATGCTGCGGCGACTGCGAACAAGGTTGCTTCGACATTCGGCTGGTCAACCGATAGCTTCGAGGTGACCACCATCGGTCCCGACTGGGGTTCGAGCGTTGTGAGAAGCTCGCTGATTGCGTTCTTGGTCAGCCTTGTGCTCATCATCATCTACATCGGCATCCGCTTCGAATTCAAGATGGGCGTGATGGCGATCGTCGCACTGCTGCACGACTTGATCATCGTGTTGGGCATTTACGCGCTTGTCGGGCGCGAGGTCAACCCGAACACCATCGCTGCTCTTCTGACCATCTTGGGCTACTCGCTCTATGACACCGTGGTCGTGTTCCATCGAATCAACGACAATATGCAGGGCGATTCGCCGAAGGTCACGTTCATCTCGATGGCGAACCATTCCATCAACCAGGTGTTCCTGCGCACCATCAACACGACTTTGACCTCGCTTATCCCGGTTGTGTTCATGTTGATTTTCGGCGGGGAGACTTTGAAGGACTTCGCGTTCGCCATGGCCATCGGCTTAATCTGCGGTTCCTACTCCTCAATCGCTATCGCGACGCCTCTGTTCTCGTGGTGGAAGGAACGTGAGCAGAAGTTCAAGAGACTCCGTCGCAAGTATGGCGACGATATCACCATCTTCCAGTATGATCGTCCGCTGTGCGGCGCTATGGAGCTTAAGGCTCAGCAGGCGCTGCCCGCTGCCTCATCGGCGGCTGGTGTGGACGCTTCATCCAGTGTCGACGATGCGCTAAGCGCAACCGTCGCCGTCGTAAGCGAGCAACCGGATGCACCACGTGGTGCAACTGCGAACCAACCGCGTAAAACGAAGAACAAGAGTACGCATGGCCAGAAGAAGGTCAAGCGTCCCGTAAAACCTAAATAAGAACCATGCATGATAGAGGGGCTGCCGCAATCCGGCAGCTCCTGAGCATTCGAACGAAGAGGGGAGGCTTCAATTCGGATGCCGAGCATCATCGTCATTCTCATAGTCGCCCTTTGCGTGTTTTTCGCAGTGCGTTCCCTTTGGCTTGGACGAGCTACGCGTTCGGGTGAAGGCGTGGGCGCATGCGCATGCTCGTGTTCCCATGCATGCACATCTCCGAGTTCTAGAGACGCGAAGTATCTGTGCGCTTCGTGCGATGTAAAGGAAGCATCCTATGACCTTGACTGATTTAGCAGTCGGCCAAACCGCCGTAATCGAGGATATCGTAGGGGAGCGCATCCAACGTATGAAGCTTTTGGATGTCGGCTTGGTTCCCCAAACCAAAGTGACAGTTCGTAAGATCGCCCCGATGGGGGACCCGATCGAAGTAGGCGTGCGCAGCTACGTGCTCACGCTGCGCAAGGCGGAAGCAGCGCTTATCGTGGTGAAGCAGGAGGAAGACGCATGATGGGCGTATACGCAAAAACACGAGATTGCTGCAACCTTGCATGATGAGGGCACGTAAGAGAAGATGAAGCCAATGCAAGACCACGAATTGCGCATAGCCCTCGTCGGCAACAAGAACAGTGGCAAATCAGCGCTTTTCAATGCGCTGACTGGCCAAAAGGTTCACGTTGGGAATTACCCTGGTGTGACAACGCATCTGCAATGGGGCGCCCTTAAGGGTAGCTATGTGCATCTGTTCGAAAAGACCTCAGTGCGCATCATCGACATGCCGGGTCTGAGTTCTCTAAACGCATATAGCACCGAGGAAAAGGATGCTTTGGCAAGCTTGACGCTTCGTCGCGGTTCTCAAGATACTCCAAATTTCCTTATCGATGTCATTGATGCGGGCAACATCGAAATGGGTCTTTATCTGGCTCTGCAGCTTCTCGAACTCAACATGCCTACCATCATCGCGCTCAACATGATCGATGAGGCGACCAGCAATGGCGTGACGATCGATACGGTCGAGCTGGAACGAGAACTCGGCGTGCCCGTCGTTCCGATATCGGCAACGAAGCAGCAAGGCATCACGGCGCTGCTCGAGCAGGTCGCCGCGCTAATGGACCACCCTCTTTTAGAACGCCGCATCGACTTCTGCTCGGGTGATCTCCATAAGGCAATCCATTCGGTGTGCCATATTCTTGAGGTTCCTGCTGCGCAGGTCGGCATGCCCGTGCGCTATGCGGCCGAGAAGGTCATCGAGCATGACGAGGCGATACTGACGCAACTCGACGTTGAACAAGAGGATCTCCATGTCATAGCCCATATCATCGACCATTTGGAGAAGGACAGCGGCTTGGCGAGCGAGACTGTGATGGCGAAGGAACGCTATGCGTTCGTCGACGATCTGTGCGCCCGTTGCGCTAGCCGTGTGGAGACGAGCCGCGAACAGCAGCGTTCGCAAAAGATCGACAGAGTGCTCACGCATCGGGTATGGGGCATTCCTATCTATCTGTGCATCATGGCCTTGGTATTCTGGTTGACATTCAGCGTAATAGGCGGCCCGCTTCAGGAGGCGCTCGAGGGCCTTTTCGACTGGTCGGGAGGTGCTTTCGGAGAATTCTTGCTCGGCGTTGGTGTGAACCACTGGGTATATGACCTGGTCATCAACGGCATTTGGGCAGGTGTGTGCAGCGTGCTGTCGTTTTTGCCGATCATTATGGTCCTGTTCTTCTTCTTGTCCTTTTTGGAAGACAGCGGGTATATGACGCGTGTTGCTTTTGTCATGGACAAGCTCTTGCGCAAAATAGGCTTATCCGGTCGAAGCTTCGCTCCGCTCATCGTGGGTTTCGGATGCAACGTTCCCGCCATCATGGCGACGCGTACGCTGCCAAGTGAACGCGACCGCAAGCTCACGATTCTTCTAACTCCCTTCATGTCGTGCAGCGCTAAGCTTCCCGTATACGGCATGATCACAGCGGCGTTCTTCGGGACGAAAGCGACGCTTGTGATGATCTCTTTGTACGTGCTCGGCATCGTGGTGGCGATTCTTCTTGGATTCGTTTTGAGCCGCACGCTTTTTAAGGGCGATGCGATGATGTATGTGATGGAGCTTCCAGCATATCGATGGCCGGCTTTGAGTGATGTGGTGCGCCATATGTGGGATAACGCGAAGGAGTTCGTCAAGAAGGCGTTTACCATCATCTTCTTGGGTACCGTCGTCATCTGGGTTTTGCAGAACATCGATATGACCTTCAATCCCGTTTCCGATAGCTCGCAAAGCATCTTGGCTGCCATTGGCACGCAGATCTCGTTCATCTTCCAACCAATCGGATTGGATTCGTGGGAGGCGACGACGGCTCTGTTGGCTGGCTTGGCTGCCAAAGAGGCGATCGTTTCGACGCTGACGGTCTTGATGGGTCCCCTAATCGGGTCAGGCTTGACCATCGCGGCTGCTCTGTCGACCATATTCACTCCGCTGACAGCATTCGTGTTCCTTGTGTTCATCCTTCTATACGTTCCCTGCTTAGCGACGTTTGCGGCAACGCGCAAGGAGCTCGATTCGACCATCCAGGCAATCGGCATCGTGGTCATGCAATTAGTGCTGGCATACGTGGTGTGCTTCGTGATCTATCATCTAGGGCTCATATTTGTCGGTTGAGGGTGATGTGCGGATGCGGTACGCCACGTGCCGCTCACGGACGGACGCTTCCAAGGAGTCCGGTTTCGTATTATAATGAATCATAATTTATAAAATATACAAAATAATGATAATTATTATATATAATATGCAAAAAAAGGAAAGTTAAATGGCAAAAGTATTTATCGATGGAGCTGCTGGTACTACAGGATTGCGGATTCATGAGAGATTAAGCGGCAGGCAGGACATCGAGTTGCTGCATATTCCGGATGAAGCACGTAAGGATGCTTCTGTACGTGCGGAGTACCTGAACGCCGCCGACGTTGCGTTTCTCTGCTTGCCGGATCAAGCAGCAATTGAAGCGGTGAGCCTGGTTTCCAATCCCGATACGGTTATCATCGATACCTCTACCGCTCATCGCACGAAAGAAGGATGGGCGTATGGATTTCCCGAACTGAAGGGATATCGTGAGCGCATCGCAACGTCGAAGCGCATCGCCAACCCCGGTTGCCATGCAAGCGGATTCATCGCGCTCGTTCAACCTCTAGTTGCGAGCGGCGTGCTTTCCGCTGATGCGCATCTGTCGTGCTTCTCGCTCACCGGTTATTCCGGAGGGGGCAAGAAGATGATCGCGCAGTATGAAGCCGATGGTCGTGAGGCCCTGCTCGATGCCCCGCGCATGTACGGGCTTACGCAGAATCACAAGCACCTTCCCGAGATGGCGAAGATCAGCGGGCTTTTGGCCGACCCGGTATTCTGCCCGATCGTTTCGGACTATCTGGTTGGCATGGAGGTCGTTGTTCCGTTGTTCGCCGACCAGGTCGATGGAGGAATCAAGGCGATTCGCGAAGCCTATCAGGATGCCTATGCTCAGTCAGCTGGCGGCGTTGTTTCTTTCGTGGAGAAGGCGGACGAAGAAGGCTTCTTAGCGGCGAACGCTTGGGCGGATTGCGATACGATGCAGGTTACGGTCGAAGGCAATGACGAGCGCATCCTGCTCGTCTCGCGTTTCGATAATCTGGGAAAGGGCGCATCGGGCGCAGCTATCCAGAACATGAACATAGTGCTCGGCTTGCCGGAGGCGACCGGGCTTGAATTACGGTAGAGGAGTGCAGATGATGAAAACGATTCCTGGTGGTGTGTGCGCAGCAGCGGGCTTTGCGGCGAATGGCGTTCATTGCGGTATTCGCGTGGGGCATGATGCGCGCGATCTGGCGCTTATCGTCAGCACCTCCGAGAAGCCCGCGAGCGCTGCGGCCGTCTATACCACGAATAAGGTGAAGGGCGCCCCGCTCATCGTCACAGCCGAGCATATCGCTGATGGAGGTGCGAGGGCGATCATCTGCAACAGCGGCAATGCGAATACCTGCAATGCCGACGGTTACGACATTGCCCAGAAGATGAGCGAGATCGCCGCGGCCGAACTGGGTTTTTCGGCTAAGGACATCGTAGTGGCATCAACGGGCGTTATCGGTCAGCCGCTCTGCGTCGATCCGATTGCGAAGGCGATGCCTGCGCTCGCATCGGGACTGCAGGCGAGCGAAGAGGGAAGCACGGCAGCAGAACAGGGTATCATGACGACCGACACCGTCGAGAAACAGTTCGCTGTCTCATTCGAGCTTCCGTCAATCGATGGTTCACAGGTTGTCTGCCATGTCGGTGGTATCGCAAAGGGTAGCGGCATGATCCATCCCAACATGGCGACGATGCTCGTGTTCATAACGACCGACGTGGCCATCGACGCGGAGCTTTTGCATGAGGTTCTCGTTGGCGATGTCCAAGATAGCTTCAATATGGTCAGCGTCGATGGCGATACGTCCACAAACGACATGGTGGTTGTTCTCGCGAACGGCGAGGCGGGCAATGCGCCCATTATGGAGGCATCTCCTGCGCTTGACATCTTCAAAGAAGCGCTTGCGCATGTAACGCAGGCGCTTTGTCGCATGATCGCGCATGATGGCGAAGGTGCGACGAGACTCTTGACCAGCATGGTTTCAGGAGCGCGCGAAAAGGATATCGCTCGGACGGTGGCGAAAGCAATCATCTGCTCGAGTTTGGTGAAGGCAGCCTTCTTTGGCGCCGATGCGAATTGGGGCCGCATTCTTTGTGCCATCGGCTATTGCGGTGCAGAGGTTGATATCGATAAGGTCGATGTCGACCTTGAAAGCACAAAGGGCAGAATAGCCGTATGCCGCGATGGTTCAGGTGTTCCGTTCGACGAGGATATCGCCAAGGAGATCCTCCTCGAAGACGAAATCGATATCATCGTCAATCTTAAGGATGGAGACGGAACCGCAACGGCTTGGGGGTGCGATTTAACCTACGATTACGTAAAGATCAACGGGGATTACAGAACCTGATTTGTAAGATAGCGGGAAAGCGGTGCTTTCCCCGGATAGAAGAGGCCCACGTTCCAAAGCAAAGGATCATCATGAAAGAGAACATAGCGGATAATGCAAGAGAAGCGGCACGGTTCACGAACGCGCAACGCGCTGAGGTGCTCACGCAAGCCCTTCCGCTTATGCAGCAATACGACGGCAAAGTCGTTGTCATCAAATATGGTGGTAATGCCATGGTCGATGATGAGGTCAAGCAACAGGTCATGAGCGATATCGTGTTGATGTCGCTTGTCGGCGTGCGCGTCGTGCTTGTTCATGGCGGAGGTCCTGAGATCAGCTACATGATGAAGCGGCTGGGCAAGGAGACGCTGTTCGTCGACGGTCTGCGCGTGACCGATCAAGAGACCGTCGAGATCGCCCAGATGGTCCTTGCGGGAAAGATCAACAAAACGCTCGTGAGCCTGCTTCAAACACACGGTGGCCAAGCGATGGGCATCAGCGGCCTCGATGGCAGGATGATCCTTGCAGAGGTGCATGATGAGCGCCTTGGGCTTGTCGGTGACATCGTCGGTGTGAACATCCAACCAGTGCTCGATTTGCTCGATACCGGCTATATTCCCGTGATCAGCACGGTTGCCGGCGATGCGAATGGCAACACGCTCAACATCAACGGCGATACCGCCGCTGCAGCGATCGCGGGTGCGCTTGGTGCCGAGCGTCTGATTATGATGACCGACATCGATGGCGTTCTGCTCGATAAGAACGATCCCGATACGCTCATCCCCGAGATCTCTCTCGATGAGGCACGCAAGCTCGTGCAAAGCGATATCGTGAGTGGAGGCATGGTCCCGAAGCTGGAGTGCTGCATCAGCGCCATCACGCAAGGGGTCAAAAGCGTCACCATCATCGATGGGCGCGTTCCCCATGCGCTGCTCATGGAGCTGTTCACCGATGAGGGCGCCGGCACCATGGTGCGGGGCTCATAGGCGAATCGACTACATGAAAGGATAGCCCCCATGTCAGAGATAGCACAAACAGATGAGGCGTATGTCGCGCATGCCTATGCGCGCTTCCCTGTGGAAATAGTAAGCGGCAAAGGAGCCCTCGCGCTTAGTGCCGATGGACGCACCTATATCGATATGGGCGCAGGCATCGGCGTGAATGCTTTCGGTTATGCGGATCCCGTATGGTGCCAGGCGGTTTCAGACCAGCTTGGTATGGTACAGCATACGAGCAATCTCTATTTCACGGAGCCGTGCGCGAAGCTCGCGAAGGCCTTATGCGACCGTACGGGTGCGGGAAAGGTCTTCTTCGGCAATTCAGGTGCTGAAGCGAATGAATGCGCCATAAAAGTGGCGCGTAAATACGCGTCTGATAAATGGAATGCGGCACATCCGGAAGGCGGTCAGCCTCCTTCAACCATCATCACGTTGGAAAACAGCTTCCATGGGCGTACGCTCACGACGCTTGCGGCGACGGGGCAGGATCATTTCCATGGGCTATTCAAGCCCCTGACGCCCGGCTTCATGCACATTCCCGCAAATGATGTTGTCGCTCTTGAAGCGGCATGTGACCTTCCCGAGACCTGTGCGGTCATGATCG
>SUUI01000028.1 GCA_015062605.1 Eggerthellaceae bacterium | reverse complement strand
CCAGCAGCGAAAAGTGCCTAAAACTGGCTAAAACTGCGCGATTGGCTTGGCGCGGATTGCCCTATTGACCTGCACTTTTACATATTTCGCCATGCGGCTATACCGCTGTCACGTCGGGGGTCGCGAGTTCAAGTCTCGTACATCCCGCCACGAAACACCAGGCCAACCCACTAAACGGGTTGGCCTGACCGCTGCCTTTAGAGGACGCTTTTCCTACGTGAAGCGCTTCTCTCTTTCGCAATCTTGATGGCAGCGGCGTATACACGGCCGTTCTCGCGGGCTTTATCCGCAGGATCAGTAGAATTAGGCATGCGGAACCCCCAGAAGATATAACCGCGACCGTTGTCGGCGTTAGCGTATTCATCGAAGCAGCGCACGACATCGGCGACGATCGTCTCGTCGTCGGCATCGGCCAACCCTGCAGGGCCGTTCGAATCAAACCCGCCGATAACGGTGAAGCGGTCATCGTATTTGCGAATGATTCCTGCCAAGTCGTTACAAGGCTGTGCTGACGTCCAAGCTGCTGCCCCGGTCTCGATCATGTCTTCAAGCAACGGCTCCACGAACCCACAGCAATGGCTAATGGGGTACATGCCCAAGTCTTTGACCGCATCGTAAAGGCGCGTTGTCCCAGGCTTGATGACCTCTCTGTATTGCTCGGGGGACACAAAGGGCATACGCTGCGTGCACGTATCGTCGTAGCTCGTGAACATGTCGGCGTGTAAGTATTCTCGGGCGCGCTCTGCAACTTGAATCTTGTAGTCGACAATGCGCTCGATGAGAGCCTTGGACGCTTCAGGTTCGGTGGCAATCGCAAGCAAAGCTTCTTCGAAGCTCATGAGCGCAGCAAGTCGCTCGAAAGGCCCGTTTCCGCTGCCAAAATCAATGGGCGTCTTCTCGAAATCGATTCCCTTGCTCTTCGCTAGAGCGTATTCGTTTTCGGCGTAACTATCCCAATCGAAGGCGTCGACGTCGGGAAACGTAATGATGCTCTCCCAATCGAGAATGTCATCCGCAGTCATGACAGCACTCCCCGGCTCAGGCACCGGAGCACCGCCGCCCGAAGCGGGATAGGCCCACTTGATTCCGAAGCCGTCGAGAGCGGTGACAGGATCGCCTTTCTCGAAACCCGGACCAGGAAGCGATCCGAAACCAGTTGAGAAGCTATCGAAAAAGCAGATTGGAGTCCATTCGGGAACCTCGTGCTCGAGCACTGCAAAATAGTTTTCCTTTGGTGTATACATTGCAAACCTCCATATCGAAGCCCAATCGAAATCCATTGATGAAAAGGCCTATAAACGCAGTCTATTTCGACGACAATGCTGTTCAAAGAGACATACTGAAGACAAATACGTTCCTTATAGTGTGCATTTTGCACACTATATGCTTAAATGTAGCCAACATCTGACAATCGAAACCGCGGCATCCCTGCAAGCCAGTTCGCAGCCTGTCGAGACCGTACCGGTAACGAGATAGGAGTCCCATGGAGCTCTCGCTAGAATTCTTGAAATCCCAAATCGGCCAGAAGGCAAACGTGAGCCTCATCGGAGCCGACAACAAGCTACGATTCCGCGGCATACAGGTACTCGCCGAGGGCGCAACGCTGGAATCGGGGATGCTCTACGCTTGCGTAGACAATGAAGAACGGCTCGCATGCTGCCAAGCGGTTCTTCCAGATGGGGCGGGCGTCATCGTCTGCGGGGAACAAGTCGTCCCGGAAGGTGTGCCTGCTCTCATTTTCCACGAGCAAGCCATCGCCGAAGCGTTTTGCCTTGTGCACGAGACTTTTCTCTTTTTCGGGGAATGGCAGGAACGCGTGTATCGCAAGGCGCTCGAGCAACCTGGGTTCGACTCGCTCATGAGCATGCTCAACGAGGTGACGCCGAACCCCTGGTACATCGCCGACGGCAGCTACCGCGTGCTCGCAGCCCGCAACGCTCCGGAAGTAGAGGAGATCTCGTACATCTGGAATTACCTGTACCGAAACAAGCACCTCCCGCTCGAAACGATCCTTGCAATGGAAGACATGGGCAAAATTGAACAGATGAGCCGGATCAAGACGGCGTACATACCGACTGTAGAGCCGTTCAACATTCCCTTTGTCAGCAAAGCCATCAACACCATCGAAGGAGAGGTAGCGCATTTCTACATCATCGGCGTTTACACGCGCCTCTCCTCTTACGAAATCGAAATCGCCGAGTTTTTCGGCAACGTTCTAAACCAGATGCTCGCAAAGGACGATTCGAGAATGCCGGCTATGGGACGGTTTTATGACAGCTTCCTGTCGAGCCTGATTGCGCAAGAGCCGCCTGATAGTGCTCGCACAATCCTGGAAAAGATGTGCTCTGATTTGGGCTGGAAACCATCCGATAGGTTTCGTCTCATCATTTTCAGCAGCTCGGCAAATCCCGAATCGATATCAGATAGGCAAAAGCTACTCACCATCGAATCGCGCTGTCGTGCGCGAAGCTTTTTTCACAATGGGCATGTGACCGCCATCATTGACGTCGAAGGGCTCGAAAGGGATACACGTGCGGAAACGGATGCGCTTGCAATGCTCCTACGCCCGCTCACTCGGGTATTTCGCTGTAGCGTCGGAGTGAGCGAAGCCTTCAGCGGCCTCAACGGCATTATGAGTTTGGACAAATGGTATGACCAGGCGCTTTTCTGCATCGAATCCTGCGATGTCAACGCAGTCGACGAAGGAGGCGGTTCTACCGCCACCCAACCAATCGTGCTATTTCCATCGGTCGCGATTCGTTATTTCCAGAGCAGGGTTTCCAAGATCAGTGGGATTGAACCGTTCGTTCACCCCGCTCTCGACATACTGCGAAACCATGACGAGGCGAATCGTGCAAATCTCATGAAAACCCTGCGTGTGTACTTGGAAAACGACAGGAACGTGACCCTAACGGCCAAGCTGCTATACGTACACAGGAACACGCTCTTGAAACGAATAAACAAAATCGTATCGCTTACATCGCTTGATTTGGATGACGCCGAGTGCAGGAAACGCCTCCTCGTATCGTTCCTCGTGACGGACAGCAGCATAAGCAAATAATTGCCATCGACAGGTCAAGCTACCCGACACCGCCCATCGACGCCCTTTTCAAGCTGTCACGTCGGAGGTCGCGAGTTCAAGTCTCGTACATCCCGCCACGAAACTACTGGTCAACCCGCTAAACGGGTTGGCCTTTTTGTATCTCTGAGATTCCGAAAAAGCTGGAGATGAGCGACCTGATCGGCAGCCGGTTGCGGTGGCTGTAAACCAGGACGCCCTGCGTGACCTCAGCGCTTTCCCGACGACGCTACTTCCGGCTGGGCTTCCACATGAACGTGGTTACCACTCCCAAGGCAATCGGAAGCACGACGTGCTTCAAGGGTTCGAGGACGAACGGCACGCCTGCAGCCGAAGCCCTTATAAACCCAACCGCCAGCACAACTACAAGGAGCGTACCGACGCAGAAGAGCAGGCGCAATGCGATATTCTCGATGTAAAACATGATTCGTCCTTTCCTAGATCCATTAAGCCATTTATTCGAATACTTCCACGTTTCGCGCAGCCGCCTTCAAGAGCACATGCCCTAGCGCTGCGGAAACGGCAATGCCGACGGCGGCAAGCACGGGCACGAAAGCGCGCGGCTCGAGCCCCACCAACGGCGACACGAGCAGCGGAAG
>SUUI01000027.1 GCA_015062605.1 Eggerthellaceae bacterium | reverse complement strand
GACGAATGCGCGGGGGACGGGCAGTTGATAGGTCTTGTAATCGCTGCTGTTCTGTCGATCGAGCTGCACCATGAACGTATGGGCGTTGATTTCTTCGAACAGCTCCGGATCGCTCTTTTTCAGGAAATGCGAGCCGACCTGTCCGTGCTCTTCTCCATCGAGCAGCAGCAATGAGTGCCCGCTATTGCGCAAAAGCCAGAGCATCGCGCAGCCTGCGCGATCGTCCGCGCCAATGCTGCATGCGGGGTTCGTGCCATGGTAGACGCCGTCTTCGAATACGGCGGTCTGTTCGATGGGTTCATGGTCGTACGCGACATCGAATACCGTATCGGCATGCGCGACCAATACACAGCGGTCCTTACGTGTACCTGGTACGTACAGGTAGCCTTGCTTTCCTTCGCCGTGGGCTTCTATGGCACCTGGTAGCGTTCTGAACAGAGAGAATACGGAGTCGGATGAAGAGATGGGCATGTCGAGCATACGCTCGAGCGTCCACTGCTCCTCTGAGATCATCTCGATTGGCTCCCACGCCACGCCACGCATGGCGCACAACTCTTTCATCATCGTTTCGTACTCGATATAGAGGTTCTGGCGCGGTACGGCGGAATTGAGCTTCGTCGCGCGGCGTCGCTCTGTCACGTAATCTCTGAAAGAACGACGATACTGCCGCACGAGCATGCCGCCCGACATGCTATTGACCACTTCAAGATCGTAAGCGCCGCGGTTACAGCCGACGGCGAAGCGCTCGAGGTCGGCGATGTAGGGCTTGATGAGTTCGGTGCGCCTTTCGGGATGCGCCTGCATTAGGCGCTCGAAGTTCTCATGTTCGCGGCGAAGCGCGGCGAAATCCGTGAGCGTTGCACGGATGTTCTCCTGCTTCGTCTGTTCCTCGGTCGCTCTCTTCGTCTGGGCAGACGTGATCACGAACACGACGACGGCGACGGCAAGGCTCAAAAATGCGACGATGAAATTAGCGAAATCCATATTTGCGAAATCCATTGGCATTCCTTTCGGATGCCCAAAGGAGGGCATCCAGTGGTGCGGGTGCTGCGTCATTTGCAGGGGCGCATTGTTTTTCGAGGTCATTGTAGCAGCATGATGAGTGAATGGCTGGTGCGTCCTTGGCAAAGACGGGTATCATGTAACGGATGGTTTTAAGCGACAACGAGTACACCACGATGAGCGATACCCCTCTGGATTACAAGGCCGATACTGCGCAGAGCAACGGAGCCGATTACGCGCCATACAGCACGGTGACGCTCGATGCGGATGCGCCTGCGCCCATCTCGCGTAAGCGGGCATTTGACCGTGCGGCGAAAGATGCGATGGATGCAGCTGCGCGAAGCAAACCTGTGAGCGTGAAGCGTATTTGGCGGCGTTTCCTGCTGCTTATCCCTCTGGTTCTAGTGCTCGCAATCGGCTCATACGCATACATTCAGCTTAAAGCGAACGGCAACCTCGAGGAAGGTTGGCGGTCGATTTACGTCAGCTTGTGCATCTTCCTCGCGGGAGCGGCCGTACTGTTCGCAAGTGCGCTTATGCGACTTCATCGTCGCTCGTGGTACGGATACGAGATGATCGCATGTGCCGGCAGCCTTCTGTTCTGCCTTGCGCAATTCGCATTCTTTTTGGTGATGCTCATGCTGGGTGGTGATCCTTCGCTTTGGCAATTCCTGGTGACGGTCTCCAATTCCGCTGAGTACTTCGTGTTGCTTTCGTTCTTCCCGATGGGATTTATCGCGGTACTTTTGTTCGTGAGCAACATATCGCTTATCAGGCATGAGGGTCTGCGTCCCGTGAATCTGCTCGGCATCGCGTTCGGTATTGCGTGGGCTGCGGCGAACGTGCTGCTGATTTTGGTGGGCAGCACGTGGTCCGGCGTAGGTGTCGCATCGCGTGCGATGCAGACCGTCAATCTGCTTATCACCGTGGGGATCGCACTCGGCGAATGCCTTCTGATCGCTACCATGCTGTGCGCGTGGCTTGCCTCGCGCCATGTGCCGCAGCACGGAGTGGACTATCTGGTAGTGCTTGGATGTGGCATCCGTTCAGACGGTAAGCCGTTTCCTTTGCTCCAGAGACGCATCGACCGCGCCATCGCATTCGATGCAGAACGCGTTTCGATGGGGGATGGACCGTCGGTGTTCGTATGCAGTGGCGGACAAGGGCCCGATGAGCCCATCAGCGAAGCTTTGAGCATGTCGGATTATCTGCAAGAGAACGGTGTTACGCGCGAGCGCATCGTGCTGGAAGATCGCTCCACTACCACGAACGAGAACATGGCGTTCTCTCGCGAAGCCATCGAGGAGCATGCACATCGCGATGCAGGCGAACTTCGCGTGGGCTTCTCGACGACGAACTACCATGTGCTTCGCGGATACGTATGCGCACACAAGGCAGGCATGAATGCCGAGGGGCTCGGCAGCAAAACGCGGTATTACTTCTGGCCGAACGCATTCATACGCGAGTTCGCGGGTCTGCTCGTGTGGCAATGGAAGCCCATCGTGCAAACGTATGCCATCATCGTGCTCATCTATCTGTACCTATCGAGTGTGATCGCGCTCATTTGATGCCTGCGTCCGTGCGGTAAGGGGCAACTGACGTATAGCGCGCGTGCCCTGTGCTATGATTCGATGCAATCGGAAATGTGCCGTTCGGTTTCCATCGGGAGGGTCGTCCATGCATTCCGCATCCATTCGTTTTGTGCGTTCTGCACGAGTGTTCGGCCTGCTTTTCGGCATCTTCCTCGCATGTTCATTGTTTCCCGTTTTCGCAGGCAAGGCATTTGCCGCAACGTATTGCTGGAATTGCGATCAAGATGTTGAACCGATAATGAGCTACGACGTCGCCGGTACTGTGGGCTATCATTCCCCGACATGCACGGAAGAGGGTCTCGGCGCATTGGTTTGCCCCGTTTGCGGGACCCTGTTCCAAGATTTCGTGACGGCGCCCGCGCTTGGGCATGCATACCATGCGAGTGCCAGTACGGCAACATGCACGGAAGATGGCGAGATCGTGTACACCTGCTCCCGTTGCGGCGATTCCTTCTCCGAGACTTCGAGTGCGGTAGGACACGATTATCATCGGTCGGGCACGTCCGCGACATGCACTGAAGCAGGCACGAATACGTATACCTGCGTCCGCTGTGGTACCTCCTATGCCGAATCCGTTCCAGCGCTCGGACACGACTACGTAAAAACGGTGATCGAGCCGACATGCACCGAACCCGGTTCTACGACAGAAACATGTTCGCGTTGCGGTGATGTGAAGAAGACAGAGTTCGCCGCACTCGGGCATAGCTGGCCGGAGAAATGGACGGTCCTGAAGAAAGCGTCGGATTCCGAAGAGGGTCTGGAGTATCGTGAGTGCCTGCGATGCGGCGCACGCGAAGAGCGTGCCATTCCGAAGACCGGGCTGCCCATCGGCGTCATCATCGGCGGCGCAATCGTCATCATCGGCGGTATCGCGTTCGCTGTGAAGAAGTTTCTTGCCGGGAATGCTGCGGCAGCGGGAGTTGCGGCTGCTGAAGCAGCGGGTGGATTCGAGCTTATAAAGCTTACCGAGAAGAAGATCCTCGCGAAACTACGCCCATCGGAATCAAACGAGGAGTTCCTGCAACTCGTTCGTTCACGTCCGAACCTTTCGCTCGTGCTGTTCAACCCTGAAAAGGCCGATACCTTATCTGCCCAGGTCGAGGCTGAAGATCCAGATGCCGTGCTTTTGGATTGTGCGAACGAAGCAGAGTTCTCCCAGATGATGGAAGTGTTTACAAAGCTTCAGGCGGAACATGGTGACACTAGGTGCGAAGCAATCGTATTCGATGCCGATGATGTGATTGCCTCTCGTCTGGCTTCAGAGAAGGATGCTGGCTTGCTGTTCGCTTATGCAGGTGCCGACCAAAACAAATATGTGAAGATGTCGCAGCTCGTGGTGCCTTTATACAAGGATCTGATGCAGGATGCCGATTCTCTCGAAAGCATCGG
>SUUI01000026.1 GCA_015062605.1 Eggerthellaceae bacterium | reverse complement strand
ATCGAGAAGGATATGCAATCGAATCGCCGAACATTGCCGATCATCCTGGGAAGAAAGCGATCCCGCAAGACATATCACGTACTCTTGTGGATTTGGGTAGTTAGCATCGTGGTCATCGTTTCCGTTTGGTTCACGAATGGCCTGATTATCACCGTATGCATGCTTCTGACGTCCCTTCCATTGCTTAAGCCATTGCTAGCGAATCCCCTGAAGCAATCTTCTCGCATACAAGCTATGGCTCAGATCTGCTACGTTAATATCGCGCTCGGCGTATTCTATGCTGCGAGCATATTGTTCTATGCGCTCTGATTCTTCATTCAAGCTCTCCCCTCGTAACGCCATAAAGAAGAATATTTAACAGGGGTTAGAGTAACTCTAACCCCTGTTATCGAGATAAGGTCTAGCTAATATTTAGGGTCTCCAGATGATCTTGTCTTGTTTCCAGAGAGAGTTGATAAGCGTTTCGATATTATGAAGCTTTGAGAGTCCATCAGGCGAGATCGGCCGATCTGCATCTGAGAGTCCGTATAGATATGCGATATGACCGATGATTCCATCGAAGCTATGGTACGAGACAAGCATCTGATCGATAGATGCGTCTTTATTACGTTTTGATAGCCTTATCCCCTCTTGTGAAACCAAAAGTGGGATATGCGCGTAATTAGGAGCCTCATACCCGAGCAGCTTGAGTAGATACATTTGAAGAGGAGTTGAGGCCAAGAGATCATACCCCCTGCTCACAAGGGAGATTCCTTGTAAAGCATCATCAACTGAAACAGCGAGCTGATATGAGAAACCACCGTCTGAACGTCTTAAGATCGCATCGCCGCACTGAGCATCCAAGGTAAAGCCCTGGCTTCCCTGCAGGATATCGTCGAAGAAGATGGTCTCAGAGGGAACCTCGATGCGGTACGAGGGATTCCTTCTCGCCGATGCTGTACTAATTTGTTCCTCAGATAGATGCCTGCATGTGCCTGGATAAATGGCGTATTCCCCTTCATGGGGAGCACGCGCCGCAGCCAAGTCAGCACGCGTGCAAAAGCACGGGTATATGTGGGCTGACTCCCTCAATACTTCTAATGCTTCTGAGTACGCTTCCTGGTTCGATGATTGGAAATAGGGACCCTCATCCCAGGTCAGCCCAAGTTTTTCAAAATCAAGGAGTATGTTATCGATATGCTCTTGCTTCGAACGCGACCTGTCGAGATCTTCGATGCGCAAGATCACCTTACCGTTCGATAGCCGTGCGAATAACCACGTGATTAACGCCGAAGCAATGTTTCCTGCATGCATACGGCCAGACGGAGATGGCGCAAAGCGCACAACTATCTGATTTGATTCTTGAGACTGCATGCGAGACGTTTGCTGTAAGCTATCGAGCGTTCGCTAACATGCGTATGCACGTCCGGATTCGAATGCGGTCAGGTTGCATTCAATCGTCTTCGGCGGAACGCGTTTCGCTATGGTCTCGGTCCACGCCTCTATTGGAAAGCTCAGCTTGTTGGAAAGCGCTCCAAGTAAGACAACATTGCTCGCCTTTGCGTTTCCGGCATCGATTGCCAATTGGGTCGCTGGGATGACGAGTGCCCCCAATTCGGAGAGCCTTTCATGGACCTTAGCGGGCATCCCGGCTTTCCCGGTGAGCACAGGTAGAGGTTTTATAGTCTCATCATTCACGAGAAGGAATCCACCTTCCTTTAAGAATGGAAGGTTTCTGAGAGCTTCAGTGGTTTCAAAGGAGACGATACAGTCAGCGCTTCCGAAATCGGTCACCATGGAGTCGACAGCATCACCGAAGCGTACGACAGTTGAAACCGAACCGCCACGTTGAGCCATGCCATGAATCTCCGAGACCTTCACATCGAGGCCAGCAGCGCTTGCTGCATGAGCAAGTAAGTCGGCGGCGAGGATGGTCCCCTGCCCTCCAACACCTGCGAGCAAAATCGTCGTTGCATTCATATCGTTCACCTCTTAAGCATTGGTAATTCTCTCGATGGCATTGGTCGGGCAATACTGCTGGCATTGTCCGCAGCCGATGCAGAGGGTGGGATTGATCTTCGCTGGTCCATCAATGGACTTCTCGAGCGCGGGGCATCCGATAGCCGTGCATGATCCACATGCAATGCAGTTGCCGTTTACGGCAAGAGGAGCCTCGAAATGGCGCTCTAGGAGCACGCATGGATGCCTGAAGATGAGAACGGTAAGCACATTATTGGTCGTAGCAGCCTTCAAGGCGCTGCGTACGGCCTTGACATCATAGGGATCGATAGTTGAGACGTCTTCGACACCAAGCGAGCGTATAACGCCTTCTAGGTCGAGTTCGCGGCTTGGCCTCTTCTGCAGCGTTTCACCATTGAAAGCGTTTCCTTGACGTCCTGTCATTGCAGTTGTTCGATTATCGAGGATGCAGATGGTCCCCGATCCCTGGTTGTACACTGTGCTGATCAGGGAACTGAGTCCAGAATGAGCGAACGTGGAATCACCTATAACGCCCACGATGGGACGATGCTCGGTTCCGGAAAGCGCAAGCTCCATGCCGTGTGCCATGGAAACCGAAGCGCCCATGTCGACGCAGGTGTCAACGCTTGATAGCGGCGGCAGCGCACCGAGCGTGTAGCATCCGATGTCGCCTGTCACGATGGCTTTAATGCGTGAAAGCTCCTTATAGACAACACGATGCGGGCAGCCAGGGCATAAAGCTGGAGGACGATTGGGAATATCGGCCGGAGCTTCGTGATGCGCGGGAATCGAAGCACCGAAGGCTTTTTTGATAAGCCCAGGGGATAGTTCTCCATCTCGCGGCAGAGGATACGGAAGATCATCGACATGAATGCCGAGCGCGCATACTGCATTATGCAGGTATTCGGATGCCTCCTCGATGACGAAGAGGTTATCGACACTTTCCGCAAACGATGTTAGTGCCTGCTTTGGCAACGGCCACGTCACACCGAGTTTGAAGACGGATGCTTCAGGAAGTGCTTCGATTACATGTTGATAGACGGCTCCTGAGCAGATAACGCCAAGATCCTTCTTCTTTTTTTCCACCCTGTTGTATGAGCATGTTTCGACCCACTCTCGAAGAAGATCAATGCGATGGAGCTGGTCTTTACGACGAGGTTTCGCGAACGCGGGCATCATAACCCATTTCGCCGGACTCTTCTCGTAGGGTACTAAGTCGACCTCTTTGCGCTCGCCCGGCTCCACCATCGTCTTCGTATGCGAAATCCGTACCGAAGAACGGATCATGACGGGAAGATCAAACTGTTCGGAAAGATCGTAAGCATCACGAGTGAAAGATAGAGCTTCACTTGAGTTGGCCGGATCTAGCATGGGAATATGGGCGGCTTGGGCATAGTAATGGGAATCCTGCTCGTTTTGAGAGGAGTACATGCCTGGGTCATCAGCTGCAAGGATGACGAATCCCCCACCAACACCCGTGTAAGCAGCCGTGAAAAGCGGATCGGCTGCGACATTGACCCCAACGTGTTTCATCGTTGAGAGTACACGGGCTCCAGCGGCGCTAGCACCTATGCCGACCTCGACGGCGACCTTCTCATTGACGCACCATTCGGCATAGACGCCCTCTTTCTTTGCGAAACACTCGAGCGTCTCTGTTGAGGGAGTCCCAGGATACGCGACTCCGATGCGAGCACCTGCTTCCCATGCGCCCTGGGCTATCGCCTCGTTTCCGCTCATCAATTGCATAGTATCAACCCCTTGGAGAATTAGACTTCTTGATACACAAGGCTGAATTTGCCTAGCTGGATGATATCGCCTTGTTTCAGATGGTGCGCATTGACGCTCTGATTGTTGATCCAGACTCCATTGAAGGAGTTGAGGTCTTTGATCGCATAGCCACCATCTTCTGGGTCAATCTGCGCATGCAAACGCGATACCGTCATATCGTTTAGGCATATATCACAATTAGGACTACGACCAATGGTTATCGTCTTCTCGCTTAATGGAAAGACGGTATCGACCATGGTTCCGCGAAGAACACGTAAGAAGTATTCACTCGCATGCTTGATTGGAGTGCTCTCGATTTTTCCAGAAAGCTCGACGGGCTTGAAGCTACGCGTCGAACCAGTGAGCTTGTAGCCACATAAATCGCATGCTTCCATTGATTCATCTAAAAGGTT
>SUUI01000009.1 GCA_015062605.1 Eggerthellaceae bacterium | reverse complement strand
TCTATTTGCGGGCTCCTTATTGCAGCACGCTTTTTTATGAGGAAGAAATGATGCGCGTCGATAGGGCATTCTTCGGTTAAGGCTTAAAGGGTGGTCAGGTATAATAACAATGATGAACGTTACGATTTACACAGATGGCTCTGCGCGCGGCAACCCTGGTCCCGGGGGCTATGGGGCAGTGCTTTGCTATACCGATCCGAGTGGCGAGACGCATGAGAGGGAGCTTAGCCAGGGCTTTCGGAATACGACGAACAACCGCATGGAGCTATTAGCGGCCATTGTCTCTCTTGAGGCGCTTAAACGCCCGTGCGATGTCGTACTCTATTCGGATTCGCAATACTTGGTTAAGGCGTTTAGCGACCATTGGGTCGAAGGGTGGATCTCGCGCGGCTGGAAAACTGCTGGCAAAAAGCCAGTGAAGAACGTCGATTTATGGCAGCGGCTTCTACGCGCAATGGAGCCGCATACCGTCGATTTCTTATGGGTGAAAGGTCATGCGGGCCATGATATGAACGAACGTTGCGATGCGCTAGCAACGGCTGCCGCTGACGGTGATGACCTTCTAGTTGACGAGGGCTTCGAGGGAGAAGCGACCCTGTTCTCATAAATTGAATGCCGTTCCGCCGATGTTTGGCGGGCGAAAAGCATTCTTCAGGATCCTTTGTATTCTATTCTGCTGCAAGCGGCGTGAGCCTGCCGCAATAATCTCGGATGTTAATGCGCTTGTCGCTTGTTGGGAACTTGTAACTATGCAGCTCCATGAAGTAGTCGTCCGTCATCGAGGCGATGTAATCGCATACGATGCGATTCGGATCCTGCGAAAGATATGCGTCTACATCGAATGCGCGGGAGTTGCTGGTCAGGTTTGAAACATGATGGCGGAACACGGGAGATGCCTCATCGCGTTTCTCCACGTCGGCAAGCAGGCAATCGTATAGTTCTACGAACATCTCGTGGGCGAGTTCGGATGAGTCGCCTGACATACCCTCGCGTTCGTAAATGAGCTCGTTGTTCTGTTGTTTCGCGATCTTCACATCCTTGAATACGTCAGGGCTCATGCAGATGTGATCCTTGCCGTAGCTGTTGTTGATGATGTCAACGGTGAGGTTGTTGATGATGGTCGCATTATCGAGCCCTATAACCGAGCACTCGAAGCAGTCGAGCGAATCAAGCACACCGAGGGCGAGAGCGTCGTTTCTGTCCTTTCCGAGATAGGCGATCATGTCGCTCACGCGTACGACGCATCCCTCCAATGTAGACGGGCGTAGCGTTTTGATGGTCGTGAAGTCCTGCTCACAAGCCGTAACGAGCGAGTCGAGCGTCTCAAACGAATCTGTGGTTCCCAGTTGCAGCACCTGCTGGGCAAATTCGCCGTTGTGGCACAAGACGCCATCGAGTGTTTGGAGGCTTATGTTGCGCGAATACAGATAGTCGAGTACTCGCACCGAGTGCACATTGTGATTGAAATACTGTCCCGTATGCTCATGATATTGCTCGTTGAGATAGCGCTCGCCGACATGGCCGAAGGGCGTGTGCCCGACATCGTGGCCGAGTGCGATTGCTTCAATCAGATCCACGTTCAATCCAAGTGCCGCACCTATGGTGCGCGCGATGCGGCTTACTAACTGCACGTGCAGTCCTCGGCGACAGATATCATCATTGGCAACGAAGGAGAACACTTGCGTCTTTCCCGCGTAACGGTTGTAGGCGGGAACGTTCAGAATCTTCTCGATATCGCGTATGAATGCCGGACGAGTGAGCGTCGCCTCATCGTGAGGGTTGGGAAGGCGGCGTACCACCTTCGCTTCGTCAAAGCGATATGGGTTGACCCATCCGTCCTTGCGATTCTGCTTAATGGCGAACTCGATATCCGGGTCGAGCATAAGATAGGGATATGCGGGTGCGGTATGGAGCTTGCTTGCGGGCACGTGGTTCCTCCAAGGCGTCTTCGTTGCGTTCGGCGCCATTGTACCATGCACGTTGCTAAGGCACGTGCTTCTAAGCGCCATATGGCTTGCATTTCTGATGTGGTACGATACGCGAAAGGGCAGTGACGGACGGAGCACGCCATGGGCAAGACGACCGAACAACGCGACAGGGCGACACTTGAGGCCATGGGGCGCATATTCTGCTCATCGAAGCATAAAAACGCCGGGAAGGACGAAACGGGTTTGTGCGCGCAGTGCCGTGATACCATCGAGTTCACGCTTGAGCGCACGGCAGCGTGTCCGTATGGGCATGTGGGCAACTGCCAGGATTGCGATATCCATTGCCAGCAGGGGGAAGCCCGTGAACGCATCCGAGAGATCATGCGCTATGCGGCGCCTAAGATGACGTTCCTTCATCCGCTGATGACTGTCGAATACCTTCGTAAGAAGTTGGGAGCGAAGCGTGCATAGGCATGGTAAGGTCGTTATCGGTGCCTTATGCTCGGACGGAGAGTGCAATGGGTAAAGTGGCAAAACGAATAATCACCGCGATCGTCGCGCTTATCGTTGTGCTCTTTGCTGCATCATTGATCACCGATGCCGTCATCTTGAACAAGACTTTCCAAAAACGCGATAGCGTTGTGCAACCAGGTGGCAACATGCCGGTATTCGAGGATTATGCGTCAACGCATTCCCGCACGCCAGTCGAGTTCAAGCTCGATGGGATGACTTTACGTGGCTACATTTACGAGTCGGATGATGTCGCTGCTCCAAAGGGTTTTGTCGTATTCCGTCATGGTATTTTCGCGAACCATGGCTACTATCTGCCTGAGATCATCGCTTTAGCCGATTGCGGTTGGAAGGTGTTCGCCTACGATGCGCTTGGGGCAGGGGAAAGCGATGGAGATTCATATATCGGAATGGTGCAAAGCGCACTCGATGTGACCGAAGCCGTGAACTTCGTGACCAGGGAGGGACTAGTCGGTGATTTGCCGCTTGTCTTATGGGGGCATAGCTGGGGCGGCTATGGTGTTGCCGCCGCTTTGAACAACGTTCCCTGGGTGAACGCCTGTGTCACGATGTCGGGTTACAGCGAGCCGCTTGATGTTTTGGTTGAATCCTCGGAAGGCTTCATCGGCAGTGTCGCCATCACGCAAACGCCCACGATTTGGATTGTGAATAAGATGACCTTTGGCGCGCAATCAGATCTTTCGGCAGCAGAGGGCATCAATTCAACCAGCGCCCCTGTGCTCGTCATTCACGGCACGGAGGATTCCACGGTGAGATTCGATGGTTCAGCCATCATCGCGCAAAAGGATCGCATCGTTAATCCGAAGGTCGAATACCTCGAGTTTTCCGAAGAGGGCCGCAACGGCCACAATTCGTATTTCTATTCGCGTGAGGCGAACGAATACGGAGATGCGAAGCGTGCCGAGCTGAAAGCGCTTACGGACCAATACCCCGACGGTCTTCCCGATGACGTGCGGGCAGCATTCTATGCGGAATTCGATGTGCTGCGCGCGAACGAGGCAGACCCGATGTTGATCGCATCGATCGATGATTTCCTAACCAGAGCGATAGGAGGTAATGCTATGAAGCAAGTACAGGGTTTCACATCAAAAGACACGGAGACCGATAACGGGAAATACGGTGCATTCGAGAGCGCGTACTACTCCGATTCAGGCAATAGCTTGGGTAACTTGTATTCGCTCGAGACGACGCGGGCCGACGACGGATCATGGATGGTCGTCGAACGCAAGGCGGCGATGCATAGCGAGCCGATTACCGTTCGTGAATACAAGGCACCCGATGATCTGATCGCCCAGATCGACCAAATCATCGAATCGTCCGGAATGAAGGATTGGGGTGAAATCAAGCCAAGCGAGTTTTATCCGCTCGATGCTTCGACGCCAAGGTTAAGCCTCACATTCAAAGGCTTGGGCGAGAAGGCCGGCTGGCATGAGTATCTTTCGCTTTGCGGCTGGGATGAGCATCCCGATAGCGGGAAGGCATTCGATGATATACGTGACTTGCTGTACGCGTGCGCCAAAGAAGACAATCTGATCAAGGAGTACAGCGAGCAGGTCAAAAACTAGCGCATGCGATGGATGGGCTGTGGCGCTTTAATGGAAACGTCCAGTTGCGCTAAATCGCGATCTAGGAGGAAGACATGGCACAGATGCCAAAAGACTGCATCGATATGATCAACAATGTTTACGCTGCGGCTGTTGCAACGTGCAGCGCTGACGGAACCCCGAACGTTGCGTGTTGCTCGATGAAGCAGGCGTGGGATGCCGAGACCGTGATGATTTCGGATCAATATATGAATAAGACGCTTTCAAATCTTAAGGAAAACCCGAAGATGGCTATCTCAGTATGGGATGAGACGCATGGTTATCAAGTGAAGGGCTCGGTGATATACGAGAACGAAGGGCCGAATTACGAAGCGATTGCAGCACAGGTTCATGCCATTCTAAGCAGCATGGGCTACGATTATTATTCAAAAGGCGTGTGTTGGATACATGTCGACGAGGTCTATACGCTAACGCCAGGTCCCGAGGCGGGGTCAAGAATCGCCTAACAAACAAGACTTTATTAAACGATACGTTGCAGATGGCCCATCGATGGTGGGCCATCTGCTTATATGTTTCAGTCTTTGAATTCTGTGGAGTCGGTGCTACGGAAGACTACATTCCGTCATAGACAAGGAATGCGGTATACTTAGAGGTTGGAAAATCAGCGAGCGAAGGACGTATCATAAGTGGCTGACGGCTTTATAAGCGATGACGATATCCAGAAGGTTCGGGAGGCTAGCGACATTGTCGCGGTCTTCTCCGAGCGTGTGCCCGTAAAACAGCGTGGACGCGATTTCTGGTGTTGCTGCCCCATCCATCAGGAGAAGACTCCGTCATGCAAGATAGACCCTGCTCTTCAATTGTGGCATTGCTTCGGCTGCGGTGAAGGGGGAGATATTTTCGCCTTCCTCATGAAAGCGGATGGGCTTACATTCCGTGAATCGGTCGTCAAACTTGCCGAGCGTGCACACATCCCGATTTCTTACGGAAACGGAAAGCCGACCGGCGCCGATGGCAGCTACAAGGCCCGGTTGAAAGCGGTATGCAAGGAGGCAGCCGATTTCTACCACATGCAATTGATGCGCTCCACATCCGATGGGGCTGCGAAGGCGCGTTCTTATCTTTCCGGACGTGGCCTTGGCGGGCAGATTCCGAAGACATGGAATCTCGGATATGCTCCCGGAGGCGGCATGCTGGTGCGTCATCTCATGCAGAAGGGATTTTCGGGCAAAGAGCTGATCGATGCGAACGTTGCCGTTGCCGGTCGCGATAACAAAGTACGCGATCGATTCTACGAGCGCGTGATGTTCCCGATCTGCGATGTCCAGGGTGAGCCGATTGCGTTTGGCGGGCGCATCATGGGGCAGGGCCAACCGAAATACCTGAATTCCCAAGAAACGCCCATATTCCATAAATCCACCGTGCTCTATGGCTTGCACCTTGCAAAAAATGCTATGGCGTCGACGGGCGTTGCCATCGTCGTCGAGGGATATACCGATGTCATTGCTTTAGCCGAGGCGGGAGTGAAAAACGTTGTTGCGACGCTCGGAACCGCACTCACAATGCAGCATATCCGTACGCTCTCGAGCCATGCGAAGAATCGCATCGTGTATCTATTCGATGGCGATGAAGCAGGGCAACGCGCAGCTGACCGTGCTTTGGGTTTCATAGATTCCTCTATGACGCCTGAGGCAGGGCGCAAGCGCATCGATCTGTGCGCAGTGACCCTGCCTGACAATCTCGACCCTGCTGATTTCGTGGGTCAGCGTGGTGTCGAGGAGCTTCGTGCTCTCATCGATGGCGCTAAGCCACTTTTAAGCTATGGCATCGAGAGACGCCTAGCAGCCCATGATCTGTCGAGAGCAGAAGGACGCGCCGCTGCCGTCACCGAAGCTCTTCAAGTTCTCGCTCCGATAAAAGATTCGCTTCTCGCTAAGGATTATGCCATTCAGATCGCGAGCAGAACACGTACGCGCGAAGAGGATGTGCTCGCACAACTTGCACGATTGAAGGCTCCTAGACCTGCTCAAAGCCGCGATTGGGGTACTGACGAACAGGTAAAGGGAAATGAAGCAAAAGAGGCTTCAGACGCGTTATCAGACGGCCGGGTGCCCGTACGTGCCAACGCTCAGAGCACGCATGGTGCAAGTCAGGTCTCCGCTTCTGAAATCAATCGCCGCCGTTTCGAGCGACAACTCTTATGCCTTTTCGCGCAGAACCCATCCGTCGCTCTTTCGTCTTGCAGCACACTGGCGCAGACAAGATGGCATGATGCATTGCATGGTCGCATCGCCGAAGCGATGCTCGAGTATTTCACTGAGCATCCCGATTGTAAGGCCGCGCAACTCATTTCCGCCGTCCAGAATGAGATTCCCGAGGCGGGAAACATGCTCACTGCATCCTTTGAATCATCCGATGCCACGCCTGATGCGCTTGCTGCATACCTTTCCGAAGAGCTGTCGATAGGGGATTTGGATGACACGATTGCAGAGCTTCGAGCTCAGCTCAAGGATATCAATGCGCTTTCCGCAGAAGAATACGACCAACTTTTCCAAACCGTCGTTGTCTTGCAGAAGGATTTAACCGAGCGCCGCAAAACGCATCAGGTTTCGAGTTTTGCTTCTTCAAGCTAGACGCCATGAGCGTTTCGGCACGTATGGAATTTGAGATTTTGTAAGGAGATTTAAAGAATGTTGAAGATCGTTACCGCTCCGGATCCTTTGCTTCGAGAGGTGTGCGAACCGTGCGTCGTTGGCGACCGCGATCTGAAGCGTCTTGCCAAGCAAATGGGCAAGGTGATGTATAAGAACAACGGATGCGGTCTTGCGGCGCCGCAGGTTGGCGTGCTTAAGCGCCTTATCGTGGTCGATTGCGAAGAGGAGCGTGATCCCAAGAACCTCATCGTGTTGGTCAATCCTGTTCTGATGGACTCATGGGGCGATCCCGAAGAGGCCGGCGAAGGCTGTCTGTCGTGTCCCGGGATTACGGTTCCCATCACGCGCAAGCCGTGGGTTCGCGTACGTTATTTCGATCTAGATGGCGAGGAATGGGAAATCGAAAGCGATGGTCTGTTGGGCCGTTGCTTGCAACATGAGATCGATCACTTGGATGGCAAGACGTTGTTCGAAACATGTTCGGCCGATGTTAAGCTTTCCGCATTGAGCGCTTACGAGAAGGCGAAGGCCGCCGGGGCAAAGCCCGGCGATGTCGGCGTCTGATCTTTGCAGCCAGAGAAACAATCCGTCAATCATCGATAATGCGAGGAGAGTTTTATGCGCGTCGTTTTCATGGGTACTCCCGATTTCGCAGCGACCGTGCTCGAAGAGCTTGCACAGCACCATGAAGTTGCCGGTGTCTTCACGCGACCTGATGCGATTCGCGGTCGGGGTTCGAAGCTTGTGGCTTCTCCCGTAAAGGCATGTGCTGAGCGCTTCGATATCCCCACGTTCACGCCGACTTCCTTCTCTGACCCAGAGGCATTCTCCTCTCTTGTTGAATTGGATCCAGAGTGCATTTGCGTAGCTGCCTATGGTCTGCTGCTTCCCAAGCGCGTGCTTGAATTACCGCAATATGGATGCCTGAACGTTCATCCTTCGCTTCTCCCTAGATGGCGCGGAGCCGCTCCTGTCGAACGTGCGATCCTTCACGGGGATGAGGAGACCGGCGTATGCATCATGCGTATGGAGGAAAGCCTGGATACCGGTCCGTTCTGCGTATGCCGTACCACGCTCGTTTCCGACCTCTCCGCTACCGAGCTTTCCGATGAGCTCGCTAACCTCGGTGCTCAATCATTGCTCACGGCGCTCATCCATGTCGAGGCAGGTAAGGCATCGTGGACTAGCCAAGATGAGAGCATGGTGCGTTACGCGGAAAAGATCGGCAAGCATGAGCTTGATGTCAGCCCTGATGATTATGCTATGACGGCGGTGCGCAAGGTGCAGGCTTCTGGCCCCGCGCATGCGGCACGTTGCGTAATCGCTGGCCGCCCCGTTTCACTTTTGAAGATCCAGAAGGTTTCTGGAGACGACCCTGCTGTGCGCGGATTGCATGATCTGAATCCTGGTGAGGTGCGCTATGTGCAGAAGCGTCTATTCTTAGGTGCTGCGGTCGGCGTTATCGAGGTTCTTTCTCTTCGCCCGGACGGCAAGCATGATATGGATGCAAAAGCCTTTGCGGCGGGAATCCATGGAATCAAAAACGAGAGTCTAACCTGGAGTGCGCCTCATGCCTCATGAGGGTTTCAGCTACGCAAAGCCAAAACGGGAAGTAAGCCCTGCCCGTAGGGCCGCACTATCGCTCGGCACGAAAATCAGGGAACGCGATGCATTCGCCCATGATGTTTTGGAGGCGCATCTTGACGATGAGCGTCTAAGTGCTTCCGATCGTGCTTTCGCATCGCTTTTGGTCCTTGGAGTTGTTGCGTGCAAAGGTACGCTCGATGAGCTTATCGATTTAGTTGTCGATAAACCGAAAAACCTGCAACCCCAAGTCCGCGATGCGCTCCGCATCAGCGTATACGAGCTGTATTTCCTTGATAAGGATACCCATGCCGCAGTCGATCAGGGTGTTGAGCTCGTTCGGAGCATCGCGCCGAAGGCAGCCGGACTTGCAAATGCCGTATTACGCAGGCTCGCGAAGATGCGGGTTGATTTCCCGTTCGGCAATCCCCACGAGGATATCTCAGCATGCGCGAGGTTGCATGCGTTTCCTGTTTGGCTGGCTAAGCGTCTCATAGATGAGCTGGGTTTTCAGAATGCATGGAAGCTCATGGAGGCCAGCAACGAATCGGCTCCGCTTTTCATCGCCGAAAATGCGATAAAGGGTGACGATGATCGCGTCGTTGAAGCGTTGCGTACCGCTGGTGCGCAAGTCAAACCCGTAAGCTCAACCGTATGCGATTTACAAGGTTGTTATTACGTGGATACGGGGCGCGTCCTTCGGGACAAAAAGGTGAAAAGGCTTCTTAGCGAGGGTGCGTTCCTTGTTGCTGATGCATCATCGCAAACGGTTGCCCGTATCGCGCTTGGCGATGATGGGACCAAAAGCATGTTGGAAATCGGTGCGGGGCGCGCTACTAAGACGATTCTTATACAGAGCGATGCCTACCGTGCATATGGCAGGCAGACCGACCTGACCTCGCTCGACAACATGGCGTTCAAAGTCCGTCTTGCCAAGAAGCGTGCGAGCGAATACGGGGTGGAGCTTGCAGATGCCATAGTCGGCGATGGCACGAAACTTGATGCGGTATTAGGGGATAAGCAGTTCGATACGGTGTTCATCGATGCCCCCTGCACGGGTTTAGGCACGCTTCGCCGACATCCTGAGATCCGCTGGCGCATTAAGCCCGCATCTGTCGAGAACATGGCCGCGCTTGGATACCGCCTGATTGAGAACGCTTCAGAGCATGTTGCGCCAGGCGGCAAGCTCGTATATGCGACGTGCACGGTTACGCGCGAGGAGAACACAGGTGTCATCGCGCGATTCCTGAAGAGCCATGCCGGTGCTGATTTCAAGCTCGAACTCATTGGCGGCAAGCCCTGTTTTGCGGGTCTTCTGTCAAAAGGTTCGCCGGATGCCCATTTCGCCGCAGTATTGCGCCGCATCTAACTTACACGTGTTACTATGTATCCGTATATGAAACCCCAAGATTTGGGGCGATATCGTTTTACACTTTTAGCGAAAGGAATGCTATGCAGCCCGCTCGAATCATGGAAATCCTCGGAGTAGCCGAAAAAGCCGCCATCGCATGCGCAGACTGGAACGGAAAGGGCGATAAGGTTGCCGCCGACCAGGCCGCAACGACCGCGATGCGCGAGGCGTTCAACGATATCGATTTCTCTGGACGCATCGTCATCGGTGAAGGGGAGCGCGACGAAGCTCCCATGCTCTACATCGGTGAGGAGCTTGGCCGTGGTGGCGAGGAGATCGATATCGCCGTCGATCCGCTTGAGGGCACGAACTTGTGCGCCTCCAACCAGCCGAACGCTCTGACCACGATTGCTATCGCTCCGCGCGGTGCTCTCCTGTTCGCTCCCGATACCTACATGTGGAAGATCGCTGCAGCCACCGATTGCGGCGGACGTCTGCATATCGATAACACGGTCGCAGAGAACCTTCAGTACTTAAGCGAGGAGCTCGGCAAGCCTGTGAGCGACATCAACGTTTGCATTTTGAAGCGCGGTCGTCATGACAAGATCGTCGAAGAAGTCCGTGCAGCTGGCGCACGCATTCGCTTCATTGGCGATGGTGACGTGTTCGGCGCTATCGCGACAGCAGTGCCGGGAACAGGCATTGATTTCTACATCGGCGCCGGTGGATCTCCTGAAGGCGTCCTAGCTTGCACGGGTCTTAAGGCCATTGGCGGCTTCTTCATGGGGAAGCTTGATTTTACAATCGATAAGGACGGCGCAGAGAAGCGCGCACGTGCCGAGAAGATGGATGGTCTTGACTTCGATTTGGACGCTCCGCTTACCATGGATATGCTCGTTAGAAGCGATGACGCAGCGTTTATCGCCTGCGGCGTCACCGATGGCGAGATGGTTTCAGGTGTCACGTTTATGGACGGAAGCGTCACAACTGAGTGCGTAGTCATGAACGCCGCCGATAAAACGGTGCGTTTTGTAAAAACTTGCCATCGAGGCGAGAATGGACGTGTACGTTTCAACTAAACGTTGGTAAACGATTCTGCCCGATTTTAACGAAAGGGGCACACGTGTTAGAGCCGAATATCAAAGAAGTTGCCGGACGCGTACGCATGCTGCGCGAGGATCTTGGCCTTACCATGCAGGAAATGGCCGATGCAACAGGTCGTAGTGTCGCTGAATATGCTGCACAGGAATCTGGAGAGGAAGACCTCTCTTTCACCTTCCTCTATAAGTGCGCCGAGAAGTTCGGCGTTGATGTCATCGAGATTCTTACCGGAGAGGCGCCGCGCCTCACGGGTTATTCGCTCGTACGGGAAGGTGAAGGCCTTTCTGTGAAGAGGCGCGCAGGTTTCGAGTATCTCCATAAGGCTCCCTTCTTCAAGAATAAGGTATGCGAGCCGTTCGTCGTTACGACTCCGTATGTCCCCGAAGAGCAGGATAAGCCCATCCACCTCTCGTACCATAAAGGGCAGGAGCTCGATTTCATCATCTCTGGCAAGATGCGTTTCGCTTACGAGGATCACATCGAAGATTTGGGTCCGGGCGATTTGGTGCTGTACGACTCTGGACGTGGCCATGGCATGATCGCCATCGGCGGTGAGCCCTGCAAGTTCATCGCTATAGTCATGCGCCCTCGCGAGGGATCGATTATCTAGGCGCAATCCCCTTGGTTTGTCGGGGGATTCGCGCCGAAAATCAGTTCTCAGATTATCCATGGTGTGCCTGCCGTGCGGGCACGTATGCGAAGGAGCATGTATCTTATTATGGAACCTTTGAATGAGCGTTATATAACTGAAACCCTCAACGAGGACGGCGAGATAGGCAAAATCGAGATCGCGTGTCCTGAGAACTACAATTTCGGATACGACATCGTTGATGAAATCGCGTTATCCGAGCCGAATCGCCGTGCAATGGAGTGGGTGAATCCCGAAGGCGAGACCCATACTTTCACGTTCGCCGATATGAAGTACTGGTCTGATAAGGCAGCGAATGTCTTTGCGGCCCACGGCATCGGCAAAGGCGATATGGTCATGGTAATCTTACGCCGCCATTACCAGTTCTGGTTCACGGCCATCGCCCTAACGAAGCTCGGGGCCGTTATGGTGCCTGCGACATTCATGCTTAAAGAGCATGACCTCGAATATCGTCTGACGTCCGCAAGCGTCAAGGCCATTGTCTGCACGTCGATCGGCTATATCGCCGATGTCTGCGATGCGGTCGTGGGGAAGTGCCCGACTGTCGAGAAGCTGTTCATCGTGAACGGAGCTGGCGGAGGATTGACGCCCTTTGATGAGGATGGGAAGCCGATAATCCCTGAAGGTGAGCTTCTTGGTCCAGCATTAAGCGGGCCCGAGATGGTTTGCGCTGCTCGTGTCGAGCGCGAAGGCTGGATTGACTTCAATGCGGAAGTGTGCGCCGCATCTTCTGATTTCGAGCGTCGCTTAACGATTGCTACCGATCCGATGCTCATGTATTTCTCAAGTGGTACATCGGGCAATCCCAAGATGGTCCTCCACGATTCGCGCTATGCGCTTGCGCATCTCGTCACCGCGAAGCCATGGCACAATGTTAGGCCCGATGGCCTTCATTTCACAATTGCTGATACCGGTTGGGGCAAGGCTGTTTGGGGCAAGCTCTATGGCCAGTGGACGATGCAGGCTGGCGTATTCACATACGACTTCGATCGATTCAACGCAGCTGAGATCCTCGAAATGATTGGTCGCTATAAGATCACGACCTTCTGCGCGCCGCCGACCATGTATCGTATGATCTCGCAACTGGATGTTGAAGCATTCGACTTAAGCTCGCTTGAGTATTGCACGACCGCAGGCGAGGCTCTCAATCCCGATTTGTTCTACTTCTGGAAAGAGCATACGGGCCTTACTATCTATGAGGGTTTCGGGCAAACGGAGACGCCGCTTACCATCGCAAACCTTCGTAACTCCACGCCGCGCCCGGGTTCGATGGGCAAACCTGTGCCTTTGTATCGCATGATCCTTATGCGTACTGATGGTACCGAGTGCAAGACTGGCGAATCAGGTGAAGTTTGCATCGATGTGAGTATGAATCCTCCAGGTATCATGATGGAGTATTATCGCAATCCGGAGAAGACCGCGGAGGCCATCCATGATGGTTGGTACCATACGGGCGATGTCGCGTGGGCTGACGAGGATGGTTATTACTGGTACGTGGGTCGCAACGACGATGTTATCAAGTCGAGCGGTTATCGTATCGGTCCCTTCGAGATCGAGAGCGTGTTATTAGAGCATGAGGCTGTTGCAGAATGTGCGGTGACCGGCGTGCCGGATCCATTGCGCGGTATGGCTGTGAAGGCAACCATCGTGCTTTCCGGTGGGTTTAAGCCGAGCGAGTCATTGACGGTAGAGCTTCAGCAGTGGGTGAAGAAAAAGACAGCTCCGTATAAGTATCCGCGAGTTATCGATTATGTCGACGAGCTCCCGAAGACCGTCAACGGCAAGATCCGTCGCGCTGCAATCCGTGAGGCGAATAAGCAGGAGTAGATTATGCTGACGCTCAGTGAGGCTGTTCCGTTCAAGGCCGAACGACTCGTCATCGTTTGCGGGCATTATGGTGTGGGCAAGACGAATTTCGCACTCAATCTTGCCATCGATACCGCGAAAGCGGGTCATAAGGTCACGCTCGTAGACTTGGATATCGTCAATCCATATTTTCGCAGCAGCGATTATGGGAAGCTTTTGGACGATACCGGAATAGAGCTCGTGGCACCAGTCTTAGCAGGGTCGAGCGTTGATGTTCCGAGCCTTTCGCCGCGTGTGCTCTCAGCTATCGAGCATGCGCAAAAAGGGGAGTCCATCACCATCATCGATGCGGGCGGCGATGATGTGGGCGCGGGGGCTCTTGGACGCTTCTCGGCTGCCATCCGCCAAGCTCCGTATACGATGATCGTCGTCGTGAATGCATACCGCAATCTCACGCAGACCGTCGGGGATGCTGCTACGATCCTTCGCGAGATCGAAGCTTCAAGCGGGCTTTCGGCTAGTTGTGTTGCGAACAATTCACATCTGAAGCAGAGCACGACATCCGAGTCGCTTTTAGCGCAGATCGATTTCGGTAATAGGGTTGCGTTGGAAGTTGATTTGCCATGCGTGTGCACGTGCATTCCCAAGACGTTGGCAAATGAGGACGTTAACGGTGTTTTTGCGGATAGCGCGCACGGAAACATTTATCCTGTATCAATATATGTTAAAACGCCATGGGAGTGACCTTTTCGCACGTCAAGCGTAAAAGGAAGCATCCATGAGCGTCGTTGGAGAGTAGAAAGAGGTGCAGTATGGCCAAAATCACCGTTGATGAAGGCTTTTGCAAAGGGTGCGGCCTATGTGTCGATGCATGCCCTCGCTCCATTTTGGAGCTGGACATGTCTCACATCACGCCTAAGGGTTATCATCCAGCGCATTGCATCGACATGGAATCCTGCATAGGGTGCGCATCTTGTGCGACCATGTGCCCGGATGTGGCCATTACGGTAGAGAGGTGATCTGACGTGGCAGAGAAAGTCCTCATGAAAGGCAACGAGGCGCTCGCCGAAAGCGCTATCCGTGCGGGATGCCGATTCTTCTTCGGCTATCCCATCACGCCGCAGACCGAGCTTGCCGCCTATATGGCGAAGCGCATGCCGAAAGAAGGCGGCACGTATCTGCAAGCTGAAAGCGAAATCGCCGCCATCAACATGGTCTATGGTGCTTCAGCATGCGGCGCGCGCGTCATGACTTCCAGTTCTTCGCCGGGCGTTTCGCTCAAAAGCGAAGGAGTTTCGTACATGGCGGGAGCAGACCTGCCTGGATTGATCATCAACGTGCAACGAGGAGGTCCCGGCCTCGGCTCCATCCAACCGTCGCAGTCCGATTACTGGCAGGCTACCAAGGCACTTGGTCACGGTGACTTCCAGATGATCGTCTATGCGCCTTCTACGGTTCAAGAGATGGCTGATTGCGCATATAACGCATTCGATGTTGCCGATAAATACCGCATGCCTGTCATGATCCTTGCGGATGGCATGCTCGGCCAGATGATGGAGCCCGTTGTGCTTCCTGAACCGAAGACCGAGCTGCCCGAGAAACCATGGGCATGTACAGGCCATAAATTCGAGCGTGAGCACAACATCGCTAATTCGCTGTATCTGACCGCTGAGGAGCTCGATAGGCTCAACGTCGAGCGCTTCGAGCGTTATGAGATCGTCAAGCAAAACGAGCAACTTGCAGAGTCCGTCATGGTGGAGGATGCCGATATCGTTGTCGTCGCGTTCGGTGCGAGCGCCCGTATCGCTCGCAGCGCCGTGGTCTCGGCTCGTAAGGAAGGCATCAAGGCAGGGCTTATCCGTCCGATCACCTTGTGGCCGTTCCCGACCGATGCCATCAAGGAGACGCTCGGTACTGCAAAGGTGTATCTGTCGGTTGAGATGAACATGGGCCAGATGGTCGACGATGTTCGTCTAACCGTCAACGGCCAAGCCCCTGTCGAGTTCTTCGGACGTACTGGTGGCGTGATTCCCTCGCCAGCCGAGGTGCTTGCGAAAATCGAGGAGATTAACGGAAAGGTAGGTGCATAAGTCATGGAAAAGGAAACCAAGATCGTCTTCCAGCGCCCGCATGCACTGCTTCCCGTTGTGACGAATTACTGTCCTGGGTGCGTTCACGGTATCGTGAACCGC
The DNA here is from genome assembly GCA_015062605.1 of Eggerthellaceae bacterium. Taxonomy (GTDB): domain Bacteria; phylum Actinomycetota; class Coriobacteriia; order Coriobacteriales; family Eggerthellaceae; genus SIG42. The sequence goes on along the minus strand of SUUI01000009.1, from coordinate 59,920 downwards.
TTAGTTGCCGAAACTCTCGATGAGCTTGATATCGAAGGCAAGACCATCGGCGTCGCCCCCGTTGGCTGCTCTGTCATGTCGTATAAATTCTTCGGTTGCGATATGATCGAAGCGGCCCATGGTCGCGCTCCGGCGGTTGCCACCGGTGCGAAGCGCACCAATCCCGACAACATCGTTTTCGCTTACCAAGGCGATGGTGACCTCGCCAGTATCGGCATGGCCGAAACCGTCCATGCTGCAACGCGTGGCGAGCATATCACCATAATCTTCATCAACAATGCGATTTACGGTATGACGGGCGGCCAGATGGCTCCTACAAGCCTTCCTAACCAGGTCACGCAAACGAGTCCCTATGGTCGTGATGTTTCCACGGCGGGCTATCCCGTCCGCGTTTGCGAGCTTCTAAGCACGCTCGACGGTCCTGCATACATCGAGCGTGTTTGCTGCGATACCCCTGCAAACGTACGTAAGGCAAAGAAGGCTATCAAGAAGGCCTTCCAGTATCAGATTGATGGCATCGGGTATTCGTTCGTTGAAGTGGTCGCGACCTGCCCGACCAACTGGGGCATGACTCCGCAGGCTGCTTTCGAGTGGATGCGCACCAACATGCTTCCGTATTACCCGCTCGGCGTGTATAGGGATGTCGTTGCCGAAGGTTATGCGAATGCGGCAGAAGCGGCATATGCGCGCGCAGCCGACTGTCCGCTTGTGACGGGAGGGGGTGCGCAATGAGCCGTGAACTGAGAGTCGTTCTTGCAGGATTCGGTGGCCAGGGCGTGCTGTTCGCCGGCAAGGTCATCGCAACGGCAGGCCTTATCGAGGATCGCGAGCTTTCGTGGCTGCCTTCCTATGGACCCGAGATGCGCGGTGGTACCGCTAACTGCAGCGTGTGCCTTTCCGATGACCCGATCGGCTCGCCGCTTGTTTTAGATCCCGACGTCCTGATCGCCATGAACCAGCCTTCGTTCGATAAATTCGTCGATGCTGTCGTGCCTGGTGGCCTGATTATCGCAGATACCACTTTGGTTCCAACGATCAAGGAACGCGATGACGTTACTTTATGCATGGTCGACGCGCAACAGATCGCCGAGGCCGCTGGGCTCAAGGGTCTCGGCAACATCGTCATGGTCGGCAAGCTGTTCGAGAAAACGGGCTTCTGCGAGCGCGAGACGCTCGATGCGGCAATCGACCATTGCGTTCCGCCTAAACGCGCTGCGATGATCGAGATGAATAAGAAAGCACTTGAATTGGGGATGAACGCCTAATGGTTAACGAGCTTGCAGAGATCGGAGAGCGTATCAAGGGATTGCGTGAGGCATGCGATGTCACGATCGAGGAAATGGCAGAGAGCTTAAACGTTAATGTGGCGACATATGAGAAGTGGGAGGAAACGGGCGAGGATGTTCCGATTTCCGCTATTTACCATATGGCGAATGAATTCGGTGTCGAATTCACCGAGATTCTGACCGGTTCGGCTGCAAAGCTCGATACGTATCAAGTCGTGCGTGCAGGCCAAGGGCGCGAAGTTGATCGCTATCCTGGCTATTATTACCAAGATCTTGCCTGGCGTTTTTCCGGCAAGATCATGCAGCCTCTGCTCGTCGTGCTCGACCCGAGTGATGAACCGGCCAAGATGGTGTCGCATACCGGTCAGGAATTCAACCTTGTGTTGGAGGGTTGTGTCGTCGTTAGTTGGTGCGACAAGGAATTCGAATTGCATGCAGGCGATAGCATCTATTTCAACCCAAGTCTGCCTCATGGACAACGTTGCGGCGGGGATGTTCCTGCCAAGTTCGTGACCGTTATCGCGGAGTGATTCGAAGGATCATCGAATATGGACCACATCCTTAAGAAATATTGTCCGCGAATCGAGTTCGATAGTTACGAGGACTTTTACGCGAACTTCAAAATCAACGTGCCAAATGATTTCAACTTCGGTTACGACGTTGTAGATGAATGGGCGAGCGCAGAACCGGAAAAGCCTGCGCTTTTATGGTGCAATGATGAAGGCGAGGAGCGTCTATTCACGTTCACTGATATCAGCCGTCTCTCCAACAAGACTGCCAATGCGTTTTCTAAGCTCGGCATCGGTAAGGGCGATGTCGTCATGTGCATCATGCGCCGCCGTTGGGAATACTGGGTGATCGCGAGCGCGCTGTGCAAGCTGGGCGCGATCGTTATTCCCGCATCGTTGCAGCTCACGACACATGACATTGTGTATCGCGCGAATGCGTGCCAGGTCAAGATGATGGTATGCGTGTGCGACGAGTACGTGAATACGCAGGTGGAGGGCGCGCTGCCCGATTCACCGAGTATCCAGAACAAGGTTATAGCGGCGGGCGAGCGCGAGGGGTGGCTGTCGTTCGATCAGCTGATTGCTGACGAACCCGATACATACAAGCGTCCCTCAGCTGGAGCACTCGATGCCACCACGAGCAAAGACATCATGCTCATTTATTTCACGAGTGGCACTACGGGCAATCCTAAGCCTGTCATGCATAATTTCGCGCATCCGCTCGGGCATATCCTAACGGCCAAGTATTGGCAGCAGGTGCGTGAGAACTGCCTGCACATGAGCGTTACCGATAGCGGTTGGGCGAAATTCGGCTGGGGCAAGATTTATGGACAGTGGATCGCTGGCGCGACCATCTTCTGCTACGACATGGATAAGTTCGTCCCGACGAAGCTTCTTCAGAAGATGCAAGATTACAAGCTCACCACCTTCTGTGCACCACCTACCATGTACCGCTTCATGCTTCAGGAAGATGTGGCAGCTTACGACCTTTCGAGCATCCAGAACTTCGCTACAGCTGGGGAGCCGCTGAATGCCGAGGTTACCATCAAATGGGAGAAACTCACAGGCAAGAAGATCCGCGAAGGTTTCGGTCAAACCGAGGGACCCGTGCTCGTTGCAACCTACCCATGGATTGAGCCCAAGCCGGGTTCCATGGGCAAGCCAAGTCCGCTTCTCAACATCAAGTTGCTCGATGATGACGGATTTGAGGTTGAGGATGGCGAAGAGGGCGCCATCTGCATCACTGGTCTGAAAGAGGCTTATCCGCCTGGTTTGTTCGTGGGCTATTATGGTATGCCCGAAGCAACCGAGGAGACTGTCGGAGGCGAGTACTACAACTTGCATGACATGGCATGGCGCGACAGCCAAGGCTATGTAAGCTTTGTGGGTCGCAACGACGATGTCATCAAGTGTTCTGGCTATCGCATCAGCCCATTCGAGGTTGAAAGCGCGCTCGTGAAGCATGATGCCGTCATCGAGTGCGCTGTTACGGCAGCACCCGATCCCATACGTGGTCTGGTCGTGAAGGCAACGGTCGTTCTGGCCTCAGGTTACGAGCCCTCTCCCGAGCTTACGAAGGAATTGCAGACTTTCGTGAAGAAGGAGACGGCTCCATACAAATACCCGCGCATCGTTGAGTATGTCGATGAGCTTCCTAAGACAATCGGCGGGAAGATCAAGCGCAAGGAGATCCGCATGGAGGATGGCATCAGCGAATAGCTTTAGTTCGCATAATCCAATCATTCGAAAAACCTAAGCACCTATGAGCAATCATAGGTGCTTTTCATATCCTTTTATCCCTTGACGATTTCAATGGAATCAAGGTCAGAGAAGGAAATGCTCGTCTTTACGACAGTGATGATCTGCATATGAGGCTCTATACGCGTAACAAGGCCCTGGATTGTGTGATATGCGTCCACATCGTAGTATCGAACTCGAACCATGTCATTCTTTCGGATGGACGAGAGCGTTTTATTCAGGGAAGAGAGATCATCTTCCTGCAGTTCCCGACGGGGAGTGACTAGCTTTTCTCTATCTCGTACTATCGAGAAGAAGCCTTTTAAGCTTGCGAAAGGCATGAACTGGCGTGCACGGTTAAGGTCCGCTCTGCTCGCGGGAAGGGAGGCTTCCTCTTCCAACGTATGCCATGGCTTGTGCGTCGCGTTAGGCATTGTGACCACCAACCTGCCTGTTTCTCTGCCGCCCCGTTGCTTTATCCTTAAGGCTTATGCCCTTGAACACCGCATTCTTGCCGAAGCGCTTCTTAACCGAGATGATCGCATCTTGGAGCTCTTTTTCGTGCGCAAGGTCCTCATAGCTGGTGAATAAGTCGCACGTTGCGTATTCCTCAGGAACGATCGAACCGAATCCTATGTTCATCCGGCGGATGAGTCGATCCTTCGCACAGATTTCATCGAAGAGGGAAAGAAACTCGTCCATAAGAATGGTTCGCGAAGCTGTTCGGCAGTTAAGCTTGCGGGTGGCGTTATCGAAATATGCATTATTGCGCTTTCGCGTGAAAGGATCGTATGCAGGAGAGGGGTCATCATCGTCTTCGCCTTTCCCGTAACCGATCGATAGGGCAATGGATTCAGTGACTAGGTGCTTATCGACAAGGTCTAGAATGAGGGCATCGACCATTTCCTTTATGATGATGCGCGCCTCATCATATGTGTAATCGCTGAAAAGCACCTGTCCGTTGCAAAGCGAATTAGTTTCAGGAACGTACTCATGGATCTGCTTTATGGTGCAAGGCTCGTAACCGTGCGCATGGTCGATGAGGTATTCAGCGTTGACGCCGAATTCCTTGTACAGCGTGCGCTCTTCCATGGCGGCTACGCCTGCGAGGTCGTACACGCCATATTTTGCCAGCCGTCTTGCAATGCCCGGTCCGACGTTCCAGATATCGGTAATGGGACGATGGGGGAGAATCTCGCGTTCGAAAGCTTCTTGATCGAGGAATCCGATGTGATCCTCGACATGCTTTGCGGTGATGTCAAGGGCAACTTTCGCTAAAAACAGGTTTGTGCCTATCCCCGCCGTAGCACAGATGCCTGTCTCAGCGAAGACGGCATCCATGAGCATGATGGCGAGCTGTTTTGGGGTGGTGTGGTAAAGCTCCAAATATGGCGTTGCATCGATGAAGCACTCATCGATGGAGTACACATGCATATCCTCGGCGCTTATATATCGAAGGTATACCGAATAGATCTGCGCAGAGACTTCCATGTAGTGAGAAAGATGAGGCGGTGCCATGATGTAATCGATTCCAGGTGGGATTTCGAATACGCGGCAGCGGTTATGAACGCCAAGCTCCTTCATGGCTGGCGTGATGGCGAGGCAGATGGTTTTATCAGATCGCGTTGGGTCTGCAACGACCAGATTGGTCGTGAAAGGATCGAGTCCGCGCTCAACGCATTCGACCGAGGCGTAAAAACTCTTCAAATCTATGCAAAGGTAGTAACGCATATGCTCTATCAATAGGATGTTGGCTTCGTCTCGTTGAAAACTAGTACAATTGTACCCTTTTTACGCCATGTGAGAATGCAGGATACACGTAAAACCCCGATTACCACCGATTTGGAGAGCGTCCATTCACTTCGCGTCGTCAGTTGTTGTGGTTTGATGATACAATGCGCTTGTCTTTAAAAGCGGTACAGAGAGACCGACAAGGCAATTTTGAGTTCGCGCATATTCCCGTGCGCATCTTGGTGCGAAGGGTAAAGCCCCCGTCGCACATCGCAGGTCGGCTCGCTGTACGCATCGAAAGGAGCGTACATGGTCGACATTTCCCAAGCGAAATCGATATGTATGGATGCTTCCGAGGTCGATCGGGCATTGACTCGCATAGCCCATCAGATTCTCGAGGCGAACAAGGGTGCCAGCGATGTGGCGCTCGTCGGGATCGTCACACGTGGAGATACGCTCGCCATGCGCCTGCGTGACATCATCCGCGACATCGAGGGCATCGAGGTGCCTTTAGGCAAACTCGACATCAGTTTCTATCGCGATGATTTCGCAACGTATATCAGTCCCGAGCTTCTTAACACCGACATACCCTTCGATATCGACGGTTTGCATGTGGTGCTCGTCGACGATGTGCTCTACACCGGACGAACGATCCGCGCGGCACTCGATGCTCTCATGGACATCGGGCGACCCGCATGCGTGCAACTTGCCGTGCTTGCCGATCGCGGGCATCGTGAGCTTCCCATCAGGGCCGATTACGTTGGCAAGAACATTCCGTCATCGTCGAGTGAGAACGTGCGTCTGTACCTCGAGGAAATCGATGGCATTACGGCGATGGCGATATTCGACATCGCGCCCGGCTCACGCCCGGGATCCGCGCCGCTCCCGCAGAAAGGCGGTGAGTGATAACGATGGCATTCAACCATAAACACCTCATCGATATTCGCGAATATTCTGCTGACGACATCATGCTTTTGCTTGAAACGGCACAGCGCTTCAAGCAGATCAATGAGCGCCGTATCAAGAAGGTCCCCACTTTAAAGGGCTTCACAGTCGTCAACATGTTCAACGAACCCTCGACGCGCACGCGCTCTTCGTTCGAAATTGCAGAGAAGCGCCTTTCATGCGATGTGCTGAACTTCGGGGGATCATCAACCTCATCGGTAAAGGGTGAGAGTTTAACCGACACGGTCGAGACGCTCTGTTCCTACAAGATCGATATGATCGTCGTGCGTGACAAGCATGCAGGGGTGCCGCGTAAGATCGCGGATACGGTCGATGCGCATGTTATCGATGCGGGCGACGGAAAGCACCAGCATCCAACGCAGGCTTTGCTAGACCTATATAGCATCTGGCAACAATTCGGTCATATCGAAGGGTTGCGCGTCGGCATCGTCGGCGATATCTCGCACTCCCGCGTTTGCGGATCTCTCATTCCCTCTCTGAAAACGCTCGGGGCGCATGTCACGATCATAGCTCCGCCGACGCTCATTCCCCTAAACCCCGAAGTGCTCGGGGTCGACGAGGTCTCATCAAAACTCGACGAGGTACTGCCAAGTTTGGATGTGGTATACATGCTCCGCATCCAGCGCGAGCGTCTCGAGGGCGCTCCGTTCCCGAGCTTGCGCGAGTACCACATGCTGTTCGGCCTTACTAAAGCGCGCGATGCGCTTATGAAACCCGAAGCAATAATCTGCCATCCGGGACCTATAAACCGCGGTGTCGAACTCGATAGCTACATGGCTGACAATCCCGCACGTTCCGTCATCCTCGACCAAGTGTATGCTGGCGTGCTTGTAAGAATGGCGGCGCTGTATCTTTTGTTAGGAGGTAACGAGCAATGAGCCTGCTTTTGAAGAATGTGCTGGCGATAGATGGGCAAATTGACCTGCATGAGGTCTTGGATATCCGCATAGAGGACGGTCTGATTGCAGAGGTGGGCAAGGACCTTTCTGAAGACGGTTGCGAGGTTCGCGACCTTTCTGGTTGCATTGCAACGCCGGGATTCGTAGATATCCATGTGCATTTGCGCGAACCAGGCTATGAATATAAAGAGGATATCGAAAGCGGAACGAGGGCAGCCGCGCATGGCGGTATGGTTGCCGTTTGCTCGATGCCCAACACTGATCCCGTTACCGATTCGGCAAGCGTCATCGAATTTATTTTGCGTCGATCTCGCGAGGCGGGGCATTGTCGCGTGCTTCCGAGCGGCGCGTGCACAAAGGGGCTTAAAGGCGAGATTCTTGCCGAGATGGGTGACATGGCACATCATGGTGCTGTTGCATTCACTGATGATGGCCGTGGTGTCCAGGATGCTTCGATGATGCGTCGCGTGATGGAGTATGCAAGTCAATTCGATTGTCCCGTCATGAGCCATTGCCAAGATGAATCCCTTGTTGGTTCAGGACAGATAAACGAGGGCAAGGTTAGCACATTGCTTGGCCTTGCTGGTTGGCCTGCGCAAGGCGAGGAAATCCAGATTTCGCGTGATATCGAGCTATGTCGTCTTACCGGTTGCCAATATCACGTTCAGCATGTGACAACGGCTCATGGCATAGAACTCATCCGACAAGCGAAGGCGAATGGGCTTCCGGTGACGTGTGAAGTCACCCCGCATCATCTCTTCTTGGATGAAACCGATATCGACGATTCGTATAACACCTTCCTGAAAGTGAATCCTCCGCTTCGTTCCAAGGAGGACGCTTTGGCACTCATTGATGCCGTTGTCGATGGCACCGTCGATGCGCTTGTGACTGATCATGCGCCTCACGCGGATTTCGAGAAAGATCTCGAGTTCGAAGAGGCACCGTTTGGCATGACGGGTATTGAGACCTCGCTTGCGCTCTATATCACGAACCTCATCAAGCCAGGCGTGATTACCTGGGAGCGTTTGGTGGAGCTCCTTGCCGTCAACCCGCGCAAAATCCTCCATCAACCTCCCGTAATGCTCGAACCCGGCTATCCTGCAGATATAACTATTACCGATCCAGATATCGTATGGACGGTTACGAAGGAAGAGTTCGAGTCGAAGTCTTGCAACAGCGGGTTTATCGGATGCGAGCTTACCGGCCGGGCAAGAGACGTGTATGTCGGAGGAATCGCAACGCTTCTCGATGGAGCTGTCACAGAGCTTGGAAAAGGAGTCGATGCGTAGTGGCCATCCTGCAACGCGAATGTGAGATTCTTAGCCACGAACAGCTTTCGGAAACAACGTGGCGCATCGAGCTGTCAGCGAAGGACATCGCCCGCTTGGTTAAACCTGGGCAGTTCGTCCACCTGCGTATTCCTGAATTTGGGGAGCATATTCTAAGGCGACCTTTCTCGGTATTCCAAGCTGATTCAGATGCCCAGGTGATCCGTATAGTTTATCGTGTGGTGGGAGAGGGGACGCGCCGCATGACCGAGCTTGCATGCGGCGATACCGTCGACATCATAGGCCCCATCGGCAACGGCTGGCGTTTGCCGAATGAGGCGAGGCGCGTGCTCATCATCGGTGCAGGTGTAGGTGCTGCCCCCGTGTACGAACTCGCTAAGCGAGGTCTGAACAGCGGCATGGATGTCACGGTTGTCTTAGGCGCGCAAACCCATGCAGAGCTCGTCTTTGAAAAGCCCTATCTTGAATTAGGCGTTAATGTCACATGTGCAACCGATGATGGTAGCTATGGCTTTGCGGGATTCTGCACGGATGCGGCGCTTGAAGCAGTCGATGCTGCGAAGGCGGCAGGGGAGCCTTTCGATTATTGCGCGGTCTGTGGACCGTACCCGGTCATGAGAATCGCTGCAGGTTTCTGCCGCGAGAAGGGCATACCGTGCGAAGTCTCAATGGAGAGAAGGATGGCATGCGGAATCGGAGCATGCCTTTCATGTGTATTAGACACAACGGATGGCAAGAAGCGTTCGTGCGTTGACGGTCCTGTGTTCGATGCTAATGAGGTGAAATGGTAGAGATGGGTCAGGTTTCCTTACAAGTCGATGTCGCCGGCCTGCACATGAAGAATCCGGTAACCGTAGGTAGCGGTACTTTCGCAGCTGGTAGGGAATACTCGGATTTCGTAGATGTTTCCAAGCTAGGTGCTGTGACGACGAAAGGGGTCTCTCTTCACGGCTGGCCTGGTAATGATGGTACGCGCATCGCGGAGACACCGAGTGGTATGCTCAATTCCATTGGTTTGCAGAACCCAGGTGTAGAGCACCTGATGGAAGAGGACCTTCCTTGGCTAAATGAACAAGGTGCGACGATCATCGTCAACGTCGCCGGGCACAGTGTCGACGAATACGCGCAAGTTATCGAGCGGCTTGAGAACGCTTCGCTTGATGCTTATGAAGTCAATATCTCTTGCCCGAATGTCGATGGCGGTGGCATGAGCTTCGGAGCCGATCCCGCGCTTGCTAGCGAAGTCATATCCGCGTGCAGGAGTCACACGAATCGTCCGCTTATAGCAAAGCTTACCCCCAATGTTACCGACATCACTCTCATAGCCAAGGCGGTGCAAGATGCGGGCGCCGATGCCGTATCGTTGATTAATACCGTATGCGGTATGGCAATCGATGCTAATACGCGCCGCTCGATTCTGGCTCGTGGCATCGGTGGCTTGTCCGGTCCGGCAATCAAGCCCATTGCGCTTGGCATGGTATGGCAATGTTACAAGGCCGTTGATATCCCGATTATCGGAATGGGCGGAATCAGGTCAGGTCTTGATGCCGTTGAGTTTCTGCTTGCAGGTGCACGTGCCGTCTCGGTCGGGACCGCGAATTTCATAGATCCCTGTGTGACGTTGCAAGTCATCGAAGGGATCGAACGTTATTGCGCGGATCAGGGTGTAAGCGATGTGAACGAATTAGTAGGTGCATTGGAATGGTAGACGATTTCAAGCAGATTCCGATAAACGAGCGCATCATCGTCGCTCTCGATTGCGACCATGATGAAGCGATCGGCATAGCTAATGAACTTTCTGGTCTGGCAACATGGGTAAAAGTTGGCATGACATTGTATTATGCGTGCGGACCACGTATCGTCAAGGAGCTGAAAGATCTCGGATTCAAGGTGTTTTTGGATCTGAAGCTTTACGACATCCCCCATCAAGTGCGTGGAGCCACGTGCGCTGCCGTTTCAAGTGGCGCCGACATGCTGACCGTGCATGCGTCAGGCGGTATCGAGATGATGCGAGCTGCCATGGAAGGTGCATCCGATGCAGTTTCCCGCTATCGTATCGAAAAGCCATCTGTCATCGGTGTCACCGTCCTAACGAGTTTCGATGATGCCGGATTGCGCCAAATCGGTATCGAGCGCGCAAGTTTCGAACAGGTTGAGCTTCTAGGTGCTTGCGTTGCGCAGGCAGATCTCGATGGGGTGGTGTGCTCTCCTCACGAAGCGCGTGCTCTACGTAACGTCCTCGGGCCTTCAGGTCTTGTTGTTACGCCCGGCGTACGTCTTGCCTCGTCTGTAAGCGATGATCAGAAGCGCGTTGCGACACCGTCTTTCGCGTTCGGTGAGGGTGCATCCCACATCGTTGTGGGCAGGCCTATCACCCAAGCGCAAGACAAGCGCGCAGCGTTTGAGCGCATCGTCCATGAAAGCTAGTTTATAAGCGCCTGATATTTCACTAGGTGAACTTCCAGACAAGTGTTATTGAACGGTCTAATCCATATGTTGCGCACATTTGGGCACAGTATTCTTCACATTTGGCTGACAAGATCTGCGCAACTGTCCTTTTTCATCGTTTCTCGTGATTTATTGGCTTTTTTACATTGAGAAAGCGATTCTTCTGGTGTAGACTTCATACACGCTGGATTTGTATGGCACGTGTATCTAGTTATGTGTCGCAGAGGGGCTTAGTGCGAGGCGTGACAAGCGACCATACGCGTTTATTAAACGGCGGCGCCTAGATGGAAAGGGCGCCATCGACAAAAAGGAGAATCGTTATCATGGCTATCCCAAAACTAACCAAGAACGAGCGCGCTGCAGCCCTCGAAAAGGCCAAGGCCGCCCGCATTAAGCGCGCTGCTGTTCGTGAGAGTCTTAAGAGTGGAGAACTGACCCTTGAAAAGGTCTTAGAAATGAAGGACGACCCTATTGTTGGTCGTATGAAGGTTGCAACCCTTATCGAGACGCTTCCTGGTTTCGGCAAGGCAAAGGCCGCCAAGATCATGGCTGAGCTTCAGATTGCCGAAAGCCGTCGTCTGCGCGGTCTGGGTGAGCGTCAGTACGCTGCTTTGCTGGAGCGTTTGAGCAAGAAGTAGGAAAGCCTATGCGGCACGGCAATTTATTTGTCATCTCGGGGCCATCAGGTGCTGGTAAGGGCACGCTGGTGGCTCTGCTTTTGCGCGATGTTCCCGATGCGTGGGTCTCCATCTCGGCAACGACGCGATCCCCGCGCAAGGGCGAGGTTGACGGCGTTCATTATCATTTCGTGACACGGGAATGCTTTGAGCAGATGGTCGCCGACGATCAACTATTGGAGTGGGCAGAGTACAACAGAAACTACTATGGCACGCCGCGCTCGACCGTTGAGGAGAAGATCGCGGCAGGCAAGCAGGTGGTCTTGGAGATCGAGACGCAAGGCGCATTTCAGGTTCGTGAGAAGATGCCTGAAGCACACCTGGTCTTCATTGAGCCGCCCTCTATGGAAGAGCTTAAAGCGCGGCTTATTGCCCGTGGCACCGAAAGCGATGAAGATATCGCCCGCCGACTTGAAGTCGCAAAACTGGAGCTTTCGCGAAAAATGGAGTATGATTATAGGTTGGTAAATGACGATTTGGAACTCGCGCGTGCCGAACTGGTTGCATATGTGAACGCGCAGGCCACAAGCGAATAAGGAAGTTTAATACATGAGTATCATCGAACCGAAGATCGACACACTGCTTGAGCAGACCGACAATGACCGTTTCCTGCTGTGCACCGTAGCTGCGAAGCGTGCGCATGACATCAGCGACATGATGCGCGGGCAGCGTGATCGCGCTATTCAGCTGCAGACGGCAGTTGAAATCGCTAAAGCAGCTGATAAGAAGCCGCTTTCCATCGCTTTCTCCGAGATCGCCCGTCAAGAAGTCGGCGTCGATTCCGATTCCATCGACATCAAGCATCACTAGGCTATTTCCTGGGAGGTTGGCATGGATGAGATTAGTGCCCCTTTCCAGCGAATCTGTTTGATTCATTATCACGAAATCGGTCTTAAAGGCCATAATCGAGCAGTCTTCGAGATGCGCCTGTTGCGTAATCTCGAAGCGCTCTTTCGTGATTTCCCTATCGTAACCATCCATCGTATTTCTGGCCGTCTCTGCATTTTCTTGAAAGAGGGGACTGATTACGCAACGGCGCTTGCGCTTGTGGAACGCGCACGTGTGGTGCCAGGCGTTGCGCGCGTTTCCTGCGGGTATAAATGCGAGCGGGAGATCAATACGATGGGGGAGGCTGCAATATGGGCCTTGAGGGATGCATGTGATGTTTCCGATGTAAAGACGTTTAAAGTATCAGCGCGTCGTAACCATACGGATTTTCCAATAGACTCAATGGAGATGAATCGCGTAATCGGCGCGGTACTCTGCGATGCGTATCCCGAACTCTCTGTAAAGATGAAAGAACCGGATGCCACAGTGGGTGTCGAGGTTGTACAAAATGCCTGTTATGTGTACGCTGCGAGCGTTACCGGTATCGGAGGGTTGCCTGTCGGAAGTTCGGGGAGGGTGGTGTGCCTGCTTTCTTCGGGCATCGATTCTCCTGTTGCATTATGGCGCATCGCACGCCGAGGCGCAGAATGTGTCGGGGTGCATTTCTCAGGTCGTCCTCAAACAGCTGATACCAGCGAGTATCTCGTCGATGACATAGCTCATGTATTAGAGAGAAGCGGATGCATTGCGAGGGTCTACGTTGTGCCGCTAGGCGATTATCAGCGCGAAATCGCTCTCACTGCTCCGCCCGCGTTGCGCATCATCTTGTACCGACGGCTGATGTTTCGGGTTGCAGAGCGCTTAGCACGCATCGAAGGGGCAAAAGCACTTGTCACCGGCGAAAGCTTAGGTCAGGTTGCTTCGCAAACCCTCGATAATATCCGTGCCGTTGAAGATGCCGTTTCCCTTCCCGTGTTCAGACCGCTTATCGGTACCGACAAGCTCGAAATCATCTCCATGGCCCAACAACTCGGTACTTACGATATCTCATCGATCGATGCACCTGATTGCTGTACCTTGTTTATGCCTCGAAGCCCGGAAACGCATGCTAAGATCAGCGATGTCGAGGAAGCGGAGAGCGCATTCCCGATTGATGAATGGGTCAATGAACTTGTCGCTTCTGCTGAGTCCCATCGTTACACATGCCCTTCGTATAAGCGTTCGAAGTAGTTTTCGTTTACGAGCCCATCATTTCGCCTGTCAGGTAGAATAAGCATATGACAGCTTCCGAAGATAAAAATGCATTGCTTGCCGCATATCTGATCAATGGCGAGGACGAGCTCAAACGCCAAGCCGTATTGAAACGGCTGCGCGCCCGTGTCGAGAAACTCGGCGATTTGTCATTCAACTCAGATTCGTTCTCAGGCATTAACGTTTCAGGCGCAGAAATCGTCAGCGCATGCAATACGCTGCCGTTTTTAAGCGATGTCCGCCTCGTCGTCGTAACCGATGTCGAATCCCTTAAGAAAGCTGATAGCGAGCAAATCGTCGATTATCTGGCAGATCCCGCTCCGACAACCGTGCTTGCGTTGGTTGCGGCGAAGCTTCCGAAAAGCTCCCGGCTGTACAAGGCTACCGGTGCGCTTGGAAAGAATGCGATCATCGATTGCGCCCCCTTGAAGCGTGCCGAACTTCCTAGGACCGTCGTTGCCATGGGGAAACAGCACGGTGTTTCTCTCACTTATGCCGCAGCTCAAAAACTCATCGAGCTTATCGGCGAAAACACGGTTGCCCTCGATGCTGAAGTCCAAAAACTTGCTTTAGCGCATGTGGGAGGCGGTGCAATCGACGATCAGATCGTTGAATCATTAGTCGAGAGGCGCGCAGAGGCAAAGCCGTGGGATCTTTCAGATGCGCTTTCACGCCGCGACGTGAAAGCGTGCATGGAGGTGCTTGGGCGTCTCGATTCTGCATCCGAATACACTTTGCTGAATCAGTGCACGACACGTATTCGTGAACTCATGTGCGCTAAGGCATTAGAGCAACGCGGGGCGGTGCATTCCCTCGCGGATACGCTCCATCTTCCTTCATGGCGCGTACGCGATCATGTGCGTTATTCGCATAACTATTCAGGCGAGGAATTACGACATGCCCTTATGGCATCATGCGATGCCGAAAAGGCCATGAAAAGCGGTTCTCCGCCTCATGCAACCTTCGTTCAATGGCTATTGAGTGTCGTTTCAAAATAATTGTTTGCCCAGCGCCGATGATATCTGCTACAATCTCCAATCGCTGACTCAGCGATGCATTCGGAATTATTTCCGCCCGCAGACGTGGCTGCTTTATTGGGGGCATCAGCTGGACAACCGAAAGGTTCGAGCAGGAAAATCCCGCCTTGCTCAAGCGCATAGCTTCGCATGCTTGCATGCTGTGCACTTTTCGCTTGTTCAACTGTCCTGTAAGGCGCCACACCGAAGGCGCCTTTTCTTATGCTTCGTTGAAACAAACAAACAGTTCGATTATTTGATTTGGAGGAAAGAACATGGCGAACATTAAGAGCCAAAAGAAGCGCAACATCACCAACGAGAAGTCCCGTATGCGCAACCGCATGGTTAAGTCCGAGCTGAAGACCGCAACTCGTCGCGTCAAGGACGCTGTAGCCGCCGAGAACGGCGCAGAGGCATATGCGGCAGCTTTGAAGGCATGCCGTCTTTTGGACCGTGCAGCATCCAAGGGCGTTATCCATAAGAACCAGGCTGCGAATCGAAAGAGCGGTATCATGAAGCTTGCGAATACCGTCGTTACTGACGAGATTCGCGAAGCATATGTTCCCGCCCCGAAGAAGGAGCCGAAGAAGGGTTCGAAGAAGGCTGACGCTCGTGCCGCCCGCAAGCAGGCTATGGCCGAGAAAAGCGAGCAGAAGGCTATCAATCGTGCGAAGACCTTGAAGGACGAGGCCGCCGCTGCTAAGCGTAAGGCAAAGGAAGCCGCTGAGGCTGCCAAGGCCGCTGCTGAAGAGGAAGCAGCTGAGTAACTCGCTTCTTTGCGCATAGCGTAGGGTGTGCTATACTCGCACCTACGAAAAACACCAGCGGGTCTGTCCGCATGTCAAGACGGTGAAAGGCTCCTCTACGGAGCCTTTTTCCGTATGCATAGCGCGAAGCGCGTTACAATGATTTAGGCGTGTTTCATCGGTTTAATAGAAAGGTCGATACGAGTTTTACGGTATGAACATCGATCGTGAACATATTAGGAATTTTTCCATCATCGCCCATATCGACCATGGGAAGTCGACAATTTCGGATCGAATCCTCGAGCTTACCGGTACCGTTGCCGCTCGAGACATGAAGGAGCAATTGCTCGACTCTATGGACATCGAACGCGAACGCGGCATCACCATTAAAAGCCAGGCTGTTCGCGTTGATTACACGGCAGATGACGGTGAGACCTATTACTTCAACTTAATTGATACTCCAGGCCATGTCGACTTCACCTACGAGGTTTCGCGCAGCCTCGCCGCATGCGAGGGAGCGGTGCTTGTCGTTGATTCAACACAGGGTGTTGAAGCGCAAACTGTTGCAAACGCCATGCTGGCTATGAATGCGAACCTTGAAGTCATACCGCTTATTAACAAGATCGATCTTCCAGCTTCCGATCCCGAGCGGACGCGAGAGGATATCGAAGAGGCTCTAGCGCTTCCAGCTGATGATGCCGTTCTCGCTTCAGGTAAAACGGGCGAGGGGATCCATGAGCTCTTAGAGTCGATTGTGTACGCGATTCCCGCTCCTGAAGGGAATGCGGACGGTCCGCTTAAAGCCTTGATTTTCGATTCGTATTTCGATCCATATCGCGGGGTCGTCGCACTGATACGTATCGTCGACGGTTCGATCCATAAGGGCGAGCGCATCCGCATGCTTGCCACGGGCACGATCGCTTTGGTGGAAGATGTAGGTACGCGCCGTCCTAGCGAAGTGCCATCGAGCGAGCTTGGTGTCGGGGAGGTTGGATATCTCGTAACCGGGCTTAAGGATGTCAGCCAAGTGAAAGTCGGCGATACCATCACATCAGCCGATGCGATGGATGTCGAGCCTTTGCCAGGATACCGAGAAGTCAAACCCATGGTGTTTACAGGCCTGTTTCCAATTGATGGCGATCAGTACGAACCCCTCAAAGAGGCGCTCGAGAAGCTCTCGCTCAACGATCCTGCGCTTATATGGGAGCCCGAGAAATCACATGCGCTTGGCTTCGGATTCCGTGTTGGATTCTTAGGCTTGCTTCATATGGAAGTCATCAAGGAACGCCTAGAGCGCGAATTCAATCTCGACCTTCTTGCTACAGCCCCTTCGGTCGAGTATCACATCTTCAAGCGTAACGGTACGATGGTTTCCGTCCACTCTCCCCAGGAAATGCCCGATCCTGCGGAAATCGATCATATCGAGGAACCGTATCTTAAGGCGAAGATCCTCGTTCCTCCTGATTACGTCGGTGCTGTCATGGACTTAACCATCGCTCGTCGTGGCTCGTTTGTGGGGATGAACTATCTATCTCCGACAACAGTTGAAATGCAATGGGACATTCCACTTTCTGAACTCATTATGGATTATTTCGACAGGCTCAAGTCATCGACGAAGGGATACGCGAGCCTCGACTACGAGTTCAACGAGTACAGGTACGCCGATCTTGTGAAACTCGATATCCTTCTCTCTGGCAAACCCGTCGATGCCTTGTCGTTCATCGTGCATAAGGACAAGGCGTACGAGCGGGGCAATCAGCTAGCAATAAAGTTGAAGGAGATTATCCCTCGGCAGTTGTTCGAGGTGCCCATCCAGGCTGCCATTGGCAATCGCGTGCTCGCCCGGACGACAGTGAAGGCGAAGCGCAAGGACGTTCTGGCAAAATGCTATGGTGGTGACATAAGCCGCAAACGCAAGCTTCTCGAGAAACAGCGCGAAGGTAAAAAGCGCATGAAAGCGATTGGCAATGTCGAGGTTCCGCAAGAAGCATTCATGGCCCTTTTGAAGGTCGACGGCTAAGTGTACGATTTCTTTAGAAACCATCAAGTCATCTTAGGTCCCATGGCAGGTGTGGGAGATGAGGTGTTTCGTTTTCTGTGCCTTGAAGCGGGTGCTGATCTCACTTATACCGAGATGATTTCCGCGCAAGGGCTGGCCTATGACAACGAACGTACTTTCCGATTGCTCAATCTAGCATCTAACGAGACTCATGTTGCGGTTCAGCTTTTCGGACATGATCCCAGGGTGCTCGCTCGAGAGGCCGCACGTGTCGAGGAGGAATTGTCGGATCATCTTGCGTATATCGATATCAACATGGGTTGTCCCGTTCGTAAGATCATCAAAAAGGGTGAGGGTTCCGCTTTGATGAAAGACCCCGATGTTGCTTTCGATATCGTGAAATCCGTCTCGCGAGCCATAGCGCATCCCGTAACCGTTAAATTCCGTCGAGGAGTCGCTCAAGATCAGGAAAGTGCGGTCGATTTTGGACTGAGGATGCAGGAGGCGGGCGCAAGCGCCTGTGCTGTACATGGCCGATTCGCCGCACAGATGTATCACGGGACCGCAGACTGGGGATGCATCGAGAGAGTCAAGGAAGCGCTTGAGATACCTGTTATCGGGAATGGCGATATCAAAAGCGCTCATGATGCGTTATCCATGATCGAGCAGACGTCGTGCGATGCCGTTATGGTTGCACGTGCTGCTCGCGGAAACCCTTGGATATTCACGCAAATCAAAGCTGTTTTGAGTGGCAAGGATGCGCCTGAGCCCCCGAGCGCTCTCGAGCGGATTGCCATGGCGCGTCGCCATGCGCATCTTCTCTCCGTGTGCGAAGGAACGCATATCGTTCGCATGCGCAAGCATGCCATGTGGTATATGGCTGGTCTTCCCGGTGCTTCGGCTGTGCGCCGCGAACTCGATGAATGCGATACGGTCGAGGATTTCGATAAGGTCTTCGGAAAGCTTGAGGAGGAAATCGATGCACGATCCCTATAAGGCTTTGTATCTGCATATCCCGTTTTGCGTTAAACGTTGCTTCTACTGCGATTTCGATTCATCGGCAATCCCACATGAAGATCCCGCCATCGACGAGTACATCGATGATCTATGCATCCAGATTCGCCGTAAGGCGAATGAGGGAGAGCTTGCGCAAATCGAGACTATCTACATTGGCGGAGGAACGCCGAGTTTCATCGGGAGCTCACGGCTGACGAAGCTTCTGTATATGATCTCGGTTTCGGTCCGTTTGGAGAACGTGCGCGAGTTCACGATGGAAGCGAACCCGGAGAGCATCAATGAGTCCATCATCAAAGATATCTGGGCACTCGGTGTTAATCGTTTATCCATTGGCGTACAGAGCTTCGATGACGAGGTGCTCAAGATCTTGGGCAGATCCCATTCCTCATCTGAAGCAAAAAGAGCGATTGATTGTGCGCAGCATCGTTTCGAGAATGTCAGCATAGATCTGATGTGCGGCATTCCTGGTCAAAGCATCGCCTCGTTGGAGGATAGCCTTGCAACAGCAGCATCTTGCGGTGTCAAGCATGTGAGCATGTATCCTTTGACCATCGAGCCGCATACGCTTTTAAATAACATGGTATTAGCTGGCGAATTCCCCGAGCCCGATGAAGATGAGCAGGCTCTGCATATGGAACGCGCCGAGCACATCCTTGTGAAAGCGGGTTTTTCGCGTTATGAGGTCGCTAACTACGCGCTACCCGGTTATGAGAGCGCGCATAACGTGGCGTACTGGACTGGTGTCCCGTACCTTGGCTTAGGGCGTTCCGCAACCACCATGACTCAAAACAACGAGCGTCGTGGACGCATCCGAGACGGCATAGTGCTTGACGATTTGAACAAGAGCCAAATGGTCGCCGAAGACATCATGCTTGGCATGCGATTGGCAAAGGGCGTATCAGTTGAGGACGTCGCAAAGGCCTCCGTCTTTCTTCCCGCATTGCAGGCTACCTTGGATGAATTGTGCGCAGATGGCCTTATCGTCCGCGAAGAGGGGAGATATCGTCCTACGCATAAGGGCTGGCTGTGTGGCAATGAGCTTTATGGGCGTATTTACGACCTTGCCCCCTGATGCCTTTTTCTTAATAACCATATTCCTATAATGTGCCGCTTGCGTAGAGAAATGGTACTTGCTTAGCACTCGTGCTTCGAGGCTGCTAAAATGGTCGCGGCTTTTTAGTTTCGCGTCGCAAGAAGGAGGCATGACGTGCTATCGGATAGGCGCCAGCGTGTTTTGGCAGCACTTATAGAAGAATATGTTGCTCGTGCGCTTCCCGTGGGTTCTCGGACTTTGACCGAGAATTATCAGCTTGGCGTGAGCTCCGCAACGATCCGAAACGAGCTTTCCGTATTGGAGGATGACGGGTATATCTCTCAGCCGCATACGTCCGCAGGTCGTGTTCCCACTGATTTTGGGTATCGTGCATTCGTCGATCATCTGTTGGAGACGGAATCGTCCATCGACCAAGACAGCTTCGCTTCTGAGATCGAGCAGATGCGCCAATATGCAAGCGAGATCGATAGCCTTGTCAAGCAAACATCCGTTGCACTTGCAAGGCTGACGGATTGCATGAGCATCGTTGTAGCGCCATCGGTATTGTCGCTTTCCATCAAGCAGATTTCATTGGTGTCACTTACGCCGTATCATGCTCTCGTCGTTCTTGTTACCGAGGATGGGCAAGTGTTCAATCATCACATCATCCTTGACGATCCTATCCATTCGGATGATTTGGCGCGCATCCAGAATTTCTTGAACGATACGTACTTGGGTCGCACGATCCAGGAGGCGGAATCCGATCTCGCCGCATCGACGATCCCGGCGCTCTCGAATCCCTCTATCCGCTCCATCCTCGATGGCGTTTCAGCGTGCTTACGTGAATCAGGTCTTTCACACTCGCGTCGTATAGGCCTGGCCTCCTTGCTTAGCAAGCCGGAGTTTTCGAACTCTCAGGCTTTCATGCCGATTATCCAAGTGCTTGAGGATGATGCGATACTCATGGAGCTGTTCGATGAGGTTGCCGTCACTGACGAGGATCCGCTTGTGCGAATAGGTCGCGAGAACGCCGCTTTAGGCTTGTCGGGCGCATCGGTCGTCGCAAGCCAATACGGTCGTGGGCCTTCTGCAGGCATCATCGCTGTCATCGGTCCAACACGAATGGACTACTCGAAGGTCATCAACGCCGTCCGGGTGGCAAGCTCGGTGCTTGAGGAGTTATAGGATTTCAAGAAATGACCCGATTGCCTGCCTTACGCAGATGCCAGAAAATGGCGGGCATTATGAAAGAAGGAATTCGATAGTATGGCGCAGGATTTGTACGAGGTGCTCGGCGTTACGAAAGGCGCTTCAGACGACGAGATAAAGAAAGCTTTCCGCCGCAAAGCGCGCGAATTGCATCCCGATGTGAATAAGGCTCCGGATGCGGAGGAGCGCTTTAAGGAGCTAAACGAGGCATATGACGTCCTTTCGGATCCGAATAAGCGCATGCAATATGATCGCTTCGGTACGATTCCCGGTGCCGCCGGCAGTTCGCCCTATGGCGGTTACGTTGATTTTGAAGACATGTTTGGCGGCATGGGCGATATCTTCAGTTCCTTCTTCGGCGGTGCAGCTGCAAGCCCGGGCGTTCGTCGTGATGGGCGTGATATGGGCATCGGCATTCGCATTACCCTTCAAGAGGCCGCATTGGGCGTTAAGAAGGAGGTCGTATACGACAGGCTCGCACCATGCTCGGATTGCGATGGAACGGGTCTTGGCGAAGGAGGTAAGGAAGTCACTTGCCCGACCTGCAATGGAACCGGTCGCGTTATATCGGTACAGCATACTTTCTTGGGTGACATGCAAGCCGCGAGCACGTGTCAAACATGTCACGGCACAGGCACGAGTATTGAGAATCCGTGCCCTGAATGCGATGGTCAAGGTCGCGTTCCCGATCGCCAACGCGTCTCAGTGGATATTCCCGCAGGTATTCGGGATGGCCAGCAATTGCGTATTTCGGGTTTCGGCGAAGCGGGTATGAACGGTGCGCGCTCGGGAGACTTGATCGTCACGTGCCGTGTTTTGCCGCATGAGTTCTTCGAACGTGACGGCGATCATCTGCATGCACGCGTCAACATCTCGATCATCCAGGCAACCTTGGGCGCCGAGATCGAAGTTGACGGTATCCTGCCTGACGAGAAAGTGAAGGTGCGCATTCCTGAAGGATGTCAGAACGAGCAGGTTGTTAAAACCAGGGGCTTCGGCATGCCGAAGCTTCGCTCGTCGAGCCGTGGCGACATGCTTGTGCATGTCAACGTTCTTGTGCCGAAGAAGGTAACCAAGCATCAACGCGAATTGCTCGAACAGCTTGCTGAAGATATGGGCGAGGAGGTCGCTGCACCTCGTTCGCCTCTCCAAAAGCTTCGCGACGTCTTCATTTAGGAGTCTATGTGTCTCTGACGCGGTTTTTCCTTGAAAAGCAGGTCCTCTCTAACGAGACTGATGAGACGTTCGTACTCCAATTGGCGGATGACGATGCCAAGCATGTTTCCGTGCTAAGACTAAAGGAAGAAGAGCATATTGCGGTAATCGATGCGCAAGGGGATTATTTCGAATGCGCTATCGTTGGATTCGAAGGAAAGCTTCCCATTGTGCGCATCGCCTTGCATGTCGATTCGGTAGCTGCACGTCCCTATGTCGTTCTAGCGCAAGGTCTTGCGAAGGCCGATAGATTCGAGCTCGTAATTCGTCATGCTACAGAACTTGGCGTATCAGCGTTTATCCCATATGCATCGAAGCGAAGCGTTGTGAGAATCGCTGCTTCGAAAGAGCAATCGAAACGCGAGCGTTGGCAGGCGATCTTGAAAAGCGCAGCGATGCAGTCAGGTCAGCAAAGCATCCCTTCGATCCTTCCCGTGATGGATACCGTCCAGCTCGCAGAATGGGCGGTTCATGCAAACGGCATACTTATTTGTTGGGAAGAAGCTGACTTTACTCAGACGCTGCATAATGCGCTTCTTGGTATGGATTGTTCTAGTTTCATGAAAGAATCACCTCTGATCATCGTAGTTGGTCCAGAAGGAGGTTTGGAGCCCACAGAGGTCGATATCCTGCGCTCGTCTAATGAGGCATCCCACGTCATCAGCTTGGGTTCGAGCATCCTTCGTACTGAAACCGCCGGCATCGTTGCCCCGGCACTCGCATTGTACGAACTTGGCCAATTAGGCGGAACACGCTGATGAGCGGCCTTTACGTAGTCAATCTCGGTTGCAAGGTTAATCGTGTTGAATCCGACTCGCTACTTGCTTTGGCCCAGCGTTCCCAATGGATTGCTGACAGAGAGGAAGACGCTGACATCATCGTTGTCAATACGTGCACGGTAACGGGAGAGGCTCAGAAGAAAACACGTAAAGCGATTCGTCAGGCCCTACGTTCCAATGACGAAGCGACAATCATCGTCACAGGATGCGCAGCTGCTATCGACTCAGATGAACTCGCCGCAATCGATCCGAGGATCGTCATCGTATCGAAGCCCAATCTCGAATCGCACATCGAGAAGATACTCCCTTCAAAACCTTCTTCGGCAAGCGATGCCTTACGCGTGGGGGAGCGCTTCCGAACTCGTGTCGGCATAAAGGTTCAGGACGGCTGCGCTAATGCGTGCACATACTGCATCGTCCATACGGCGCGTGGGAAGATTTGGAGCAAGCCTTCTTTCGCCGTCATCGACGAAGCTCGCAGGTACATGGAAGCAGGTGTTCGTGAGCTTGTATTCGCTGGTATCAACCTAGGATCGTATCGTGATGGCGAAATGGGTATCACCGATCTTGTTTCCGAGGTGCTCAGAGCAACCGATGCGGTTGATGAGCGGGGAATTCCTGCGATGCGGTTAAGGTTATCGAG
The DNA here is from genome assembly GCA_015062605.1 of Eggerthellaceae bacterium. Taxonomy (GTDB): domain Bacteria; phylum Actinomycetota; class Coriobacteriia; order Coriobacteriales; family Eggerthellaceae; genus SIG42. The sequence goes on along the minus strand of SUUI01000009.1, from coordinate 36,642 downwards.
CATCGAGCCATGCGATATCGATGATGCGTTTATCGAGCTTCTGGCATCGTCTGAAGGTAGGGTTTGCCGTCATCTTCACATTCCGGTTCAATCGGGCTCGTCAAAAGTTCTTTCCGAAATGTCACGACCTTACGATGCGCGTGAGTATCTCGATCTCATCGGTAGGCTCTATGCGCATGTTCCAAAGATTTCGATTTCAACTGATATCATCGTCGGTTTCCCTGGAGAGACAGATCAAGATTTCACACAAACACTTGAGCTTGCACGCGCATGCAGATTCTCGAAGATTCACGTATTTCCGTATTCGCGCCGTAAGGGTACTCCCGCTGCTATACGCCCCGATCAGATCGATTCCGATACAAAGCGCGTACGAAGTGCGGTTTTGAGGGTTCTTTCGGATGAATTGCGCGAGCAGGACGTGGACGGCCGTTTCGGGGATGAAGAGCTTGTCATTGTCGAACGAGCTGGGCGCGGGCTTACTGAGAGTTATCACGAGGTTAAAGTGAGCAGAAATGTTCCTTTAGGGTCCATGGTGCGCGCTCGCATCGAACGAGGTTCGTGCGTGGTACTATGAGCGTGGAAACGCAATAGGTTCGAGATTTAACTGAGAGGCGCGTATGGATATCCAATTCAACTATGAATACCGCGAAGGCGATCTTGCACAGCTTGCGCTTGGAGAGCTTGCATTGTTCGTCCTTGAGCACGAGGGTTGTCCGGTAAACACTGAGGTTTCGATAAGCTTCGTCGATAACGAGCGCATCGCAGAGCTCAACGAGGAATACCGTGGCATCGTCGGGCCGACCGATGTGCTTTCGTTCGAGTGCGACGGTGCAGAGGATGATGGCGGTTTTTCAGAAATCAACATGGAAGGCGATTCCGTTTATGAGCTTGGAGATATCGTCATCGCACCTGACGTTGCCGAATCGCAGTGCGCGGAATATGGCAACACCTTTATCCAAGAGCTCTCGCTTCTTCTCACGCATGGGCTTTTACATCTGTGCGGCTACGACCATATGACCGACGATGAAGCCGAAGTCATGGAGGCTCGCGAGAAAGAGCTTCTAAGCGAATGGTTCCAGGTGGAGTTTATCCGTTGAGCACCGCAGAGCATAAAGAACATAAGCAAGGCAAATCCCAGACGCTTGCACGTTCGTTCGCTTGTGCTTTGCAGGGTGTGAGAAACGCGTTCGACGAGCGCAACATGCGAATACATCTATGCTTCGCCATTGCTGCGGTCGTTCTCGGTTTTGCGTTGCGCATCGATGCTGCTTCATGGCTTGCAGTCATACTCTGTATTTGCCTCGTGCTTTCTCTTGAAGTGCTCAATACAGCACTTGAAGCTCTCGTCGATCTCGTATCTCCTGAATACCATGAGCTTGCAAAACGAGCGAAGGATTGCTCTGCAGGTGCGGTGCTTATCTGCGCGATAGGCTCGCTTGTTGTGGCCGCCATCATATACATCCCTGCGTTGTGTCGGCTTATATCATTGCTTTAGAGTTGGACGGGTAACGGAGTAAGCTTATGGATTTGGACGAGTATTTCGCAAACAACAGCTCGTATCCTGCATTCAAAGAAGGGTATAAATCAGGTTTCGTTACGCTGATCGGACGCCCGAATGCCGGTAAGTCGACTCTTCTCAATGCGCTCGTGGGCAAGAAGATCGCTATCACCTCGGATACAGCGCAGACGACGAGGCATCGCTTTCGCGGCATCATAACCTCCGACGACTATCAGGTGATACTTGTCGACACTCCTGGCCTGCATAAGCCACATGATGCGCTGGGAGAACAACTCAACGTTTCAGCCATAAAGGCACTCGAGGACGTTGACGTCGTTGCCATGCTTATCGATTCATCTGCTCCGATTGGCAGGGGAGACGAGTGGGTTGCTGCCCAGTTGAAAGACGTCCGTGCAAAGCGCATCTGCGTCCTTACGAAAACCGATATCGCAACTTCTGACCAGATTGCTGCCCAGGCCCAAGCTGCTGAATCGCTTTGCGCATGGGACGCGATGGTAGCATGCTCTTCGGTAAGCGGATATAACCTTGATGCTTTCCTTGAAGAGGTCGTGTTCTTCCTTCCCGAAGGACCTGCATGGTTTCCTAAGGACATGGATACCGACCAACCGATTGAGGTGATCATAGCTGAATTCATCCGCGAGAAGATCCTGCTTCATTTCGAAGACGAGATCCCTCATGCCATTGGGGTGCAGGTTGAAGATATGGAATACGATGATGCAAAGGGCATCGAGCACATATATGCCAACGTCTACGTGGAGCGAGAAAGCCAGAAAGGCATCATCATCGGGAAAAAGGGCGCTGCTATAAAGAAGATCGGTACGCAAGCGCGGGCAGATCTTGAGCAGTTACTTGGGTGTAAGGTTTATTTGGACCTTTCGGTCAAGGTGCGCAAGAACTGGCGTCGAGATGCGAATCAGATCCGCAGATTCGGTTATGGTGAAGCATTGATGAAGTAGGTCCTTAACGAATGCGATAACGTTGAAGTGCGGTACAATATCTGCAAAGTGAAATAGCGCTATAACGACACATCAAACGCACAAAGGAAACGCAGCCATGATCTGTCCGAATTGCTTGAATCCCAACCCAGATGGAGCGAAGTTCTGCAATGAATGCGGCCTGCCGCTCGATCCGCACGCATCTCGTGTCGATCTTCCCGATCCGTCCGAAATAGCCCGCCCAGTAGCCGAGGTTCCCACCGCTTCGCTTCCTCGCGTCAAATCGCTTCGTACGGCCAAGCATGCTGCGGCTACAGCTGCCGCGAGCTTGATGGACGATCCTATATCCGATTATCCGACCGAGTCTATTGACTATGCCGCTCCGCATGCCGCTGCATTCTCTGATGGATTTCGATCCGACCATGGCGGCAATGATGCGCTTTCTTACATACCCGACCCATACGATGTTTCGCATCCTTCCGCTACTGCAACAACCCAGGAACTGCCTTCGGACGATTCTTATGAGCAGAGAGGCGCTTGGAACGTCGATGCAACGTTGCAGATGCCCGTGGTTTTCGACGATCCTGATTCGGGCGTTGCTGATTCTGAGATTTACAGTGCTCCGGAGCCAGGTTCTGAACCGACGACCTCGCGTCCGCGTCGTAAGGGCCTTTTCATTCTTTTAGCTATCATCGTTCTGGCTGGAGCAATAGCCGGTGTTACCTATTTCTTCGAATTATGGGGAGGCATCCGTGTGCCGAACGTTGTCGGCATGAACGAGTCGGAAGCATTGAACGTTTTGCAGGAAAAGGGCTTTTCCGTCCGTTCCATGCAAGTGAAATCTGACGATACCGAAGGAAAGGTCATTTTAAGCGATCCGAAGAGCGGCGATAGGGCACGCAAAGGCGGGGAGGTTGTCATCCATGTTGCTACACCGCGTACCATTCCCGACGTCGTCGGAAAATCCGAAGAGGAAGCCAAGAAACTCCTTTCCGAATCCGGCTATGAAAACGTCACATACCAGAAGGTGAAATCGAACGACGATGAGGGGAAGGTCCTATCTATCTCTCCTGAGGCCGGGACGAAGGTTAAAGGTGCGACTCCTGTTACTGTTACCGTAGCGGAGCCCTATACCGTACCTAATGTCGTCGGCATGGACGAACAGTCTGCCATCGCTGCCGTGCAGGATGCCGGATATTACGTATCAATTGAATACGACTATACGGAGGGTGCACCAGAAGGCCAAGTTGTTTCCACCTCTCCCGAGGCGGATAGCAAGTATCCATCCGAAAGTACAGTCACGATTCGCGTTACGAAATCCCGTGCTCATGAATTGACTGACATCATGCGTGGCGTTCTCTATGATGGCGCAACTGCCTATATCGGCGGAACGAGCTATTACATCCATTCGGTCGATTCGATTGAATATGCTGGAAACGATGTTGTGAACTTTACGGTCACCGGTCAGGCGTTCACCGTCCTTGATGGAGAAACGGTCTATGGTTCGACGAAGACCATATCCGGGTCGGCGCATTTCGATGCAAGCAACAATTACACGCTCAATTAGGCGGTAAGCGTGGCCCAGGCGACTTATTCGATCCGTGCTTTGGTTTTGCGAAAGACGAAGCTTAACGAGAGCGATTTGATTTGCACGTTTCTTGCTGAGGATGGCTCCCAGATCCGTGCCGTTGCGAAGGGGGCGCGAAAACCAACGAGTTCGTTCGCATCGAGGCTCGAGCTATTCAGTATCGACGATCTACTTCTTGCAAAGGGGCGTAATCTCGACATCGTCAAGGAAGCTCGCCTTGTGGAGGGTTTCGACCCTTTGCGCATAAGCCTTGAGCACACCGCCTGCGCAAGCTCATGCGTGGAATTCCTCGACAGGGTCTCCCAACTCGGCTTGAAGAGCCCCATGCTCTTTGCTCTTGCGCAGGCCACGTTCACGCATATGAGTGCATCGGATGCACGGAAAGCCATTCAGCTGACCGCCGCATTTCTTCTTAAGGCCCTCTCGTATGCTGGTGTTCGCCCCTCGCTTGCTCATTGCGTGTCATGTGGAGAAGATACAACCGGCTATCTTGAAAATACCGATCGCATGATGCATATCAGCTACATCGAAGGTGGAGTAGTGTGTGATGCATGCCATGCAGGATCGGATACGGTCATCGTACCTGCACCGATGCTTTCATGGGCGCATAGCCTTCTGCACGCTACATTAGAGCAGATCGATGATTTCGTGGTGGATGATGATGTTTCGTTCGCGTTGCTTCGGTTTTGCCAGACTTGGGCGCGTACGCATTTCTCCATCAACCTGAAATCCCTGAATTTCCTATTTACCTGCGCTTCGACATGATAAGCATGAGACAATTGCCATGAGGCTTTAGAAGGAGGAAGCATGTATCGTTATCGTTTGGAAGATTGTTGCCCATACTGGGTAGACTTCGAGCTTGATGGTGATGTCGTTCACAACGTCAAGTTCAATGGCGGTTGCAACGGAAACCTTAAGGCCATCGCGAAGATCTCCGAAGGTAGGACGGTCGATGAGCTTGCATCGTATTGGGAAGGGAATACCTGCGGTCGTAAACAAACATCATGTGCCGATCAATTCATCAAGGGTATGCGTGCTTGTCAAGCCGGCGTGCCTCCATTCGTGCTGAAGAATAACAGCAAAGGCTTAAGACCGTAATGGAATTTTTCCTTGTAATCCGATTAGGGAATAGATAAAATAATAAGGCTGTGTTAATTGCACGGCAACGTTTCACTTAGTTAGCATGCATCCACTGCTTGCCTACTCAGCGAAACGAGTAGTACGGTGCGGCGATAGATTATACGTCGCGAAACGTTTGTGCATGCGTGCACATGAAGAAAGGTGGTATATACCATGGCAGATAAGCTGAGCATCTCCAAGGAGCGCACGGCCGAACTCATCAAGGAGTTCGGGAAAAACGAGAAGGACTCCGGCAGCGCTGAGGTCCAGGTTGCAATCCTCTCCGAGCGCATCCGTAATCTCACCGAGCATCTCAAGGTTCACAAGAAGGATAACCATACCCGTCGTGGCCTCATGATGCTTATTGGTAAGCGCCGCGGTCTGTTGAAGCACATCAAGGCCAACGATATCGAAGAGTATCGTACCTTGATCAAGAAACTCGGCATCCGCGACAACATCTAATCTGTTTAATGCAAAGGCCCGCGGTTGCGGGTCTTTGTTTTCGCAGGCTTTAGCAAGCATGCGATATCGGTCGAAAACGTAAAGGCGTTTTTGCTCGAGGATTCCGCGAAGAACGAGTAGCGCTATCCGAAGAAGTCCAAGCGCAATAGGGCGCTTGCGAAGAAGAGAAAGAATTGAGCATGGCAAAAATCGTTGAATCCTTCGAACTGTACGGCAAACAATATCGATTTGAAACCGGCGAGCTTGCAAAGCAGGCTACCGGGGCGGTACTCGTCTCTCAAGGCGAAACCTCGGTGCTGGTGACCGCAGTCGTTTCGAAGGAAGAGAAGAACTACGACTTCTTCCCGTTAACCGTCGACTTCATCGAGAAGATGTACGCCGTCGGTCGCATCCCTGGCGGCTATCTGAAGCGTGAAGCACGTCCTTCCGAAAAAGGCACGCTCACAGCTCGCATGATCGACCGTCCAATCCGCACCGGATTCCCAGATGGTTTCAAGCGCGAAGTGCATGTCGTTGCGACCACCTTCGTGTGTGATCAGGTTAACCAGCCAGACACCATTTGCATCATGGGCGCTTCCGCTGCTCTTTTGGCAGGCGGCGCACCTTTCGATGGCCCTGCTGCGTGCGTACGCATCGCTCGCAATACCGAAACCGGCGAGTTCATCGTAAATCCGACATTCGAAGAGCAGGAGCAATCCGACCTCGAACTTACCATTGCGGGCACAGCTGATTACATCTCAATGGTTGAGGCGGGAGCCAAAGAGGTTTCCGAGGACGATATGCTTGCTGCAATGACGTTCGGCCAAGAAGCTATCGCTGCATTCTGCGAGAAACAAGCTGAGTTCATCGCTAAGGTTAATCCCGAACCTCTCGCATACGATCTCCATATGGCCGACCCGAGCATCGCTGAGCGCATTAACCCTTACTATAACAAGATGGCGGAAGCCCTTAAAGACGCGGACAAGCAAGCGCGTCTTTTGAAGGTTGAGGAGCTTAAGGCTGCCATCAAGCAAGCCGAGTTCACCGATGAGGAACTCTCCATGTGGGGAAGCGATATCGCTGCCGAGCTCAAGTCACTTGAGAAGCATGCTATGCGCAAGATGGTCATCGAGACGGGCGAGCGCGTAGACGGTCGCGCTACCGATGAGATCCGTCCTCTGTATATCGTTCCGGGCTATCTGCCGCGCGTCCATGGTTCTGGTTTGTTCCAGCGTGGTCAAACCCAGGTTATGAGCATCTGCACACTCGGTATGCTCAACGAATGGCAGCGACTCGATACCATCGACCCTGCCGAGGGCAAGCGTTACATGCATCAGTATAATTTCCCGCCGTATTGCACGGGTGAGACCGGTCGCATGGGTGCTCCGAAGCGCCGCGAGGTCGGGCATGGTGCACTTGCTGAGAAGGCGCTTCGTCCCGTCATCCCATTAGAGGATGACTTCCCTTACGCCATCCGCGTGGTTTCGGAGGTTCTCGAGTCCAATGGCTCGTCTTCCATGGCATCCACGTGTGCCTCTACGCTTGCATTGATGGATGCTGGCGTTCCGATTTCCCATCCCGTCTCGGGTATCGCAATGGGCCTAATCAAGGAAGGCGACAAGACCGTCATTCTCTCTGATATCCAAGGTCTCGAGGACTTCCTCGGTGACATGGATTTCAAGGTTTGCGGTACCGAGAATGGAATCACCGCGCTCCAGATGGACAATAAGGCGCGTGGTCTTTCCGTCGAGATCCTCGCTCGTGCGCTTGCTCAGGCGAAGGAAGGGCGTGCTTTCATCTTGAAAGCCATGCTCGAGCAGATCCCAGAGCCTCGTCCTGAGCTTCGTGATACCGCTCCGCGTATTGAGACCATCCACATCCCGGTTGACAAGATCCGCGAGGTCATCGGTACGGGTGGCAAGGTTGTACGCGGCATCCAGGATGAGACCGGTGCTCAAATAGAGATCCTAGAGGATGGCACCATCCACATCGCGGCTATCGAAGGTCCTGCGGGTGAAGCAGCGAAGAGAATGATCCTCGATATCGTCAAGGAGCCCGAGGTCGGCGAGATTTACAACGGTGAGGTCGTCGGCATCAAGGATTTCGGTGCGTTCATCAAGCTTACCGCAAGTAAAGACGGTCTTTTGCACATCAGCCGTATGGCCAATGGTCGTGTCGGTCGCGTTGAAGACGTCCTGAATCTCGGTGACGTCATAGAGGTCAAGGTCATCGATGTTGATGCAAATGGCAAGATCTCCCTCGATCGTCCGAACAAGCCGGATGCTCCTGCTGGCAGTGGAGATGCACGCCGCCCGCGCGGTGGTGCAGACGACCGCCGCAATAATGGCGGGAACCGCAATCGCGGAGCCGGAAACGGCCGCACGCCACGTCGCCGCCACGAATCGTAGGAGAAAAGGATACTATTGAAGCACATACTTTGTGTGGAAACGTTAACTGATGAGGGGGTATGTGATGATTAAGGTTGCAGTATGCGGATGTGCTGGGAAGATGGGTTCTACTGTCGTTAAGACGGTTCAAGCCCAACCTGATATGCAATTGGTATGCGGCATTGATCCATATGCCCCTTCCGATATCGGATTTCCGGCATATCCGTCGATTGCTGAGGCGCTTGAGAATGAGGATTTCGATGTCCTTGTCGATTTCACAGCACCGAGCGTTGTCGAGTCCACGTTGCGTGTGGCGCTTCCCGCGGGTGTTGATTGTGTAGTCGGCACCACGGGACTTACCGAAGACAAATTGAGTGAGCTTGCTTCGCTTGCCCCAGACGGAACATGTTTGTTCCATGCCCCGAATTTCACAACGGGGGCTGTGTTGATGATGCAATTCTCCAAGATGGCTGCAGCTCTGTTTCCTGAGGCTGAAGTTCTTGAGTTCCATCATGCAAGCAAGAAGGACGCACCCTCAGGCACAGCCGTGCGTACGGCATCCATAATTTGCGAAGCACGTGATGGCCGTGTAAGCGCCGCTCCAGGGAAGGAAACCGAGATTGAGGGTGCCGATGGCGCCAGAGGCGCGCTTGTCGATGGTGTCCCCGTTCATTCGATTCGTTCTGACGGCTTCGTCGCAACTCAAGAGGTCATCTTCGGGTCGATGGGCCAAACGCTTACGATCAAACACGATTCTTGGGATAGGCAATCCTATATGCCTGGCGTTATGCTCGCCATCCGCAAGGTTGTTGACCGCGATGGTCTAATCGTTGGTTTGGAGAATTTCCTGTAAGAGCTTACATCTTGCATTAATGGTGTATGCTACAGAAAAGCACGCAATAGAAACGTAGTAGCGAAAGAGGTGTTATCTATGACAACTTCGGGAGCAACACAACCAGTATTCGGCCGCATGATCCCTGCGATGATCACGCCTTTCAAGGAAGATCGCTCCGTTGATTACGATCGTGCTCAAGAACTTGCCGTGCGCCTTATGGAAGGCGGCAGCGATTCTCTCATCATCATGGGTACAACGGGCGAGTGCCCGACTGCATCCTATGCAGAGAAGACAGATTTGTTCAAGGCGGTTATCGAAGCTATTGACGGGCGTATTCCTGTTATCGCGAACGTAGGCGATAACTGCACTGAGCATTCCGTGATTTTCGCGCAACGCGTTGCCGATCTCGGCATCAGTGGCTATATGTGCGTCGTTCCATATTACAACAAACCTCCCCAAGAGGGCATGTACCAGCATTTCGCAACTATCGCCAAGGGTGTTGAGCTTCCCATCATCCTGTACAACATCCCGGGTCGCTGCGTGGTGAATATGCAAGCAGAAACCACGCTTCGCCTTGCTAATGATTTCGACAATATCGTTGCTGTCAAAGAAGCGTCAGGCAAGCTCGATCAAATCGCCGAGATTTGCGAGAAAGCCCCTGAAGGTTTCTGCGTCTATTCCGGCGACGATTCAGCGACGATGGACATCATGAAGCTCGGCGGCGTCGGCGTCATCTCAACGATTGCCAATGTCGCTCCTGCCCGCATGAAAGAGATCGTCGATTTGTGCGCGGCAAAGGATTGGGAGAATGCCCAAGTGGCGAATGAGCGTTTGATGCCTTTGATGACGGGCCTGTTCGATACATCGAACCCGATTCTCGTCAAAGCAGCGCTTGCGCTCGTCGGTTTCAACGTTGGTGGCGTGCGTCTCCCTCTCGTTGATGCAACACCTGCGCAAATCGATCATCTTGCCGATGTCATGCGCGAGGTCGGCGTACTGTAATATTCGGCCTCGCCATGTGCGAGGCTTCATGTAAAGGATTCGCATGAGTTCAAAATCTAAGCGCCGCAATGGTGCATATGTTGCTGCAAAGCAAACGGGTTCTGCAGACAACACTTCTATGGACGCGTCTAAAGCTCCTGCTGATAAGCCTTTTGCTCTCGGTTCAACTTTGCGTGGGAAGAAAGCCCCAAAGAAATCAACTGCCAAGAAGCCCAAGGCGGACAACGCACCTTTGCGCATCATCCCGCTTGGTGGCCTTGATGCCATCGGCAAGAACATGACCGTCTTCGAGTACAAGGATTGCATGGTCGTCGATGATGCGGGCATCATGTTTCCCGATGACGATCATCCTGGCATCGATCTCATCCTTCCCGATTACACGTACGTGTTGGAGAACGTTGATAAGCTAAAGGGCATCTTCATCACGCATGGTCATGAAGACCATACGGGGTCTTTGCCGTATTTGCTCAAGGACCTCGATGTCCAAGTCCCCATTTATGCCACCAAGCTTACGCTTGGCCTCATCGAAGGTAAGCTCGAGGAGCATAAAATCTCGAATGCGAAGCTTGTCGAAGTAAGGGCAGGAGACACAATCGAGCTTGGCTACTTCAAGGTGCATTTCTTTGCCGTGAATCATTCGATTCCGGGTGCCGTCGGTGCATTCATCGAAAGCCCTGCCGGAAACGTACTTCATACCGGTGACTCCAAGCTCGATCAAACGCCTATTGATGGTGTTACAACCGATTTCGGTGCGCTGAGCAGATTCGGTAAGATGGGCGTCGATTTGATGATGAGCGATTCAACCAATGCGATGGTCAAGACGTTCACACCTTCTGAAGCCGAAGTTGGCAAGGTACTCGAAAGGATTATGTCGAGAGCAACAGGTCGCGTCATTGTCGCTTCTTTCGCGAGCCACATTCATCGCTTGCAGCAAATCTGCGATGCAGCTATCGCATGCGACCGAAAGATCGTTGTGACGGGTCGTTCCATGATTCAAAACCTCGATATCGCGCGCCGTTTGGGTTATCTGCATGTTGGGGATGAGCATCTCGTAGACGCATACGATCTCAAAACAATGCCGCACGACCGGATTGTCGTTATGTGCACAGGCAGTCAAGGTGAGCCATTGAGTGCTCTCACTCGTATCGCGAATGGAGAGCATCGAACGATCGATATCGAAGAAGGCGATACGGTCATCATCTCCGCTACACCTGTACCTGGTAACGAAATGGCCGTTATACGTGTTATCAACACCCTCGCGAAAATCGGTGCTGATGTGTATGACAAATCGCGCGCTATGGTCCATGTGTCAGGACATGCGGGTGCTGAGGAACTTAAACTCATTTTGTCCATCGTCGGCCCGAAGGCCTTTATGCCGGTTCATGGCGAAGCGATGCATCTCCGAGCACATGCTGACTTAGCTCAGGCTACCGGTGTCGATCAGAAGAATATCTTCATTTGCGAGAACGGGGAAGTGCTCGAGATGACGCATGGGAGCATCGATTACGGTTCTCCGGTGCAATCAGGTATTGTTCTCGTAGATGGTCTATCTGTGGGCGATACTTCGCAAGACGTCCTCGATGAGCGCGGCAAACTCGGCTCACAGGGTATCGCCGTCTTGAGCGCTGCCGTTGATTGCAAGAATCGTGACATCGCTGGTGAAATCATGGTTTCTTTACGCGGAATCTCCGGTGGGGATGATGTCTATCTCCAAGAAGAGCTTAAGAAATGCGTTTACAACGCATTGAGGCGCGCGATTTCGAAGGACACAGATATGAAATCGCTCAGGAAGAACGGCAAAGATGCTCTGCTTTCGTTATTGTGGGAGCGTACTAAGCAGAGACCTATGGTGATTGTGAATCTTATTGAAGTTTGAGGTATAATATAGATTTGGAAGACGTGAGGAAGGCATACGTCATCCACCAGCAATAACGTAGTTTCAACGCAGCATAAAAGGAGTCGAGCTTGCCTCGTAGAACCTCATCCTCATCCTCCAAATCCTCTTCAAGCTCAAAGAGCCGTTCCTCAAGCGCCAAGCAAGGAAAACCTGCCACACGTTCTACGAGGAATACGAAAGCACCCGTCGCTCATGAGCGCTTAATCGATGACCATGCACGTCGCGATATCGTCGGCATCGTTTTTATCGTATTGGCGGTCATCCTCTTCATCACTGCGATTCTTCCAAGTTCCGCGGTTGTGACAGGATTCGTGTCTCATTACCTTCGCCTCGGCATCGGCATCGGCGTGTTCGTTTTACCGCTTTTCTTAGCAGCTATAGGCATTAGTGTCATCGTTCGTCCCGAGAACCAACGTGTTCCCGCGCGTGTCGTAGTCGGCTTGAGCATGATCTTTTTTGCCATTCTGGTTCTTTTGGCCTTATTCACACCCGATGGCGAAAGCGGCTCTGCCACCATTCTTTTTGATCAGCATATGCTTTCTATCCGCGGGGGTTACGTCGGAGCCGGTGTGGCGTATGCGGGATTGAATCTATTCGGAAAAGTCATCAGCGTCATCATCATGGTAGGTGTTGTTATCGCTGGCTTTGCAATAATCGGCGTATCGCTCTCGCGCTTCGTTGAGAAGATCAAGAAGATCCGTGCGGAAAGGGCGGAGCATCCTGAGCTTCACTCGGGCCGGTTCTTCAAGAATCGCAAATCAAATATCGATGAAAAGGGTCAGAACGCTTCTGATGGCGTAGCAGCTGGAGTCGAAGAGTCCGAAACGAAAGTGCTTGCTAAAAAGCGTGGTGCCAAAAGCGTTGACTCAAATGCCCAGACCCAGCTATTGGATGCCGGGAAGGGAAAATCGAAGGGCGCTACGCCATCAAAACAAGACGATAATCTGATTCCCGTCTCTGCTTCAGGAAAGGGTAGCGGAAGATTCGCGTTTGATGCTCCTGATTCCGATATGCCTGCCATGCCAACTTTCTTACAGGGTGCAGATGGCACTGATCAAGCAGCGACACGTGTGCTTCCGAGGCGCACCAGGAACCTCGATCCGATTGCTGGAGTTTCTGATGCAGATGCTTCATTAACGCGCAAACTTGGCTCTCAGGCAGATTCTGAAGCGCTCGGCAAGCATGCGAAAGCCGATGATGGAAAATCAAGCAGCGCTGCAAAGCAGACGACCAAGAAGCGTTCATCGAAGAAAAGCGATCCCATCGCTCAGCCGCATCCCCAAGAGGGATTCGAGCTGCCCCCGATGGATTTCTTGGAAGTCTCAAGATCTCCGAAGCGCGCTAAAGCCACTGTGGGCGATTTGCAAAGCACAGCTTCCGCACTGCAGCAAACCCTTCAGGATTTCAATATCAATGCCGAGGTTGTCGGTTGGATAGCTGGTCCGACCGTCACGCTTTTCAAAGTGGATCTTCCTGCAGGTGTCCGCGTCAGCAGGGTTACCGCGTTAAATGATGACATCGCGCTTGCTTTGGCAACGACAGGCGTACGTATCTTCGCTCCGATCCCTGGAACGAATTACGTCGGCATTGAAGTTCCGAATAGGCAACGTCAGAACGTTTTACTGGGCGATGTGCTTCCCGACGCGAAGCCTGGTCCACTTCAGATAGCAATCGGTAAGGACGTTGAGGGCAACTCGATCATCAGCGACCTTGCCAAGATGCCCCATCTTCTCATTGGCGGTACAACCGGTTCTGGTAAATCCGTTTCAATCAATGCAATGATCATGTCTATATTGATGCGTGCGACTCCCGCCGAAGTTCGCTTTATCCTCATCGATCCCAAGCGAGTTGAGTTCACGCCGTATAACGGAATACCTCATCTGTACGTTCCCGTTGTCACCGAAGCGAAGGAAGCGGCGAGCACGCTTTCTTGGGGCGTTGCCGAGATGGAGCGTCGTCTGAAAGTTTTCAGCAAGGCTGGAGCACGCAATATCGGTCAATACAACGCCAAGGTGCAGTCAGGGCAGCTCGAAGACGAAGAAGCCGCCGAACTCCCATACATCGTCATCGTCATTGACGAGCTTGCCGACCTTATGATGAACGTCGGCAAGGAAGTCGAGTTCTCGATCAGCCGCATAGCCCAACTCGCCCGTGCTGCGGGCATCCATCTCATCGTTGCAACACAGCGCCCGAGTGCGAACGTTGTAACTGGCCTTATCAAGGCGAACATCACGAACCGCATAGCATTCAATGTCGCCTCTGGCATCGACTCGCGTGTCATCCTCGACACTCCTGGGGCTGAGAACCTCATCGGATTGGGCGATCTATTGCTTAGCAAACCCGAGCTTGCGAAACCGCAGCGCATCCAAGGATGCTTCGTTTCCGAAGACGAGATCAACGCCGTTGTCGATTTCCTGAAAGAGCAAGGGGAGCCCGAATACCATTCCGAGATCCTCAAAACCAATCTCATTACGCTTGGCGCTTCGCAGCCTGATGGCTCCGGCGGCAGCGGTTCAGATGATGATCCGCTCCTGTGGGAAGCAGCAGATATCGTAGTTTCTGCGAAGTTTGGGTCAACTTCGAACATTCAGAGGCGTTTGAAGGTTGGCTATTCGCGCGCAGGTCGTATAATGGACATGCTCGAGGAGAAGGGCATTGTCGGACCTGCAAACGGTAGCAAGCCGCGCGAGGTTCTCGTCGATGAGCTTGAACTTGAGTCCTTGAAAGCATTCGAAATGAACGAATGACCCTTTTAATTTGTCGTAACACGCAAGGGGTTTGCCTTGGCTACACGCAACGGCTTTGGAGCGATCTTACGCAGCGCCCGTCTCGATAGCGGGTATCAAGTTGACGATATAGCGTCTCGTCTGCGTGTGCGTTCCGATATCATCGAGGCGATCGAGCGTGAGGACTTCTCCCGCATACCGCCTAAAGCGTATACCAAGAATATGATTTCGTCGTACGCTCGCATTGTCGGCGTTGACCCCGAATTGGTAACGTCTTTGTATCTCGATGAGGCTTATGGCAAGAATCTGAGCAAGACGCGCTCTGAAATGGACAGGTTCAATCGCATCAATGAGCGTATAGTCAATCGAACCGATACATCCGAGTATGATACGCGTCCTTACACGTCGGCATCCGAAGTGCGCTCATCCGTTCAAAGTCGCTACGAGGCTGCAAGCCGATCGAGCGAACGTTTGGGTAGGACGCTTTACAGTGCGCACGACGACTACCCCGCTCCCGTTCCATCGCGGAGTAGGCGTTCGCGTTCATACGACGCATCCCTTTATGATGACGACTACTCTTCCTCTTCGTCTCGCAGGGCAAGTGCATCTTCATCATCACGCGATGGTCGCTCCTCGAGAAGAGGGAGTTCTACTCGTTCCGTGAATCTCTATACGGGTGGATCTTTGCAGTATCGCCGTTCGAAGAAACCATTCATCATCGCTGGTATCGTCATCGTTCTCATCATTGCTATTGCTTTTGGTGTCATGTCGTGCCAGAAGCAAGATACCGATGTCGATGTCTCCAACGCTCCCATCTCGGGATTAAACGATCCTGAGAAAGTTAATTCTGGAAGCACCGTTGATCCCAATGCGAAGCCTACCCCCATTGCTCCGTCTGCAGCTACGTTTTCGTATCAAGTTCCTGAAGGGGAATCCGTCTATTATGAGTTATACCTTGATGGGGCAGAAACGCCTTCCGAAGCTGATACGCTCGATGGCCCGACGCATGATTCATTTGAAGTAACGGGTACTCTGCGTTTTGTAACGACTAATCCCGACGGAATCACGGTCAGAGTAGACGGGAATACCGTTGATCTCGTTCAGTCCGAAAATACATCATGGCTTTACGAGTGCACTGTTGATTTCCCAGCTATGCTTGAGGCTTGGAAGGAAGCGAACCTCAATAAACCTGAGGAGACTTCTGCTGCAACCACGCAGAATACTCAGACTGAGTCTAACTCCCAATCGGTAACGGTTAAGAGGAACTGATTCGCAAGTCTTTTGGCAACGTCTTTGATATAACGCTCTTTACTACGCATTTTTAGGTGCGGAGTCGAACGTATCATGTATATGCTATCTAACTTGATATTATGTTTATGTACAACGATTCTTCGGTTTTTGAAATGAGGTGTAAGCATGGCTAAAGAGCAAAGCTTCGATGTGGTATCAAGCATCGACGTGCAAGAGGTGGACAACGCCTTCCAACAAACAAAGAAGGAGATAGCCAATCGGTACGATCTTAAGAACACAGGATCTTCAATCGCGCTTGACAAGGGCGCGCTTACGATTACGATCCTCGCTCCAAGCGAATTCACCGCGAAGCAGATCATCGATGTTTTGTCTACGAAACTTGTGAAGCGTGGAATCGATCTTAAAGCTGTGAAGTGGGGAGATGCGATTCCTGCAGCGGGCGCAAAGGTTCGCCAGGTTGCAACGCTTGTATCCGGCATCGATAAAGATACTGCAGGCAAGATCAATAAGGACATCAAGGCCCTTAAGCTTAAGGTGAAGGTTCAGATCGAAGGCGACAAGCTTCGCGTCTCAAGTGCCTCGCGCGATACACTTCAGGATGTCATCGGATTTCTTAAGGAAAAGGATTACGGTCAACCTTTGCAATACGTGAATTATCGATAATCAGGCTATTCAGATGATTAATGTTCCGCAAATACAACCACGCGCATACATTTCCCTCATTACCATGGGTTGCCCCAAAAATGAGGTCGATAGTTTATCCATGCGAAAAAACTTGGAGAATGCGGGCTTCGCATTCATCGACGATGTCGAAGAATCTGATATCGCCATTGTGAATACATGCTCTTTTCTTCAAGCAGCCGTTGAGGAGAACATCGATCTCATCCTCGAGATTTCTTCCCTTGATCGCTTTGTTGAGCATGGCGGGAAGATTGTCGTCGCAGGCTGCATGCCTTCCCGATACGGCGTAGAGTTGAACGATGCATTGCCCGAAGCCGATGCCTTTGTTCCATGCAACGAGGAAAATAATATCGTTGACGTTGTCGAAAAGCTTCTAACAGGGCATATAAAGCCCTCTAAAGCCCCTTTTGGAGAGAGCAAAGGTATTTCCGCATCGAGCATGTTACCTCCGCTTTCTGAAGGTCCAGCGAGCGCATATATTAAAATCGCCGATGGATGCAATCGGTTCTGTTCGTTCTGCGCCATACCTTATATTCGTGGTAGATTCCACAGCTTTACTTATGAGGAGATATGCGCGGATGTGGATGACGCTTTTGATAGCGGTGCCCGTGAAATGGTGCTTATCGCGCAGGATACCGGCATTTGGGGTTCAGATCTTTCCGGAGGCAGGGATCTCGCTTGGCTCGTCAGCCATCTTTCCGAAGACTATCCGGAAGCGCTATTCAGGGTCATGTACCTCGAACCTGATGGCGTGACCGATGCATACCTTCACGCAGTTGCATCCCATGATAATGTTTGCAGCTACTTCGATATCCCTATGCAGCATTGCGTGCCCGAGGTCTTGAAGGCAATGAATCGCCATGGGAGCGCGAACGAATTCCTCTCCCTGATCGAAAAGATTCGCAAGCAAGTTCCCGATGCAGCCATCCGGACGACCATCATCGCCGGTTTCCCGGGAGAGACCGACGCGCAATTCAGCGAACTCCTCGATTTCATCGAAGAAGCCGAGTTCGACTATGTCGGCGTTTTCGCGTATTCCCAGGAAGATGGGACGCGCGCCGCAACGCTGCCCGATCAGGTAGATGAGGATACTAAAGTCGCCCGCGCCCAGGCAATCCGCGATCTCGCAGATTCTATTTCCACGGCTCGTACCGCGAATCGTGTAGGGCAAGTCCTCGATGTTCTCATCGAGGGCGCGGAGGAAGATGGGCAGCTCTTCGGCAGAGCTTATTTCCAAGCACCCGAAGTTGATGGCTCAGTATATGTTGATTCTGGTGAAATAGGTGATATTGTATCTGTGAGGCTGATTGATTCCCTATTCTACGAGTTAGAAGGGGAGGTCGTGTAACGTGACGAAGAGACAAGAAAAACTGTGGACTCCGGCGAACATCGTAACGGTGCTTCGCATCTGCGGGGTGCCCGTATTCATCATCGTCATCCTCGCAGATTGGCCCGAGATGTTCACCGAGCCTCCGTATTTTGAGGCTCTCAAGCCTTGGATCGCCGCAATCGTCTTCGGCATATTGGCGGCAACGGACAGCGTCGACGGATATCTTGCCCGAAGTCGAAACGAAGTAACGACGTTCGGTAAGTTCATCGACCCGATTGCAGATAAGATTTTAACCGCATCGGCTTTGATTGCCCTCGTTGAGCTTCAGGTTCTGCCTTCATGGGTCGTCATCGTCATCTTATGCCGTGAGTTCATCGTTTCCGGCATGCGCATGATCGCTGCTTCGCAAGGTACCGTCATTGCGGCGAGCTGGTACGGGAAGGCGAAGACCGTCTTCCAGATCATCGCCATCCTCTTGTTCATCCTCAAGGATTCGCTGATTGCGAATCTGCCTGCGAGCATGCACGGCGCGGTCGTGTGGTTCTCGTGGGGCGTCATGATCATCGCGGTTGCCCTCACTATCATCTCCATGATGGATTACCTATTGAAGGCAAGCTCGCTTCTGGGCTTCGGTCCCGATGACGACGAACAGGATGAGGATGCCTTCGAAGAGCAAATCGTTAAGATCGACGCTGTGTCTCTCAATGCGCTTGCCAGCGAGGTGCTTTCCCTCGCCAGAGATAGAAACCTCCATATCGCTACCGCTGAGAGCCTGACTGGAGGCTTGATCGCCTCGTACCTCACCGCTATCGCCGGTAGTTCCGATGTCGTAAGCGGTGGATTCATCACGTATACCGATCAGATGAAGCACGAGCTCCTTGGCGTAGACAATCAAACGCTCACCTCGTACGGAGCTGTAAGCGCAGAGGTCGCTGAGCAGATGGCATTAGGGGCGCTTGCGCATTCGAACGCTGACATCGCCGTATCCGTAACTGGAATCGCCGGTCCCGGCGGGGCTGAACCTGGAAAGCCCGTTGGAACGGTATGGATGGGCATAAGCGATCTGTACGGTGCCGAGACGAAGTTGTTCGAGTTCTCAGGCGATCGTGAAGCGGTTCGTTTGCAGACGGTCAATGAGGCACTAACCGCCTTGCGCGATGCAATTCAGCGCGCCTGACGATAACTGCAAAACCACCATTCCATAACCTCTCAGGCCGCAACGAGGCGTATATTTGCATGTGCATTTCAGGGTTTTCCTATATGCGATAGCTGCCAAAGAACCTTTCGATACCTTGCTGGTGAATCATGGAGGAAATGCGAACTAATATATCTATCTATATTGACAAATAAAACATTTGTTCGTATAATTTGCTTGCAAAACTCAAACGCGCGAGAAATCAGGTGATCATGAAAGAAGACAAGGCAAAGATGCTCAAACTCACCACCGATCAAATCGAGGCGAAGTTTGGTCACGGTTCCATTATGAAGCTCGGAGATGGGGGAGTTGACTTGAGCATCGGCGTCATTCCGACTGGCGCTTTGCCGCTCGATATGGCCTTGGGCATCGGTGGAGTTCCGCGCGGCCGTATCGTTGAGATCTATGGTCCTGAGTCGAGCGGTAAGACCACGCTTGCCCTTCAGATCACAGCCGAAGCGCAGGCTATGGGAGGTATCGCAGCGTTCATCGATGCCGAGCATGCGCTTGATCCCGTCTATGCAGCCCGTCTCGGTGTCGACATCGATGAGTTGCTAATCTCCCAGCCGGATACCGGTGAACAAGCTCTCGAGATCTGCGATATGCTCGTTCGCTCGGGTGCAATCGATGTCGTCGTCATTGACTCGGTTGCCGCTTTGGTTCCCCGTGCCGAAATCGAAGGCGAGATAGGTGATTCGACAGTCGGTTTGCAGGCACGTCTTATGTCCCAAGCCCTGCGCAAGCTCGCTGGCTCCCTTTCGAAGTCAAATACGACATGCATCTTCATCAATCAGCTCCGCGAGAAGATAGGCGTCATGTTCGGCAATCCCGAAACTACGACAGGCGGTCGCGCGTTGAAGTTCTTCTCCAGCGTCCGTATTGATATCCGCCGCATAGATTCGATCAAGAAGGACGGCGAGGTCATCGGCAATCGCGTACGTGCCAAGGTCGTCAAGAACAAGGTCTCTCCACCGTTCCGCCAGGCAGAGTTCGATCTGATGTACGGCGAAGGCGTTTCCCGTGAAGGCTGCATCATCGATATGGCCGTTGATTGCGGCGTATGCAGGAAGAGCGGCGCTTGGTATACCTATGGCGAAGAGCGATTGGGCCAAGGTCGCGAGGCTGCGAAGCAGCTGCTTCGCGAGAATCCTTCCATACGTGAGGAAATCGAGCTTAAGGTCCGCGAGGCGTTCAACATCCCCATAGTCGAGCGCACTCCGGAGGAAGCTGCGAAAGTACGCGCGGTATCCAAGCCATCGAAGAAACGATAAGAACTCATCCGATAGGGCTTCGTAGACGATGAAAGATACTTCCGACGATGCTTTCAGGCGCATTGTGCGCATCCTGAATGCGGGCGATCAATCCGAAGCCAACATTCGCGCAAAGCTTACGCGTGCCGGTTATTCTTTAGGCCCGATTAACGATGCAGTTGATCGGGCTAAAGAGTATGGCTTTATTGATGATGCGCGCTACGCCAGGCTCTATGTCGAATCTAAAACCCGTTCGGGGAAAGGAATGGATGGAATCGCCCGCGACCTTTCGAAGATGAACATCCACATTAATGATTTCAAGGATGATAGCATCAGTGAATTACTGGATATGGATAGCGAAGATCAGATTTCCCTGGCTGTAAGTCTTCTTGCAAGAAAGCCGCCGCGAAGCAGGAATCTGTTCCGGGGTGCTTATTCGAAGCTTTTGAGAAATGGATATTCTCCGAATATTGCCTATGCCGCATCAAGGCGATGGCTTGAACAAAACGCCCTATAGCCTTATCATGTAACTAGCAGTGATGATACGTGCCATTGTGGCATTGATATATATTTATAAAAATCAATATGAATAGTGAGACCACGTGGGGTCATCCTGCTGCATATCAATGCAGTTTTTGTTTTATTTGGGATTGTTTTAATGAAAGGGTGAGAAATGCCGACAGTTGTTTACATCATAATCGGAGTCGTCGTAGGCATTATCCTCGGTTATGTTATTTCTAGATTCGTCGTCAATGCATCAACAAAGCATGCTGCTGAAGAAGCCGAAAAGCTCGTCTCCGAAGCGAAGAGCCTTGCTGAGACGACCAAACGTGAAGCTATCATCGAGGCCAAAGATGCAGCCTTGAAACTCAGACAAGAGGCTGAAGCTGAGAACAAGGAACGTCAACGAGAGATCAGGGCATCTGAGAATCGCTTGGCGCAACGCGAGGAATCTATTGATAAACGCGCCGAGGCACTTGATGCACGCGAACATCAGCTATCCTCGCAGCAAGGTCAGCTCGATCGTCGTGAACGCAATATCGCAGCTGCTGAGAAAGAAGTTTCAGCTAAGCTCGAGCATGTTGCAGGCATGACCTCCGAACAGGCGAAAGAAGAGCTTCTTCGTTCCTTGAAGGATCAGGTTGCTCATAAATCTGCTGCCATAATCAGGGAATCCGAGGCTCGTACTAAGGCCGAAGCTGACAAGAAGTCCCGCGAGATCTTATCGCTTGCCATTCAGCGTGTTGCAGCTGATCATTCATCTGAAGTCACGGTATCCACAATCCACATCCCATCGGATGATCTTAAGGGTCGCATCATTGGACGTGAGGGTCGTAATATCCGTTCCTTCGAGCAGTTGACCGGCACCAATCTCATCATCGATGATACGCCAGAGTGCGTTACGATCTCGTGCTTCGATCCTGTTCGTCGCGAAATCGGTCGAGTTACCATGGAGAATCTCATCGCAGATGGTCGTATCCATCCTGCACGCATCGAGGAGATGTATGGCAAGGCTGAGGCCTTTGTGAACCAATGCATCCAAGATGCAGGCGAGAAGGCGACTTTCGATGCGGGGATCCACGATTTGCACCCCGAGCTCGTGCATACCCTTGGTCGCTTGCTCTACCGCACATCGTATGGTCAGAACGTCCTGAACCATTCTCTCGAGGTCGCTTATCTTGCTGGCGTCATGGCTGCCGAGTTAGGTCTCGATCCCATTCCCGCAAAGCGTGCCGGACTTTTGCATGATCTTGGTAAGGCTGTCGATCATGAAGTCGATGGCAGCCATGCGGTTATTGGTGCTGATCTTGCGCGTCGTTTCGGGGAGAGACCCGAGATCGTCCATGCCATCGAGGCCCATCATAACGACGTCGATCCCAACAGCGTCATCGATGTTTTAGTCCAAGCTGCCGATGCTGTGTCTGCCGCTCGTCCTGGCGCTCGCAAGGAAACGCTCGATGCGTACATCAAGCGCCTTGAGAAGCTCGAGGAGATTGCGAATTCCTATAAGGGCGTTGAGCGTACGTACGCCATCCAAGCTGGCCGTGAGGTACGCGTTATGGTGACTCCTGAGGTTGTTGATGAAGCGACCACAACGGTTCTTGCGCATGATATTGCGCATCAAATCGAGAGTGAAATGCAATATCCGGGCCAAGTGAAGGTTGTCGTAATTCGCGAAAGCCGTGCAATCGACTACGCTAGATAGGACAATAGAACATGGCTGACCTAGAGCTTCAGTCATTCATAGAGGCTACGTGTACGGATAGCCATCTCCGGGTCGAAGAGGACCTTGGGGATGGCTTCGTACGTTTACGCACCGATGAAGCTCAACGTCGTCAAGCGGCACAGGACATACGGTGTACTGAGGATATCGTCATTGAGTTACTTCGCAACTCGCGCGACGCTCATGCGCGATCGATATACGTTGCAAGTTCGAAAGAGAGTGGTATTCGAACCTTAACGGTCATCGATGATGGAGAGGGTATTCCGTCCCATATGCATGAGCTCATCTTCGAGCCACGCGTTACATCGAAGCTTGAAACGATGATCACGGACTCATGGGGCGTCCATGGCCGTGGCATGGCCTTATATTCCGTAAAGACAAATGCGAAAGAGGCCTATGTCACTCATTCCTCACCGGGATTGGGTTGCGCCATGGTCGTTAAATCCGACACTTCGAAACTTACGGAGAAGACCGACCAATCGACGTTCCCGAAGTTCCTGCATACCGAGCAGCAAACCATCTCGTTGCGCGGCCCGAAGAACATCATCCGCACCATGTGCGAATTCGCCATCGAGCAGAAATCCAAGGTCCAGCTATTCTTTGGCAGCCCTGGCGAGATAGCCTCGACTCTGTATTGGGGCGGCCAATCCTTCGTTCAATCCTCGCAAGCCATCTTCTCTACCGATGAAAATGATCTCTCGGTCACCTTGCTTTTGTCGAGCACGGATGATCCGAGGGAATTCGCTGAAGTTGCCTGCTCGCTTGGCCTCGAACTCTCCGAGAGGACAGCACGTCGCATCTTAGGCGGGAAGATCAAGCCCGTCGAACCGCTATTACTTAAGATCGCCCATGCATTGGAAGAGGGCGATGAGACGGAAAGAGGGTTGCGCGCCAAGAATGCAAAAGGGGAGAGGGAGAGCCTTAAACGCAAGGCCTCCGACATTCCCCATATCGCCCCGAAGGACATCTCGAAGATAGTTGCGAACACCTCGAACGCGTTTTCCGAAATTGCCGAGAAGTATTATCTTGATGGTGAGGTTAAAATCTCAACCCAACAGCGCAATGGAAAACTTTCTATCGATATCCCTTTACAACTCCTAGAGTAACTCTAAGGTCATTTACCAGCGTACATCAGCCCTTTTGCTCAATCACAACGAAAGCGATGTTTGCCCTTAAGGTACTTTGTGTATACAATAGGGAAGTTCTTCTACGAACGCGTTATATGCAGAATCATTTATGTTTAGTTGTTGCACCGAATAGAAGAGGTTCATAGTGTCTTCGCCAACCGATCCAAGACAGACTGCTGGTTGTCTGAAAGTTTCCTCTAAATCTTCTCCCGCTTCCGTAGCAGGCGCAATCGCCGGCATGATTAAGGATGGCGTTTTCGTTGAAATCCAAGCGGTCGGTGCAGGTGCTGTTAACCAGGCTGTGAAAGCCATTGCTATTTCTCGCGGATTTCTTTCTCCAATCGGCATAGAGCTCGTGTGTGCACCTTCATTTGCTGATATCGTCATTGATGGTGAATACCGTACGGCCATCCGTTTTTCTGTTGAGCCGCGCTATTCGCATGGTGTCCCCATTGATGAATCGTTGCAGTCTGCTTCCCGCAGCACTGCCGATTAGAGCTGATTGAACATGCACATCGATTTCACGGGGTTTGCATTTTGCATCCATACCTTCGGCTGCCAAATGAATAAACACGACTCTGAACGCGTCCATGGGATGCTGGAGTCTCTTGGCGCTGTGCAGGTTGAGACTGTCGAAGAAGCCGACATCGTCGTGTTCATGACATGCTGCGTCCGTGAAGCCGCTGACACCCGTCTTTACGGTCAAGTCGCATCTATAAAGAACATCCCGCTTAGGGAGAATGCACCTGTTTCCAAGCGCTTGATTGCCATAGGCGGTTGTATCGGACAGCGTGATGGAGAACGCCTCATAAAGCAAATGCCTCATGTTTCCGTGGTATTCGGCACACATAACATCCATTCGCTTCCTGCACTTCTGTATAAGGCGATTGATGACAGCAAGGCGCAATGCGAGATCGAGGATGCATCCAATAGCTTCCCAACCGACCTTCCGCAAAGGCGCGAGCATGCCTGGGCAGCATGGCTGCCGATAATGATCGGTTGCAACAACTTCTGCACGTATTGCATTGTTCCATACGTTCGCGGTCGTGAGAAATCAAGAACCATCGAGGATATTGTTTCTGAGGCGAAAAGATATGTTGATGATGGCGTTAAGGAGATCACGCTGCTTGGTCAAAACGTGAATTCCTATGGGCGCGATCTATACGGCTCTCCACGATTTGCTGAGGTGCTTCAGCGCGTCGCTGATACGGGAATTGAGCGCCTCCGTTTCGCAACAAGCCACCCGAAGGACTTAACCGATGAAGTCATCGAGTCTTTTGGAAAGATCGATGCGCTCATGCCGGCGCTCCATCTTCCGGTTCAAAGCGGTTCAAATACCATTCTTAAGGCTATGAACAGGCATTATACACACGAGCATTATCGCGAGCTTGTAAGAAAACTCCGTGAAGTCGTACCAAACATAGCTCTTTCGACCGACATCATCGTCGGTTTTCCGGGAGAAACGGAAGAGGATTTCCTCGATACGTACAGGCTTGTCAGCGATATAGGTTACAAGCAGGTGTTCACGTTTATTTATTCCAAACGTAACGGCACCCCTGCTGCAACATATGAGCAAAATGCAAGCCGAGAGGAGATCCAGGATCGGTTCGATCGCCTTGTCGATTTAGTCCAAAAACGCGCTTTTGAGCTTAACCAGCCTGATTTTGGCTGCGATGTCGAGGTCCTTGTTGAGGGAGTTTCCAAGAGGAATCCTTCATTGCTTTCCGGAAGAACTCCAGGCAATCAAACCGTTCATGCTCCGATTCCTTCGGGCATGACCATCGATGAGTTATGCGGCCGATTCATTACGGTTCATGTCGACCTTTGCAAGACGTGGTATTTATCGGGTACTGCAGACCCTAAGAGCGTTCGCTAGGCAGCGATGCTTTAAGGATGTGCTATAGGAATGGATGACGCTTTACAGTTGGAATATCAGCTTCAGCTGCACTATCCAGTCGTGTGCGTTGTCGGTCCGACAGCTTCTGGAAAAAGCGAACTCGCACAACAGCTCGCAGAGTGCATGGATGGTGAGATCATAAGTGCCGACTCCATGCAGATCTATTGTGGCATGGATATTGGAACCGGAAAGGTTTTACCTGATGAGATGCGCGTTCCTCATCATGGTCTTAATATTGTCGATCCCGGTGCCCCGTTTTCCGCCGCTTTGTTCCAGGCGTATGCAAGGGATTGCTTCAAGGAGATCGACTCACGTGGGGCTAGATGCATCCTATGTGGCGGAACAGGCTTCTATATAAGGGCAGCCATAGACGATTACCAGTTCCCAGCTGGGGAGCAAGTCGATAATCCCATCAGAGATCGCTACATGGCACTTCTTAAAGAGTCAGGGGCGCAGTCATTGTGGCAGAAGCTTTATGAACTCGACCCTGAAAGCGCGAAGGCGGTCCATCCGAACAATAGCAGGCGAGTCATTCGTGCTCTTGAGCTCTACGAGGAAGGGGAGAGCTACGCGTATCAACGCGCACATCTATCTTCGATCTCTCAATTCGTGCCTGCAATACTCCTAGGCCTTGATATCGATCCTATCGTATTGAGAAATCGCATTGATAAGCGCGTTGATGAAATGCTAAAGAGTGGCCTCATCGAAGAAGTCAAAACCCTTCTTGAAAAAGGATTTCGTTCGGGAATCACTGCACCGCAAGCAATAGGATATAAAGAGATCGTTGCTGTGCTTGATGGCGATATCTCTCTTGATGAGGCGATTGTCCAGATTAAGACCGCAACACATCGCTATGCGAAACGCCAGCGTTCGTGGTTCAGGCACGATAAGCGTATACAATGGATCAAGGCTGATGAAGGTGTTACCGATAAGGTACTTCAATCAGCCTTGGAAATCGCAAACGGTGGCATGTCCCGCTAGGTTATTAAACTTTTTCGTAGACTTTATAGCCTTCTGAAGACCGCAACGACTTTGCCGGCTATAGAACAATCACGTGTGATGATTGGATCCATGCTTGAGTTCTCCGGTTGCAGGCGGATATGGTCTTGTTCCTTGAAGAAGCGTTTTACGGTAGCTCCATCATCCATAATGGCAACAACGATATCACCATTGTTTGCAACTGGCTGTTCCTTGACCACGACATAGTCACCGTCGTTGATGCCGATTTCTACCATCGAATCACCGCGTACCGAGAGCAAGAAGGATGCGGCGTCGCCGACGATATCGGTCGGAAGAGTAATCGTGTCCGTGATGTTCTGTTCGGCGAGAATTGGAGTACCAGCTGCAACATCGCCTACAACGGGAAGGTCGAGAAGCTTTGAGAACGAAGGCGTGATGATCTGTGCTTGTTCTTTCGGCGATTCATCTTCCTCAGTCGAATAGGCAAGGACGATTGATCGGGACTTCAAAGGATCGCGCTTGATATAGCCCTTCTTCTCTAAGGAATTAAGATGTACATGCACGGTTGAGGGGGAGGACAGGCCAAGGTCGGCACAAATATCACGAACTGTAGGCCCGTAACCATTCTCCTTAATGTATTTCTCTATGCTCTCAAGCACGGCCCTTTGACGCTTGGATAATGATTCGCTCATGTTTGCTCCTCGAATAAAAACGAACAAATGTTTTAAAAAATTGTTGACATGAACTTTTGTTCGATTTATTATATATACGAACAAAGGTTCTATGCAAGAGCAGGGGAGAAAATAATGGAGAAAAATTTTAATCAATACATCTCAGGATCGGTGGCTCTTAAGCCTATCCCCGCGGAGCATGAGTGTGCTTTGATCCCGTTTGAGGATTGCATCACGCCTCAGCCGTATTATCGTGGCAAACATGCACGCCAGCCCTTATTCGATTGGATGGTCCACAGCTTCTCAACCGAAAGCATCAAGGGCGTTTCATTCAATGGAGCAACACCGGCTCAAGCTGTTTTCACGGCGATCGTGTTCATGGTCACTGCACTTTCTTTTGCTTTCTTTGGAGCATAGCCAATAGGGAATTCGATTCTTCTTAAGCCCCTTCGTATGCAGAGACGCGGAGGGGCTTAAGGTTTCTTTAGTACCCAATATGTACCTTTACAATAATTAAATAGCAACGTCAGGCGCTATTTTGTATTATTGATATACTATATATAGTATGTATAGATTTCTTGAGTTAGGAAGTGCCTATGCGTTGTCCTTCTTGCAATCATCTTGAGTCTAAGGTTGTCGACTCTCGTCCAACAGAGGACGGTTCTTCTATTCGACGTCGTCGTGAATGCCTTGCATGTGGCCATAGGTTTACAACGTATGAACGCCTCGGTGACTCACCGCTCATCGTAATCAAATCCGACGGCTCGTCAGAAGCATATGATCGCAATAAGCTGTTCCGAGGTTTGCTTATAGCATGTGCTAAACGTCCTGTTCCGTCTGCAACTTTAGAGCGCCTAATCGACCATATCGAAGCTGAGCTTCGAAATCGTTCGAGTAATGAGGTGAAATCAACTGAGCTTGGTGAGATGGCTCTCTCGCAGCTCGCTGAAATCGATGATGTTGCTTATGTTCGCTTTGCAAGCGTGTATAAGGATTTCCAGAACATCGAGGAATTCGCCCGAGCGCTTGAGGAAATCAAGTAATGAACCAGGCTATTACGCATATCGACGTGCCCTTCGTATCGGATGATCCGGATAGCTATTGTCCTGCGTATGCGCATGATGGCGATGCAGCATCGGATCTTCGCGCTGCGTGCGATGGCGTTATCGAACCGGGAATGCGCATGCTTATACCATGTGGCTTTTCCATGGCCATTCCAGAAGGTTATGCCGGATTAGTACTTCCTAGGAGCGGCTTAGCTGTACATCACGGTATTACGGTTCTGAATGCACCTGGGCTTATCGATAGTTCATATCGTGGCGAGATTATGGTAAGCCTGCTCAACACTGATTTAACTAAGCGTTTCGAATTCTCGAAAGGCGACCGCATTGCGCAGTTGATGATCATTCCGTATCCGCTGGTTTCTTTCATTCCGGTAGATAGCATCGATAAGACCGATCGGGGAAGCGGCGGTTTTGGAAGCAGCGGACGGGCATAAGTAAATTGATACAAATCTAGGGTTAGAGTAACTCTAAGGATAAAAATGTACGGAATTGCACAAGTAGAAGAGATAAGTGGGATATCGGCTTTTACCATTCGGTATTACGATAAGTGCGGATTCTTTCCGAACCTGCAAAGGGATTTGCATGGAGCACGTATCTTCAGTGATGCGGACATTGATCAGCTCAGGTTAGTCGATGCGCTGCGCAAAAGCGGTTTATCGATCGAAGGCATTCAGTATTTCGTGAAGGCCTTCAACAAAGAGCCATTGAATCCTGACTGCCTCGCAGTTTTGAAGGACCGTTTGAAGGTGCTCGAGATTAAAAAAGCAGAGATTGATGCTTCTGCAGCAATGATTGAGAAAGCACTCAATAATTCTAAGCAAGTTGATGGGCCAGAATCATCCGATTCAACGGTAATTTAGGCCGCTATATGAAATAGCAAGCAAAAAGAGGCGTTTTCCACGACTAAGTACTCGTCTGAAGTTAAAACGGGGCCTTAGAACGGCTCTCAGGGCCTCAGACGTAAAACCGCAGGTCAGAAGGCACATTTTTTGACATTTTGATTGGAATAACATGGATAACAAGCAAAAAGAAGATATTTATAGTCAAAAGAGCGAGGATAATCGCCAAGATCTCGAGAATATGCTCGAGCCGATGCCTGATTATATTATCGAAGAGCCTCAGCCGACTGACGAAGAAATCAACGACCTAAAGATAATGCGAGATTTTAAGAACATCAGGTTGTATCTACAAATTGCCGGTATCTGTGCACCTGTAAGCCTTGTAATCGGAGGAGTGCTCCTAGGTACCGTTTCGTTAATCTTTGCTATTTTAGCTTTTAAAAAGTTGATGCCGTATACCAAGCGGAAAGATGAATTGGGTGTGCAGGCGCTGCATATAAGGAAGTATGCAATTTTAGCTTTGGTAGTAAGTGCAGCATGTATCATTGCAAATGCAGTTTTCGTAATTACAAATTGGTCGCAGTTGGAGGGAATGATCACGCAAGGTATGAGCACGATGCAATTGTCGGGAGGCTCGTCCGGAGGGACCTCAAGCGGCGGCACCTCATCTAC
This sequence comes from Eggerthellaceae bacterium, assembly GCA_015062605.1. Lineage (GTDB taxonomy): Bacteria > Actinomycetota > Coriobacteriia > Coriobacteriales > Eggerthellaceae > SIG42. The sequence goes on along the minus strand of SUUI01000009.1, from coordinate 7,032 downwards.
CTGGGGTTAAATAATATAATATTGATAATATATGTTATGTAAATTAAATTTATTATCAAAACTATTTGACGCTGGAGGGTTAATTGTCATCTGTAATGCACACTTCCCCGTGTGATTTGTGAACTTTTGCATTTAGTCTGGCAAACCCGCCGCAAAACCTTTGCAATTAGTTTGGCAGAGCTTCGTGCTTCTCCATATCATTTGAAGGATATGTGTGCAAAGAACGTGCTGATAGAAGCCCACTTCTCTCTATTGCCAGACTAAATGCAAACCTTTTCGGTTGGGAACGCTATGGTCGTCCGGCCCCCGCTGTCCTCCGTCTCCAGGGCTCTCTGTAATGTCTTATTCTCCTGATTCGCCTCACAGGTCAAGGAGTGATGGCTTCATCACCACTTCCCTCTGAGGCACCTCCACTATTCCGAGTCCGTCCAGGAGCGCCTCGGGCAGCACCGAGCTGGCGAGCCTGTAGGGAGCGGCCCCTCCGAGGGCGGGCCTGGGATACGAGTTGACGTGAGAGCAAGCCTCGGCGAGCATCCTTGGCGTCAGCCTTGCGAAGCTCGTCCCCTTCGGGAGTATCTTCCTGAGCTCCGCATGATTCCGTTCGCAACGGCCCTTCTGGCCTGATTTCATGGGATCGCAATAGAATACGCTGCATCGGCGCCCCTTGCAGCGAGCCGACCTCTCTATCGACGCCCAGTCCAGGAACTCCGACCCCCTATCGGTGAGAATGACCCCCATGCAGCGCCTGAACTCCCTGGTCCCTATGAGGTTCTCGACCATGTCCAGGGCATCTGCGACATGGCGGCGGTCATGCTTCTCGAGCAGCATCATGGCTTGGAACGACCACCTTCTGAACAGGACCGTCAGTATCGCCTTCTCGCAGCCCTTGGCGGACACGACGCAGTCCATTTCCACGGCGCCCATCTGCTCCTCGATTGGAAGCCGGGAGAAGTCAGAATAGGTCCTCCCCTCGAGGTCGCCCCGGGGTGCGGCCTCCCCGCCCTTCCGCTTCCTGACCTTGTATCTCACCTTCTTCGGGAGGTCTATGTTGAGGATGTCCTCGAACGCCCCCATGGCGACGTAGCGGTAGAAGGTCCTCTCCGACACGGGGAGCCTGCTCCCTTCTGCGGCCCATATGGCCGCGGGGCTCTGGCCCTTGGCGAGATAGGGCTTTACCGCCGCCGCCATCTTTGCGAGATCCTCCCTCGGGCAGTCGATCCCCGACCTGCTGTCGGACCTACGCGCGCATGCGATCTCGTTGGCCATGAGCCCGTCGTAGAAGGACTGCGCCATGCCGCATCCCGACCCATAGCGCCTGCGGCAGTCGTTGCAGACGTAGGGAGCTCTGCGCAGGCGGCTGCAGAGGCTGGGCCTGAACTCCGGGCATATCCCGTTGCAAAGGCTTTTCTTGCATTTCGCACAGGCAACCATGCACCCGTTCCGGCAGAGGCCGTGCGCCTTGCATGCATCCTTGTTCACGCACAGGTTCTGCGTTTTGACCATCAAGAAGCGCGGGCTCTCGGGGACGCTGTTGCGCCTTATCTCCCGCGCTACCGTGCTCGGCGATACCCCGATCTTCCTCGCAATCGCGGCGACGGGCACGGATCTCGCGAGGCATTGCTCGATGAACATCCTGTCGCCCGCAGTCAGATGGCCTCTCTTTTTCTCGGGCATGTAGAATCACCTCCTCCCCGCCCCGGAGAAGAGGATGAAGATGATATACCAGGTGTCGGGCGCGTTCAATGCGCGGCGCCGGGATGTTGGCTTACTGTCAGACTAAACGCAAAGAGATTGCTTTACAGATGTCAATTTAGCTTTGACGCTGGAGGCTGGTTCCCTCTTCGACGTTGAGGGTTTTTATACATCTTGTTTGGCTCAGCTATTACTTGTTTCTCAACTCTCATGAAGTTAAACGAGATTATTCCCAGCACGCAAATGCGTCCGATTGATTCATTCTCCTTTTTTGTTCTATTAGATCGAAGCTCTATGAGATCAATGGTATTTAAAACTCCCCCTGCAAGGCCCATTACCCCATTTCTTTATATCTAGTTTGCTTCTTTCCGTTGGTCGATTAGACAAATTTCTCCTAATACGGGTAGAGAATCTTTAAAACCGCAGGTCAGAAGCTTGTTTTATTGTATTTATATATACTAGAATTTATTTAAGATTCCCTAAAAACTGCATTTGAACTGGGATTATGCCATTTCCTATATAAGTGAGCGTTATAATTTAACAACGGTACATATCGTAAGGTCTTTCAGTTTGAGTACCGGAGGGTTTAGCACGTGATCGCAAGTGGTTTTAAAGCAACTCTAAGGAATCCTTATTGTTTTATTTATAGGTTTGCTCTTACATTAGTTGCTTTTCTTTTTGCATGTATTGTCTTTCTATCCTTTGCCCCTACGCTCGCTTGGGCCGACACAGAATCCAGCAATCAAGGCTCCCTATCGAAAGCAACGGGTAGCCCAGATTTCTATGCCGTGCTTCATGAAGATGGCAGTTTGGTTTTCCAGGCAACGCCGTCAGATGAAGACGGCGCGATCAACTACCAGGGTAGCTGCACACCCTATCTATCCGGGAAAGCTCCATGGCTTGCGAGCGCTTCCCTCATCGAATCAGTAAGTTTCGATGAAAGCTTCGCAAGCATCCAGCCTGAATCTCTTCAATTCTGGTTCATCGGATGCAAGAACCTTAAGACCATCGATTTAGAGAATCTAGATGCTTCTGCTTCCACGAGCATGCGAAGCATGTTCTCTGGATGCTCTTCCCTCTCAACGATTAAGAACCTCGAATCCTTCGATACGTCTTCATCAACATACTTCGGCTCGATGTTCCGTGATTGTTCGAGCTTAACTTCGCTTGATATTTCTCATTTTGATGCAACGCATGTCGGCGTGCTTTGCTTCATGTTCGCGGGTTGCACGAACCTCGAATCTCTGAACATGGCCGGTGAAGGTTGGCGTACGCCATCTCTGTTCCTCATGGTGCATGTTTGGGAGAACTGCAAATCCCTTAAATCTCTTGACTTGTCGTATCTGGACACATCGGGCGTTCATAGCATGGCGAAGGATTTCAACGGGTGCTCTTCCTTAGAGTACCTCGATTTGTCTGGAGCTGATACCTCTCAAGTGGGCAGCCTTGAAGACATGTTCAACGGATGCGATAAGCTTACGACTGTGAAGCTCGGATCCAAGTTCACGTTCAATGGCGCGTCAGATACCCCGCAATGTTCCTTGCCAAAGGGCATTTGGAAATCCGAATCTACGGGTAATGAATATGACAGCGCTGATGTGCCGAATAACATAGCCGATACGTATACGAGGATCTCTTCGAGCGAAGGCGACGATACGGACGAGCCCGATGATCCAGAGGATCCTTCCGATTCATCTCATTACGCTCCAGGCGAATATGATTTGACTAATCTGAAAAGCAGCTTGGGCATGTTCAACCATTTCGTGGACGGAACCCAGAAGCTTTTTGTAACCGAGGATCGCGTAACGCTCTCATTTGTCACCGACGGATCGATCCAATTCGTGCAGAAGGTCACGAAAGTCGCCATCGGCCCATCTTCGAAGCTCGCCAATACCGATGATATGAAGGAAGGCGAAACGAAGTATGTAAACAGCCTGATTGGCAATCCTATGATCTTCGAGGGCACCTTGGTGAGCGCATCGGGAGAACCGAAGCAATACGCATTCGAATTGGAATTCTCCAAACCCGAATTCGAGCAGATGGTAAGCGAGGATGGCGGCATCTACCTCACGTTATTCCAGAGCGAGAAAAATGCTTGGCATAAAGGTGACAACGACCTCCTCATCACATGGGACGACGCAACTGAGCCTGATGAAGGCGATGAACCTGGAGAAGAGGATCCAGAAGGCATCGAACTCGACACCTTGGACGATTCGCTTCCCGATGGTACATACGATATCGGATTGGATGTCCTCCCTAGCATGGTGAAGCTTACCGACCATGATGGATTAGCCTCTGAGCCCAAACTCGTCATTTCCGGCGATGATGCCTATCTGATCGTAAGCTACCGTTCGAGTTTGGGCAGCGCGTGGCGTTACAGCCAGATGACATGGGGGTCATATGACGAGACCGTCGCGTCAGGTAAGGATGGCATAGGTGCCGCCCCCACTTTCAAGGAGGGTAAATCATCAGCTGACGGAATGAGCGATGCTACGCTCGAATCCGTCACGTTCACCTTGCAGCTTCCGAAAGATGAATTCATCGCATGGGCGGTTTCCGGGGAGACAAAGGATTTCACGGTACGCTATGTGAAGGGCTATAACGCCGAGCATGATGGAGATTGGTGGAATGCCTCCTCCCAACCTACCATGCAGGTGAAAAGCCTCCGTGAGGCTTCTGAGACGGTTCTTCCCACTGCTGATTACGCCGATGTTGTCGATGCGATATCGAATGTCCCCAAAGACTTGAGCCTCTACACTGATCAAAGCGTTTCGAATCTCTATGACGTGTTAACTCTCGTCAATGGTTCCCCTCTTTCTGCTTTGCAGCAGACCGATGTCGATGCCATTGCGCAATCCATTTCAAAGGCCATCGATAATCTTGCGCTCAAAGAGTCAGAGTCTGAGGAATCCTTATTTGATGCCGAAAAGCGAGGCACGCTATCCTTCGACCTCGATGGCGGAACCTTGAATGGACAAACCGGGACCATAACCATTGTGGCGAACGTGGGCGATGTCATCAAATTGCCCGATGCACCAACCAAAGATGGCTTCACCTTTAAATGTTGGATTGGCTCAGAATATGCTGCTGGTGCAGAATACATTGTCGAGGGTGATCACAAGTTCACAGCAGAGTGGGAGCAGAATGGCATGACATATATCGCCGCTACCGGAGATGGCAGCATGTCCGCACTCCTCCTCTCTTCTACCCTATTAATCTCATGTGTTGCGATCATCGTTTGCGCTATAAAGCGCATAAAGTCAAAAGGATTCCCTCATCGAATATAGACCGCGTAGCGGATGCGCAGGTTTATTTCCTTCTGTTGTACCAGATGATCGCGATGAATAATAGCATCGCTACGCCCGCGACAAACCAAAACATCACCGTTGGGCTTGTCGCGTCCATAATTGCACTGCAAACGATCGGACCGAGCGAGCATCCTGCATCTACACCGAAGAGCATCGTGTTTGCAGAAAGCGAATAAGATTCTTCCGGAACATCCTTAACGCTTTCGGCTTGCAAGCATGGCCACAGGCACCCTTGTCCAATCGCAAACAGTGCTCCGGAAATCATGATAGGTATCACACTGTATGCGTATGCGAATACGATCATCGCAGCTACGATGAATAATGCCAATATTGCTCCGAGTCGTTTAAATCCGTATTTGTCATATAGCCTCCCACTTACTGGACGTGCCGCGAACGATACGACAACGTAAGCAATGAAGAACAATGAGATCTCTTCGATCCCCCTTAACTCCCCTACAGTGAGCGTAAGTGTAGTAATCATGCCGTATGTGAAAGCCTCAAGGAGCCCTATAAGACCAATAGGCAGGCTCTTTACATAGATAAACGAGCGCCACGTAAGCTTTTCCTTAGGTGCCTTATTTGAAATTTGCTCATTAGGCATTTCTTCGGTAGAAACGTCAGAAATATATTTTTGAACTGGGGTTTTATCGATTTCGACAGGTTTTTCCTTAACAAGGAAGCTGCATATGATGGCAAGGACGAAGAAGGCGCCGGCAAGGTAGAAAAGCATATTCCAACCATAGCGCGGACCTAAATATGCGCAGACCATCGGACAAATCGCAATTGCGAAGACATTTGTTAGAGCTAACCAGGCAACGCCCTGCCCGCGTGTGCTCTCGGGAAGGATTTGAGCAGCGAGAACGATGATCAACGTCGTCTTACCAACTAAAGCGATTCCGAAGACGATCCTGCAAATTGCTAGAACTGTTAGATCTTGAATGTATCCGCAGGCTAAACATGAAACGCAGAAGATTATTGAGAATGCTATGAATAACCTTTTAATGGAGAACCTCTTGAAGAGCGGACCAGCGAAGAAGCGCAGGATTAGGGCTACCACGGAATTAAGGCTTGCAAGCAAACCGGCTAACGCAACGGTAGCACCAAGCGCGATGGCATAATTCGAGACGATGGGAATCGATGTCTGCGCTCCCATCTGAGCGAAGAACTCGAAAAGAAACAAGACTACGTAGGAATATGACCACATCGCCTTGAAGTCAGATAATGCCATATAAACTGCCTCTTATTCCTCTATAAAGATTAGTATTCAAGCTGTCGACACGATGTGCAAGCAGTTTTAAAAATGCATCTTACATTCAAATTGTAATCGTTAATCAGGCGAAAAATGAATACATGGGTCAATTCGGGTAAGATATCCCTTGAATGAAAACCGAATGCGAGAAGTTACGAAGAAAGATGCAATACGATATGGCGTTTCAGAAACTCACTGTGAAAATGGCCATCGAATTAGCCGCACCGCATACGTGGCCGGCTTCGGTGATGCCTGTCCTCATAGGCATTTCACTCTCAGTTGCCCTCGGGGCTTCCCCATCATGGGTCACATGCCTAATTTTGCTTGCGATCTGCGTTCTCATGCAATCATCGGTTAACACATTCAACGATTATTTCGACTACGTCAAAGGTCTCGACTCAACTGAAGACAACCTCGACCCAACCGATGCCGTGCTCCTATACAACAACATTGACCCGAAGTCCGCGCTCAGGCTTGCATTGGGATATTTGGGGAGCGCGTTCGTACTCGGCATTTACATCATCTGGATCTCCGGATGGATTCCCTTGGCCATCGCATTGATCGGCGCACTCATCGTCGTTTTGTACTCAGCAGGGAAAACGCCAATTTCCTCCCTACCTATCGGGGAGGCGGTTTCAGGCATAGTCATGGGCGGTCTTATAACGCTTGCAGTCGTTGATGTCCTTAGTGGCACGTTCTTATGGATCGTGCTTGCTTGGAGCATCCCGCAAATCATAGGCATCGGCCTTATCATGATGACGAATAACACGTGCGATATCGAGA
>SUUI01000019.1 GCA_015062605.1 Eggerthellaceae bacterium | reverse complement strand
GCACGCATTCCCTCGGCAACACCCGGAACCTCGCGTTCGCACACATCGCGCGTGGCTTCCGGCGTCACATCGCGCAAAGAGAGGCCGGTGCCACCACAGGTGAGAACGATATCGACTTTGAGCTCCTCATCATCGCACGCGCGCTTGATCGCCTCTGCGATAGTTGGACGATCGTCCTTCACGATGACGCGGTAAACGAGCTCCCAACCTTTCTGCGTGATGAGATCGGATAGAGCATCTCCCGCCGAATCCTCGCTTATCGAACGCGTGTCGGAACAAGTAACAAGAGCGAATCGCAATGGGCGCTCATCATGATGACCATGCGCCATAATTCCCCCTCCCTTAAGGTCTGAGATCAACGGTGATAGTATCCCCCTTCTGGGGTGTCTTACGCAAGGAGCTCAGGGCGAAGTAACAATCCATCGTTTCTGCTTCAGGAGCTCCCACGTGGGATGTCGTAGCGGGCAAAGCCCACACTTCGGTACCGTCCATCGAAATCTTAAGCTGTTTGATGCCGAAGAACTCCCGACCATCGGCGACGATATTCGGACGGGCTTCACCCTTCGCGGTTTCAGCAGATGGCTTCTTTTGCTGCGGATCCTTCTTGGAGAATCCTTCCATAAGGCGCACATCGATCTTCTTCAATTCAATCGATTGCCCGAAGTGTCGCCGCATCAACGGGTACAGATAGAAGTCCATCGTGAAGGCAGCTCCGCCAGGAGGTCCCGAGATGCCGACGATGGGCACCCCCTCAACCACCGAACCGGAGCTATGATGCCCAGGTCCGTGATTCGTCTCGTGATAAAGAACCTGCCCGATTTCCTCAAGCATCTCAATGTTCCAATCATCGCTTCCCTTCGATGAGCCCGCGTTGACAACGACGATGTCGCAGATGCTCACCGCTTCGAGCACCGCTACTTTTATCTTGTCGGGATCATCGGGGATGATATCCCACACGATGCACTCCCCACCCCAGCCGGCGATCTTCGCAGCAGCGAGCAGGCTGTTCGTCTCTATGTTCTTGCCACGCGGGATCTCCGACCCGGGAACGACCAATTCGCTTCCCGTTGGGATAAATGCCACCTTAGGCCTGGCGATGACGGAAACCTCGGTGTTGTTTCCCGAGGCGATATGTGAGATAAGCAGAGGGGTGAGCATGCTGCCGGCGGGCACCAAGACATCCCCTTTGCGCATGCGCGAACCAGCTGGAGATGTACCAGCATATTGCTTGCTCGGAAGAGCATTGAAGGAAATGGTAGTGTTGTCTTCGCTTAAAACCACGTGCTCGATCACGATGGCTGTATCGAAACCTTCCGGCATGCCGATGCCGGTGTTAGCGAACTCCCAATCGCGACCGCGTTGCCAGCCGGTCGTATCAGGCGCACCATCCTTGAAATCATCCCAATGCACCGCAACCGAATCCATCTTGCATGTTAGGCAATTCGGCATATCGAGCTTTGCGACCGCATCGGCGGCAAGCACGCGACCTACGCATGAGACATCGAGCTTTACGGTCTCGATCTTCGGATTGAACGTCACCGCGTTTCCCAGAAGCTCAACGGCCTGCTCGCGAGAAACTTCGATATGGTTTGAGTGATCCCTCATAGCCCACCTTCCTTCTCATGACTTGAAAGGGATTCATCTTCTTCGGGAATAAAGTATAATAGTGGAAGCGTTTGATTATTCGCAAATAAGATGAATATTCGACGAGGATGAGGAGAATCATGCAAGCACCATCCATGGACGCTTGGCTCGAAGAGGCCAAGATGTCACCCGAAGCCGACCTGTGCGGCATGTACCTTACGCATAACGGTGTGGTACGCATCACCCCGAAACGTCAGATGCGCGAGGGAATCGAGGGAATCGGCGATGTCCGCGCCGTACGGTTCAGCTACGATGCCGAAGGGCTCGCTGCCGCCATCGAGGAAGCAAAGGGATTCCCCGGCATCCACTATGTACGGGTGTGGCTCAACGAAGGCGAGCTTGCTGTCGGCGAGAGCCTGATGTACGTGCTCATCGGAGGCGATATCCGCCCGAACGTCATCGATGCTCTGCAAAAACTCGTCGGAAAGATCAAAAACGAACTGGTCGTGGAGGAGGAAGTCTATGTTTAAGGTCGCGTTGCGACCGAAGGCATAGCCGAACCGTAATGAAGGATTCATTCGGCAGGAACATCAATTACATGAGGATCTCCCTCACGGATCGCTGCAACCTGCGCTGCATTTACTGCATGCCGCCCGAAGGCATCCCGAAGATGAGCCACGTCGACATCCTCCGCAACGAGGAGATCGTCCGCATCACCCGCGTTGCCGCCGATTTGGGAATCTCGCATATCCGACTCACAGGAGGCGAGCCTTTGGTGCGCAAGGGCGTCATAGGCTTGATTGACGATATTCACGCCATCGAGGGCATCGAGAACATATCGTTGACGACGAACGCCATACTTTTGCTCCAAATGGCAAAGGACCTCAAGGAGGCGGGACTCGATCGTGTCAACATCTCGCTCGACACCCTCGATCCCGTCCAATTCACCGAGATCACGCGTTTAGGTAAGCTCGAATGCGTGCTAAACGGCATCGATGCAGCACTTGAAGTCGGATTTGATCCCGTGAAGATCAATGCGGTCACCGTACGCAGATTGAATCAGGATTTCCTCTCGTTCGCCCTCATGTCCGTCGACCGCCCCCTGCACATGCGCTTCATCGAATACATGCCCGTGGGTGCATCGAGCGGTTACGACAATAGCGGGTGGGGCCCCGAAGATGTCATCTCGAGCGAAGAGGTGCGCGATGCGATCAACGCCTCCGCTCGCGCGAAAGGCCTTCCCGAGCTTGAGGAAGCGCGCGATGACGAAAAGCCTCTCGGCTATGGTCCGGCCAAGTACTACCGCTTCCCCAACGCCTTAGGAACTGTCGGCTTCATCTCGCCGCTTTCAAAGCATTTCTGCAACGAATGCAACAGGCTGCGCCTCACCGCAGACGGAAAGCTCCGCCCATGTCTGTTCAGCGACGTCGAATACGACCTGCATGAAGCAGTGCGTAGTGGCTCGGATGCGGATATTGCGGGTGTGTTCTATACTGCCATCGGGGCAAAGCCCGACGAACACCACGATAAGGTCGGAACCGAACGCGGGATGAGTGCGATTGGAGGCTAGATGATGGCAGAATTAACCCATATCGATGCAAATGGCGATGTCCGCATGGTAGATGTATCCGCCAAGCCCGATACCGAGCGCATCGCAATCGCTGAAGGATTCATCGCGATGAACCCCGAAACGCTTTCCCTTATCATCGAGGGTAAGGCGGCAAAGGGAGATGTGCTCGCATGCGCACGCGTGGCCGGCATCATGGCGACCAAGCGCACGAGCGAGCTGATTCCCATGTGCCATCCACTCAATATCACGAAAGCGAAGGTCGATTGCACGTCTATCAACGAGGGCGACCGGGATGATGGACGCGTGGGCATACATGTCACGGTCACCTGTGGCGTCACCGGCAAGACCGGCATCGAGATGGAGGCGCTAACCGGCGCTGCCATCGCATGCCTTACCGTCTACGACATGTGCAAGGCGGTAGATCGCGGTATGGAGATTATGGATGTCCGCCTGCTCAAGAAGGATGGCGGCAAATCCGGACTCTGGGAGCGCTGAACGAAGACACTCTGGAAGAATCGACAACGCCAAGCGAAAATGCTTGGCGTTTTGTTTTATCGGTCGACCAGATAAATCTTCTCGGGCGGGAAATGTACCCAGAACGCATCGCCCTTATCCGGAGGCGGCGGCGGCGGAACATCCTCGCCTGGTTTTTTGGGAACACGCCAGAACGCATGGCTGTGTAGGAAGCGCATCTCATCGATGACGCCACTATCGTCGATTTCGGGATCCCTGCCGTCCAAAAAGCGCAGAAGCAATGTGCGCTCGAAACGCGCATCGCTCGCGCGGTCCACACATACCCGATAGCAGTTCTCCCCTGGCCCATCCGCACGCTCGATGAAAGTCGCGCGCAATCCGAAGGTCTTCACGCCTTTCGGCACATCCACGGCTTTGACGGTGATTCCCCATTCGGGAAGAAACACCGTATTCCCGTCGACGTATTCAGCATCCGTGATGTTCTTGCACCCCGAAAGCTTAATGGCAGCTTGGGATTTAGGATGATTGACGAGAGTGTCAACATCATCGACCTCCATGATCTTTCCGTTATCAACCACGATGATCCGATCGCAGAAACGAAGCGCTTCATCGATGTCATGGCTCACATAGAGGACGGTTCCATGGAACGCATCGAAGAGAGTCACGCAATTCTGCTCGAGCACGCTCTTAAGGTGCGCATCGAGTGCACTGAAGGGTTCGTCGAGCATGAGGATGCCTGGCTTTGCGGCGAGCATTCTCGCAAGCGCGACGCGCTGCTGCTGTCCTCCTGATAGCTGCACAGGATACCGTTTCGCGAAATGTTCCAAACTGAAACGTTTCAGCTCAGTTGCAACGATGGCATCGCGTTCGGCATCGGGCGTATCCTTCGGGATACCCGCTGCAACGTTCTCGTCCACGCGCATATTCGGAAACAACATGTAGTTCTGGAACAGAAGCGCGGTTTTACGCTCCTGGGGCGTCAAATTCACCTGGGGGCGCTTTCCCTTAGCGCGGTCGAACAGCACCACGTCGTTCACGACGATCTTGCCTTCATCGGGGGTCTCGATGCCAGCGATGCTGCGCATGGTAACGCTTTTCCCGCATCCGCTCTCACCTAGAAGGCCCAGTGTCTCGTTACCAGCTTCGAACCCCATGTCGAGCGTAAAGCCCTTGAATGATTTACGGATATCGACAAAGAGACTCATTTATCCGAGTCCTCTCTCGCGCGGTACTTCGTCGCGCGGCTGCTCCACCAATTGATGAAGAAGATCACGACGAAACTGAACACGATGATGACGATGGTCCAAAAGATTGCGACTTCCGAGTTACCGTTCATCCACTCGGTGTAGATGGCGATCGGGATGGTCTCGGTGATTCCCGCGTATGTGCCCGCCAAAAACAGCGTTGCTCCGAATTCGCCAAGCGCACGGGCGAATGCGAGAACCGTTCCAGCGGCGATGGAACTCCACGAGAGCGGGAGCATGAGCTTGCGGAAGATCCGAAACTCACTCCAACCGAGCGTGCGAGCGGCATCGAGCATGTTACGATCAAGGCCCTCGAACGCGCCTAAGGCATTACGATACATAAGCGGGAACGCAACGACGACGGCAGCGATAACCGTTGCAGGCCAGCTGAACACCAACGGGAAGCCGACATCGATGAAGAACTGGCCGAACGCGGTATTCTTGCCTAATGCGAGGAGCAAAAGAAAACCGCAGACCGTCGGCGGCAAAACCATCGGAATGGTGAATACGGTATCGAAGAAGTTGTGCAGCTTTCGCGGAAGCCCCAAGATCCACCATGCGGCCAGAAGCCCTAAGATGAAGATGATGACGATAGCCGTAAGCGTCGTACGCAAGGTAACGAACAAAGGCGAGTAATCCATCTCCTGCAAAAACTCTAAGAGCGCCGCCATGCCAGTCGATTTTCCAGTTACCGAGATATCGCCCTTGTATTTAATCGAACCATAGGAGCAGTAACCGATCTTGACTTGGTTGGGATGGCTCGGCGAAGTGATGTCGGTACCATCGGCACCTAGAAGCGTGACGTAGTATTCGCCATCTTCAAGTTCCTGCGCAAAGGAGTAAACCGCCGCGTCCACTGTGTAGGTCTTCTCAGACGTCACATAAAACTCCACCGTGTCGATTTCTGGCGTATTGCCGCCAGCGGCACTGTGCAAATCGAGCTCATGGGAGATCTGTATGAGTTCCTTTATAGCTGAATCATCCTCGACACGGACGCCCGCGCCGACCGCTTCTGGCGGAATGTAGAGCACCGCATAGGGAGAGTCACTCTCGAGGTTTGCGAAAACACAGCAGTAGCGATCAGGATCATTACCGATATAGAAGATATAGCCATGATATTCGCCATTAATCCGGCGGTTCGAGCCAACTTGAGCACGAAAGAAATCGGAAATGCCAAAGGTTGCATTCTCGGAAACAGCAGACTGACCGTCCTTGTCGACGGTGATCGTTGACTCCGAGAAGGCAACCAAATCCTCTCCTAGCCCTGGCACGAGTACCAGGGCTAGGAGGAAAGCTACGAGAACGGAGAAACTTGAAAGGACGCTTTTCCGCATCGATTATGCCTTACGCAAGGGCAAAGCCGTACTTCTGCCAAATCTGCTTTGCGGCAGAATCCTCATGGCACCACTTCAAGAATGCAGCAGCTTCTGATGCAGCCTTTGAATCCTTGCACACGGCGGCTGGGTAGATGATGTCCTTATGTGCGTCAGCCGGGATGGTGAAGGCAACTTCGACGTCGCTGTTGCGATATACGTCAGAAAGGTATGCGATGCCGACCTCGGCGTCACCAGTGGCTACATAAGTCACAACCTGACCGACGGACTCGGCAATCAAGAGATTATCGTTGCTAATGCCGACGTAGTCGCCACCCTTGCCTGATGCATCAGTGTACGCGCCGATAGAGGCAAGCGACTGACGGGCATAGTTGCCGGCAGGGACAGACTCGTTGCCGATGGCAACCTTCTTGTCGAGAACGTCATTTAAGGACGCGACCTTGATATCGGATCCCTTCTTTACAATAACAACCAAGTCGTTCTTGTAAAGATCGAAGCGGCTGCTCTCATCGATGAGGCCGGAACCTGCGGCATCATCCATGTTAGAAGTAGCAGCAGTGATCAGGATGTCTGCAGAAGCGCCGCCCTGCAGCTCCTTGACGAGCGTGCCGGAACCCTTGTACTGGGTATCGGCGAAGGTAATCCAATCGTGGGACTTCGTGTAGGCTGCTTGCGCCTCATTCATAGCCTCAGAAAGTGAGTTCGCCGCGAAGATCTGCAACGTAGCATTCTCGTGCTTCTGGCAACCTGCAAGCGCAACTCCGCATACAAGCGCGAAAGCGACCACGCCTACGATCAGTGCTTTCATTTTCATCTTCATCGTATGTGATTCCTCCTTAATCAACTGTGTTGCCCACATAGATGGGCATTCCTACCCGATGAGTTTCGTTGACACGATACAACTTCTATATTATAGTTACACTAGAATAATTTGCAATAGAGTATATTCCCATAAGAGAATATAATTGAACAAAAGAAGCGGGGCAACGGAAACCGCTTCGACATAGAAAGGAAGGAATGCCATGAAGCTCAGCGCACGCAACCAGATCAAGGGTACCGTCAAGTCCATCAAGGAAGGCGCGGTCAACGCGGTCGTCGTCATCTGCCGCGGCAACCACAACCCCGTTAAGGCCGACATCACCATGGAAGCCGTCAAGGCCTTGGACCTAGAAGAAGGCAAGGAGTGCTACGCTGTCATCAAAGCAACTAACGTCATGTTCGCCAACGAGAAGCTCGCAGGACTGTCTGCCCGCAACCAGATTGCTGGCACGGTTGTGAAGGTAGAGGAGGGCGCAGTGAACGGCCATGTGACCATCGAGGATGCGGATGGCGTCAAGATCACCGGCTCGATCACAAACGAGGCCATTGAGGCGCTCGAACTCGCCGTGGGCAAGCCTGCGGTCGCCATCATCAAAGCCACCGACGTTATGGTCGCCGTTGACTAAGACATACCTGAAACAGAAAGAATGCGAGGCCGGCATCATGCCGGCCTCGTTGTTGTCTGCCGTGATGATGCACAGCGGTTTTAAAAGCAAAGCAGTGTTATACTGAATATGGGAGTTTGAGAATCGAAGGGAGGGTAGTATGTCGACGTCGTTTGGTGGATACATGGGCAAGGTCGTAGAGCTCGATCTCACCACGCAACAAGCGAAAGAATACCCTTGGACCGATGACGATCGGCGCCTTTTCGTAGGGGGTAAGATTATGGCGGCACGTATCCTCCAGAGCATGCTCACTGGTTCGGAAAGCCCTTTTTCCGAGGAGAACCCGATCATCATATCCACCGGTCCCCTCACGGGCACGGGCGTACCGAGCTCGTTCCGATTCAACATCTCCTCGCTTTCCCCTCAGACAGGTATCGTTGCTTCATCGAATTGCGGCGGCACGTTCGGCTATTTCTTAAAGAAGGCCGGCATGGATGCCTTGATCATCAGAGGGAAATGCCCGGATCACACATGGCTCGAGATCGAGAACGACAAGTTCATCTTCCATGATGCCGACGAAGATGGCCTCTGGGGTTTGCGGGTCATGGCGAGCCAGGAACGTGTCAAAGAGCTCCTCGAAGAGAGATGGGGGGCCAAGCGCGCCTTCGGCCAGATGGTCATCGGCCCTGCAGGCGAGAATGGCGTGCTGTACGCTGGCATCGGCAGCGATGAGCGCGCAGCGGGGCGCACTGGACTGGGCTCGGTAATGGGCTGGAAGAACCTTAAGGCCATCGCGGTCACTGGCAACCACGAGATCAAGATTGCAAACCCGAAGAAGGCCAAGGAATTCAACAAGAAGTTCTATAAGAAGCTGCGCATCCATCCGCTAACCGGAACGCAACTGCCCCGCATGGGCACGGCCGGCCTGGTCAGCTCCATGCAGATGCGCGGCATGTTGGCCACGCGCAATTTCTCAGATGGAAGGTTCGATGGCTTCGACAAGGTGAACGGAGAGACTCTCGCGGAGAATCATAATATCGTGAATAAGGGCTGCGTGAGCTGCCCGATGAAATGCAGCCGCACCGTGAATGTGGACGGTCGACCTGTGAAAGGTCCTGAACTCGAAACGCTCGGGCTTCTGTCCGCGAACATCGACAACGACAACTTGGAAGTCGTACTGCGCCTAAACTACGCGCTCGATGACCTCGGAATGGACAGCATCTCCGCTGCAGGCACCATCGCATGGGCAATGGAAGCTAACGAGAAAGGCCTTTGGGATAATGGCCTTTCGTTCGGGCATGTCGACGAGCTCGAGCAGATCTTCGACGACATCGCGCACCGCCGCGGCATCGGGGATGAACTCGCACTTGGCAGCAAGCGACTCGCCGAGAAGTACGGCGGATTGGATTTCGCGATACAATCGAAGGGCCTCGAGCTATCCGCCTACGAACCGCGCCGCGCCGTCGGCATGGGATTGGGATACGCGGTGAGCAATCGCGGCGGCTGCCACCTAAATGGCGGCTACCTCGTCATCTTGGAGGGCCTCGGTCTGTTCGTTGACCCGCAGACGCCTAAGGCGAAAGCGGATGCCACCATGATGTTCCAAGACCTCATGGAAGCAACAGCCGCATGCGGCATGTGCCTGTTCACCACCTATATGTTCTTCCCGAGCCCTCTGATAACGCGTCCGAACAGTGTGATAACGTCCACCGTCAACAAGGTCATGCCGCACATCGGCGCTGCCTTACGCGGCATCAACAAGCTCCCGCAGATCGCGCACATGCACCTGCCGAATCTCCCCCACACGAAGGCGTTTGAGCTGGTTACTGGCATGAACATGACGATGGGCGATTACATGGAGAGGGGCGAGCGCGGTTATACGCTCGAACGGCACATCTCCACGAAATTCGGTGTCAGCGCGAAAGACGATACGCTGCCGAAGCGCTTGACCGACGAACCGCAGGATCCTAGCGACCCCACGACAGTGGTGCCGCTCGATACCTTAAAAAGAGAATACTACCATGCACGCGGATGGACGCAAAGCGGCATCCCCACCACCCACACGCTCAAGAAGCTGAAGATAATCTAGGAAAAGGAGCAGATGTGGCACATGTCAACGTAAAGCTCCTCGGAATGTTCCGTCTGGACACTGGTTTGCACGAACTCGAAGCAGAGGCCAGCTATGTCAAAGACCTCTACCCCATCCTGCTTGCTAAAGCGCGCGAAGTGAAACCTGGCACACAAATAAAGGCTGCCGACATCGATGGTTGCATCATACTAATCGACGGCAAGCAATGCCGTAAATCCACGAAGCTTAAAGATGGCCAGACCGTGTATCTGATGTCACCAGTTTGCGGCGGTTAGGGGACGATATGCTAGCATATTCCATCACTGACGCGTGCATCGGATGCACACTCTGCGCGAAGAACTGCCCCGTGGGCGCCATCAGCGGCAAGCCCAAGGAACAGCACACAATCGACCCCGATGCCTGCATCCGCTGTGGGCTGTGCGGGCGACTCTGTGCGAAAGGCGCGGTGCTTGACGCAGACGGATTCAAAACCGTTCGTGTAAACAAGAAGCTATGGTGGCACCCCGTAATCGATGCAATCGAATGCGTCGGATGCAGCTTATGCGTCATCAACTGCCCGAAGGGCTGCATTGAGCTTGGCGAGCCGAAGGCCGAAGGCAACACCGGCGCCATCGCCGAAATCGTACATCCGGAATCTTGCATTGCATGCAGGCTGTGCGTAAGCGCATGCCCCATCGATGCCATACATATGGAAGAACCCGCTAATTAGAGGAGGAATAGCTATGAAACTCGCCCGTAAAGCGTTCTGCCGCGCCTATCAGAAGGGATTCCGCGCCGCAATCCCCGTCATGCCCTATCGTGAGCCCAAGATCCTTTCCAGCACCGATGAAATCGCAAAGCTGTGCGTCGAGAAGGGAATCTCATCCATCGTCGTCGTGACCGATGGCGGCATCAGCAAGCTTGGCCTGTGCGATAGCACCCTTGCAGCATGCGAGGCTGCAGGCGTGCGTGCCATCCTATACGACAAGGTCGTCCCGAATCCTACCATCGACAACGTCGAGGAAATCCGCAAAATCTATCTTGAAAATGGCTGTCAGGCGCTCGTCGGCTTCGGCGGCGGCTCGTCCATGGATGCTGCGAAAGGCGCGGCGGCGCGCATCGCGAAGCCGAAGCAGCCCGTCGAGAAGATGGCAGGCGTCTTAAAGGTCATGGCAAGGCTTCCGCTGCTCATCGCCGTCCCGACAACTGCAGGCACCGGAAGCGAAGTGACGCTGGCCGCTGTCATCACGGATGCGAAAACTCACCACAAGTTCCCGATCAACGACTTCTGCCTGATTCCGAAATATGCGGTACATGACTACCGCCTGACTACGGGTCTCCCGAAAAGCATCACATCGACCACCGGCATGGATGCGCTCACTCATGCCGTTGAAGCGTATATCGGCCATAGCACCACCAAGGAGACGCGCGAGCGTGCCGAGCAAGCCGTCATCCTCATCCATAAGTACTTAAAGCGTGCCTATGACGACGGCAATGATGCTGAGGCACGCCAAAAAATGCTGTACGCCGCATACTGCGCCGGCATCGCATTCACGGTGTCCTACGTTGGATACGTTCACGGCCTCGCTCACGCGTTGGGCGGGCAGTATGGCACCCCTCATGGTCTCGCGAACGCCGTAATTCTGCCGCATATGCTGCGCGCATATGGCAAGAGCTGCTATCCGCAGCTGGCTAAGCTCGCCCGCCTAATCGACATCGCGCCAATTGCGGCAGACGATGCGACTGCAGCAATCGCATTCATCAAATGGGTGGATGAGATGAACGCATCCATGGACATACCCAAGTACATCGAGGGCATCAAAGAAGAGGACATCCCACAGATGGCGAAGAACGCCGATGCGGAATCCAACCCGCTTTATCCCGTCCCGAAAGAGATGGATGCCGATGAACTCGCCTACATGTTCCGCGTAGTGGGCAATTTGATCTAAGCGTCATGAAAGCCGACCGTGGATAAGCTCGGTCATCCTGCCAGCATTTAAGGACCAGAAGGCAGCATAGCCTCTGGTCCTTCTCTTTGCAACGATTTTAAATCGTCCCCCCCTCTCTCTCCTTAAGCGCGCCGATACGTTCACGATACCTATTAACCGCTCACAACTTTTTCCATCGATTTGTTAGTTGCAACTTGCAAACAGAAGTTATACGAAGTAAACTAAAAATGTTAATTTCGGGTTACTTTAGAAAGGACTATCATGACTCTGGACGACATTGCGGTTGGCAAGTCCTGCACTGTGCAACGACTCAATGACACAGGCGAGATCCGCCGTCGCATCATGGACATGGGCATCACGAAAGGTGCGGAGATTAGCGTGCTCAAGATCGCACCCTTGGGCGACCCTATCGACATCTCTGTTCGCGGATATCAGCTTTCCTTAAGACGCGCTGACGCAAAGAACATCGAAGTAGAACCAGCCTAGCATTCCCTACCCCGGCTTCGGTCGGGGTTATCTATGCTCGGAAAAAAGTTAACTACTTATAACTATATTAGTTGAGAAAGAGAGGTTCATCGAATGGCAATAACGATTGCGCTGGTTGGCAATCCGAACTCGGGTAAGACCACCCTGTTCAACCAGCTTACCGGCAATCACCAAT
The DNA here is from genome assembly GCA_015062605.1 of Eggerthellaceae bacterium. Classification (GTDB taxonomy): domain Bacteria; phylum Actinomycetota; class Coriobacteriia; order Coriobacteriales; family Eggerthellaceae; genus SIG42. The sequence goes on along the minus strand of SUUI01000019.1, from coordinate 6,666 downwards.
ATGTCGGCAACTGGCCAGGCGTCACCGTTGAGCGCAAGACGGGCAAACTTAAGGGCCATGCAGACGTCGAGATCGTCGATTTGCCCGGCATCTACTCCCTGTCCCCATACTCGAATGAGGAAGTCATAGCGCGTGACTACTTAGAAAGACGCGAGGCAGATGCCATCATCGACATCGTCGATGCATCGAATCTCGAGCGCAACCTGTATCTGACTACCCAGCTGATGGAATTCGGCACTCCTGTCATCGTGGCGCTCAATCAGATGGACATCGTTAAGAAGCGCGGCTTTGAAATCGATTCCGCCGCCCTTTCCCGTAAGCTCGGACTCCCCGTCGTCGAGATCTCCGCACTTCGTGGTGATGGCATCAACGAGGTCGTCGCAGCTGCCAAGGTCGCAGCAGCCGAGGGTGCAAAGCCTATGCCGATAAGCTTCTCTCCCGACTTGGAGGATCTTATCGCACACCTCGAGAACGATTTGCCCGAGTCAGTGGAACCGCATTTGAAGCGCTTCCATGCTATCAAGCTGCTCGAAGGCGATAAGCGCGTTGTCGCCCAGCATGGCAACATCGGCGATATCGATGGTCACGTGCGTGCTCTCGAAGCACGCTTCGGCGACAAGGCCGATGCGGTTATCACCAATGAGCGTTACAAGTACATCACGAGCTTCATCAAACAGGTCCAAAAGAAGGACAATCCCGAGAAGAGCACGACCTCGAAGGCTGATAAGATCCTCTTGAATCGCGTTCTCGCGCTGCCGATCTTCGTGGTCATCATCGCTCTCATCTATTACATCTCGATCAGCACGGTCGGCGGTTATGCAACCGACTGGGCGAACGATGGCGTGTTCGGCGATGGCTGGTACCTGGACCCAGTCGCCATCGTGAATCCCGATGCCGGCGACCAGGCTGCTTACGATGCCGATGCCGACCCATATGACGAGGCCCAAGAGGCCATCGCCAACTTCCTCGATGCCGCTTCTGCAGAAGGCATCGATACCGATACGGTCGCAGCCCACTTCCTCGCTGAACCCGATGAGGAACTGATAGGATCGCTCGGTGAGGGTTTCGAAGCGAATCCCGATTCGCCTGAGGCACGCGCAGCCCTTGCATCATTCGAAGCACAGGCTGCTAACGCAGGTGTCATCGCCCAGTTCACATCCATCGATGAGGAAGAGCTGACAACGACGGAGTACTTCGTCTATGTGGGTGCCCAGAATGAGTCGAAGGCCCAGGCGATGGCCGATGCCCGCAACGCCGAAATCGAGGCGGAAGGCCGCGCAGAGGCTGCTGAGGCAGTCATCTACAACTTCGACGGCGAAGTGGAATCCGATGAGGAAGAGGGCGAGATGGTACCGCAAGGTATCATGGTCCCCGCTCCTGGCGAACATAGCGAATACGGCATCTGGGTGCCTGGTATCCCCGTTCTGATCGGCGGCCTGCTCACATCCATCGGTTGCGTCGATTGGCTGTATGACCTGATCATGGACGGTATCGTCGCAGGTGTCGGCGCCGTCTTAGGTTTCGTGCCCCAGATCATGATCTTGTTCTTCCTGCTTGCTATCCTCGAGCGTTGCGGCTACATGGCGCGCGTCACGTTCATCCTCGACCGCATCTTCCGCCGCTTCGGTCTGTCGGGCAAGACCTTCATCCCGATGATTATCGGTACCGGCTGCGGCGTACCCGGCATCATGGCATCGCGTACGATCGAGTCGGAATCCTCCAGGCATCTGACCGTCATGACCACGACATTCATGCCGTGCTCGGCCAAGCTGCCCATCATCGCGCTCATCTCCACGGCCGTGTTCGGCGGCACGTGGTGGGTGGCTCCGCTCGCATATTTCATGGGCATCGCGTCCATCATCATGAGCGGCATCATCTTAAAGAAGTTCAAGGCATTCCGTGGCGAAACCACGCCGTATATCATGGAGCTTCCTGAATACCGTCTGCCACGTTTCGTAGACTTGCTGCGCAGCATGTGGGAACGCGCCTGGGCATTCATCAAGAAGGCTGGAACTATCATCCTGCTCGCCACGATCGTTGTGTGGTTCCTCTCCGGCTACGGCATCTACGAGGGCGAATTCATGTGGGTCGGCGAGGATCTGATGGATCATTCCTTCCTTGCCTACTTCGGTAACTCCTTCGCGTGGCTGTTCGCACCGCTCGGTTTCGACAATTGGCAATCCGCCTCCACGGTCATCACAGGCCTCATCGCCAAGGAGAACGTCATCGGCACGATGGCAATCGTCTTCGGCGGCGGCGAGCTCGCATGGTCCGCGGAGTTCATGCAGTCCCTGGCATTGACCACGGGTGCCGTCGCACTCGTTCCGATCGCGGCGTTCTCGTTCATGACCTTCCAACTGCTCTGCGCACCGTGCTTCGCCGCTATGGGTGCCATCAAGCGTGAGATGGGTGGTTTTAACAAGTGGTTCTGGGCTGCCATCGGCTGGGAGTGCGGTTGGGCATATGTCATCGCCTTGATCGTCTACCAAATCGGCAAGCTTGTGATCGTCGGCTCGTTCGGCGTCTGGACCGTCATCGCCATCCTGTTCGCGGTAGCTATCTTGGTCGGCTTGTTCCGTCCCATGCCGCGCGATAAGGAGACGCAGGCAAACCTGCAGATGGCTGGTGAGGCTGCGTGAACCTCGCAAGTTGGATAGTTCTCGGTATCGTCATCGTCGCGGTCGGCTTCGCGATCAAAGCGACGTTCTTCAAGAAGAAGAGCAAGGGCGGCTGCTGCGACCTTGGCGATGAGCCGATGAAGTGTCCAGCCTCCGGCTGCAGCGGATGCTCATGCACAAGCTGCAACGAGATGCAGGCTCGGTATAAGGTCGTCGTGAAGGACGGCAAGACCGAATGATATGTTAGTAGGCTTCTGAAAAGCCGGGCAGCAATGCGCGTACTTGTAAGAAGCTGAAATACCTCCTCAAGCACCTCCCGGCGCCATTGACGCTGGGAGGTGCTTTTAAGAAGAGGTTTCCGAGAACCATACAGCTAATAAGCCCATGGACTTGAAGAGTAACGATATGCGCTTTTATAGTGCCGCTAGAACTATGGAGCCTTTTCCGCTCCGTATCCGTATGGTACAAATAGCGCGAACGAAAACGCAAGCCAAGAGAGATTGAGCATGAACGCATTCACGAACGTATCGATAAAAGAATTTTCGATCAACCCATTTATATCCATCGGCAAGGAATGGATGTTGATTTCTTCGGCAAAGGCAGATGGAAGCGCCAACACCATGACGGCGGCCTGGGGCGGCTTAGGATGGCTTTGGGAGCGCCCTGTTGCGTTCATCTTCGTTCGTCAGACGCGCTACACCAAGGAGTTCATAGACGAATCCGGCAAGGTCTCTCTTTCGTTTCTTGGAATGGGTTTCCGCAAACAGCTCGCCTATCTCGGCAGCGCATCGGGACGCGATGAGGACAAAATCGCCAAAAGCGACTTGAACATCATCGATAACAACGGCATCCCCTTCTTCGAAGAAGCGCAGCTCGCCATCTTCGGGCACATCATCGCCTCCGAACTCATTCCCGAAGAGAGCTTCAAGGACGAAACCATCGCGCAGAACCATTACGCGGACCATAATCTCCATACGATGTACATCGTGCAAATCGACGAGATACTCGAAAAGGAGCAGTAAACCATGTGCTATACCTGCACGCATTGCAATCAATGCGGTCTGTATTCCAGCCAGGTCATAATCGTGTGCGCGAACTGCAAGAAACCCATGCCCATCGGCACGAACGCTTGCCCGAATTGCGGCGGGACGAAGATCGAATCGCTTGTGGTTCCCGCGAACCAGGTGAAGGATCGCTCGCGCGGAAATCCCGGCGAGGAGCAGAAGAAGGCAGCAAATAATACACGATAATTCGCATTCGCTTGAAAGGAGACATCAGTGAGCAACGCAGGCAAAATCGTGAAGGTCGATTATTTCGGAACGCTTGATGACGGCACGAAATTCGATGCGTCATTCGACCACGGCGAACCACTGGTGTTCCGGTGCATGACCGGAATGATGCTTCAGGACTTCGATGAGGCTGTTGAGAAGATGGAGGTCGGCGAGACCAAGAAGATCCGCATCGAAGCGGCATATGCATATGGCGAGTACCTTGAAACGCTTGTCAAAAAGATCCCCGTAAACGAAATCCCGAATGGAGAGATGCTCCCCGTTGGAGAGACGGTGTATTTCGAGGACAATCAGGGCAATCCCGTCCCCGTCAAGGTTCTTAGCATGGAGGATGGCATCGTTACACTCGACACCAATCACCCGCTTGCAGGCAAGGACCTGAATTTCGAGATCACGCTGCTCGAAGTTCAAAGTGCGGTTTAATAAAGATAGAATCCGTTTATGCGAGCAAAAAGGACCTGCCTTTTGGTAGGTCCTTTTTCTTGCGGGAATCCACTAGGTAAAAAAGGGACCCGCTTTCGCGGGTCCCTTCTGTGGCACTAGGTAGTGCGAAGAATCGATAGAGTTTACTCGGCAACGGTGAGCAGAGCCCAACGGGTCTTGCCGTCCATCCTCTTCACGAGCTCTTCGGCCTCGCCGTAGTACATGCACCATGCCTGGCAGTGCTGGACGCACATCGGCATCTTGCCGATTTCGGTGCGAGCTGCGCACATATCGCAAGCCTGAGTGATGATAGGCATGTAGGTCCACTCCCACTTCTCCTTCAGAGCAGGAAGCGTGGTGTACTCGAACGGACCGACCTCGGCAACCTTGATGCCGAACTCGCCCTTGGGAAGATCGAGGATCTTCTTGCAGGCAACCTCACAGGAATGGCATCCCGTGCAGTAGTCATAATTGACCAAAATACCCTTCGTCATGGTACTCGCCTCCCTTATTTCTCGCTCGAGAAGGTGCCGGCTTCGTCAGCATGCGCCTTCGCATACTCGAGAGCCTCGCGGCCTTGCATATCGGCATCGTCGACCTTCATATTCTGAACACGCTTCGCGTTCTCGAGCATCTTCTGGAGTGCTTCGTTGCCCTCAGCAGCGCGCTTGCGCGCGGAGTCAGCGTCGCCAGCCATAACGCCGGGGATGTAATCCATCCAGCCACCGAGACGCGTGACCTTGTAGCCGGGCATCTCGTCGCCCTCTTGATACTTGTAGATCTTGACCAAGAAGCTCTTGATGCCAGAACCGATACCGCCCTGGCCGGTCTCGAAGTTCTCGGCCATGTTGTTGATGTTGGAGTCGAACGTACCGAACAGATACGGCTCTTCAGCAGGCTGCTCCGGGAACCACCATGCATGCTCCATATGGACCGTGTTCTCCTTGATGCCGGGGAACAGGAATGCCTTCTGGCGGCAACGGCCATGACGGCTCTCGATCCAGACCCAGTCACCATCGATGATGCCGTGCTTCTCGGCGGTCTTCGGATTCATGGTGACGAGCGGCCACGGATGGAACTCGCGCATGGTCGGGAGTTGACGATGCTCGCTGTGGAAGAACTCGTAAGAACGTCCACCAGAGGTTGCGATCAGCGGATACTTCTCGAACTCTTCCGGTGTGGAGATCGGGGAGTCCTTCGGCTCGATGTGATACGGCATCGGGTCGACGCCCCAGTGATTGTAGCCCCAGCTCCAGAACTCGAAACGACCGGTTGCGGTGTCGAAGCCCACGGAACCATCGGGACGGCACATGCCCTTCTTGTACTTGTAGTAGGTGGAATCCCACGGATCATACTTCCAACCGCCACGGGCCTGCAGCTCTTCGAAGTCGCCCTCATAGCGGGTGCCTTCCTTGGCATACTGGTCAGTGAGGTACCAGGTCGACAGTTCCTTGTCGTCCTTCCACGGGAAGTTCTCCGGCTTGAGCTTGCGACCGAAGGTGAGGACGATATCCTCGTCAGACTTGGCCTCATAGTAGCTCGTGCACTTGGAGATGGAACGAGCAGGCGTCCACCAGGTACGCACTGCGTTGCGCTCGCAGCTCATTGCGACAGGAAGCACATAGTCAGCATGAGCAACGGCGGTCGGGGTCATGAACGGGTCAGCAACGACGATGAACGGAATCTTGTTCATTGCCTCGTACATACGAGGAGCGTCCATGCCGGAGCAGGCCAGCGGGTTAGCGGACTCGATCCACAGCATTTGCGGCGGCCAGGGCTCGCCGGTCTCGCAAGCGAGCATCAGCGGGTCGGTAGCAGCGCACGCGACGATGTCGGAAGACTCGATGCCAGCGGACAGGGTCATCTTGCCAGCATAGTTCTCGCGCGGGATCTTGAAGTCGCCCAAGCCATAGCGCTTCTCGATGTCGAAAGCGCACTTGATGAGCAGGTTGCCACCAGGATTGTCGATGTTGCCGGTAACGCCCATGAGGTCGCAAGCACCAGCGGTAACGCCCAGAGCAGAAAGCTGCTGCTCAAAAGCGAGACCCCACTGGATAGCAGCGGACTCAGCATTAGCATACAGACGAGCTGCGCCACGGATCTTCTCAGGATCAACGTCGCAGATCTCGCCAGCCCAATCGGCATCCTTGCCCTGTACGGACTCGACGAGTTGCTCATAGCCATAGCACCAATTGTCGATGAACTCATGGTCAACGAGGTCCTCGTTGATGATGGTGTTGAGCATGCCGATGGACAGAGCGCCGTCGGTGCCAGGACGAACCTGCAGCCAGTACTCGGCCTTAGCGCCAAGCCAGGTCAGACGAGGATCGATGGAG
>SUUI01000008.1 GCA_015062605.1 Eggerthellaceae bacterium | reverse complement strand
CGTGCGCCCCGCGCGTCCGGCTCCGCGAACGCGCAAGGAAGAATATTAGCCAACCTCGGCCGCCACGTCAAGGAAAAATCGGGATAATTTCCGAAAAAATGGTTGTCGGTTTTTCCATACCGATTATTCCGTGCAACCATAAGGCTGTACGCAAGGCGGATCAGCAGTAAAACCGCAGGTAAAAGCCCTAAGCTGCGTCCTAATCAGTGCTAATGGCCAGTCGTTGCGACACTCTACCAACGCAAAGCGATATCCTACTTGGCGACCGTTCGTCTGCGTTTTTGGGTCCCCCCTACGTTCTTAAAGCGCTTTTTTGTACGTATCGGCGAACCATTGGCTCACAGATTCGTATCCCCCATGGAGATATGCGTTCAAGATTTCCTCTCGCTGGTGCGTTCGCTCAACAGGTCGTAATAACTGCTTATTGTTCGCCGAGGCCTTCTCGTATGTCGAACGCTGCAGATTGAAATCGCCTGCATGCTCCTCGAGGTATCGTTTTCCCTTCTGCGTGTTGACGATAAGACTCGAGACGCCAAGATCGTCGTCGAATACAGTTTCGGTTCCATCGAACAGCTCCGGATGCTGTTCGCGAATTCCCCAGAAATCTCCAATGGAGAGATCTCCTGACCGAAGCGGCGATGCATAAGGGCACTGATAGCAGCTCTCGCGATACGTTTGGGCCTCCAAGAAGAGACGATAATACGATTCCTCGAGCCCGTTAATCGGCGCGCTTTGCGCTTTGCCGTCTTTAACGTAATCGATACGGCCGATGAAGCTCCAACCGAACCGCTTATCGCGAAAAGAATAATTGATGACCGTTGCGCCGAGCTCATGAGCACGCATCTTAAGATAGTCATTGAAGAAGCGGGAGTTCGGAACACCGTGGCAAACGACATCCACCAGCAGCAGTCGCTCATCGTATCCATATGCGAAGGAGCGAAGTGCTGCGACTTGGCATGGCGTCCCACCGAACGTGACGGCGCGTCCTTGTTTAAGGTAATCGAGTACGCGCGCGTATATGTCTATATTTTGATCGCATTGAACGTATTTGGAGCAAAGGATGCGATCGAGCGTTGCGGTGTCATCGATGCAGACGAGTCGGGGAATCGCAATCCCACCTTCAAAATCGAGTGCGGCGCCAGCAACGATGCCACCCGCTGCCAGCGTCTGCTCCGCGAGCGCGGCGAAGATGCCTCCGGATGCAGAACGGCGGATGTCGGTAATCGCCGACGAGGCGACATAAACCTCTTGCAACTCATTAGGAATGGCTTGGGTTTGGAATGCGCATGTTTCCGTGCATAGTCCACATTGGACGCACTTATCCTCGTCGATGACCGGGAATACGAAGCCCGATTCGTCGGCCCGCATGCTGATGGCTTGTTGCGGGCAAATGCAGCTGCAGGCCCCGCACCCGCAGCATTCGCTCGCATCGTCGAACAAAACGATTGGAAGATCCAACATGCGATGCTCCTTCCCCCTCGCCTTTAAGCGAAGTTGGAAAAAATCAGCCGCTTGGCGCAAAGACGTATGCTATATGAACACGCGGTCTATATATAAAGAAAACTAACGGATGCGTGCGAACTTGCGCTTACCCACCTGAATCGTAGCACCTGCTAGTTTCACAGCATCGACATCGTATGCCTTAGCGGCGACCGACTCGCCGTTGATCTTCACGCCGCCGCCATCGATGAGCCTACGCGCCTCGCCTGCACTTTGCGCAAGACCGATCTCGACAAGCAGTTTCGCCAAATACACAGTTCCCTTATCGTTCGGCGTCAAATCAACATCGAACTCGGGGATATCCTCAGGAACCTCATGCTGCTTGAAGACCAAATCGAATTGTGCCTCGGCCTGCACCGCCGCGTCCGCATCATAATACGCAGCGACGATGTTACTCGCCAAAGCACGTTTAACCTTGTTAGGATGCAGCGTACCATCGGCAAGGCCAGCTTCTATGGTATCGATATTCGCAACATCCTCGGTCGATGCCAAGCGGTAATACTTGACCATCATCTCGTCAGGAATCGACATGACCTTGCCGAACATGTCGGCCGGCTCATCAGTCAAACCGATGTAGTTACCGTAGCTCTTCGACATCTTCTGCACGCCATCAGTGCCCTCGAGCAGAGGAAGCGTAAGGCACACCTGCGGCTCGAGCCCCATCTTCTCCATCAGCTCGCGACCAGCAAGCAAGTTGAACAGCTGATCGGTACCGCCAAGCTCGACATCGGCCTTGATGACTACCGAGTCGTACGCCTGCATGACTGGGTACATGAATTCGTGCAAGCTGATTGGCTGATTGTTCGTATAACGATTATGGAAGTCATCGCGCTCCAGAATGCGAGCGACCGTGAAGTTCGACAATAGCTTGAGCAGATCCTCCATTTTAAGCGCCAGAATCCATTCGGAGTTATAACGCAGCGTGGTCTTATCGGGGTCGAGAATCTTGAATGCCTGATCAACATAAGTTTGGGCGTTCTCGGCGATTTTCTCCCGTGAAAGCTGCGGGCGCGTGGTGTTCCGGCCGGACGGATCGCCAATCATCGCCGTACCATCACCGATGATAAGCGTAACCTGATGGCCGAGATCTTGGAATTGGCGCAGCTTGCGCAGCGGCACCGCATGGCCCAGATGAATATCGGGAGCAGTAGGATCGACACCCAACTTGATGTTAAGCGGTTCTCCGCGCTTCAGCTTGGTTAACAACGCAGTCTCGGGAACGATCTGCGCAGCACCTGACTTGATGATATGTAATTGCTCTTCTGCTGAAAGCATCGAACTTGTCCTCCCCTTTCGAAAAGCGAAATAGCTCCGCTGCGGTCTAACGTTTGAGGATTATACTATACATTGCAAAGACATCACGAAAGGAACCCCTGAAAGGAAACGGTGATCATCATGGCGATCATGCCCCCTGAAATACAAGAACTGTTCAATAGCGTCCCGAACGTCGCTTTCTCAACCGCCACCACTGACGGTCAACCGAATACATGCATTGTCGGTATGAAGAAGATCATTGACGATGAGACAGTATACATGTCCGACCAGTTCTTTAAGAAAACGCTTGGCAATTTGCAAGCCAACCCGAAAGTCGCCATTACCTTCTGGGAAGGCAACAAAGCCTATCAGCTGCACGGGACGGCAACGTATGTCAATGAGGGAGAGCTGTTCGAAGCACAGGCCGCATGGGTCAATGCAGCATTCGAAAACATGGGTCTGCCCATCAAAGCGAAGGGTGGCGCATTCGTCCATGTGGATGCCGTATTCGAGTCCGCTCCTGGCGGTGCGGCAGGAAACCAACTGGCATAGTATCCCTTTTCGTTTCCTACACGAAGGCCCGGCGGAATCATCCGTCGGGCCTTTTCTTCAAAAAAAAGAAACGTTCCAAGCTATTGCGAGGCAAGCCATTTGTGATAGCCGATGACGAAATCATCCAAATCCCCATCGAGCACTGAATCCACGTTGCTCGTCTCGACGCCGCTCCGTACGTCCTTTACCAGCTGATACGGATAGAGGACGTAATTCCTGATTTGGCTGCCGAATTCGATGTGCCGCACATCGCCACGCAGCTCATCGACTTCCGATTGCCGCTTTTGCTCTTCGATCTCGTATAGTCGAGCACGTAGCACACGAAATGCTGCTTCTTTGTTCTGCAGCTGAGAACGCTGGTCTTGGCATGTGACCACGATACCCGAAGGTTTGTGGATCAAGCGCACAGCGCTATCGGTCGTATTGACGCCTTGACCGCCATGGCCAGTCGACCGGTATACCTGCACCTCGACGTCCATCGGATCTAGTTCGACTTCGATATCGTCTGGCAGCACTGGCAGCACTTGCACGGCGGCAAACGTGGTATGGCGGCGTTTCTCTTTATCAGTTGGACTGATACGTACCAGGCGATGGACGCCGATCTCGCTACGCAGCATGCCGTAGGCATTACGGCCTTCGATTTGAATGGTCGCCTTGTCGAGGCCGATTCCCGCCCCAGGCACGATGTCTAGAGCTTCGACCTTCCAGCCTTTACGCTGCGTATAGCGGACATACATACGATAGAGCATCTCGGTCCAGTCCTGTGCTTCATCGCCGCCTGCACCTGGATTGATGGTCAGGATTGCATCTCCCGCATCGAAGCGGCCCGTGAACCATGATTCCACTTCCAGGGCATCGAGCTGAACCGATAGTTCGGCAAGCAGGCTTGATGCCTCTTCCTCGAAAGCAGCGTCCTCACGTGCAAGCTCCCATGCTGCAGCGATATCCTCTGCTAGGCTTTGAGCGGTATCGTACTGTGCGATGGTCTCGCGTAGCGCGCTCGCCTGCTTGGAAACCTGCTGCGCATGGGCGACATCGTTCCAAAAATCCGCATCGGCGCTTTGCTTCTCTAGGTCGGCAAGCTCCTTGCGCTTTTGGTCGATGTGCAAATAGCCTTTCGCGTCTTGGACGCGTGCATAAGCTTCGGAAAGATCCTTCTCCGTCATCGCCAACTCTTATCTACCGTGGCATTTCTTGAATTTCTTGCCGCTTCCACATGGACACGGATCGTTACGACCGACATTGGCAAATGGATCGTCCTTGTCCTTTACGATGGTTTGCGTCTTCCCCACCGAAGGCTTCGGTGGAGGGGCGGCAGCGGAATTCGCGGCGGCTGACGCTATTTGCTGCGCGCCGGCTGAGATGCCTGTATTGTCAAGCACCTGCTCGGGTGCCGAATAATTCACCTTGCCCTCAAGCACGTTGCGCTCTTCAGGAAGCTCTTCCTGCGTGGCAAGCTGCAAACGCAGCAGAGTGCGCAGGAAGTCCTCGTACATCGAAGCGGTAAGGTTCTTGAACGCCTGGTATGCTTCGTTCTTGTATTCGACGAGAGGATCGCGCTGGCCGAACGCACGCAAGCCGATGCCTGCCTTCAGGTAATCCATCTCCTGAAGGTGAGCCATCCAGCGTGTATCGATGATGCGCAGCATGACTTGAGAAGAGAGCACCTTCATGACGCCTTCGCCGAGAAGCTTGGCTTTCTGCTCATACACTTCAACCAAGTACTCGGTCAACGCATCGACCATTTCCTCGGGATCCCCCGCACAGTCGATGGTAGAGCTGACGAAATCCGAACGACCTGTCATATTCGATGCCCACACGTCGATGGCATGGCAATCCCATTCATCTTGCGGCGTCTTAGGCGGACAGTTCATGTCGACGATGCCGCGCGCAGCATCCGCAGCAATCACAGGAATGCGGTCGGCAAGATCCTTGCCGTCGAGGATGGCGTTCCTCTCATCATAGATTGCCATGCGCTGCAGGTTCATCACGTCATCGTATTCCAAGACGTTCTTGCGCGCCGCAAAATGCATGGTCTCAACTTGCCGTTGCGCGTTCTCAATTGCCTTTGTGACCATGCCTGCCTGAATCGGGGTATCTTCGGGAAGATCCGTACGTTCCATCATACGCGCGATGGAATCCATGCGATCGCCGCCGAACAGACGCATAAGGTCATCCTCAAGCGATAGATAGAATTGAGTCACGCCCGGATCGCCCTGACGACCTGAACGACCACGCAGCTGGTTGTCGATACGACGTGATTCATGACGTTCGGTGCCAATGACCGCCAAGCCGCCGGCCCTGATTACGCGATTATGCTCATCCGCACAAATTGCCTGCGCTTCAGCTGCAGCTTCTTCCTTCTGTTGCTTCGTCGCTGCAGGAAGGACATTGGCCTTATCGGCATCGCTATCAGGAATCGGATCGTCAGGATCGCGGAACGGATCCAGCCCTCTCGCAAGGAGAATATCCTGTGCAAGCACTTCGGGATTACCGCCAAGCAGGATGTCGGTACCACGACCTGCCATGTTCGTTGCAATCGTTACTGCACCCACGCGGCCAGCTTGCGCGATGATATGTGCCTCGCGTTCGTGATGCTTGGCATTCAGGGTTTCATGCTTGATGCCGCGCTTCGCAAGCAATCGGCTCAGCTTCTCGGAGTTCTCAATCGACACCGTGCCGATCAGACAAGGTTGTCCGTTGGCATGGCGCCTGGAGATATCATCCGCTACCGCATTGTACTTAGCGTCAATCGAGCGATACACCAAATCATCCTCGTCCTTGCGGATAACCGGTTTGTTGGGTGGAATCGCGACGACTTCGAGCTTGTAAATCTGACGGAACTCCGAGTCCTCCGTCATTGCCGTACCGGTCATACCCGAAAGCTTGTCGTACAGACGGAAGTAATTCTGCAACGTGATGGTCGCCAATGTTTGATTCTCTTCGCGAACGAGCACATGCTCTTTCGCCTCGAGGGCTTGATGCAGGCCTTCTGAATAGCGACGGCCTTCCATAATGCGGCCCGTGAACTCATCGACAATCTTAACTTCGCCATCGATGACCACATAATCGATGTCGCGATGGAACAAGAATTGAGCCCTTAAAGCTTGCTGCAAATGATTAGCAAGCAGGCCAGACGGGTCAGCGTAGATATCGTCGATATCGAGCATGGCCTCGATACGCTCCAAGCCGACTTCGGTGGCATTGATCGTGCGCTTCGCCTCATCCATCTCGAAGTCTTCGCCTAGCACCAATGCGGGCATGACACGCGCAAACTTATTGTACGTATCCGCCGCACGCATGCCAGCGCCTGAGATGATAAGCGGTGTACGCGCCTCATCAATAAGGATGGAGTCGACCTCATCGACGATGGCGAAATGGTGCCCGCGTTGCACGCGGCCATCTGCCTTCGTTACCATGTTGTCACGAAGGTAATCGAAACCGAATTCCGAATTGGTGCCGTAGGTTACGTCTGCCATATACGCAGGTTTCTTCAACGGTGTGCGCATACCATTTTGGATAAGACCAACCTTCATTCCTAGGAGGTTGTAAATCTGCCCCATCCATTCGCTGTCTCGTTTTGCGAGGTAATCATTGACCGTGACGATATGGACATTGTGATTCGGCAGGGCATTCAAATAGCCCGCAAGCGTGGAAACGAGCGTTTTACCTTCACCGGTTTTCATCTCGGCGATATTGCCATCGTTTAACGCCATGCCGCCAATGAGCTGCACATCGAAATGCCTGAGGCCGAGCGTGCGAACCGATGCCTCACGCACCGCCGCAAATGCTTCTGGAAGCAAGCTCTCTAGCGACTCCCCCGCTTCGATGCGCTCACGGAATCGCGCCGTACACGCCTGAAGCTCAGCATCGTCCTTCGCTTGCATCGAAGGCTCAAGGGAATTTACCTTCTGCACGATGCCTTGGTATTTCTTCACCTGCTTGTCTTCGCCAAACGTAAGCAGTTTCGAGAAGAATCCAGCCATACGTTAATCCACACCTTTCTTTTGGACCAACTCGGTCATGTCTCATTCACATCACGTTAAGATAGCACACCCAGATACGCACGCTGCCCGCAAGCAGAAACGTCCTTGAAAGCTGCGCATCAATAGAACCCGTAGCTCAACGCTTTTGCATAGGAAGACTGTCCGCTTGCCAGCATCTCGGCAAAAACGCGCTCAGATTTACGAAACCGCGATCATCGGTACTCGGTGAGCATTGGAGTAGCCGACAGCCCGAGGGGTTCTTCAGCATCTTTCGAGACCGTTACGGTATATGTGCAGACGAGTTCGCCGCCAGGAGGAATCGACCCTTCCTGGATATACCAAACCTGCAAATCCTTATACGTCCCCTGGCTGAAGGTCTGACCATCGCCCGTCTTGAAATCGGTGATGGAGCCTCCCGCAGGGGCGGTGATGTAAATCCACGGTAGCAAATTGCCATTCTTGAATTGCCCGACTAGATAGGTTCTTCCTTCTGCCACCTCCTGCTGGGTGATGGCATTGCGGAACGTGGTTTTGCATTGATAGCTGGTTGTCCCGTCGCTATTGCTCTGCGCTTCGCCGATAGTCGTTTCCATATCGGCATACCATCCAAGCTTCGAAGCCATGCACGCATTGAAGTACGTCCCTATTTTCGGCGTCTTCGAATCAGAGTTAAGGGCTCCAGAGCAATCGAGCGCTTCTATTCTTTGTTGCTCTGCCTCGTTGGAAAGCCACAGCATTGCTGTACGGTCATCGACATGCTTCTTCAGGATGTCGACCAAGCCAAGCAGCTTCGACGGATTCATGTCGTCGAATAATTGATGAACGCAACTTGCCGCAACTTCAGCAAAAAGCTCATCCGTGATTTCAGCGGCTTCGGAAGAATAATCATCTTCACTGAAGTATTTCCAATACAAATCGCTTTGTAGAACCTTCGTCGCATTCGTCCCGTCCAAATACGTGCCATCGGAAAGCGTGATTCCACCCGTAATCGAGAGCAGGTCCTGAATGATGGCGGGCGTCATGGAGATGACGCCGTCAACGGACTTCTCGTTAATGCGCTCATAACCGGCGGCCCAAATGGATGCAACGCGGGGAAAGTCGGGGTTATAGCCAACGTTTGGCACGTAGTGCATCCATTCGTAATCGAAGAGCTCATTCTCGTTGTCGGTGATAGTGATCCAGTCGGGAATAGCGGCACCGACTACATCGACACACTTATCGAAATCACCGAACGAAAGCGTTCCGTCGCTGATGGAAAGCGTTCCCATGGCGCCAGGGAAACCACCCGTGGAACGAGTTTCTGCGGAATTCTGGGCGGTAATCAGGTACAGCCTGTCGCCATCGGCGCCGAGCAACGTGGCAAGAATCGGCGCGAATGCATCGACAGCTTCGAGACTATCGTTTATCGAAAGGAATTTCTCTTTAATCGGCGCAACCGTCGTAGCAAGCTGATCAACGTGTGCTTCGGGCATGCTCTCCAGCGATTCGGCATTGCGTTTTATAACAGGAATGGACGTTTGGACGACATTCATGAGTGCCTTGAAATTCTCAATGTCTATCGTTCCGTTACCAACGAGCGTTGTAGGAGGATGCGATTCAAGGGCCTTGGTGAGTGGGGTCAGCGCGTTTGATGTGACGTCACTCAAAACATTGACGAGCGTCTTCGCAACAGTGACATCATCTCCATAATAGGGGATGATCGATGCAAGTGCCCACCAAGGCGTATTCATCGTGTTGGACATGGACACAGCCGTTTCTTGCAGCTGTTGCGTTGCAGCAACGGCCTCCGAGAAATTACTCGCCTCAAGACTCGCTTGAACCTGGTTCAGCTGCGTGACAGCCGTCTTCGCTTGCGCTTTCAGGTCCTGCGCCGAGCTATAGACCTTATACCCGCTAAAACCGACAGCAGCAGCCAAGACGAGCACTATAGCGAGGATGGTTATCAGAATCCTGCGGCGACGACGGCGACGGCGGCTTCTGTGATGATGGTGATGCTTTGATTCGGAAGAATCGCTGCCAAGATAATCATATAGCCCGTCTGCGTTCGCACTAACGCTATCGGATGCATCTGACTCTTCCGTTGGCACCGCATCGTCTACGATGAACTTAAAATCCACAGTGTCAGCAGGCAAATCGCCTGCCGCTTTCGAGGAAGAAGCATCTATGTCGAAGAAGATCGGTTCGCCCTTTTCGGCAGATGCCGTCACATCCTCGATGTAAGAGCCTTGCTGCGGTATCGGCTCTTTCGTGTGTCGGCCAACCGCTTTCTCGGAATCGTGCATCAATTGCCCTTTCATTACATGCGGTCACCCTACCTGACCTGCAGAAATCGTCCATTTGAAATTTGATTATACCGCTTCAAGCGGCATCGCCTTTGCAACGTCAGAAGAAAAGCACGTACGCAACGAATACAACGACCAGCACCGCAATACCCAGCAACACGGCACGCTGCATCTTCGACATTGGCTCATGATCCAAATCGCCAAGCGTCGTTTCGTGATAGGTGTCATCCGCCTTTTCTTGCGGTTTTCCAGCTGGCGCATTCACTTTCTTCTCGGCGAATCCATCATTGCCTGCCATTCGATTGCTTTTTTGTCCAAGCATGTCGGTATCGTAACGATGTACGTCAGCTGAATCCGATCCTTGTGAACCAGCAACGACAACAAGCTCGCTATCATCTTGTTCTATCGTGACATATTTAAATGAAGCCGTTTTTTGTGAACGGGCCATACGGATTGCTCCTCGGATAACGCATCATCGCATCGGCCTTCACACCCCTGGGCAAATCATGCAGCGCCGATTCCGGACTGCATACCTGCCACACTCCTCAAAGGCTGAATCAATCGCCCCGATGCGCCTTCATTTTAGTACATGCAACCAGCATTCTGTGCAACAATACGATGGATAACCTAACGACCCCGAAAAGGACATCATGACAACGAACAGCACAACAAACAAACGTTGCGAAGTACTCGATGCGGCGCTAGACAGCGCACAGGAACTACACGGATTCACCGTAAAGGCACGCGAACGCCTTACAGAAATCGAGGGAACAGCATATGTCATGGAGCACAAGGCCAGCGGTGCGCATTTGCTTTTCCTGAGCAACGAGGACACGAACAAGGCCTTCTCCATTGCTTTCCGCACACCGCCCGAAAACGACACAGGCGTTTTCCATATCCTCGAGCACTCCGTGCTAAACGGCTCCGACAGGTTCCCTGTCAAGGAGCCATTCGTCAACTTGCTGAAGAGCTCGATGCAAACGTTTCTAAACGCGATGACGTTTCCGGATAAAACGATGTACCCCGTTGCCAGCACCAACGAGAAGGATCTTCTCAACCTCATGGATGTGTATCTGGATGCGGTGTTCCATCCAGCGATTTACCGCAACCGTCACATCTTTGAGCAGGAGGGCTGGCATTACGAGTTTGCTCCAAAACCCGATGATGATATCAGCGAAGAGTCTTCGAACGACATCGACACATCGAGGCTTTGCATTAACGGCGTCGTCTATAACGAAATGAAGGGCGCTCTTTCCAATCCGGAGGCCCTTTTGTTCGACGCTCTCTCGGCTGCACTATTCCCCGATACGCAATACCGCTTCGAATCGGGCGGCACACCGAAGGCTATCCCGACATTGACCTATGAGGACTTCCTTGAGCAGCACGCGCGTCATTATCGTCCCGACAACAGCTATATTCATTTGTATGGCAATCTCGATATCGATTCCGTGCTCGCTTTCATCGACGAGCGCTATCTGACTCCCCTCGCCGTATCTCGCGCACAAGAGCAGGCAGAAGATGCGCTTGCTCCCCGTCCC
Organism: Eggerthellaceae bacterium; assembly: GCA_015062605.1. Lineage (GTDB taxonomy): Bacteria > Actinomycetota > Coriobacteriia > Coriobacteriales > Eggerthellaceae > SIG42. Next base: position 66,164 of record SUUI01000008.1, on the reverse strand, counting down.
TTAGCGTTCCAGCAACCTATTATCAATCGCGGCGTGCGCGTTGAAATGCCCACTGCGCCAGAAAATGCCTGCTGTGGACTCGCATATTGCATCGGCACCTCAACGGATCATGAGCGTGTTATCGCCACCGATGTGTTACTCGATTCTTTGTTCGGCTCTAACGAGTCGCCGCTTAAGCGGGCGCTGCTTGATGCCGGACTCGCCGATGACGCCACTGCATTCCTCGGTGACAGCCTCCTGCAGCCTTTCGCGATCGTGCAATTGCGCGGTTCCCGTCCAAACGTCCTCGAACGTTTCCAAGAAGTGTTAGATAAAGCCATAGAAGAGCTTCTCGATAAGGGCATCGACGAAGACCTCATCGAGGCTTCACTTGCCCACTCCGAATTCGTGATGCGCGAACACGATTTTGGAACAGCAGACGGTGTGGTCTTCGCAATGGCGAGTATGGCAGGCTGGCTGTACGACGATGATGCACCGACGATGTTCGTGCGTTTCGAAGACGATTACGCTGCATTGCGCTCCAAGCTCGGCACTGGCTATTTCGAGCAGTTGGCATCCGAGATCTTCCTGCATAACGACCATTGCGCATCAGTCGAGCTGGTACCAATCGAGCAAACAAGCCCCACTGAAGAAGAGGAGCGTATAGCCGGCATCGCAAAGACCATGACCGCAAGCGATGCTTCCGCAATTGCGGATACCGTAAAGGCATTGCGCAAAGCGCAGGAGTCCATCGATTCGCCCGAGGCTCTTGCAACGCTCCCGCACCTGGGAGTGGCAGACCTCGCTCAGGCTCCTGAATTACCGAGTTGGGAATTGGACGATTCCGCCCCCGTTCCCTGCATTCGCCATAACGCGCCTACCCGCGGTATCGCCTATGCATATCGTTATTACGATCTTTCTTGCGTGTCGTTTGAGGACCTCCCTTACGTGAACATTCTCACATCGGTTCTCGGCAAGCTTGACACCGCACGGCATACGGCTGCTCAAATCGATACTCTAATCCAGGGCAAATTAGGCAATCTCGGATTCTTGAGAAGTGTCATCGATGATGAAACGGATGCGGACAGCTTCGCGCCCAAGCTCGTCGTTGCCGCAAGCGCACTTGAATCGCAATGCAACTACCTCGTAACGCTGCCGCATGAAATCATGTTCGAAACCGATTTCTCGAACACGCGGAAGATCCTCGACATTCTCATCCAGAAGCGTGCACTCATGGAAAGAGGATTCGCCTCATCGGGGAATAGCGCCGCACTTGCACGCTTAAATAGCTATTATCTCCCCTCAAGCGTGGTACGCGAGCAACTCGGCGGTATCGATTTCTATCGCACGCTCAAAAACCTCATCGAGCATTTCGACGAATATGCAGAGGAGCTTTCCTCTCGCCTAGCCCGATTGGCAATGCAAATCTTCTCGCCAGACAACCTCACTCTAGCGTTTACGGGTAGCGAGGAGAGCTTCGCCCAATACTGGCTCGCATGCGAGTCGAACCTTGGCCATACCGTTTCGCAGGACACTTCTCCTAGACTCATAGTGCCAAAACCCGTCGTCCGAAACGAGGCGTTCGTCATCCCAGCCAATGTGGCCTTCGTGACAAGCGGCTATAACTTGCGTCGTCTTCAGACAGCACAAGACGAAGCATGCGCTTCGCTTCCTTCTTACCGAGGTGCGTGGCAAGTCGCGAGCAAGGCTTTGAACTTCGAATATCTATGGAATGAAGTACGCGTTAAGGGCGGAGCATACGGTGTCGGTTTCCAAGCGGGTCGTTTAGGCGGTGTCCAATTCCATTCGTATCGAGACCCGCACATCGATGAAACGCTCGAACGATTCCGCGGCGCTCCCAAATGGCTGCGCACCGCACAGCCAAGCACCGAGGATCTCGAGGGCTATATCGTGAGCACCGTTGCGGGGCTTGACGCGCCCCACAAGGTTCGTGACCTGATTTGCCGACAGGACGTTGAGTATTTCAGCAAACGTCCGAAAAATGCATTGCAGGTTACCCGGGCAGATGCACTCGAAGCCTCCAAATCCGCATTCGAAGAGCTTGCTTGCGCAGCGGAACATGCGCTGGACGAGCGCGCTGTCTGCGTTTTCGGAGGGCGTGACGTCATCGCACGTCAGAACGCGCGTCTCGAAGTCATCGACTTACTGGGGATCTAGCCGCCATCACTACGTTTCAAATCGAGAGACTCGTCACCGCTTCCCCTATCGGAAGGAACATGCGCATTTTTCCGCAGTCAGACGTTTTTGTATCCAGAATCGCTATAATGGCGTGGTTGAACAGTATGCCTGGCTTATGTCAGGCACGGGCTTTGCCCGAGGTCGAAAGAAAGCGGTGGACGAAACATCATGCTTGAACTAAAGAACCTTGTCTTCGAAGTGCCTGTGAACGAAGGCGCTATAGAGACGAAACGCATCATCGATGACCTTTCATTGACGATAGGCGACGACCGGTTCACGGTCATTACCGGTCCGAACGGCGGCGGCAAATCGACGCTGGCAAAACTCATCATGGGCATCGAAAAACCCACGAGCGGGCAGATCATCTTCAATGGCGAGGACATCACCGACCTTTCCATCACGGAACGCGCACGGCTTGGCATCGGCTACGGATTCCAACAACCTGCTCGCTTCAAGGGAATGAAAGTTAAGAAGCTCTTGGAAATCGCGGCAGGCAGGAAGCTTCCCATGCTTGCTTGCAACGAGTATCTCGCGAAGGTTGGCCTATGCTCGGCAACGTATTTGACCCGCGAAGTTGATAAAAGCCTTTCGGGTGGCGAGGTCAAGCGTATCGAAATCGCCACTATCCTTGCAAGCGACCCGAAGCTCGCCATCTATGACGAGCCCGAGGCTGGAATCGATTTGTGGAGCTTTGATCGCCTAACGGAAACGTTCCGCGATATTCACGAAGCACGCGATGGGCGTTCCATAGTGATCATCTCGCATCAGGAACGCATCATCCAACTTGCAGATGAAGTCGTCTTGCTCCGCGAAGGCCGCATCAGCGAAACCGGAACGCCAGAGCAGCTCATGCCGAAGCTTGGCTTCACCGCGAAGGGCGTGCCCGGCTGCCAGCTCACAGAGCCCACTGCGCTTCATCTCACAACGATTCCCACTACTTGCTAAGTTCGCGTTACGCGTCAATGTGTTAAATAAAGGAGGCCATCTATGGCTGTTGATCTTTCCCCCATCGATGAGAACCTGTTAGCGGCAATCGCCAACATACATGGCATGCCCAACGGTGCATTCAATATCCGCAGAAACGGAGAGCTCGTCGAGCGTCATTCATCAGCGAATATCGAAATCGCCACTAAAACCGACAACCCTGGCATAGACATCACCATCGCCCCTGGCACAAAAGGTGAAAACGTCTTCATCCCTGTCATCGTTACGCAATCTGGATTGAAGGATGTCGTGTATAACACCTTTTATATTGGAGACAACTGCGACATCACGATAATCGCAGGGTGCGGCATCCATAACGACAGCCACAAGGGCTCTCAGCACGATGGTATCCATACGTTCTATATCGGCAAGAACAGCCGCATCAAATATATCGAAAAGCACTATGGCGAAGGTACCGGCACTGGCGAGCGTGTCCTCAATCCGGTTACAAACGTCTATATGGAGGAAAACTCCTACTGCGAAATGGAACTCACGCAGCTGCGCGGCGTGACATCAACCCTGCGTGACACGGTTGCCGAACTAAAGGAAAATGCAAAGCTCATCCTGACTGAGAAGTTGCTCACGCATGATGACCAAACTGCTACGTCGAATATGAAAATCAATCTGGTTGGCGACGGTTCAAGCGTTCAGGTAATTTCCCGCTCTGTCGCACAGGACAATTCCAAGCAGATCTTCAATCCACTTGTCACCGGCTCCGCAGCCTGCCATGGTCACGTACAATGCGATGCCATCATCATGGGAAAGGCAAACGTTACCGCCATCCCTGGTATCGAAGCTGCATGCGAGGATGCCATGCTGATTCACGAGGCCGCTATCGGCAAAATCGCCGGCGACGAGATCACTAAGCTTATGACCCTCGGACTGACCTACGAGGAAGCTGAGCAGGAGATTATCGAAGATTTCTTGAATTAGCCCCTCGCGTAGCGCAAGCATTCCGCAAATCGAACGGGCTTGGGATGATTCCCAAGCCCGTTTTCATTTGCTAATGTTCGTTGTTCGGCAATGACAAGCGGATTACGCCTCGCTGGAAGTGATCGCAGCAAGCTTCGAAACATCGATGGTCTCAACCAGCCATTTCTTCTGGATGGTGTCGGTGATGCCATCCTTATTGACAGCAGTAAGCGCGGAAGCAATGCTGCTCTTCAACGAGCTATTCGAATCCTTCACAGCAATGCAATAGCCAGTCGGAGCATCGATGATGGCAACCGGATACACCGTCACGCTAGCCGCCTTTGCCGCATACATGCCGATAACGGCATCAGCTGCGACGTAATCAGCCTTCCCGTCTGCCAGGTCTTTGAAGGCAGTGACGAGATCGCTTTCGGCAACAATCTCAGCAGGTTCGTACAAACTCGAAATCGCCCAGTTGCTCAATGAGGCAGCCTGCACTGCGATCTTAGAACCAGAGCCCTTTGTGGGCGCGGTGGCACCTTGCGTCTTCGAGAACAGGGTCACGCCGCTTTGAACATAAGGATCGGATTTCCAAACATTCGCCGTAGCATCTCCCTTGTCGACTCCCATGACGATATCCACGGTACCCTTGTTCAACGCGGCCATGGGATCAGGGTCAACGTCGACGAGCTTGAGCTTCAATCCGAGCTCGTCGGCAATCGCGGCAGCCATGTCAGCATCGATGCCGACAATTCCCGTGCTGCTCTTAGCGGACATAGGTGCGTTCTCACCACTCACGCCAACTGTCAAAACACCGTTTTCAATAATGGATGGCGAAGTAATCGCTGCATTTTTCATAGCTGGTTCGTACTTCTGAGAGCTGTTGCATCCGCACAATACGCCGGCTAAGCAAACAATGAGAGTGCCACATGCTATCAAAGTCCCAATCCGTTTATTCACAGTATCCTCCCGTTCGTTCTACGCTGGCTTCTTTTGTCTGACCTAGTCTTTGCCCCCACACTCGCGTACTGGGGTATTGGCTTGATACCGACCACCCTCTCGCTCGTGCAGCCGAATGCTGCTTATCAACGAGCGGTACGACTTACGCCTAGAATACGCCATGCTCATGCGAGTTGCCCCGCACTTACGTGGATCCTTTCGACCGCATCTGCCATGGACTAAAGGACGCATCTGCGCCCTCGCAACTACAGAGCCAAAAGAAGCACCATACAGTTTAGCAGATATGCGCACGTTATGACGGTTCGCCACATTCCGCACAAATATGGAAACCCTTAAACGGTAGTTGGCACAAAGAGGCTTATACTACGCGAAGAAAGCAGGAAGCGAAAACCATCTCCGTGTGCACCGAACACGCAGCGAAAGGGCATCCTATGACCAGCCGGAAAGGGTCAGCAAAAGCAAAGCGCATTGCCGAATTCAAGTCGCAACTTGGCGGGATGGATGACCTATTTGAGCGCGAAACCAAGCGTGTTACAGCAAAATCCCTCGAAAAGGAACGCACCCTCCGCAAAAAGGCCTGCGAATCGAAGAATCGCTACGACAGCGAACGCGATGCCCGGGAAGCGATTCGAGCATGCGCGGAGCATGGAACGCTCGGTCTTCGCTGCTACCGCTGCCCCTATTGCGATGGGTGGCACCTCACGTCAAAATCCCAGAATGCGTAAGCCTTAATGCCCCGTAGGCATCGCAAACCTTTTCGCATCGACCGAGATTGTATGGCGGATAGGTTTCCATTGGCATTTCTTGCAGAACAAAGCCGCAATGGCAATAGGAAAGTAAGTCAACATGAAAAGAGGGAACGTTAGGACCGATCGCACGACCATCGAGGTGCTCGCATGGATATTGCGGCGCTCCGTTATCGCGGTGATCGTACCGAAGAAAAGCATGAAGCCCATGTAGTTTGCGATGCAAAAGCCGAGGGCTTCGCCCGAGGAGGCCACTATATCACCGGTGCTGATAAGGCCCATAGCCCCCATCGACAGAATAATGACGTTGAAGAGGACCGATGCGATGGTCAGCAGTAAACCGGGCGCAATCGTCATGAGCATGTCATAGCACGCGAACCGATGGCCCTTCTTTTGCGTGAACATGCCCCGTACAAGCTCAGCGCCATAACGTCCGAACACCTGATAGAAACCCCTTGCCCAGCGGAAGCGCTGGTTCCATGAATCGCGGAACGTAATCGGTTGTTCATCGTAGAGCATCGCAGTAGGGCAATAGCCAATGCGCATGCCGTCTAAGATGCTGATTGTCGAGAACTCGATATCCTCAGTCAGAAGGTGCCATTTCCACCCGCCATGCTTTTTGATGACATCCGCGGAGATGTAAAAACCCGTACCGCTGATTGCACAACTGGTATTGAGCAGCATACGTGCTTGGGAAAGGTATTTCGCCTCGCGCATGAACCACATACCATAGCCTGCGGAAATCCAATTGCTATCGAAATTCTTAGAATTACGGTAGCTTGTTGCAGCCGGTACGCCAGAATCGAACGTTTTATTCATCTCGCGGAAATAATTCGGATCAAGCACATTGTCCGCATCGAAGATGAAGTATGCCTCATGACCGCGATCCGCATAGCGGTCAAGAAGGATCTCAAAGCCATAATCGAGTGCATAGCCTTTGCCGATCTCCCTTTTATTGAAACGGGGAATGACGATTGCGCCAGCTTTGCGGGCAACCGAGGCGGTATCGTCCGTGCAATTATCGGCGATGACGAACACATCGATGAGCTCCTGAGGATAATTCTGCTCTTTGATCGACTTGATCAGATAGCCGATCACGGCGCTTTCATTGCGTGCGGAAATCACCGCAGCGAATTTATGGTTTCTCTTTGCTTCCGGTACATCTGGTTTTTGCTTGAGCACTACCAAAACATAGAAAAGCTGATACGTGTAGCAGCATGTGAATATCAGAAATACGCAGAAATTGAAGATTTCCACATAGGAGAAATGCGAGAGGAATCCACTCATACAATCTAACCTTTCGAATCATTCCTTCTTGTTTCTCTTCCGCATAAACCTTCAAAGTTTAAGAAACTATATGTCTGCTTATGGAAGCAGACGGTCTTTGCAGAGCTCGGCAGATTATATGCGTCTCATCCCGATTCCTATGCGAATGTTTTATGGATTTATCGTTTCGCCTAATGAATGGCGAGGTCCAAGAAAAGAATCCAGCTGGTCTACATATTGACTTCATCAAATCAATGGATTTCCCTCGATCATGTAAGGTTCGCGATAGACGAAAAGAGCGAGGCAATTCTTCTAGATAGTGTGATACCCTAGACCGCGATTAATGTTAGGAGGATCAATGAGCTCAGAAATCAAAGATATCAACCTTGCCGATGCAGGACGTGCCCGAATTGAATGGGCAGACCGCGATATGCCTGTACTGGCATCTATCCGCAAACGCTTTGCGGACGAGAAGCCGTTTGACGGCATCCGCATTGGAGCGTGCATGCATGTAACGACCGAAACCGCCAACCTTATGCGCGCTTTAGTCGCTGGCGGCGCTCAGGTCAGGCTGTGCGCATCGAACCCGCTTTCCACCCAAGACGATACCGCAGCCTCGCTAGTACGTGATTACGGTATCGAAGTCCACGCCATCGCCGGCGAGGATGCCGAAACCTACGACAAGCACATTCAAGCCGTCATTGATTTCGACCCGAACATCATCATGGACGATGGAGCCGATCTCGATACCGCATTGCACACGCGATTCCCCGAGAAACTGTCCAACGTCATCGGCGGTACCGAGGAAACGACGACGGGTGTAATCCGACTGATTTCGATGGCACGTGAAGGCGTACTGTCATACCCCGTTATCAACGTCAACGATGCTAATACGAAGCATTGCTTTGATAACCATTATGGAACGGGGCAAAGCACGCTCGATGGCATCATCCGCGCCACCAACCGTCTCATGTGCGGTCGTACGATCGTCATTTCCGGCTACGGATATTGCGGAAGCGGTCTTGCCCTGCGCGCACGCGGCATGGGCATGAACGTCATCATCTGCGAGGTTGACCCGCTACGCGCACTCGAAGCATTCATGGAAGGCTACCAAGTCATGAAAGCCGAGGAGGCTGCGAAGCTCGCAGATGTGTGGGTAACCGTCACGGGTGATTGCAAGGTCATCGATGCGCCCGCCTTCGAGAATCTCAAAGATGGCGCGATCCTTTGCAACTCCGGTCATTTCGATTCGGAGATCTACATCCCTTGGCTTGAAGAGCACGCGGTGTCCAAAACAGAGCTTAAGCCGCTGGTTGAAGAATATACGCTTGAAGATGGGCGGAAAGTCGTTGTCCTTGCCCAAGGTCGACTCGTAAACCTTGCCTGTGCAGAAGGCCACCCTGCAAGTGTTATGGACATGAGCTTTGCCAACCAGATTCTCGCGGCGGAATACCTTGTCAAGCACGCTGACGAGCTTGAGAACCAAGTGTATAACGTGCCTGCTGAAATCGACGAGAGCATCGCGCGTTTGAAGCTTGAGACCTTAGGCATCGAAATCGACACGCTCACGGACGAGCAGATCGAATACATGAACAGCTGGAACTTCTAAAAGCTATCTAGAAGCCATATCGCGCATACGAAAAGGGCCCGCATATGCGGGCCCTTTTAAGAGGAAACTACACAGCAGCTTAAGATACTGCGTTCAATTGGGCATTGCACCATGCAATGTCGTCGGCAAGCGTCGTCTTGTTGGCTTCTTCTTCTGACAACGCTGCACGTTTCTGTTCGTATTGACCCAGTTGCTCACGTACCGAAGCAGCATCTATATCCTCGACACGCAGCGCCCGATTGGCCAACACGATGACCTTTTCGCCTGTGACCTCGACATATCCGCCTTGGCACACGAAGCTCTTCGCATCACCAGGCGTATCGCCCTCGATGCGGACCATGCCGTCTGCAAGAGGTGAGACCAGCGGCACATGTCCCTGCAAAAAGCCCATGGAACCCTCGACGCCAGGCACGGTGACCATTGTCGCATCACCTGAGAACAGTCGAGCTTGCGGCGTAACGATGTCACATACAAGGCCGGCCATTATGCCTCTTCCTTCTTCATCATCTCGTCGTAAGCGGCATAAACATCCTCGATGGCTCCCTTGTAAACGAAGCACTGCTCGGGAATGTGGTCGCACTTACCATCGAGGATTTCCTTGAAGGAACGGACGGTATCCTCAACCTTGACATACTTGCCCGGATTGCCCGTGAAGACCTCGGCGACGTGGAACGGCTGACCCAGGAACTTCTGGATCTTGCGCGCACGGTTAACGGTGATCTTCTGGTCTTCGGAAAGCTCGTCCATACCCAGAATTGCGATGATGTCTTGCAGGTCCTTGTAGTTCTGCAGAATCTCTTGGACACCAACAGCAACGCGATAGTGCTCTTCACCGACGATTTCGGGATCGAGGGCGCGGCTTGTGGAGTCCAGTGGATCGACGGCAGGATAGATTCCCAGCTCGGCAATGGAGCGGGAAAGAACCGTCTTGGCATCCAAGTGCGTAAACGTCGTGGCAGGAGCCGGGTCGGTCAAGTCGTCAGCAGGCACGTAGACGGCCTGGACGGACGTGATGGAACCAACATCGGTCGACGTGATGCGCTCTTGCAAATCGCCCATCTCGGTAGCCAGCGTTGGCTGATAGCCTACAGCGGATGGCATGCGGCCAAGCAGAGCGGATACCTCTGAACCAGCTTGCGTGAAGCGGAAGATGTTGTCGATGAACAACAGCACGTCCTGACCCTGATCACGGAAATACTCGGCTTCGGTCAGACCCGCAAGGCCGACGCGAAGACGGGCTCCCGGAGGCTCATTCATCTGACCATACACAAGGCAGGTCTTGTTGATGACGCCGGATTCGCTCATCTCGAGATAAAGGTCCGTACCTTCGCGGGTACGCTCGCCTACGCCCGTGAACACCGACGTGCCGCCGTGCTCTTGAGCAAGGTTGTTGATCAATTCCTGGATGCATACGGTCTTTCCTACGCCAGCACCGCCGAACAGACCAGTCTTGCCGCCCTTGACATAGGGCTCGATGAGGTCGATGACCTTGATGCCGGTCTCGAAGATCTCGGTCGAGGTCGCAAGGGTCTCATAAGCAGGTGCGGGATGATGGATGGGCATCCATTGTTCGATTTCGGGCATGGGCTTGTCATCAACTGGTTGACCAAGCACATTCCAAATGCGGCCAAGCGTGTTCTGACCGACGGGCATCTTGATAGGTGCGCCGGTATCGACAGCCTCGACGCCGCGGGTGATGCCGTCAGTAGACGACATGGCAACCGTACGGACGAGATCGCCGGGAAGGTGCGTCTGCACCTCCAACACGGTATCGATCTCTCCGATCGGCGTGTTCGCATGAACCGTCAGGGCGTTGTAGATGGCCGGCATCTGTTCCGGCGGGAACTCAACGTCGACAACAGCGCCGACGATACGGACGATGCGTCCGACTGCGCCCTGGTTGGCCGATGCGGTATTCGTTGTTTCAGCCATTTAATCCTCCAATGCAGCTGCGCCACCGACGATTTCGGTAATCTCTGTCGTAATGGCGCTTTGACGTGCACGATTATAAATTCTTGTAAGTGTTTCAACCATTTCGTTCGCGTTGTCTGTCGCCGATTTCATCGCAGTACGACGAGCGCCTTGCTCGCCAGCTGCAGAATCGATAAGAGCATGGTAGAACGTTGTGCGTACGTAAGCAGGAAGCAGACTGTCGAGAACATCGCCAGCGCTCGGTTCGAACTCGAACCCTGCCTTGATGGCTCCTTCTGACACTTCTTCTTTCTCTGCGGCATTCGCCAACAACGCTTCGGTATCGACAGGAAGCACGGTCTCTACGGTGAGCACCTGCTCGGCAGCGTTCTTCGCGTGGTTGTACACCACGATGACCTCATCGAGTTCCTCGTTGGTATAACCATCGATCGCATACGCAGAAACGGATGATGCTTCTTCTACGGTAGGATCAGCGGACATATCGACAAACTCTAGCACTGGTTTGATGCCACGATACTTGAAGTAGCCGATGCCCTTCTTGCCGCAGGACACGATGCTCACTTGAGCACCAGCAGCTTCGCGATCCTTCATGATGCTTTCAGCCTTGCGCAGAACGTTGCTATTAAAGCCACCTGCAAGGCCGCGGTCCGACACGACAACAACGATAAGCACATGCTTGACATCGTCATGCGTTGCGAGCAGCGGGCTATCCCCACCGCTCGATTGCGCTGCGACATTCGCAAGCATCTCTTTCATGGAAGAGGAGAACGGCGTTGCCTCATCCACGCGCTCGGTCGCGCGACGGATCTTGGCAGCCGCAACCATTTCCATGGTACGCGTAATCTGCTTCGTTGAAGTAACGGAGTTGATTCGGCGTTCGATGTCGTGAAGGTTTGGCATAGCTTACCTACCTTATGCTCTTACCTGGAACTGCTGCAAGAATGCTTCTATAGCAGCGTTCAGCTCGGTCTCGATGGAATCGGTAAACTTCTTCTCCTCCACGATATGGTCGAAGATCTCCTGATGGGAAGCACGCATCCATGCAAGCAGTTCGGTACGGAAGCGCACGACATCGGAAACGGGCAGCTCGTCAAGGTACCCATGACCGCCTGCGTAGATGGCCACAGCCTGCTCCTCAACGGGCATTGGGTTGTAGCGACCCTGCTTCAGAAGCTCGGTCATGTGAGCACCGCGGTTCAGCTGATCTTGCGTAGCCTTGTCGAGGTCGCTGCCGAATTGCGTGAACGCCTGCAGCTCGCGATATGAGGCCAAATCCAGACGCAGCGAACCTGCGACCTGCTTCATGGCCTTGATCTGCGCGGAACCGCCAACGCGCGACACGGAGATGCCGACGTCGACAGCCGGACGTTGACCCTGGAAGAACAAGTCCGTCTGCAGGTAAATCTGGCCATCGGTAATGGAGATGACGTTCGTCGGAATGTAGGCGGACACGTCGCCTGCCTGCGTTTCGATGATCGGAAGGGCTGTTAGGGAACCGCCGCCATTGATATCGGACATCTTAACAGCGCGCTCGAGCAAACGAGAATGCAGATAGAAAACGTCGCCAGGATACGCTTCGCGTCCCGGAGGACGGCGCAGGGTCAACGACATCTGGCGATAGGCAACAGCCTGCTTGGACAAGTCATCATAGATGCACAGCACATGACGACCGGGGTTGTCCTTTCCAGCTGGCTTGCCATCTTCGCCGTTGTACATGAAAAACTCGCCCATTGCTGCACCGGCCATAGGCGCGATGTATTGCAACGGAGCAGAATCAGATGCCGATGCAGCCACGATAATCGTGTAATCCATGGCACCATAACGGTCAAGCGTTTCAACGATCTGCGCAACCGTGGAGGCCTTCTGGCCGATTGCGACGTAAATGCAGATCATGTCCTGACCCTTTTGATTGATGATGGTATCGACAGCGATTGCCGTCTTGCCCGTCTGGCGGTCGCCAATGATAAGCTCGCGCTGACCGCGGCCGATAGGAATCATCGAGTCGACTGCAAGGATACCGGTCTGCATCGGTTCGCATACAGGCTGGCGCGCGATAACGCCAGGAGCTTTGAACTCGACAGGACGATATCCCTCGGGTTGGATGGGGCCCTTACCATCGATGGGCATGCCGAGCGGGTTCACAACGCGACCGAGCATACCCTTGCCTACAGGCACTTCAACGATACGACCAGTGGTCTTCACCTGGTCGTTTTCTTTGATTGCGGTGACATCGCCGAGCAATACGGCGCCGACTTCATCCTCTTCGAGGTTCTGAGCCAGACCGTACACGGTCTTACCGCCTGCGCCTGTGAATTCGAGCAGCTCGCCCGCCATGGCATCTTTTAGGCCATCGACGCGTGCAATACCGTCGCCAACTTGGATGACAGTACCGACTTCGCGAGACTCAACGCTCGTATTGAGGGCATCGAGCTGCTTGCGCAGCGCCGCCTCAATAGACTGTGCGGTGATTTCAGTCACTAGCATTCACCTCCATCTACAGTTTGCTTGAGCGTGGTACGCGCGTTCTCGAGTTGCGTCTTGACGCTGGCATCGATGTACGTACCGTTCGCACTCATAAGGATTCCTCCGAGAATGGATGCATCGATGTGCTCGCGAAGAACGACATCGGTGCCCAGCTCAGCGGATGTTTTCTGGGTAATGATCTGGCGTAGATGATCATCAAGCTCTACGACCGTCGTAACATCGACGACCGTGACATTGAGCTTTTCGGTAATCTGGTCCTCGAAACTCGCGCAAACGCGGTTGAGAAGACCCATGTCGCCACGCTCGGCCATAACGGCCAAGACGTCAACGAGCACGGGATTGCATTCCGCGAATACAGAGCGCACGAGTGCTGCGCGCTGCTCGGGCGAATACGTGACCTCGCTCAACGCTTCCGTCAAGTCGATGCTCTGCCGCATGATGCGTACAATCTGCTCGAGCTCGTCGCGAATCTCGAGAACGCCTTCTTGGCCGCCCATCTGATTCGCCGCATCAAGCAATGCACCAGCATACGTTACGACTTTCTCTTTTTCGACAAGGCGGTTAGTTGGCATTGAAACTACCTGCCTCGTTCACATAGCGCTCGATGATCTTCCGATGATCGTCGTCACTCAGATCTTCTCCGACAAGGCGTGCAACCACCGAGATGGAAAGATCAGCTGCCGCTCCCTGTAGCTCAGAAATCGCAGCTTTCCTCTCGGAATCGATGGCGGCCTTTGCCTTCTCAATCATGTTGTCAGCTTCCATCCTTGCCTTATTCTCGATATCGGCTTGAACGGATTCGCCAGTCTTCTTCGCGTCAGCGATGATTTGGGCTGCTTGGGACTTCGCATCAGCTAATTGCTTGCGATATTCCTCGAGCAAGCGCTCGCTTTCGATACGGGCATCCTCGGACTTCTTCAAAGAGTCTTTGATAGCCTCGTCGCGACGCTTTACGATTCCGTCGAAAATGGGCCAACCGAATTTGGCGAGAATGATGACCAAGATGATGAAGGCAACGAGCATGGGAATGAATTCGTTCATGTCGGGCAAGATGACATCGATGCCGCTCTTCTCCTCGGCGAATGCGAGCGCCGGAGTGGCAAACGACAGCGCGCTCGCGCACGCAGCGGTAAGCCCCACCTTGAACATACCCTTCTTTGCTCCTGGTATCACGTGTTCACCTTCTTTCTTATGGCTAATCGTTATGGATACTCGATTGCCGTTTAGAAGATAAAGGTGAGCACGAAGCCAATCAGTGCAAGTGCCTCAGCAAGAGCACCGAAGATCAGGGCGTTGGTGAACAGCTTGCCAGCGAGTTCAGGCTGACGAGCGGAACCGACGCACAGACCGTAGCCGCACAAACCAAGGCCGATGCCAGGGCCGATGGTGCCAAGGCCATAGCCAACGACCTTGAGAGCAGCGATGACGAATGTAGTTTCCACTGTATTCCTCCTTTTGGACGCCCCGGAGCCTCTTTCTCCGGGGACTCTGACCAACTATATACTCAGCCGTGCCAATCCGGCTTAGTACCTCACTTAGTGCTCGCTCGTCGCCAAGCCGACATACACTGCCGACAAAATGGTGAAAACGTACGCTTGCAGGAAGGCAACCAAGCATTCCAGCAGATACATGACAGCGATGAACAGGAACCATACGATGGCAGGTAGTGCCGTCATAACGGATGCATATTCGATTGCATCCATAATGAACACCTGCGTCATGATGGCGAAGATGCCTAAGATCATGTGGCCTGCGAACATGTTGCCGTAAAGTCGAACGGCCAACGTGAGCAGACGAATGACCAAGGAGAAGAATTCGAAGAACCAGATGACGGGAACCATGGGCTTCGGAAGTCCACTTGGAGCGATAGACTTGATATATCCCCAACCACCCTTGGCCTTGATGCCGTAATAATTGAAATAAACGAAAGAGCACAACGCGAGAGCCCATGTGACGCCCAACGTGCCGGTCGGCGTTTTGCAGCCAGGAATCAAACCGACAACATTGGAAAGCAGGATGAAGAAGAACAGCGATGCCAGAAATGGCATATGCTTCTCGTATCCATGGCCGATGGCGCCCTCTCCCATGTTACGGCGCACAGCATCGTAACCATATTCGACCATGCTTGCGAACTTGCTCTTGGGAACCAAGGTCACGCGCTTGGCAGCGACAAGGACGACAACGAGGACGAGTGCCAGGCAGATGAACATCCAGAATGTGTACTGCGAGATGGACCACGGACCGATATTGAATACCGTCGTGGAATTGAATGATTCACTCAGCTCCTCAATAGGCGCGGCAATGTCAAATAACGGATCGCCTGTAAGGTTCATGAACAATTCCTCCTGCTATTTCTGCTTTATACGCATAATGCCCAAGATGACAACGAATGCCAAAAACACGAGCAGCTCAGCGATGGCCATAGCGAAAGCCACATCATGGGCAACTTTTGAGCACACTAAAAGCGGCACAACAAGCAAGATCGCAGAGACGAAGATGCAGCCTAAGAACAAACCTAAAAACCCGTAGGTGTTCGTTGCGGGGATCTTCTTGACAATCCGAATGCCAGCGAAGAGAGGTAGAGAACCTATCACGCCGAAAAGAACCCCGAGTACAACTGCGAGAACCATCATCCACTTTCCATTAATACTTGCGTGCCGCAGCGCTTCGCTACAACCAGTGTAAGCGCACTGATTATACCGAAGAGATTGCATTCAGCCTCTTGCGCTCACGCAACATAGGGCAAATGAGGCGTAAGCGGCGTACATGGAAAAATGTTGCGTTTTATTGGAAAAATCTGCGAAAAGGCCGCATATTTACATATGCGGCCTTACAACGCGGTGTTGGAGAATCAGGGGGCGAATCGCTATTCTTTCACATCGGACTCGCAAGGTCCTTCATAAATTTGCAACTCGATCCCTGACTCCTCGAGCATCGACAGGGCAAGCTCGTCCGGATATGGATTGGCATACACGATCTTGCGTATTCCCGCATTGATGAGCATCTTCGCACACACCACACATGGTTGGGTGGTAATGTAGATGGACGCATCCGAGATATCGATGCCATATCGCGCAGCCTGGATGATGGCATTTTGCTCTGCGTGAAGGCCACGGCACAGTTCATGTTTCTGACCTGAGGGGACATTGAGCTGTTGGCGCAAGCAACCGACTTCCGCGCAGTGGCGAATACCAATCGGCACTCCATTGTATCCTGTTGCAAGGATGCGTTTGTCTTTGACGATAACCGCGCCAACCGCGCGCCGCAGGCACGTCGTGCGTGATGAAACCTGCGTGGCGAGCGTCATGAAGTATTCATCCCAGCTCGGTCGATTATCCATTTCAGCCAATGCTCTTCCCTTCTCGCGAGCGCTCGGATCTTCCGTATGGAGGATCCGAGCTTCTCATGATTACGCTGCTGTTTTCAGACCTCGAAATACCTTACTTGGTTCCGAAAATGCGATCGCCTGCATCGCCCAGACCAGGTACGATATAGGCATTCTCGTTCAGGCCGTCATCAATGGCGGCCGTATAAATATGCACGTCGGGATCGGACGCAAGCACGCGCTCGATGCCCTCAGGGGCAGACACGAGAACCACGAGCTTGATAGTGCCTTCCACACCGCGGCCGCGCAGATACTCGATTGCCGCTGCGGCGCTTCCGCCAGTTGCAAGCATGGGATCAACGACCACGACCATACGCTGGCTCACATCGTAAGGCATCTTATCAAAGTATGCGACAGGCTGATGGGTTTCCTCATCGCGATACATGCCCAGATGACCAACGCGCCCAGCAGGCATGAGTTCGAGGATTCCATCGACAAGACCCAGACCGGCACGCAGGATGGGAACTACGACAAGCTTCTTTCCGGCAATCTGATATGCCGTCATCGGGGCGATCGGCGTCTCGATGTCAATCGGCTCAAGCGGCAGGTCGCGCATCGCCTCATAACCCTCGAACAGGGCGATCTCACGTACGAGTTCGCGGAACTGCTTACATGAGGTATCCTTGTCACGCAGGATGGAGAGCTTATGTTGGACCAGTGGGTGGTCGACAAGTGTCACGCGGTCATCATACATGGGAGAACAGTCCTTTCATTGCTCGAACTTGCAAGCCGTAAAACTAACGCAACGGCATGATTCCAGTAAAACACATTCACTCAGCAGTGCATTCTTCCAACAGCATTATCTTTTCTACTCGCTGCGCATGGCGGCCGCCTTCGAATTCGGCAGTCAAAAACGCATCGAGAATCTTCTCGTTCGTCTCAAGATCGACATAGCGCCCCGAAAGAGTAACCACATTCGCATCATTGTGTCCTCGGGCGAGTTTGGCGAATTCGACGTTGATTGCATTTGCCGCGCGGATGCCGCAGATCTTGTTCGCTGCGATTGCCATGCCGATTCCGGTACCGCACACGAGCACTCCGAAACGCGATTTTCCTTCGGCAACATGCTGTGCAACTTTGGCTGCAAAATCGGGGTAATCGACTCGATCAGCAGAAAAAGGACCCAAATCGGCGACTTCGTAGCCTTCGCCCCTCAGATAATCGACAAGCTGCTGTTTCTGCTCGAAACCTGCATGGTCGCTTCCCATCGAAATAATCATGATTCGTCCTTTCTCTTTTACGGTTCCAGTATAGAGCTTGCCAAAGCATCATGGGAGCGGAAAATGACAATGCGACGATTAGAGAATGAAGCAATGCGGATTGAAAGATGCCCGAAAGTGCTAAAAGCCTTAAGGCTGGCTATGGCGTACAATACGCTATATCCAAGAAGGCTCATCGCTTGGTTCAAGGAGAACGTACGTGCCAGACAAAATGCAACAAAATGCCCCGTATGACGTGAAGCGCACTGCACTAGATGACGCTGCACGGGCCCTTCTGGCGGGGAAACCCGTTGTTTTCCCAACTGACACCGTATATGGCATCGGCATCGCCATCGCAGCTGCCAAAGATTGCTCTCAACTATCCGAAATCAAGCAGAGACCCGAGAAAAAACCCATCGCATGGCTTGTTGGAGACATCGAAGATATCGACCTCTACGGCGCTGATGTTCCTCAATGGGCCAATGAGCTCGCCCGCGCCCATTGGCCTGGCGCGCTTACGCTCGTTGTCCGCGCAAGCAACGCAGTGCCGAGCGGTTTTCAATCGAAGGACGGAACCATCGGTTTGCGCATGCCGGCAAGCGATATCGCCTTAGCGTTGATCGCCGCCTGTGGCTGCCCCTTGGCAACAACGAGCGCCAACGTCTCAGGAAACGCCGCACCGGCAATCTTCGACGAACTCGAAGACGAGATACTGCGCTCTGTCGAGGTAATCGTGAAGGGAGCTGTTCCCTCAACTGGCGTAGCATCAACTGTAGTTGATTGCACAGGCAATACGCCACGCGTGCTGCGCCAAGGATCCGTGCAGATTTAAGAAGCGTCAAACCGATTTGCTTGATCAGGATAGTTCCTGCAAATCGTGCGCAAGCTGCTCTGCCACACGCAAGCCATCCGAAGCGGCACTCATGATGCCTCCCGCATAGCCTGCCCCTTCGCCACATGGGTATACGCCTAAGCATGCTGTTGCCTGCAAGGATGCATCACGGACGATACGCACAGGAGACGAGCTGCGCGTCTCGATACCAATCATCAATGCATCATCGTTTGCAAAGCCCGATAGTTTCTTGTCAAGAAGCGGCAAAGCCTCTTCTATCGTCTCCGAAACAAACGCCGGGAGACATGCATGCAAGTCGCCTGCAACGACCCCGCGCACATAGCTAGGATCCAAAGCGCGACTTGCCTTCTCGTGTCTTTTTCCTAAAAACGATCCGACCGTCTGCGCTGGTGCCTGATACGGAGCGCCGCCCTTGGAAACCGCATGAGCATATGCAGCCTTCTCCCATGTCCGCTGGAACTCCATTCCCGCGAGAGGATGATCGCTGCCGAAATCACGTGGCTCCACGCCGACAAGCAGTGCGCTGTTAGCATGTCGGCCATCACGTGCCCGATTGCTCATGCCGTTCACAACGATTCCGCCTTCTTCGCTTGACGCGCAAACCACACTGCCTCCAGGACACATGCAAAACGTATAGGCACTCCGTCCGTTTCCCAGATGCACCGCCAGCTTATAATCAGCAGCCCCAAGCGCTGGATGCTTGGAAAACGCTCCGTATTGCGCTTTGTTTATGGCCTCTTGCGAGTGCTCGATGCGCACGCCCATCGAAAAAGGCTTTTGCGTGAGCTCAAAACCTTTGTCGAACAGCATTTGAAATGTATCACGCGCTGAATGCCCGCAAGCCAAGATAAGGAAGCGAGCTGGAATCTCGCATTCTGAACCATCGGCATTCTGTATGAATACGCTATTCAAGATGCCGTCGTGTTTGCTGATTCCAACTAGTTGCGTGTTAAAGAGAACCTCTCCACCGAAAGCCGTTATCTGATCGCGCAGTGTACGAACCACTCCTCGCAGCACATCGGTTCCGATGTGCGGCTTCGCTGCGACAAGGATATCTCTTGGCGCGCCTGCATCGACGAACCAGTGAAGCACATGAGGTGCATAGGGGCTTTTGATGTTCGTTGTCAACTTGCCATCGGAGAACGTTCCCGCGCCGCCCTCGCCGAATTGGATGTTCGTATGTGTATCGAGTGTGCCGCCAGCGTTGAATGATTCAACGATATCCACGCGCTTCTCAATGGCTGCGCCCCTCTCCAACACGAGCGGGCGCGCGCCAGCTCGTGCCAAATACAAAGCTGCGAACAAGCCAGCAGGGCCCGTTCCAACCACAATGGGCCTAAAAGAATCATCGCCCGAAACGCACGCAGAGCAATCGGGGATGGAAAGCGGTTGGTAAGGGATGTGAGCTTTCGCCTGCCTCCCCTGCTCGATAAACCACTGCAAGGCATGCTGCTCCGAGCTCTCGTCAGCAAAGCTTATCCCAAGCGTCACAACAAAATGAACGTCCGATTTTTTTCGCGCATCGACCGCGCGACGTAAGACGGTAACATCCTCAACCGTATCGCGCAACTCACAAGGTAGCTGGTTTAGGGCTGCCGAGAACACAAGCGGGGAACCTGAACCATCAGGCATCCCCGCATCCAGTGGCAGTGATATGTTCGCGAGTTCGAGCATTGTTCGGGAACCAGCTTATCTTCGATCGTTGTGTAGGCCCTCTTTTTTGCGCCGTCTAGTGAAGTACGCGAACCTCCCCGGAAGCAACAGCCCTCGTGGAGCCGTCTTCGTCCAAAAGAACCAAGTAACCGCGTTCGTCAACGCCCTGCGCGATGCCTGTCGCAAGAGAGTTTCCAAGCGCATCCAAAAGCTCGATAGTGCGCCCGCTTAAAAGCATCGCCTCGTTGAATTCGTCCTTAAATGGCGCGAAGCCATCCTCAAGCCAACGCTCATAGAGCGCATAGAACTGCTCAAGGAACTCACGTCCGAAATCGGCCGTATCGAGGCGCTTGATATTCGCCACATAGGTCACGTAGCTTGCGGCTGGATCGATGCTTTCGCCATTCTGCGGCTCATTCACATTGAGCCCAAGGCCCAGCACGAGCGCGTCTCCGTGCGCCTCGACCAAAATGCCGGCCAGCTTACCGTTAATCGGCTTGGTCACCATGACATCATTGGGCCATTTGAGTTTAATCTGTTTGCCGTTGACCTCGTAATACGAGGCAAGCATACGATACACCGCCAAGCCGGCGAGCAAGCTCAGCGAAGGAAGCTGATCGGCTGGAACATCAGGACGTAGCAAGGTTGAAATGTACAGGCTGCCCGCAGGGCTCGTCCACGTATGCCCGTTGCGACCGCGACCGGCCGTCTGCCTGAGCGCGCGTATGGTGAACCCCTCCGGCTTCCCCTCGTCAATGGCTTTTTTAATCTCATCGTTCGTCGATGTGGTCGAAGCAATCAACTTCACTTTGATAGCCATGATGACCTCTTTCTCCTCTTCCCAGAAGCAATCTTTCATTCCGAAGCGCCACACGGGCTTATAGCGATCGCTCGATACGATGCGCACGTCCGATGCGTTCTTCCTCGGGCACTGAATCAACGGGCGTTCCATCAGCGAGGATGTGGCCCGGCGCAATTTCCGCAAACGGCTTCACCACGAAGTCGCGTTCGCAGATGCGCGGATGCGGAAGCGTCAGCACATCGGTGTTCACCACATACATCTGATAATCGAGAATATCGAGATCGCACGTACGGGGACCATTGCGGATCTCGCGTACTCGACCGAGGCTGTCCTCGATGGTGTGAAGGTAATCGAGCAGTTCTTTGGGAGGGATGCCGGTGCGCATGCTGACAACGGCATTCACGAACGTATCCTGGTCCTCATAGTACGCAGGCTCGCTCTCATAGAAACTAGAAATATCGATTATCTGGGAGTCGGGCAGCATGCACAATTCCCCGATAGCGTGATTGAGCTGAGCGATCTTCCCTTCCGTTTCCTCGCCGTCATTGCCAACAAGCGCGACATTGCAACCGAGGGCAAGGAATACAAGCGGGCGCAAGTTGGCGAGCTCTTTCGCCGTACGCTCGACATTGTGCACACGGAGGATGCTCGCACCGAGCTCGCATGCCATCAGCGCCTCGACAGCGGATGCATCATCGCGATCGGCGGGAACGTCGATGTTGTAGGCATAGCCGATGTAGCTTTTGCGCGAGAGCGCGGCCATGACGGGATACCCAAGCCGGCGAATCTCTTGGAAGTTGCGCACTAGCTCGATGGTCTGTTGCGGCGTCTTCCCGAACCCCGGACCCGGATCGATGCAGATGCGATCCTTCTCGATTCCCTGCTCTTGCAACATGAAAGCCTGCTGATCGAGGTACTCGCAAACCTCAGCGACCACGTCATCGTAATGGGGATCATTCTGCATGGTCTTCGGTTCGCCCTTCATATGCATGACCACCAGACCAGCATCGCAAGTTTTTGCAACCTCGACCATTGCGGGATCGCGGAAGCCCGACACATCATTGATTATCGAAGCACCTTGGTCTACGCATGCACGTGCCACTTCAGCATGACGCGTATCGATGCTGACGCAGACCCCTTCATCTGAAAGCACACGTACCGCATCGATGACGCGACTTATCTCTTCACCGATAGATACCTCGTCGCTTCCAGGACGCGTCGACTCACCGCCGATATCGATGATCTGGGCACCCTGCTCGATCATCGCATGAGCTTGGTCAAGCGCAGCCTGCAAGGAACTATACGAACCTCCATCCGAAAACGAATCGGGAGTAAGGTTCAAGATGCCCATGATTATGGGCATCTGAGTATCGAAATCGAATGATGAGCAACGCCAGTTCACGCATTCCTCCTATTGCTTTTTCTCTTCTGGTTCACCCTCGGCTTCAACCGAATCCGCAACCTCATCGGAAAGCTTTTCGTCGGAATCCTTGTAGATGATGGGTTTTTTCTTCGCAAGACGTTCGCGCTCGGCATCGAACTGTCTGAAGAAGTCGTTATCGCTATCGTCATTGCTGTCGAAATTATCGAATGCCTCGTCAGCCTTGAACACGCCTTCCTCATCGGTCTCTCCAATGACGACCCCGGGCTCGT
Source organism: Eggerthellaceae bacterium (assembly GCA_015062605.1). Lineage (GTDB taxonomy): Bacteria > Actinomycetota > Coriobacteriia > Coriobacteriales > Eggerthellaceae > SIG42. The sequence goes on along the minus strand of SUUI01000008.1, from coordinate 43,548 downwards.
CGACGATGATCGCTGGTTCATGCAATGCATGTTGGCTTGCGCTGGCAAGCATGGCGTCCTTCGCACGTGCTTCGGCTTCCTCGCGCTCATGGCGGGCAATTATCTCAGCTTCGTGTAGCAGATAATCATCCCATGTATTGTTCAGCAAAGCCTCGCATGCCTCGCCATCTACCGTCTCGCGTTCGAGCAGAACGCTTGCCATCAAATCCATCTGCTCTCGATGCGAGCTTAAGATCTCGTAGGCGCGATCGTGCGCTTCTTTCATGATGCGGGCGACCTCATCGTCGATGCGGCGCGCTGTCTCTTCGGAATAATCTTGCGTATTGCCATAATCGCGTCCCAAAAAGACCTCGTGATTCGGCTGACCAAACACCTGCGTTCCGAGCTCGGTGCTCATGCCGTATTGCGTCACGATGGCGCGAGCCATCTTCGTGGCGCGCTCGAGATCGTTGCTAGCTCCCGTGGTGATGTCATCGCAGAAAATCTCCTCGGCAACGCGACCGCCCATGAATACAGCCAGCTCATCGCGCATCTCGGATAGCGAGCTGAGAACCTTGTCTTCCTTCGGGATAGAAAGCGTATAACCCAGAGCACGGCCACGCGAGATGATCGAGATCTTGTGAACGGGATCCGCGTGCGGCAGCGTATGCCCAACCAACGCATGACCGCTCTCGTGGTAGGCAATCGTATGACGCGTGCGCTCATCGAGGATTCGACCCTTGCGCTCCGGTCCTGCAATCACGCGCTCCATGGAATCTTGCACTTCGCGCATCGTGATGATCTTCTTATTGCGACGCGCGGTAAGCAACGCACTCTCGTTCATAAGATTCGCCAAATCTGCACCCGTGAATCCAGGAGTCAGCTTGGCGATCTTCGCCAAGTCGACATCCGAGCCAATGGGCTTGTTCTTGGCGTGCACCTCGAGAATGCGCTCCCTACCCTTCAAGTCGGGCACATCAACCACGATCTGTCGATCGAAACGACCAGGACGCAGAAGCGCCGGATCGAGAATATCCACACGGTTCGTTGCGGCAATGAGCACGACAGATTCGTTTGACTCGAATCCATCCATCTCGACGAGCAACTGGTTGAGCGTTTGCTCGCGCTCGTCATGTCCGCCGCCCAAACCAGCACCGCGCTGACGGCCGACCGCATCGATCTCATCAATGAAGATGATTGACGGAGCGGCGTCTTTCGCTTGCTGGAACAAATCGCGTACGCGGCTCGCGCCAACACCGACGAACATCTCGACGAAGTCCGAACCCGAAATGCTGAAGAAAGGCACGCCTGCCTCACCGGCAACTGCTTTTGCAAGCAAAGTCTTGCCTGTGCCCGGAGGGCCGACAAGCAGACAGCCGCGAGGTATCTTGGCACCCATCGCTTGGTATTTAGCGGGATTTGAGAGGAAGTCCTTAATCTCCCTCATCTCCTCGACCGCCTCATCAACGCCAGCAACATCGGAGAAGTGAACGTCAGGACGCTCTTCCAACGCTTTCTTGGTTTTCGCCTTACCGAAATTCATTTGAGAATTGTTGGCCTTCATCATCTGCGTGAAGAAGAAGATGACCAAGCCGGCGATCAAAAGGATGGGCAGGAAGGTGCCGAGCATCTCGAGCCATGGCGACGGCAATTTGACCTCGAAGCTCACGTCAGGATGCGAGGAAAGCAATTCAAGCAGGGAATCCTGCCCCACATACGTGGATGTGTAGTTGCGCAGCGAACCAAGTGTCACCGATGGAATGCGCTCGGTTTCGACGCCGCCGAGCCCATACCCGCCCGTTGCGCTGTTCAGTGCTGAAATCGCCGCATTGAATGCATCAGCCGTGGTGGATCCAGCAGTGATGGCAGGATAATACGTGCCGCTGACGGTGTAATCGCCCGCGCTGTACACGACATCATGCACACGCCCCTCTTCGACCGCGGCGACGAATTCCGAAGTGATAAGCGTATCGGTGTCGCGCGATGAGCCTCCAAACAGGCCTTCACCCATGAAGATGAGGAACAAGGTGACGAAAATCGCCCACATGACCGCGGTGCGAACGTCGAAGCTTCTTTGTTCGGGATGCTTATTGTTGTTGTCAGGCATAAGGTTTCTGGTCCTATTTCTGATAGACTTCAGGTTTCAAAATCCCGATATAGGGAAGATTGCGGTATTTCTGCGCGTAATCGAGCCCGTAGCCCACGACGAACTCGTTCGGGCATTCGAAGCCCGTGCATAGGCAATCGACGGGAATCTGGCCTTCGACTTCCTTGTGGAGCAACGCGACCACGTCAATGCTCGCAGGATTGCGCTTTTTGAGAAGCGGAATGAGGTACTGAAGGGTTTGACCGGAATCGATGATATCCTCCGCGATGACCACATGGCGGCCTTCGATGGAGGTCGAGAGGTCCTTCTCGATACGAACCCTGCCCGAACTCGTCGCCTCGTTCCCATAAGAAGAAAGCGCCATATAATCCATCTCGAGCGGTAAGTCGATGCAGCGGACGAGATCTGCAACGAAAATCGCCGCTCCACGCAGTACCGAGATTACCACGATGCCATTATCGTTCGCCGTATCGGCGAAACGCTCGGTAATCAACGCCCCCATCTCGCGAACGCGCTGGGAAAGCTCTTCTTCCGAATACAGGATATTTTTGACATCGGGATGCATATTACACTCATTTCCTTACCACGCCGAAGGAGCCTGGGCTCTTCGCTAAACACATACCGCAGCGTGCCCTTCGCATGTCAGGACACACCTAACCGTATAGTGTATCATGCTCGGCCGTCATTCTGCGCACGAGACCGCCTCATGTATTCTTGGAGCCACGATAATTCCATGGGAAAAGATGCATACGGAGATCCGGCGGCTAAGCATGCAAGAGATCCGGGAACTCCTTAAGAAGCCGCCCCACGGGCAATCCGATAACCGTATCGACTGCACCCTCGATATCGGCAACGAACGAGCCTGCATGGCCTTGCACCGCATACGCGCCTGCTTTATCGAAGGACTCGCCCATCTTCAGATACTCGTCGATCTGCTCATCAGAAAGCGTATGAAACGTCACTTTGCTGATGTCGGTGAAGGTCTTCTTCCCAACCGACACCTTACCGTTGGCATCACCGTTCACAAGCCACACGCTCACACCGGTCATGACCTCATGCGTTGCACCCGAAAGCGCACGGAGCATGTGCTTCGCTTGCGAGAGATTGCGAGGCTTGCCAAATATCTCGCCGTTGAGCACTACCATGGTATCTGAACCGATGACGACCCACGCATCCTGCGGCTTTTCCGCGAGCAATTCTTGCACCACGGCACCAGCCTTGCGTTCCGCGAGAACGCCAACCGCCGTTGCAGGATCATTTTGGAGCGCATCATCGAGCGTCTCGTCAACTTCACTCGCCCGTACGATGAAATGCACGCCGGCCTGCTCGAGCAGCTCCTTACGGCGAGGGCTCTTGCTGGCAAGCACGATATGCAGCGCAAATCCGGAAGGCGCTACCTGCTCATCTGCGCCGTTCGCACGCGGTTCGTCGGTCATGCCACGCTCCCCTATTCGCTCCGCAACGCTTCGACGGGATCCTTACGGCTTGCCGCGGAAGATGGGATAAGCCCCGCCACAAACGTTAGCACGACGCTGATCAAGATCAGAATCAATGCTGCTCCGACAGGCAATATGGCGATGTTCTCAACATCGTAGGTTGCAGCCACGATGGCATTTGCTGGTATGCACAATATCGCCGTGACCGCTATGCCTAGAATACCGGCGATGAAGCCCTCGATAACCGTCTCGGCATTGAACACGTTGCTGATGTCGCGCTTGCTCGCGCCCATCGCACGCAGGATGCCGATTTCCTTCTTGCGCTCGAGAACGCTGATGTAGGTGATGACGCCGATCATGATTGACGACACGATGAGGGAGATGGCGACGAACGCGATGAGAACCGCCGATATCATGTCGACGATCTCTGTCACCGAGCTCATGAGCACGCCGACGATGTCGGTGTAGGAGATGACCTTCTCGTCCTGCCCCGTCGATTCCATCTTATCGTTGTACGCAGTCAGCGCGTTGGAGACCACTTCTTTGCTCTCGAAACTCTTCGGATAGATGGAAATGGAGGATGGCTCGTTCACGTTAGCGTAACCGAAGTCCTTAAGATTATTGCCGTAGGTACGCTCCTCGGTGTTCATCATCGAGGCCATGATCTCGGCAAGGTCTTCCTGGCTGAGATTGAAGCTGAACGCATCGGCAAGGGCGTTCGGATTGAAGTTGACGGCGTTCGCCATGCTCGAGCCCATCTGAGAGGCGACGGTCGCGGCGGTCTTCGTCATGACGACTTGGATGACCTGCTGCGTATACGTTCCGACTGCCTGTGCGATGTAATTTTGGATTGCTGTTGTGACGCTATCAGCGATATCGCTCATGCCCTCGGATTGCGAAACGACGAGTGCAAGGTAATCGCGCACTGACATGTTGACGCTTTCTCCGCCGATGGGAACCACGATGACGGTCGAATCATCCTGTATCCATGAGATGAACCCGTCAGCTATCTGGTCGATTGGAACGCCGGGATGCGAGACGATGTACTGGGAGAGCAGAAATGAAGCCGCCTGCGTGATGTCTTGGGATGTCTGCTCGTCGATGGTGATATCGATGCCGTCGAAGATATCGGGAGTGGCTTGCGGGAACGCGGGCAAATCGCCTGGCGATATGGCATCCGCGAGACTCGAAGGATCGAATGCCAGTGCACCCGGGTCGAACTGGAACGCTCGCTCGAATGCGGAAGTATCGATGCTGAACAGGGAATCCATGCTGAATCCGCCACGTGAGTCGTTCGCTTCCTCCTCGAACGTCTTCCCCGTGATGACATCGACGGTTTCATCGGCAAGTTGCTCACGGACAATCTGGCTCTTCGACGCATTGTCCATCAGATGCAGCGTGAGCTCATAGGGATAGTTGATGCCCGCACGCAACATGGCGACATCCTTACCCTCAGCGCGCTTCACAATGCCGACGATCTTGAGGTTCTCGCCATCATTGACGAGCGTCTTCATGTAATCGGAATCGGTAGTCTTGTCCTTCCAGACCCCATACGCTGAATCGTATTGGTAGAAATCACTCGCATTGACCACTTTGAACGTGATACCGAGGATCTCATCGTATTCGTAGAGGCGATAATCTGTCGGCGCCTCGACTTTCCTCTCGGCCATGAAGTCGCTGATCATGTCCTTCATTTCCTGCGAATCGCGCAGGCCGAGCGTATAGAGCATGAAGTCGCTGATATAACCGCTTCCACTCATGACCAAGATGCATTCGTTATAGTTCTCGGGCCAACGACCCGCGACCATTTCGTACTGGTTGATATAGAGATTCTCGTCTTTGGGCAGACGGAAGAACACATCGCTGCTGTAAGCCATCGACATCAGGCTGTTCGAACTGCCAGCACCTAAACCGAACGCCTTGAACGTCGTATCGGGATTGACTTGCTTCACTCCGTTCGAAATGTCTGACAAGAACACCTGCGGCTCCACGTTGTAGGAGTACTCGATGGCGCGCACGTCGTTATCGATGCCAGCCTCCCCGCTGTCGAGATATGTTTTGAGCGAAGCGAGGTCATTGGTGCCTATGCGCGAGAACATGGTGGTGAGCAGGCGCGACACGCGCACCTTGTTCTTCGATTCCTCAAGATATTTTTGACGCGCTTCCTGCTCCTGCTTTTTCTCCTCTTCGGACTTCTCCTCTTGCTCGACGTTGCGTGCAAGCAACGAGGTCATATCGAAGCCGGAGCTTAAGATCTGCAACGGATATTGGGAAAGCGTCTCCTCCTCAACCGAGGCGATGTAGTTGTTGACGCCGTTGGCCAGTGCGAGAATGGCGGCGATGCCGATGATGCCGATGGATCCGGCGAAAGCCGTCATGATGGTACGGCCCTTCTTCGTCATCAGATTGTTGAACGAAAGCGCGAGCGCCGTCAAGAACGACATGGACGTCTTGCGCGTGGGATGCTCACCCGCACTCCCAAGCTCCATGGCGGGATTGAACGGATTGGTATCGGACTCGATCCTACCGTCACGCAGGTTGACGATGCGATTGGCGTACTGCTCGGCGAGTTCAGGGTTGTGCGTGACCATGATAACGAGGCGATCATTGGCAATCTCGGTCAAAAGGTCCATGATCTGCACACTCGTCGTGGAATCGAGTGCGCCCGTCGGCTCGTCGGCAAGAAGGATGTCGGGGTTATTCACGAGAGCACGCGCGATGGCTACACGCTGCATCTGGCCACCAGAAAGCTGGGCAGGCTTTTTGTGGATATGCTCGGACAGGCCAACGCGGTCAAGCGCTTCAGCAGCGCGTTGGCGGCGCTCCTCGCGATCGACGCCCGACAACGTCAACGCAAGCTCAACATTCGAAAGCACTGTCTGATGAGGAATCAGATTGTAGCTTTGGAACACGAAACCGATGCGGTTATTGCGATAGGTATCCCAGTCGCGGTCTTTATATTCCTTCGTGGAAACACCATCGATGACCAAGTCGCCGCTATCGCATTGGTCAAGTCCTCCAACTACATTAAGCAGCGTTGTCTTGCCCGAGCCTGACGGCCCGAGGATGGCAACGAATTCGTTATCGCGAAAGGAAATGGAAACATCATCAAGAGCAACTTGCGTGAACGAACCGGTCTCGTAAGCTTTACGAAGATGTTTGAGTTCGAGCATGTCAGTCTGCTTCCTACTCAGTATGCGTATAATGCAAACCGTGCAACCGTAATATTGTACCTGCTTTGCAATACGATGGAGACGAACGTGAAAAAGAATACACAAAGCATCGAGGAAAAGACCTTGCGCGCGCTTTCGGAGCACGGGCTTGCGGACAAAGCGAACTCTCTTTTGCTTATGGTGTCAGGCGGCTCAGACTCATGCGGCCTCGCTTATGTGATGAATGATCTTTCGCAACGCGGTGAAATAGGCCCTCTCGCAATGCTGCACGTGAACCATTGCATTCGCGGCCAGCAGGCCGATGACGATCAACGGTTCGTCGAGGCGCTCGCCGATGCTCTTGGGCTCCCCTTGTTCGTCTGCGCTATAGACATTCCAGCGCTCGTTGCGAGCGAAGGCGGCAACCTCGAGGCGATTGCCCGCCGCGAACGCTACGCGGCAGCCCGTGAGGCATTGCAAAGCATGTGCGCCCACGAGGGCATTCCCAACGAGGAAGGGCGTATCTGCGTTGCTCACACGCAAAACGACCGCGTAGAGAACTTCTATATGCGCTCCATCGTGGGAACGGGACCAGGAGGATTGGCGGGCATGACATGGCGTACGGGAAATGTCATCCGTCCTCTACTCGGCATATCGCGTGATGAAATCCGCGCTTACATTGAAGCGCGCGCAGCGGATGGAGACCGCATCACCGTCACGGACGACGAAGGAGCTTTGTGGCGGGATGATGCCACGAATGATGATACCGAATACTTCCGCGCTTATGTCCGCAGCACTATGATTCCCTTGGCACTCGAGAAGAATCCGAACCTGTTCGATACCCTATGCCGTACGATGGATTTGGTCGCTGATGAGGACGCGCACCTGGAAAGCCTCGCTGAACAGGCTATTCGCACGCATGTGAGCTGGACTGCACCGTCTACAGATCCCCTTCTCGACATTATGGGAGGCATCTTGCCTGACACGCGACTTATGGTTGTCAACGAGGATGACGATGCACCTGATTACTCTGCGGGCTGCGTCATAGCTCCTGCTTTCGGAACGGAAGAGCTCGTCATCCGACGCCGCACGGTGTTCGATGTGTTGAGCATGATTCTCCCTGAAGAGATGCGCGTGGAGAATGCATCTGTGCAAGCGGTGCTTGATGCATGGGATGGCGATACGATCCGCAGCGGCTATGTCACCAACATCCAAGGCAATCTCGCCGTCAGCGCGAACAAGCGCGGTGTGCGCATCGAACCAATGGAAGCCTATCGGGCACGCCGTAAGAAGCTCTGACGCGCTTCTTGAGGCGATCACTTCATTCGGATCGGATGCCTGACGATCGTTTTCAGCTTCTCTGGAGCAACCTTGCGTGCATCGCTCAGATAGATCTCGTGATGGAATCGCTGATCGGAAATGTCAGGTTCGCAGCCTTGTTGCGCCGCGAATTCGTGCATGAGCTCAATGGTTGCTGGCTCGTCATCGTACGAGCCGATGTGCATGCATTGCACGCATAACCCCTCGTCATACGTGAAGAACTCGACCTTCGAGAAGTCGGCTTTCTTCTTGAAAGTAGCCTCTTTTACCGCCCAATCGAAATCCGCCTTCGTCACGAAATCGGGCAGACGAATGACCGAAATCCAACTGAAATCGTCTTTGCGAGCATAATCGATACCCATCACGCCTTCTTGCCACCAGAAGCCTTCGAGCGGTGGGACGACATAATCGAAATAGCCCTCGATACGATGATCCCCCTTCTTGCTCATCTTGATGGTGAATGCAATGCCGTACAAAAGATTGATTGACTGCTTGTATTCGCCATCCTGCTGATTGGGATCGCCTTGTCCGCGCACCGCGATGAAATTCATGGGCGGCACGTCGACGATGCTCGGTTTTGACTTCGGAGCATAAAATTCCTTATATTCTTTTTTGAAATCGAATGCCATGATTGTTTCTCCGACTCTAGCGTCTGTCATCCACATCGATGATTCTACCGATGAAGACCCAGTGCGTCTGCCAGTCACCATTCTCATCTCGAGGGAAAATCCCTGGCTGGACCGCGTAGAACTCTTGAATCTCTGGTGCAAGATCCTCTTTTGCGATCTGATGCTGGTAGAGCTTTTTGCACAAAAAGATCAAATTCGCCTCCTCGTAGGTCACGCTCTCGCCCATCGCGACAGGCGTCAGGTCGCACGCTGCGGCCTTATCACCATCGCGTCCAGAATGCGTGCCCATATAGCCGAGCATCTTCTTATAGCTTTTCGGGAAGAAACTGATCGTAAATTGATCGCTTTGCTGTGCGAATTCGAGCGTATGGCGGGTTGGATACAGAAATATCATCGCGACTTCGCCGCCATTGCCGGGCTTCACCCATGTGGTGCCTAGCATGCCCCAGGCGATGGTGCAGGAGTTGAAATGCTCGAGCGTGCCCGCCGTTGCGAGCGCCCAATCCTTCTCGAACATCTCGAAGATCTTGTAGTCCTTCTCGGTGAAGTCACTCATCGATATGATCCCTTCTTCGCTTCGGCAGCCTTGCGCCCGAACCTGCGCGCAAGCAAACGCGGAATCTGGCACAGACTGAATGCCAGGATGAACAACGCGATGAACCACAGGATCGACTGCCACACCGGCATGTTCCACACTTGGAAGAACGGGTACGGACCATCCCAAAGCCGCAGGATGTTGCACGGATATGCAACCGCCGCGTACAAAAGCGTCGGCGCGAATCCGACAAGGCTTTGCTTGAACGTCATCGCGCGATCCGCCTCGAACAGCACATACGAGATCGCCACTACGAGCGGCGCGCCAAGGTGCGTCACGAGTTTCACACCGTCGATATACATCATGTAAAAGCCTGGATAGCCAGCGTTTTCCAGCATCGGAACGAGAACGAACGTCACCACGAACAACGTCATGAGCAACACGCAGCTCGCCATGTACTTGAGCCAGCGCAACGTACGGCCGAGCTCGCCTCCCGTGCGAAGTGCGCGTATCTCGGCAACCGCGCAAGCCGCGCACACGATGCCTGCGAACAGGTTCGAGCATTCGGTGTAGAAGATGAAATTGCCGAACGGACCGTTCTTTTTGATGCCGCGATACATAGCGTACACCTCGAGCGCGAACACGAGGACGTTCACCACAATGGCGATGATCATGCGTTTACGCGACTTTTCCATGCAATGCTTCCCGATCGAACCAATATGCGCTTCGATTATGCTGCAACCGTACGTGCTCGTCTAGGGCTGTCCGCCGTTCGCTTTCTTGCGCTGCGCGGATGGAAACCTCGAAGCAGATATTTATAATCATGACTGATTGGAAAGACCGACCAAAAGGACAAAGCGAAAGGGCGCTTCCCCATGATGTATTACACGGATTACGAAACGCCGATCATCGGCACGCTCACGTTCGCGAGCGACGGCGAGGGCCTGTGCGGCTGCTGGTTCGATAACGACCGCTACTTCGGATACGGCATCGATGAGCGTATGGAGCGTAAGGATGACCTGCCGTTTTTCGATCAGGTGCGCGCATGGCTCGACCGCTACTTCGCGGGGGAAGCGCCCGATCCGCGCGAGCTCCCGCTTTCCGCCCGCGCTACCGAATTCCAGATGCGCGTGCGCAAGGCGATGCTCGACATCCCCTACGGTCAGACGACCACATACGGTGCCATCGCGAAACGCATCGAAGCCGAGACCGGCAAGCGGCAGTCGGCGCGCGCGGTCGGAGGAGCCGTCGGTCACAACCCGCTGTGCCTCATCGTGCCGTGCCACCGCGTCGTCGGCTCGAACGACAACCTGACCGGTTTCGGCGGCGGCATCGACACCAAGATCAAGCTGCTCGAGCACGAGCACGCCATGAAAAGCACCTTCAAGCGGCCGAAGAAGGGCACCGCGCTCGAAGGCATAGAGGGCGCCTCGCGCTTGGTGCTCGAAAGCGCTAAGCGCGCAGTTCCCGAAGCGGAGCGGCCATGACACGGTACTTCGAATACGGCGACGAGGAAATCGCCTACCTCAAGTCCAGGGACAAGAAGCTCGCTGCGGCCATCGATGCGGTCGGGCACGTGTATCGCGAGATGGAAGGCGACGACCTGTTCGCAGGCGTCGTGCATCACATCGTCGGCCAGCAGATCTCCTCGGCTGCCATGGCTACCGTTTGGAATCGCCTACTTGGCACACTGGGCGATGTAAGCCCCGAAACCGTGCATGCAGCAACGGAAGCCGAATTGCAGGCATGCGGCATCACGTTCAAGAAGGCCGCCTACATCAAAGGATTCGCCGAGAAGGTCGTTTCGGGCGCATTCGACATCGATGCCGTCGAGCACATGAGCGATGCCGACGCGATCGCCGCGCTCAGCGCCTTGCCCGGCATCGGCGTATGGACGGCGGAGATGCTGCTGCTATTCAACCTCGGCCGTCCCGACATCTTAAGCTTCGGCGATCTCGCCATACACCGCGGCATGCGCATGGTCTATCATCATCGCAAGGTCACACGCAAGATGTTCGAGAAATACCGCAGGCGTTACTCCCCCTACGGAAGCGTCGCGAGCTTGTACCTGTGGGCGATTTCACACATGGACGTACCCGGATATGACCGTGACTATGCACCGAAGAACGCCCGCAAGCAGAAGTCGAAAGCATAAAGGAGAGCACCATGGCGCATAACGCCACATTGACGAAAAACGCCGCTTACACGCGCGAATACCTAGATATCATCGATGCGCTCGACGGCGACATCCCCGGGCGCGAGGCCGCGTTCGCCTATATGGAGAATTCGACGGCACTCGTGCATTACATACAGGCGGAATCATCCTTCGTGCCGCGTCTATTCGACCGCACGACCTACGACCTGATGAAGCGCCTAACCGAAACCGCGCACCGCATCTGCGAGAAGGTCATCCGCCGCTATCTGGACGACCCGTCATATCGCATGCTGTTCGACTACGACGAGCGCCTGCGCGAGCTCATCCTCATCCCGCAGCGCTACGACGCACTCCTCCCCTTCGCACGCTTCGATGTCTTCCTGAACGAAGACACGCTCACGGGCGGTTTCTGCGAGTGGAACGCGGACGGTTCATCGGGCATGAACGAGGATCGCGAGCTGAACATCTCCATCGCGCAATCCGAAACGTTCCACCATTTCGCAAAGGTGCACCAGACACAAACATCCGACCTGTTCAACCCGTGGGTCGAGGAGTTCATCCGCATTTACAACACGTTCGAGAACCGCGTCGAGCATCCCACGTTCGCCATCGCGGATTTCATGGAGAACGCCGTCGTCGACGAGTTCCGCGTCTACGCGCGTTACTTCGGCGAGCACGGCTACCCCTGTCTCGTGGAGGACGTGCGCGATTTGTCTTACGATGCCGAGAAGCGCGAGTTGCGCGATGCGAAGGGCCGCAAGATCGATGCCATCTGGCGACGCGCCGTAACGAACGACGTGCTCACGAATTGGGAGGCAAGCCAGCCGATGATCGCCGCCGTGCGCGATGGCGCCGTCGCGCTCATCGGAAGCTTCGCGGGGCACATCGTGCACGACAAGCAGATCTTTTCCGCCGTGTTCTGGCCCGAGACCCGCGAGATGCTCACGAAAGAGGAGTGCGATTTCGTGGATGCATGGGTGCCGCGCACGGTGTTTCTGGATGATGAGCATATCGACCTCGACGAGGTGCGTCAGAACAAGGATGCATGGATCATCAAACCGACCGACCAGTACGGAGCCCATGACGTTTACGCAGGTCAAATGTACACGCAAAAGGAATGGGAGGATATCGTCGCGCGCTTCGCGAACGGAGCTATGGGAGCGCCCTTCCTCGTGCAGACCTACTTGATGCCCTTCAAAACCGAGCTTTTGCCCATCTGCAACGACCTGCTCATCGCAGACGACGTTGACATCCCGCGCGCAACCGTGCGCTACAACAACATGCCGGGTCTCTACTCGTTCAACGGGCAGTTCGGAGGCGTGTTCTCGCGCCTCGGCCCGGCTGCCATCATCAGCCAGCCCATGGGCGACCTGACGAGCGCCGTCGTATGGGTCGATTGCGATCTGTAGGCACCGCCCGCTAGAAACCGCAGCCGCATATCAAGCGAGCCGATCGCGAGCTGCATGCAGAAGCGCCCGATCACCACATGTTGCCGAGCAGCACCGTTTCCATGTGCTTGCGTGCGATAGCGGCCAGCTGGCGCATCGTCGTAGTCGGCGTGGGACGTGCGTCCATCATCTTGAAATGCGGGAAGAATCGCGACAAGTGATATGGGATGCGCGGATCAAGGCTCGCCAGCCACGTGCATAGCCCATCGATCTCCTCCGGCGAATCGTTCAAGCCGGGGACCAAAAGCGTGGTCACCTCGAGATGGCAGGTTTCAAGATGCGCGAGCGTCTCGATCGTGCTCTTTACGGCTACAAGGTCGCCACCAAGAGACCTATAGCCCTCCTCCGTAAAGCACTTGAGGTCGATGTTCGCCGCATCGATAAGCGGTGCGACCTCTGCAAGCGGCCCTGCATTTACCATACCATTCGAAACCAAGACGTTTTTGAGTCCGGCTTCATGTGCAAGCCGGGCTGTATCGCGCACGAATTCCCACCCTGCAAGCGGTTCGTTGTAGGTGTACGCGATGCCGATGCAGCCGCGATACCGCAAGTCTGAAGCTCGTTGCACGATTCTTTGCGGCGTGGTCGAAAACCACTGGACATCATCGGCGCCCGCTTGGGCAATGGAATCGTTCTGGCAAAACGGACAGCGCATCGTACAGCCATAACTGCCAAGCGAAAGCACCGTGGTGCCGGGATTCCATCGAGCGATGGGCTTCTTTTCGATCGGATCGAGTGCAAGCGAGGTTAGACGCCCATACGACTCTGAAACGATAGCTTTCCCATCGAAAGCACGGGCACGGCAATACCCCACCTTACCTGGTGCGAGCGAGCATGCATGCGGACAGGCATCACACGTAACACGGGTTTTCGTCACGTCATTCATGGAATCCTCGGCTCGCCCCCACGCGTGTAGCGAACGACCTCGAAACGCTCAAGCTGAACGTTGGAATCGAGCGGCGAGATGCCCGCCTTCCTTTTAGCGATGTAAACCTGCTCTTCCACCGTATCGACGCCTTCGAGATTCGGCAGTAGCAAACCACGCCGCCATCCCTTCGTCACGATGACGCCATAGCGTGCGGGATCGAGCTGGTCGGTCGAATCGATCGGCTCGGCGGGAGCGAGCACGTCCACCGAATACTCGAGGTAATCGAGCTCGTCGGCGGTCACGGGATTGAAGCGAGGGTCGCGCGAACAGGCCGAAATGCCGTTCTGGATGATTTCGCGCGCGACGTTTTCGCAGGTCGCAGCAATGGTTCCGATGCAACCGCGCAGCTGGCCGCGCTTATGCAGCGACACGAAGGCGCCCGCCTGCATGTTCAAAAGCTCGTGCGGCACATCTGCAGGAAGGCTTGCCGCCCTCCCGGTGCGCACGTACGTTTCGACCGAAAGGCGCGCGAGCGCGATATGGGGATCGACTCCCATATCTCCATCCTCTTCGGCTTCCTCAACGGCATCATCCAGAGTCGGCCATGACGGTTCGCATTCGCACGACGGAAGATCCGCGATGCGGAATGCTGCGACGCCGTAGCCCACGCCGAATGTACCCTCATGAGAAAGGAGCTCCGCATCGATCTCGAGGCCGTCAAGCGCGCCGGTCATGATCTGGAACGAGCGCAGACCGCACTCGGCGGCCGCTTCGCACAAATCCTCGTCCATTGTGAACAGGCCGTCCAAATCGCCCGCCGCGAAGAGCTCGCAGATTTGCGCATCGAATGCAGGGCCTTCCGGCACATATCCGTACGGTCCTGAGGCTTTCAGCTTATGCGAGAGGTCGCCGCTCGCGATGAATACAACGCGTTTTCCCTGCTCATCAGCAACGCGCGCGATGATGCGACCCAATTCCCGGTGCATGCTCGCAGGGAGCATGGACAAGCCGATACGCACGATCGGACAAGGCAGATCCTCGCCGAGCGGACGGTCCTCCCCTGCAATCTTGCGATATGCCTCGCGCACGAAGTACATCGGCACGAACGTGCCATGGTCCATGTCGTCGCGATAGCGGTCACTCGTCACAGCAGGAATGTTCGCATCCCCGAGCGCATCGACGACCGCCTGGGCGAACGTCGCATCGCAGCGCGCCTCGATGCTCGTTTGCGGCACGCGGAACTGCGCCAGCGAGCCCCACAGCATCGCATCGGTCGTCACGTGGAACGCATCGCGGAAATACGGCGCATGCGGCGAGGTCACGACGATGACATCGGGCTTCGAAGCGACCGCCTCGCGAGCGACCTGCCGATACGCATCGACGGTCGCTTGGATCTTCGCCTCTTCCCCGCGGCCGACCGACGGCACGATCAGCGGCGGATGCGGTACTGCGCAGGCATATACGATTCCCATGGAAGCCTCCTCACGCAAAGTTGGCTAGCGTGCAACACGCACGTTTTCCTTAAGCTCATTGTACGCCAGCGTACGTGAATATGCTACGATGGCTGCAGTGCGCAGGGCACGGGGCTTTGCGCGACCAAGTCCTTCAAGGGGATGTCTTTTTGGTCATTGTTCTGTAGAAGAACGCCAACCGAATAGCTTTTGGAAAGCAGCCGATGCTGCTTAGGTTGGTGTATGCATCCGAACGAACTCGGATATCGGCATCGAACAACCGTCATCTACAGAAGAAAGAGAGTCATCATGACCACATTCCCGAAAGCGGGCACGTTCCCCGCATCAATCGTCCGATCCAAGATCATGGGTCCGAATCCCCTGAAGCTTTGCGAGGAGCTGCTTGACAATCACGCCATCGAACCTGGTTCCGTCGTCTTAGACCTCGGCTCCGGAACCGGCATCACATCGTGCATGCTCGCGCGCGAGTACGGTTTCATCACGTACGCCGTCGACCTGTGGAGCGAGCCGGGCGACAATATGCGCTTCTTCGAAGAGATGGGGCTTTCCAACCGCCGCATCTGCCCCGTGAAGGCTGATGCGGCGCAAGGCCTCCCCTTCGCAACCGAATTCTTCGATGCCGTGGTGAGCATCGATTCCTACAACTATTTCGGGCGCGATTCACAGTATCTGGGTGCAAAGCTCCTTCCGTACGTGAAGCCGGGCGGGATGCTGTACCTGGCGTTTCCCGGCATGGTGCACGATTGCCACGACGACTTTCCCGCCTGCCTGCTCGCGTCATGGATGCCCGAGCAGCTCGGCTACATGCATGACATGGATTGGTGGCGCGCGCTCATAGAACCGACCGAAGGCGTCGAGATCGTGTCGATGCGCCAGATGGCATGCACACCAGAGGCATGGACCGATTGGCTCGCATGCGACAACGAGTATGCGAAAGGCGACCGCGCAGCTATCGAGGCAGGTGCGCTCGATTATCTGAACACGATTGCCATCACGCTCAGGAAGCTCTAGGACACATTACGAGAACGGCCTCCCGCATGGAGGCCGTTCCTTACCAGGTAAAAACATGTACAACCGCCTGCGCGGACACCGCCCCCTACCAGACGTGAGGCACCAAACGCCACTTCACACGCGTCATGTACTCCTCATAACCCTCGAGGCCGACAGCGAGCACTTCCTCCTCGTTACGGATTCGCTTGATGATGATGGGCAGATAGAAGAGCATGATGATGAACGAGAACGGCGAACCGAGCACGAGGGGCATAGAAAGGAACAGGAAGAGCGTCACACTGTACATGGGATGACGCACGATGCCGTACATGCCGGTATCGACCACGTGCTGCCCTTCTTGCACCTCGATCGTGCGCGACAGGTATGCGTTCTCGCGCATGACCTCGGCGTACAACGCGTACGACACGAGGAAGATGACAACGCCGACCCACGTAACCCACGACGGCAGCTCAATCCAGCCGAAGCGGATGCCGAGCCCTGCGACCACGAATGCGGCGACGAACATGAGCGCCGAGAGCGCAAGCACCGTACGCTGCTCGGATTCCTCCTCCTTCGCGTCTAGACGCTTGCGCAAAAGATCGGGGGCTTTGCTCATCATGACGAGGCCGGCGACGAACATCGGCACGAAGAGGATTCCCATGAACAACCAACCCTGCCACCAGACAAGCGTTCCCGCAGGCGCGAACAACAACAGGCCGATGATCACAACGCCTGCCACGAATTTCCCTAGTGCAGTTGAGAATAGCTTCTTGTCCATAGATTTCCCCATCGCCTATCTGATTTCATCATCGATTTCCTCATCGCATGCATGATCTCACCACCGATGATAGCAGAATGACGCACGTCGTTTCTTCTGAAAAACCACTTGACGCGCCACCACCATGCGTGCATATTGTGTATGCACAATATATACAATATACACGCAAAGGAACACATGTGGACATCGTCATCTCCAACGCAAGCGACAGACCCATCTACGAGCAAATCACATTCCAGCTCAAGGATGCGATCCTGTCCGGCAAACTCGAAGCGGGCTCTCCCCTGCCCTCCATACGCGCCTTGGCGAACAGCCTCCATGTGAGCGTCATCACGACGAAGCGCGCGTATGCGGACTTGGAGGCCCAAGGCTTCATCGATACCGTACCGGGCAAGGGCAGCTTCGTTGCCGGCGGTAACTTGGAGATCCTGCGCGAGGAACGCCTGCGCACGATCGAGGCGAGCCTTGCAACTGCGCTTTCGGATGCGAAGGCGGCGGGGTTGGAGCTCTCCGATCTCCACGAGATGCTCGATGCGCTTTCCGAATGCGAATAACCGTGAAAACCGGCAACTATGAACGAGAAAGACCCTCTAATGAACAAGCTGATTGAAGGAAACAACCTCACCAAGCACTACGATGGATTCACGCTCGACCGCGTGAGCATCCCGATCATCTTCGTGCTCGCCGTCTGCCTGTTCTTCGCATTGGGGCTAGGATATCTCGATGTCGTTCCCGATGAGAGCATGCTCCCCTTGCTCTGCGTCGGCGTCATCGTCATTGCGCTCGTGCTGTTCGTGCTAAGCGCGCTTGTGACCAGCAAACTTTACGAGACGCGCGAGTTCTAAAACACCTGGAAATTGCCACCTGCTTAAAAAAACCTATCACTTTGATAGGTTTTTTATTGACATGCAGAATTCGCCCTTTTATTATTTTCCCAGTCGATTCCATAAGCTCGTTTTCGGAGGACACACTATGGCCATTCACTCAGCAGATCAACGCATCATGATGATGATGTGCTGTTGTCGAATGCCCAACTCCCGAACATCGGAAAGGGCTGCGTGCACGTTTCCCTTTATGCTGCGGTAGCTTTTTCGGGATCATCTCTTGATTCGGTCGATGTTCGGGAGCCTTAAGGCTCCTTTTTTGTTGGGAGCCCCTCATGATTCCAACGTCAACGAAAGGAAATTGCATGTCACGCACGATTGATAAAGATACCTTCAAGCTGGTGTTGACCATCGTCATCATCGAGCTCGTCAGCGGTTTCACCCAGGGCTACTACGAGCCCTTGATTCCAAAATTTGGCCTCGAGCTCGGCGTAGACGCATCAGGGCTTCAGCTGTTCAACGTCATCCCCACCGCTCTCGCGGCCATCCTCGTCCCCTTCTTCACACGCATGGGCGATATCAAAGGCTACCGGTTCATCCTGCGCATCGTGATTCCCTCCGTGCTGGTGGCAACCGTGCTCATCTGGGCAGGCGCCTTCTTCGGGTCATGGGCGCTCGTGCTCGTCGGCCGCGCATTCAACGGCGCGATTCCCGTGTGGATGCCGCTGCATATCGCCCTGGTGCACTCGAAAACCACCGGACGGACCGCCACGAACTCCGTCGCGGCAATCGTGGCAACCATGACCCTGGGAACCTTGCTGGGCACATTGAGCTCCGGTTTCGTCTACAACGCGTTGGGGACGGTCGCCGCATCGATAGCGTTCATCCCCCTGCTCCATGTGATTTGCACCCTGCTCGTCATTTTCGTGATGCCCGAATACGTCACCGGCGCGAACACCTGGATCGACCGCAAGGGCTTCATCCTCCTGGGCATCTTCATGATCGTCGCCATCCTCGGCTTCACCGAAGTCGTCGAGGGCGGGCTCGATAGCGTCATCGGCGCAGTGCTTCTCGTCGGCGCCATCGTGGTAGGCGTCTTCTGGTATCGGTATGAGAAGCGCACGAAGAACCCTGCCATCGACGTGAACGTCATGTTCTCGCGCAGGCTCTTCCCTCTCTATATTGCCGCAATATGCTTCGGCGCCGTGTTCTACGGCTATCTCTCGCCTGTCGCAACGTTCTTGGCCGCCGACCCCGCCGTATACGGCTACGGGTATGCATTCGAACCTGATGCCATTTCAATCGCTGAGACGGTAATCACGGGATGCACGGTCATCGCAGCCTTCATCCTGCCCTTCCTGCTTCGTAAGCTCCCTGCAAAGGGCGTGCTCATCGCCGGTTTCGTCATTGCGCTCATCGCATTCATCCAGTGGCTGCTGCCCGGCACCGGCCTTGTTCGAGTCGCCTTGTTCGTCAGCCTTGCCGGCCTCGGTCTCGGCACCGTTTCCGCTGCGATTCCGGTCATCATCCCCGACCGCGCAACGCAAGACACCAAAGGCATCGCGACGGGTCTTTTCAATTCCTCGCAAACCCTTGGCGGCGCACTGGCAGGCGGCCTGTATGTGAGCCTTCTGAAAATCGGGACCACTCCCGACGGCCTCATCAGCAATACGGGTTACGATGCAGTTTGGATCGTCTGCAGCCTGTTCATCGTCATCGGCCTCGTTGTCGTGGCGGTGTTCCTCACTGGAGATAAAACGAGCGATTGAGCACGTTGCTCACGCACGAAAGAAGCAAACACAGCGATGTGATCGCATGTTCCAAAACATGAGTACGACACGAAAGAGAAAGGACCTTCAATGAGCAAGCAAACGTATGAAGTCGCCGTCATCGGTGCAGGTGCTGCCGGCACGTTCGCCGCATACCAGATTCAAAAACGGCTTGGCGACACCGCGCAAATCACCGTATACGAGAAGAACGAGCATGCGGGCGGACGCGTATGGGATGTCGATTTCGCAGGCGCGACCCTGGAGGCAGGCGGCGCAGTGCTCCATTCGTCCGGCAAGCATACGTTCGAGATCATGAAACTCGTCGGCTCGAAGGAAGGAACACCCGGCGTCAGCATGGACGGCGACGACGAGACCTTCGGTTGGTGGACGGACAAAGGCTTCCCAGTCTTCACGCATTCGAGCCTGGCATCTATGGCGATCGGCATCGTGAAGCATGTCGGACCGTCAAGCGCACTCAAAGTCACGAATCACGCGAAGGAAATGGCCGAGAAATGGGACGGCATCTACGCCATCCAGGAATCCGGCAAGACATTCCAAACGGTGAATGAGCTGCTCGATGGCGTGCAAGAACGTGAAGCGGCCGAAATCTCCCTTGGAAACTACCTCAAGAAGCTAGGCGTGAACGACCGCATGGCAAAGGACATCGTCGAGCCTATTACGCACAATATGTACAACCAGGGCCTCGAGATGAACGCTTTCGCCGGACTCGTAGGTTTGGCAGGAGCCGGCTTGGCGGGCGGCTACCTCTTCGCCATCGAAGGGGGAAACTGGACCGTGTTCCAGAAAACGCTGGAGGCAATCGGCACCGATACGCGCTACAACACGCGCGTCACCGGAGTCGAGGCTTCGCCCGACGATGATCGCCCGCACGGTTTCGTATATCGCGTGACATCGGATGACGGTCAGGAGAAAGAATACGATGCGGTCGTTTTGGCGGTTCCTCCCGCTATGTCGGGCTTTGACATTGTGAAAGAGGGTGCGGTGATCCCCATTGCGAAGAATCCGTATCAGGTCGTCCACACGCGCTTCATCGCAGGCGAGCTCAACCCGTCGTACTTCCATGCGAAACCCTCGAAGAAACTGCCGTCGACCATCTTCACCGCCGATAGCGCGGGAGCCCCGTTCAAGTCGGTAGGCGTGACGGGCTTCTCGCCGCAATACAACAGTCGTATTTACAAGATCTTCAGCGCCGATCATCACGTTACCGATGAAGAGCTCGCACGTATCTTCACGGTCGTTCACGATGAGACCGAATACGTATGGCGCGGCGCATATCCGATTCTGACAACCGATGTCGAGCATGTGCCCTTCAAGATTCAGCCGGGCCTGTATTTCGCAAACGCGTTCGAAACGGCTGCGGGGTCGGTCGAGGTCGAAGCGGTTAGCGCTATCAACGCGGCAAACATCCAAATCGACGAATTCCTGGCGGCACAGGCGTGATGCGAAAACCCGCATGATTGCGACCAGGCTTACCCCCTGCCATGCAACCTGGCAGGGGGTTCGTTTTTCTCATGTCTAAATATGTACTTTCACGTATGAACATCGTGCTGTACGCGCCAGCCTTTATAATCGGACCATGGGGTACAGTGACGACATACAACGCGAGGAGGCGCGCAAGCGGCTCGAAGCGCGAAGGCGCGCTCGCAGCGAAAGAGAGCGCACTGCGCGCGGCGAGCAACCCGCGCGCGCTGCGCAGGAGCGCGAACCCCGACGCAGGCAGGCTGTGCAAGAGCGCGAACCTCGGCGCAGGCAGGCTCCCACCGCGCAAGGCCAACGCCGCCATTCTTCCGATAGCACGGGCAACCGACGTCGCCGTCCTTCCGATGATGCGCGCGCCCGAAGCAGTCGCGCGGCGAGCAAAACGCGTGCCCAGGGCAACCGCCGCCAGCAGTCGGCGCAACGCACGCGCGAGCAATCGAAAACGCTGACGATCTCCCCCACCGCACGGCTCATCATCGTGGGCATCGTCCTGCTTCTGCTCATCATCCTCATCATCTCGGGAATCCACAGCTGCGGGCAAACGGAGCAGCGGCATGAAACCGCAAGCACTTCCGATGGCACGGAGCAAACAGCGCAAGGCAATGAGACCTCGCAAGCGACTGAAGGCGAAGTGGACAACGGCCTCATATCCTTCAACCCCTTCGTCGGACTCTCCCCTGTGATGGGCGATCTGAGCAGCGGGGAAATCGAACACGACTACATCGCCATCATCATCGGCGCTGAATTCGCCGACATGCTCGTCGAGGAAGCCCAGACGAACGCCGAAGCGTTCTGGATCGCCTCGCACCCCGACGAGTACCTCGAAGACGGCCCCACGGTGCGCTATAAGCTGCTGAAACTCGCCGCCAAGGAGCCCGAAGCGGTCTCCTTCGTGCGCGACTGGCCCGAGAAGTACTGCGCCGACGGGCCCGACTATAACGAAAGCCATACCGACGATTCCTCGAATGGCGTGCCGCGCTTTTACCAGTGGGACAAACGCTGGGGCTACACCGAATACAGCTCGACGACCTTCGCACTGACGGGATGCGGACCGACCACGATGGCGATGGCGTACCAAGCGCTCACGGGCGATACGTCGATGGACCCCTACACGATGGGCGTGTGGTGCGTCGATAATGGTTATGCAACAGCTTATGATGGCACCGACAGCGCTTTCTTCACCGATGGCGCGAACGAGCTCGGCCTCAACAGCCAGCAAATCGGCACGGACGCCTACTCGATTACGCAGGCGCTTTCCTCAGGCAAGCTCGTCATCGCGAACGTCGGCCCCGGCGACTTCACCGAAGGCGGCCATTATTTCCTGATCACCGGGCTCAACGCCGACGGGACCGTCACGATCAATGATCCCTATTCTGCCGTACGATCCGCAGCAAGCTGGGATCCCGAACTGATTGCCAGCCAATCGAAGGCGCTTTTCGCAATCAGTTAACTCTTCCTGCACTACAGACGCACAAAAGGAAAAGAGAGAGGATATGGCGAGCAGCAAAGAGTATTTGGACTACGTGCTTGACTTGTTGAGCGCCGCGCCCGAAATCACCTCACGTAAGATGATGGGCGAATACATGCTCTACTCGCGCGGAAAGATCTTCGGTGGAATTTACGATGACCGCTTCCTCGTGAAGGATACGCCCGCTTCCCGGGCAGTGCTTTCAACCTACGAGATGCCTTATGAAGGCGGCTCACCCATGTTGCTCGTCGATATCGAGGATCGCATCGCTCTTGCCGAGCTTGTCGCCGAGATGCTCCCAGACCTTCCCACGCCGAAAAAGCGTAGCAAATAAGCAAACCGTGCTGTCGACACACCGATCTTGGCAGTCAAGGAACGTTTCATAGTTGGAAAGAAAGAATCGGAGAAGGTCGGGCGGCTTCTTAGATCTTCCCCATCTCGGCACAGACCGTGTTGTACCAGTGCTCCCAATTGGGCGGACAATACTTCTTCGCGCCAGCTTCGGAGACGGTATAGCCATAACCCCGCGCCAAACCGCGTACATGGGCATCGATTGCCTCTTCCCAACTACTCCAACTGATGCCGCCCCAACCCCAAGCGTTGAAGCTGCGGTAGCAATACAAGCCCTTCGAGCTCTCCACCCACGAGATGGCAGGTGAGAAGCGCGGATCCACGCCGTAATCCCATGCCGCGGCAGCGAACACGCTGCCGTATCCGGCCAATGGGTAGCCTGCCATATAGGCATCGATGCGAGGCGCCCACTCTGCAATGAAAGTATCGCGATCGGTGTTCCCGCTGTTCACAGGGTCAACCGCGGGGGCTCCGGATGTCGAATCCGATGCCTCCCCTTCCGGCTGCCCCTCGGCTTGGGATTGCTCCTCTTCGCGCGCGGCCTGCTCGGCCGCCTCGCGCGCTGCCGCCTCGATGACCTGCTGGCGAATGGCCATGGCCTCGTCAAGGGCATCCTTCGCAGCTTGCTGCTCCTTCAGCGCTTCCTCGCGTTGCCGCTCGAGCTCTACGCGGGTGGCTTCAAGCTCCTCCTGCATGGCCGTCAGCTGGACGATCTCTTGCAGGCTTCTGTTCTGGACACGAGTCATGTACGAGATCCTGTCGAGGAATTCCTTGAAGCTCCCCGATTCGATCACAGCGTTCACCAGCGAATACCCGCCGCTGTTCATCTTGTACAGCACCCGCATGGCCGCTGCACTCTTCTCGCGCTGCACGGGAATCTTCTCTTCGAGCTCGGCGATACGAGCGGTATTCTCAGCGATATGCTGCTCGAGCGCCTCGATTTCAGCAGAGGCCTTGTTATACGCGGCCGATGATTCCTCTATGCTCTGCTGAAGTTCAGAAGGGGCAGCATCGATGTTGTCGGTTTCGGCATACGCAAGCGAAGCGTGGCAGCAGAAAAGCAATGCCGCTGCAGCGATGGCCGAGAAAACCGCCATCGCAAAGCCAGATCGGAAACCATATGTGGACCGAATGCGCATGTGCGTATTATAGGGTTTGCAGGCTGCTCAACTGCGCTCCCCCACGAAGTGAGCACATCTGAAAGGGCGCAATGCGCGCCCGTCGTGCTAGCTATGCGCGATATCGTACAGCGTCTGCACGTCAGACGGAAGCTTGTCAGGAAGCATAGCCGCCAAGCGCTCCTCGTTGCCGTCAGCGATGGCCGTTTCGTAATACCAGCACTTGAATTCGAGCATCGCGAGCGTCTTTCGCAGCTCGGCGATTTCGTCTTGAACGGCCTCGCGCCTTTTCTCGAAAAGCCCTTTTCGCTGCGGATAGGTTGCCGAACCTTCAGTGCACCATTGCATGAAGAGTTTGATGTCCTTGATCTCGAGCCCCGACGCCTTCAGGCACTCGATGACGCGCAGCGCCTCGAGCTCTGTTTCGCCGAATTTGCGGATGCCGTTCTTGCGCTCCATGGTTGGAAACAAACCCTCTTTATCGTAATAGCGCAACGTCGAGATAGGCAGATCGAACATCTCCGATACTTGGCCGATCGTGTACATGAAATCATCTCCAAAAATATCTTGACCTAAAGTTAGGTTTATGTATTACGGTACCCATGATAGCAGAAATCAAAACGTTTTCAAATAAGGAGGAACCACCATGTTGAAGACTGAGAACCTGACGCTTGTGCAGGAATGGGATAAGACCTTTCCCCAAAGCGATAAGGTCGACCACGAGAAGGTGACGTTCGCAAACCGTTACGGCATCACACTCGCAGCTGACCTGTACATTCCCCGAGGGGCGGAAGGTCCCCTCCCCGCCATCGCCGTGTCCGGCCCCTTCGGCGCCGTAAAGGAGCAGTGCTCCGGCCTCTATGCGCAAACACTTGCAGAGCGCGGCTTTTTGACCATGGCCTTCGACCCATCGTTCACTGGCGAGTCCAGTGGCGCGCCCCGCTACATGGCCTCCCCCGATATCAACACGGAAGACTTCATGGCGGCCGTCGATTTCCTCTCACTGCACCCGCACGTCGATGCCGACCGCATCGGCATCCTGGGCATCTGCGGCTGGGGCGGCATGGCAATCAACGCCGCCGCGCTCGATACGCGCGTGAAGGCCACCGTCGCCTCCACCATGTACGACATGACCCGCGTGAACGCGAACGGCTATTTCGACTCCGAGGACAGCGAGGAAGCCCGCTATGAGAAGCGCGCTGCGATGTGCGCGCAGCGTCTGGTTGACTACCAGGCTGGCGAGTACGCACTCGGCGGCGGCGTGGTCGACCCGCTTCCGGAGGATGCTCCGTTCTTCGTGGCAGATTACTATGACTACTACAAGACCGATCGCGGCTATCATCCGCGCTCACTCAACTCGAACGGCGGTTGGAACGTCATCGGTTGCGAGTCCTTCATGAACCAGCCCATCCTGCATTATTCCAACGAGATCCGTTCGGCCGTGCTTATCATGCATGGCGACGCTGCCCACTCCTTCTACTTTGGCAAGGATGCCTTCGCGAACATGGTGGAAGGCAACGCACACGCCGATAACAAGGAGCTACTCGTCATTCCGGGAGCCTCGCACACCGACCTCTACGATGGCGGCAAGTCGGGCGCTATCCCGTTCGACAAACTGGAAGAGTTCTATGCGAAGTACCTGCGGTAAAAGCGCTCACAATTCGAAGCAGCAGATGAACGTATCCCGAAAACAGACCATGCGCGCAGAAAGCCGTATAGCATGAATCACTCACCCATGCTTAACAGGCGCTCGTTCGTATGCCTTGGGTTGGCAAGCGCATTCGCGCTCGCGGGATGCGCTTCAGTGCGCACGAAAACAGGGACGAAATCATCCCAACAAACAGGCAGCAGTTCAAAAGATGCGCCCGGCTCCGAGATCGCCGTGGCCGAATTGCCGCGAACGATAACGCTCAACAGCGGTTATGAGATGCCCACGCAGGGTCTCGGCACCTATTCGCTCGATTTCGCGACCTGCGTGGGTTCCATACATTCGCTCGCCTCGTCTGGAGGACGTCTCATCGATACCGCCTACATGTATCACAACGAGGATGCCGTCGGCGAAGGCGTTCGCACATGCGGTGTGCCTCGCGAGGAACTGTTCGTGACGACGAAGCTCTATCCGAATCAATTCGCAGATCCGGAGCGAGCGATTCAACAAGCACTCGATACGCTCGATATAGGTTATATCGACCTGCTGCTCTTGCATCATCCTGGCGCTGGAGATGTTGAAGCATACAAGGCTATGGAAAAGGCTGTCGCAGCAGGAACGGTGCGCAGCATCGGGCTTTCGAATTGGTACGTTGAAGAGCTGGAGGACTTCCTTCCGAAGGTTGACACCGTACCCGCCCTGGTACAAAACGAGATCCATCCTTACTACCAGGGGCAGGGCGTGGTACCCTACATCCAGGATCTGGGCATTGCGATGCAAGGCTGGTACCCACTTGGAGGACGAGGCCATAACACCGAACTTTTGGCAGACTCAACGCTGAGAACCATAGCCGATGCGCACGGCGTATCCATCCCGCAGGTGATTCTCCGATGGAATCGGCAACGAGGAATCATCGTGATCCCCGGTTCGGGCAATCCCGACCATATAGCAGAAGATTTGAACATCCACGGATTCGCATTATCTGACGACGAAATGCAGCGCATCACCGCACTCGATCGCCATGAAAAGCACGACTGGTACTAAAGGAGGCATTTAAACAATGGCAGCTAAGATCACGCAGACGGCAGGACGCAACCAACTGGGGGAATTCGCCCCTGAGTTCGCCCATTACAACGACGACGTACTGTTCGGAGAAGACTGGAACAATCAGGACATCGATGTCAAAACCCGCTGCATCATCACGGTTGTAGCGCTGATGTCATCCGGCATCACCGATTCGTCTTTGGTGTATCACCTGCAAAATGCGAAAGCCCATGGCGTGTCCCAGCGCGAGATCGCGGCGATCATCACCCATGTGGCGTTTTACGCAGGTTGGCCGAAGGCATGGGCCGTCTTCAATCTCGCGAAGACCGTGTGGGAGCCTGACGAAGGCGACCTTCCCTTTGAGGATGCTGCCATGCGCGCACACGCGAAGGAGATGCCCTTCCCCATCGGACAGCCGAATGACGCATTCGCGCAGTTCTTCGTGGGTCAGAGTTACCTCGCTCCCCTCTCGACCGAGCAGGTGCCGGTATTCAACGTGACCTTCGAACCCGGCTGCCGCAACAACTGGCACATCCATCATGCGGAGAAGGGCGGCGGTCAGATGCTCATCTGCGTCGGAGGGCGCGGCTATTACCAGGAATGGGGCAAGGAAGCCGTTCCGATGGCGCCGGGCACGGTGATCAACATCCCCGCAGGCGTGAAGCACTGGCACGGGGCGGCGCCCGATTCATGGTTCTCGCACCTCGCCATCGAAGTACCCGGCGAAAGCGCGAGCAACGAGTGGTTGGAGCCCGTTTCGGACGAAGATTACGGAAAGCTGGCATAATGACGGCAAGGCTGCGCACATCGGTTGGTCGCACATCACTTTGCCTCGCGTTATTGCTGGCCGCAACGCTTGCGCTATCGGCATGTGACGCTTCGGGTGCTTCAAAGCAAGCCTCGCAGCCGTCGCAGCCCGCAACCTCTTCGGCGCCATCGGCTCAGCAAGCAACGGACAGCAAAACGGCGCAGGAGGAACCCGTACTCACCATCACCGCGAACGGAACGACGTTCGACGCGTCATTCGAAGATAATTCGTCAGCAAAAGCCTTCGCAGAGCTGCTGAAGGGCGGGCCTCTGACGCTCTCCCTGCACGATTACGGCAACTTCGAGAAGGTCGGACCGTTGGGCACGAGCCTGCCGACGAACGACGAGCAGATAACCACGCAGCCGGGAGACGTCATCCTCTACCAGGGCAACCAGATCACCGTGTATTACGACACGAATACGTGGAGCTTCACACGGCTCGCTCATATCGATGGTGCCACCCGCGAAGATTTACTCGCAGCGTTCGGCCAGGGAGATGTCGATGTGACATTCTCGCTGCGCTGAAGCCTGCGCTAATGCAAGAAGGAAAACCGCGGCAACTCACACAGTCGCCATGCGTACGAAAAGGAGAAAGAACATGAACCACATGCCAGTCAGCAGAAGGTCGTTCATCGGCATGACGGGCATCATGGCCGCAAGCGCCGTGCTCGGCCTCGTCGGATGCTCGAACAGCAAGCCGGCTTCTTCGGGGAGCTCGTCAACTGCTTCCCCATCATCCTCATCGTCAACATCCTCGGGCGCGTCCTCGGGTTCGTCCGCAAAAGGCAAGAGCCTGATTGTTTTGTGGTCGTGGTCGGGCAACACGTTGAAGATGGCGGAGCGCCTGAGCACGCTTTCCGGCGCGGAAATCTATCGCATTCAGGCAGCTGACCCCTATCCGGAGGATTACAACGCATGCATCGACCGAGCAAAGCAGGAGCAGAACGACGGCGTCTATCCCGAAATCGCCAATCCGGTGCAGAACTGGGATGAGTACGACACCATCTTCGTGGGCTATCCCATCTGGTGGTACAAGCTTCCTATGATTACGCAAGGCTTCGTCAACGACCACGATTGGACAGGAAAAACCGTCATCCCGTTCAACAGCCACGAAGGGTCCGGCGACAGCGGCACCTACGACGACTTGGGCAAAATGACGGGCGCAAAGGTCCTCAAGGGTCTCGCCATACGCGGCAGCGAAGTCGCCAACTCGCTCGACAAAATCGATGAGTGGTACGCTGGTTTAGGCCTCTGATCTGGCGTTTTCCACAATCCGATAATCGGCATTGTCTGGCAATCAACGCTTTCCCGGAGAAAGGAATCTCATGGCAAATCTCATCGCCTACTACTCCCGCAAGGGAGAAAACTACTGGTCAGGAAGCATAAAGAACCTGAAAAAGGGCAACACCGAGCGTGTGGCCGAGTTCGTAGCTGAAGCCGTCGGCGGCGACCTTTTCGAGATCGAAACGGTCAAACAGTACGATGCGGACTACTACAAGTGCATCGACGAGGCGAAAGCCGAGCTGCAGGCCGATGCTCGTCCCGAACTTGCGCGCTATCTTGAGGATGCAGGCCTTTCCATCGATGACTACGACACGATCTTCCTCGGATATCCCAACTGGTGGGGCACCTGCCCGATGTGCGTGTTCACGTTCCTGGAGCATTACGACCTGACGGGCAAGCGCATCGTGCCCTTCTGCACGAACGAAGGCTCAGGTATGGGCGGCTCCGAAAAGCACCTGAAGAAGATCTGCAAAGGCGCTACAATCGAAAAGGGGCTTTCCATCACAGGGAACCGCGCTGCAGAATCGCGCGACAAGGCGGCCGCCTGGGCGAAGAAGATGGCATAGCGCGGTGCTCCTCTCAGCATGTGGACGATGTAAACGCCGCCCTTCCAAATCATCACCCCGCCTAGGAACCGAATCATTGATGAGGCAATAACAATGGCACGCTCAGGCAACAAAAGATTCGCACGTATGACGGTCGACATTCTCTTGGCCGTCATACTCGTGCTCGTGATGGCGACCGCACTCGTTGAAGAGGCGCCGCACGAGTTCTTGGGCATCGCGCTCATCGTGCTTATGTGCGTGCACCTCGTCCTGAATCGCCGCTGGTTCGCAACGCTGGCACGGGGGCGTTGGTCGGCGTTGCGCGTCATTCGCGCCATCGTCATCGTCGGCCTTGTTGCCTGTCTGGTCGGGCAGGCCGTAAGCGCCGTCATCCTTTCAAAGCATGCGCTCGCATTCCTGCCCGCGCTTCCCGGCACCGCCATCGCACGCCAGGCTCACATGCTGTGCTCCTATTGGATGTTCGCCTTCGCCGCAGCGCACGCGGGGCTCCAAATGAGAAGCGTTTTCACGAGTGGTCGCATCCGCACGATGCAGCCGGCAGCGCGAATCGCTGTGTATGCGCTCGTCGCGGTTGTAGCCGCTCTCGGCGTGATCTCCTTCGTACAGCTGAACCTTCCCGCTTACCTGACGGGCAGCGTGCAGTTTGCCGCAGGAATGCCGAACGTCCTGCTCGCATGCGCCTTGTGGACTGCGGCAGGCGTTTTCGT
Organism: Eggerthellaceae bacterium; assembly: GCA_015062605.1. GTDB lineage: Bacteria > Actinomycetota > Coriobacteriia > Coriobacteriales > Eggerthellaceae > SIG42. The sequence goes on along the minus strand of SUUI01000008.1, from coordinate 13,593 downwards.
GGCCGTAATCTTCCATGCACTGCGCGTGGCGCTCGGAAGGAAACCGAACCGCGCCGATTCCCAAACACCGGGCACATAGCACACTGGCATCCGCGCACATGCGGCAACCCTGACGAATCACGCACAACAAGAACAAAGGCAGCGGGCCCGAAAGCTCGCCGCCTTGTGTTTTCAATGACGATCGCGTGATGGCGATCTCAAAGGGAACGATCGCGTGGCTTACAGTGCCGCGATGATCGCTTCCACGGAAGCCTTGGCATCGCCAAGGAGCATGTCCGTGTTGTCGTTGTAGAACAGCGGGTTCACCACGCCAGAGTAACCCGCATTGCCCATCTTGCGCTTGAACGCGATGACCTGCTCGGCTTCCCACACGCGCAGAACCGGCATGCCGGCAATGGGCGAATCGGGCTCGGTGAGCGCCGACGGATTGACCGTGTCGTTCGCGCCGATGACAAGCACGACATCCACGTCGCCGAAATCGTCGTTGATCTCGTCCATCTCATATACGCTGTCGTAGGGCACCTTCGCCTCGGCGAGCAGCACGTTCATGTGGCCCGGCATACGACCGGCAACAGGATGGATGCCGAACTTCACATCGACGCCCATGGCCTGCAGCTTGCGCGCGAGATCGGCGACCGGGAACTGCGCCTGGGCGGTGGCCATGCCGTAGCCCGGCGTGATGACGACGCGTTTCGCGTTCTTCAACGCGAGCGCCGCGCCTTCCGCGTCGATCTCGGTATGCGTGCCGTAATCCTTCGCTTCGCCGCCGCCCTTCGTGGCACCTTCGCCGAAGCCGCCGAGGATGACGCTGATGAACGAGCGGTTCATGCCCTTGCACATGATGTACGAGAGGTACGCGCCGGAAGAACCGACAAGCGCGCCGGTGATGATGAGCAGGTCATTGCCCAGCGTGAAGCCAGCCATGGCAGCCGCCCAACCGGAGTAGCTGTTGAGCATGGACACGACGACGGGCATGTCTCCGCCGCCGATGGCGAGCACGAGATGCGCGCCGAGCAGAAGCGAGACGACCGTGATGATGACGAGCGGCACGAGACCGGCCTCAACGCCGCGCGTGGTGATGAGCCAGCCGATGCAGGCGATGCACGCGATGCAGGCCACGAGATTCAGGATGTTGCGGCCAGGCAGCGTGAGCGGCTTGCCGGAGATCTTGGCGGACAGCTTGAGGAATGCCACGATGGAACCGGTGAGCGTCACGGCGCCGATGAAGACGGCCAGGCCGACTTCGCCCAGATGGTAGGCGTTTTCGGGAGTATTGGCACCCGGGGTCGCCAAAAACGAGTTGAAGCCCACGAGCACAGCCGCTGCGCCGACGAACGAGTGCAGCATGGCCACGAGTTGGGGCATCTCGGTCATCTGGACGCTCTTGGCGCGCCAGACGCCGATGACCGCGCCGATGGCAATCGTCACGACGAAGATGCAGATGGCCGTCAGAAGATGGCTGCCGCTTCCCGCAAGCGCCACCACGATGACGACGACGAGCGCGACGGCCATGCCGATGATGCCGAGCGTGTTACCGCGCGCAGCGCTCTTCTGCTGCGAAAGGCCGGCAAGCGCGAGGATGAACAGGAGCGCAGCCAGGATATAGGCTATCGCCTGGAAGCTTGAAAGCAGATTCTCCATGGCTACTCAGAGCTCCTTTCGAACATCTTCAGCATTCGGCGCGTCACCAAGAAGCCGCCGAAGATGTTGATGGAAGCTATCGCCAACGCGATGGCGGACAGCACGACGATGACCGTATTGCCCGTAACGAGGCCGGTCACCACCTGCAGCACCGCACCGACGACGATGATGCCTGAGATGGCGTTCGTCTCGGACATGAGCGGCGTGTGCAGCGAATGCGTGACGTTCGTGATGACGTAGAAGCCGACGACGCACGCAAGTGCGAACACCATGAAGTGCGCCTGCATGGATGCGGGCGCGAAGAGCACGAGCAGCATGAGGATGAGCGCCGCGAGGACCTTCCACCAGTGCTTCGCCACGGCGGATTTCTCGGGTTCGGGTGCGGAAGCGGCGGCTTCGGGCTCGTCCTTCTTCGCCGTGGCAACCGAAACCTGCACTTGGGGCGGAGGCCACATGCCCTCGCCTGCAAGCGTCACGGTGACGCCGCGCACGACCGCATCGTCCTCGTCGAGCACGAGCTGGCCGTCCTTACCCGGCGTGCACAGCTTCAGGAAGTTCACGATGTTCTGGCCGTAAAGCTGGCTGGATTGTCCGGGCATGCGGCTCGGCAGGTCCATGTAGCCGATGATCTTCACGCCGTTGTCCGTGACGACGACCTCGCCCGGCTTCGACAACGCGCAGTTGCCGCCGAGCGGAGATGCGCCCATGTCGACGATGATGCTGCCCGGCTTCATGCCCGCAACGGCTTCTTCCGTGATGAGCAGCGGTGCGGGGCGACCGGGGACAGCGGCCGTCGTGATGATGATGTCGTTCTTCGCGCATTGCTCGGTGTACACCGCGAGCGTGAGCTTCTGCTGCTCCTCGTCGAGCGCCTTGGCGTAGCCGTCCTTGCTCTCCTGCTTAACGGGGATCTCCACGAAGGTGCCGCCGAGCGATTCGACCTGGTCGGCGACTTCGGGACGCACGTCAGTGGCATAGATCTCCGCACCCATGGAGCCTGCGGTTCCGAGGGCGGAAAGGCCCGCAACGCCGACGCCGATGACGTAGACTTTGGCAGGTTGCGTCTTGCCGGCTGCAGTGACCTGGCCGGCGAACGTGCGGCCGAATTCGTTTGCCGCTTCGATGACGGCGCGATAACCGCTCACGTTCATCATGGAGCTGCGCACGTCAAGGCTCTGTGCGCGCGTCAGACGCGGCACGGCATCCATGGCGAGCGCCGTGACGCCCATCTCCTTGAACTTCTCGATGTCTTCGCCGCGGCCCCACGGATTCATGCGGCCGATGAGCGTCGCACCGCGCTTGACGAGCGCCAATTCATCTGCCGGAGGCGTGTCGAGGAACGTGACGATATCGGCGCCCCATACCTCTTCGCGGCTGACGATCTTCGCCCCGGCAGCCTCGTATTGGCTGTCCGGATAGTTCGCGGCATCGCCCGCGCCGGCTTCAACGCACACGTCGTAGCCGAGCTTGATGAGCTTGCCGCAGGTGTCGGGGGTCGCTGATACCAGCTTCTGGCCCTCGGCAGGTTCTTTTGGAATGCCTATCAGCATGCTGCCTTCTTCCCCACCCTTTCTGTCATTATCGCGACCCGAAACCAGTCCAGCGTCTGTGCGGCGGAATGGCGGGTCTTTCCCGATGTTTCAATGTATGGCTCGATTGTACAACATACGCGCGCGAAGAATGCCGACCGCACACTAGAGCAGCCTCTCAGAGCGATTTCGGAAGCTGAAAGGATTCGCGTTTTGAGTACGGAAAAAGGGACAGGCGCAGCTAAAGGCCGAGCAAGTCCCGATAGATCAGCTCATCGGTACTGCCGAAGACGTTGAACACGACATTCATGTCGGCATCGTGCACGGCGAGCCAATTGCGAACGGTCTGCAGCGCAATCTCGGCTGCCTCCCGCTGCGGGAACCCGAAGACGCCCGTGCTGATGCAGCAGAACGCGATGGAATGGAGACCATTTTCGGCAGCGAGGTCAAGACAGCTTTCATAGCACGATGCAAGGAGCGCGCGATGCTCTTTGGACGGTCGCCCGCCGGCAATCGGCCCGACCGTGTGGATGACGTGCTTCGCGGGCAGGTTGTATGCATCTGTGATCTTCGCCGCGCCCGTCGGCTCCTCGTGCCCTTGGGCCTTTATGATGCGAGCGCACTCACAACGCAGCTGCACACCCGCGAACGTGTGGATGGCATTGTCGATGCAGTGATGGCCGGGCACCCAGCAGCCGAGCATCTGGCTGTTGGCGGCATTCACGATGGCGTCCACGGCGAGCGTCGTGATATCGCCGCGCCAAAGCAGCAGGCGCGGATCCGCCGGGCACTGAACCGCATCGGCGATGGTACGAATACCCGCCTCCTCGATGACACCTTGCAGCAGTTCGTCCTGCGCCGCGAGGAACGCCCCGGAAGCAGGCCACGGCGGACGCGTGTTCACGAGCGCGCGAAACGCCGTCCAGAGGCCATCGGCATCGGAAGCCGCAGGAAGCTGCTCCCCGCGTTCGGCGCATAGCGTTTCCACGAGGTTTTCGAGTAACTGAACCTTGCGAGCACTTTCCATGCTATCAGCCTACCTTTCTCCAGCAGCGAGCAAGTCATCGAGGACCCGATCGATATCGGCATCGATGAGAATCGACCGCTCGCGAATCTCTGCGGGAGCATACGCCGAGCCCAAGTTCACGCACGCATACGCCGCCTCGGAATTGGCGTACGTGAAGCGCCAGAACGGGTACTTGATGATGATCGGCGTGTTCGCCCCAACGCCCAGCTCAAGAAAGAGCACCTTACCGCTTTGGTGCGCATCCAGATAATCCTGATAGCGTCCGGCTGCCTCGTGCCAACCCGCATCCTCCACGAACGTATCATCGGCGCGCAGATTCATGGCCATGGGTTTGCCGCACACGGGGCAATACGGCAAAAGCTCGCTCGGAACGCGCATGTCGCGCTGCTCTTCCACCATGCGCTTCACCGTATCGTAATTGTCGTAGGTTTTGTCGTGGCATGGCTCGCTGCACTGCCATAGACCGTAGTCACCCTGCGTGTAGAACAGGCGCTCCTTCGGAAAGCCCGACAGTTGGAACTGGTGATCGACATTCGTCGTGATGACGAAGAAATCCTTGCCGGCGAGCAATCGCAGCAGCTTTCCATACGTATCCTTCGGCGCAGGCTCGTAGCGGTTACACCAGATGTGCCGGCTCCACCATGCCCATTGCTCTTCAGGCAACGGAAACGGAAAGAACCCGCCGGAATACATATCGCGGATGCCGTATTTCGCGATGAAGTCGTCGAACAGGCGCTCGAAGCGCTCGCCTGAATATGTGAGACCTGCGGCAGTTGAGAGCCCCGCGCCCGCACCGAGGACGACGGCATCCGCCGCATCGATGGCCGCTCGCAGCTGCTGCAATCCGTTTTCGTAATCCGTGTTTGGCAAGATGCACCTCTTTGTCGTTTCCGTCCGCATGCTCTAGGTTACACGATTAAGGTTACTCGAGAAATTACACGAGGCGGATCTCGTAATACTGACTTATCTGGCCCTCGGTGTAGTTCTCGTTTTCGGCTACGAGGGTGCCACCGCATTTCTTCATGACCGCAGCAGATGCGACGTTCGCTTTGTAGCAGCCGAGCGTCACCGATTCCAACCCGAGGCCCCTGCACACGTCCAATGCATGCTGGAGCATCCGCGTGGCATAACCCCGCTTGCGCTTCGAGGGTCTCACCGAGTACCCGATGTGCCCGTAAATCGCCTCGAGCTCGGGTGTGAGTTCGTAGCGGATGCACAAAAGGCCGACGAGCTCGCCGTCGGTGCCATCATCGCCACCGTCGCGGCAGAGAATGAAAAGCGACCTGCCCCAATCCGCATTGCCCTCGCGGGCGTATCGCTCGATCGTGGCGACCCACGCGGGATAATCCTCCTCGAACAAATCCTGATGCAGCATCACGCTCTGCTCGACGATCGCACTGCATTCGTCGAGATAATCCTGCAGATCAGCCTTGTCTTCAAGGGTTGGCAACCGATATTCCACGTCACTCGCCTTCTAATGCCTTGCGGTTTTCGCTCTAACGATGACGCGCCTTCCCCCTCATCCGGGATAAAGGCAGCGCCATCGTACCTACTATTATATGTCCGCGGAATCTCAATTGGGTGGCGACGTAAGACCGTTGCTGCTGATGTCGGCAAGCCTTGCCTTTTCGATGGCACGCATAAGATAGTGCACGCGAAGTTGACCCCCACGAGGTGGCAATGCTGCTGGAATCGTCTTTAACAATCCTTAAGCGCTACTTCCCGCCAAGGATGTCGCGCATGCGCGCGGGAATCGTGCGTGGATCGACGCCGAACGCACGCCACACCATGACCTCCATACACGCAAAGATGGCGAAGTAGGACACGATCGCAAGAACCCAGCCAATCGCACCGATGCCCGTATTATTGATAAAACCAAGCAGGTACAATACCTACAAAGGTTGCGTGCGATAGCACACGCAACGGCATCATAACGAACGTTTCGGAAAGGATGGAGAAATGTTTGATATAACGGCAATCGGCGATATCCTCATCGAGGCACTTGCGAAAATCATCCTGGCTTTGCTTGTTTGGTTCATCGGAAAATGGATCGTCAACAAGCTGCTGAAGATTCTGGAAAATCTGAAAGCATTCCAGCGCCAAGACGAAACGCTTCGTAAGTTCTTACTCAATGGTGCGAAGATCGCACTTTACGTCATTCTGCTGATTTCGATTATCGGTATTCTGGGCATTCCAATGGCTTCGATTATCACAGTGCTTGCCTCTGCCGGCCTCGCCATAGGCATGGCGATGCAGGGTTCCCTTTCAAATTTTGCTGGCGGCATCATGTTGCTTATTTTCCGTCCTTTCAAAGTTGGCGACTACATTAGCGCAGCAGGCGGCGAAGGATTCGTAAAGGAAATCAACTTGTTCTACACCGTTCTGAACACAATCGACAACAAAGCCGTCTCGATTCCAAACGGCTCGCTCATGAACGCCAACGTGACGAACATGTCTTCCGAGGAGCTCCGAAGGGTCGATTTGACATTCGGCTGCGCAAAGGGCGAGGATGTGGCGAAGGTGCAAAAGGTCATGTTGGACGTCATGGCTGCAGATAACCTTGTTCTAAAAGACCCCGAACCATTCGCACGGCTTTCCGGCGGAAGCAACGAAGCCATGGAGTTCACGACGCGCGCATGGTGTAAATCCGCGGATTATTGGACGGTGTATTTCGACCTGACACAAGCAATCACCGAAGCGCTCGGCCGCGCTGGCGTGCGTGCTCCCGGAGTCCGCGTGATTACAGACAGATAAGGTGTACCATTTCCCTCCAACAGGTTCGTTATTAGAGGGCGGATCCCCAATGCGCGAACTCTTCGGCAAGCTGATCGGAAACAATAGGTGATTCAGTTCTGAAAGAGGGACTATAGCAATGTTGAACATCGAGCATTTGACGAAACGATATGGCGATAAGCTCGCCGTAGACGACCTTTCGCTTCACATCGCACCTGGTGAGATTTACGGTTTCATCGGACCCAACGGCGCCGGCAAGACGACCACTATCAAGTGCGCAGTCGGCATCCTGCAATTCGATTCGGGTACCGTGTACATCGACGGTCACTCGATTGCGGAGGAACCGCTTTATTGCAAGGGCGTTCTTGCGTACATCCCCGATAACCCTGACCTGTACGAGTACATGAGCGGCATCAAATACCTCAATTTCATCGGAGACGTTTTCCGCATTTCACCCGATGAGCGCCAGCTTAGGATTCGCGAGCTGGCTGACACCTTCGGGCTTACAAAAGACCTCGCTCAGCCAATCGCCTCCTATTCGCATGGCATGAAGCAGAAACTAGCCGTCATCGCAGCTTGGATGCATGCACCCAAGCTCATCGTGATGGATGAGCCCTTCGTCGGACTCGACCCGAAAGCATCGCACACCCTCAAGCTGATGATGCGCGAACACTGCGACGCAGGTGGTGCGATCTTCTTCTCCACGCATGTGCTCGAGGTTGCCGAGAAGCTGTGCGACAAGGTGGCGATCATCCGTCAAGGCAGGCTTGTGCGCTCGGGCACGATGGAAGAGGTCAAGGGCGATGATAGCCTCGAAGAGGCTTTCCTGGAGCTGGAGGCTGAGTAGATGTTCAAGATCCTGCTGAAGAAGCAATTCCAAGAGATCTTCAAGGGCTACTTCTACGATGCGAAAAAGAACCAGATGCGCTCGAAAGGGTCCATCATCGCATGGTTCGCGTTCTTCGTCATCCTCATATTCGGCGTGTTCGGAAGCATGTTCGTTTCGTTGGCGGTTACGCTATGCTGGCCTTTGGTCAATGCGAATGCAGGTTGGCTGTACTTCGTAATCATGGCAGGAACCGCCATTCTGATCGGCGTGTTCGGCGCGGTGGCTACTGGTTATGCGGCCCTTTTTCTCGCAAAAGACAATGATCTGTTGCTGTCGTTGCCCATCCCGATAAAGGACATCGTTGCCGCGCGCCTCATGAGCACGTTTCTACTCGGAACCCTGTATACGGCTATTGCGCTGGTACCCGCGCTCGTTGTGTATTGGGGAACCGCTTCTGCGGGCATCGTGGAAGTGCTCTGTGGTATCACGTTGCTCATCATCTCTGCAGCCGTTGTATTGTGCGTTGGATGCCTGTTCAGCTGGATTGTCGCGAAAATCGCCTTGAGGCTTGAAAATAAGAGCTTACTTTCCGTTCTCATCATCGTGGCGTTCCTCGCGCTGTACTACTTCGTCTACTTCCAGGCTGGCGAAGCGATGATGGAGCTGATTGCGAACGCCGCGGCGTACAGCGCCAGCGCAAAGGACGCCGCTTATGTCATCTACCTGTTCGGCAGCATCGGCGAGGGTAACGTAACAGCAACCGCTGCGTTCTTGGTAATCGCCATCGTACTCGTCGCATTGACCTGGATGGCGCTGTCGCATAGCTATCTAAAGCTCGCAACAGCCTCAGCCAAAACCAAACGTGTCCGCTATGTTGAGAAAACCGCAAGCTTCAAATCGCCGTTCAGCGCGCTTGTGAGCAAGGAATTCGCGAAATACCGCTCGAACGCCAACTATATTCTGAATTCAAGTATGGGTTCCTTGTTCATACTGGTTTTCGGTGTGGTGACACTTTTGAATGCCCAGTCTATCAACGAGCTGATAGTTGAAATCTGGGGAAACGATCTCGCATTCGTTTGCGTAGTTTTATGCGGAGCGCTGTGCATGTTTGCTGGAACCAATACCATTGCGGCACCATCGGTATCGCTTGAAGGTAGGAGCCTATGGATCCTGCAGTCGCTTCCTATAGCGTCAAAGAACGTGTTGCGCGCCAAAGCAGTCGTACATCTTGTCCTGACGGCGGCTCCACTGGCTATTGCGGTTGCGTGCCTTGCGTTCGCACTCGACCTGCCCGCTACACCCAAGGCGCTCATGTGCATCGTGCCATTCGCGTATGTGGTGTTCACGTCAATGGCAGGCTCGTTCCTCGGCGTGAAAATGGCTAACGTCTCCTGGACGAACGAACTCATGCCCCTCAAGCGAAGCGGAGCTGTCATTGTCTTGATGCTCGGGGGTTGGGGGATCGCCATAGCGTTCATCCTCATCTATTTCCTTTTTGGATCAGCACTCGATGCCACAACGTACATGGCTGTATGGATCGTGCTGTTCTTAGGCATCGCAGCGTATTTGCTGCATTGGCTCGACACCAAGGGAAGCCAGCTTTTCGCTGAGCTGTAATGTGCATTTGTCTTGACTTGCGGGGATTACCGTAGGAACCGCAAGACGTCCGCGGGTAGACCATACAGGCTGAAAAGCAACCAAAGTTAACAATTATTCGCCAAATTCGCCAAGCATGGTTGGTAGAAGGAGACGCAACCAGACGATACGATATTCCTATAAATCAAATCTTTCTGAGGAGATGCAATGGATATCGTAAGCATACGAAACTTAACAAAAAAGTACCCTGGTTTCACGCTCGATGCGGTTTCGTTCTCGCTCAAAGCAGGCAGGATAACCGGCTTCATAGGAAGAAACGGTGCCGGCAAAACTACGACCATTAAATCGATGTTGAATCTAATTCATCCTGACTGTGGCGAAATTGATTACTTCGGCTTGCCGCTTGCGGGCAATGAAGCGCATATCAAGAAGCGTATCGGCTACTCTACGGGCACCATAAGCTGGTATCCACGCAAGAGAATCCGCGATATCAAAGACGTAATGAAACGCTTCTACGACACGTGGGACGATGCGAAGTATGAAAGCTATCTGCGTATGTTCGCCCTCGACGAAAACAAGACACCTCGTGAGCTATCCGACGGTATGAAAGTGAAATGCAACCTCCTGTTCGCGCTCTCCCACAACGCAGAAACCCTCATCCTCGATGAGCCGACGAGTGGCCTCGATCCGTTCTCGCGTGACGAGCTCCTCGAACTCTTCGGTCAAATCAAGCAAGCTGGGGTGGCTATCTTCTTCTCAACGCACATCATCTCCGACATCGAGAAATGCGCAGACGACATCGTGTACATCTCAAAGGGGCGCATCGTGGCAGCTATCTCCAGAAAGGAGTTTGCACAGCGATATCAAGGACAGGATGAAACCCTCGAGGAAGCGTTCCTGCGTCTGGAAAGGGGGACCTTAAATGCGTAACCTGCTCTTCAAGGAAATGAAGCTCTCCGCCTCTATCCTCTCCTACATCTTCATCGCGTTCGGCTTGATGTTCTTTTTGCCAGGATACCCGATTCTCTGCGGCGTGTTCTTCTCGTGCCTTGGCATCTTCCAAAGCTTCCAGAACGCACGCGAAGCGAACGACCTGGTGTTTTCGGCGCTTTTGCCCGTGTCGAAACAAGACGTGGCGAAGGGCAAGGTGTACTTCTCATGCATCATCGAGCTGAGCACGCTGTTGCTGATGGCGATCGTGGTGATCGTTCGCATGACGGCGCTCGCAGATTCACCGGTATATCTGCAAAACGCGCTTATGAACGCGAATCCGTTTGCCCTCGGAGTGGCGTTTCTGTTGTTCGGATTGTTCAACCTTTTCTTCATAGCGGGGTTTTTCAAGACATCGTATAAGTTCGCGAAGCCCTTCGTGACCTTCATTATCGTTGCGTTCGCGATAATGGGCATTGCGGAGGCCGCGCATTACATCCCTGGTTTTGAGGCGCTAAATGCATTCGGTTTTGCGAACCTCCCCTTGCAGCTCGGCTTGCTCGCAGCGGGAGTAGTGTGCTATATCGTTCTCACGTGGCTGGCTTTGAGAAACGCTGCGGCAAGCTTCGAAAAGACGGATTTATAGGAGATGGACATGCTGAAGGATAATCTGCTCATGTTGCGTAACATCCACGGCTTCTCGCAGGAAGAGATTGCCGGAAAGATCGGCATCTCCCGTCAAGCATATGCGAAATGGGAAAATGGCTCTACCGTCCCCGATGTCGAGAAATGCCAACGTCTGGCGCAGGTCTACGGCACTACAGTGGACGGCTTGCTGAAGACCGAGGCAACGGACGATGGTCGCGTATTACCTCCCGCACCCAAAGGCAAGAACATGTGGGGCTCCGTCACAATGAACGAACGCGGTCAAATCGTCATCCCGAAAGCTGCACGTGACCACTTCAAGCTCAAAACAGGACAAAGGCTCATTTTGCTCAGTGAGGATGCCGAGGGATTCGCTCTCGTTCCAGCTGAGATCTTCGAGAAGAAACTCGAGCTAATAAACCAGGCTTTTTCATCGGCAGGCAAGTAGCGCGTGATTGATTGAAAGCCCACATGACGACAGCAGTGCTTCGCGCCGCTTGACGTATGCTATAGTGGCAATGAGCGAAAAAGCTATTCATTCTTAAGGAGGGCGAAATGGCAGAGCAAGTAAGCGAAGAAAGCGCGCAGTCGATTCTTGACATCGGCATGTCGCAAGCAAAGAGCATGATGGATGACCCCGATAAGGTAAACGACCTCCTCGGGCAGGTAAAGGAGCGGATTAGCGGCCTTCCTGGGGCACTCGCAGGCTCCCTCGCGAAAGTGCCGACAATGGCAAGCATGATCAAAAGCTACGTGACGGGTGAGTATACCGAGATTTCACCGAAAGTCATCGCATGCGTACTTGGCGCACTGATTTACCTGGTGAAGGGCAAGGATCTCATCCCCGACAGCATCCCATTTCTGGGTTGGGTAGATGATGTCGCCGTCGTGGCGCTTGCCATCAAGCTGAACGAGAAGGAAATACGGGCATTCGAGGCTTGGAGACTGGGCTTCGTTCTTCCGGAAGATGCCGAAAAGAAGCAAAACGCCGAGGTTGCTGAAGCATAATATCTATTAGGCAATCTCATCGATAGCCTCAGTTGCCCCTAGGAATCTTACGGCAATTGATGGTTCATCCAAAGCTGGCTTACACAATCTTAAACAACCCCTCTGCCTTATGTGTTTCTGCAGAGGGGTTTATCATATTAGGTAGAGAAAACTCATTTGAAACCGCTAATCGTCACTCCCATTCTCATGACTACTCTTGCGCACTACGATTTCAGTGAGAGAGCGTAGATAAGAGAAAGGAGTACGACATGCATTTCGATGGAGGCACAAACTGCTCGCCTTACGGGACGGCCTACATCTTTCCTGCAAACATAGGCTGAACCCTCAGGCTCATCAAGCAGTTTTGAGAGGCTAGAAGCGGTCAACTTCAATCAGTTCGGTTCCATCCGTATCGTAGTCGGAAAGTGCCACGCTTCTGATAGCCGGGTCGTCGTAGGTGTTGTAATAGTAGGTGTTCGTGCGCGTGGACAGGCCACCGGTATAGACGGTTATCTCGTAAGCGCCGTCGAGCATCTTGGATGCTCCGTCCACCATCGCAACGCTCCCCAGCGTGTGGAACAGGCGCGATACGTTTTCGGCCTCGGTGTCCTTTTGCGGATAGAAGGCATTATGATACGCGGCGCGTACGAAACGCGAGGGAGAGTAGCAGTCGCCAGGGATTCCGCGCATGCCGCTTCCGCTTCCGTAAGAGGAGAGCTCAGCCGTGCGCCAGGAGACGGGACCTTCGACCTCGGGAGAGCAGCCGATATAGTTCCGGACGTTTTCTGCGTGATAGGCGAAACCGGGTTGGTTGGCCAGGACATCGAAGCCGTTGCCGAAGACCTGCATGCCCTGCGCCGTGTACTCCACCACGATGCTGCGCTCCGCGTCGCCGATGATCCAGTGCAGCAGAGAGGACGGGTATTGGTCGTTGATGGGCCTATCCACGATGGCCGTTTCTGCAAGGGCGGATTCTACTTCGTCAACCGTTCGGAAGTTGGCAACCACCCATAAAGGGAACTCCCATGCGCACACATTGGTCTTTCCCTGTACCGGAGCGGCTTCGTATTGGGCATAGCCCGGGAAGTTCAGGCCGGCAACGGCGAGACCCGCATCGTTCGCGCAATCGAAGTACAGAGGGGTGTTTTCGGACACGATGCCCATCCCGTAGATGGGTCGGCTGATGGCACTGATGGCACCAAACGGGGAATCGGGGCTCCAGCCAGTCGGAGTGATAACCACGTGCTCGCCGTAGCCGCAACTCCAATCCAGATTGCGCCCGAAGTACATGTTGCCGTGTCCGTCTGTGAAGCGAACTCCCGTGCACATGGTAAGCTCCTTTCCGCCTGAAGAAACATTGGTACCCGCACACTATTATTGCCCAAACTGCGCGAGACTTCCACCCTGGCACCCAAAGACGAAATAAGCTGGCAGTCTGGAAATCTCTCGCGGCAGGAGAATGCTGACGCCCTACTCCCACTCAACTGTTCCGGGAGGTTTCCTCACACTAACAGCTTGTCGTCTCGTGCTCTCCCGTGTTGCCACGTGTATCAACGTGATGTTTCGTTATTGGGGAGTATTTTCGCCGAGGTGCTCCAAGGGTGTACTCACCTGTACTCACCACTGAGTACACTTTCTGTACTCAGCCCTCGGGGAGTGATCACGAGACCCTCGGG